>WRLU01000005.1 GCA_009777475.1 Oscillospiraceae bacterium | reverse complement strand
TGATTGCAGGAAGTCTAATACGGAGAAGGGCAGCTCGCGGGAATTAGGGTCACGATTTTGACGGAATTTCATTTTTGCTGCGCCGAAAGCATTATATGCATCTACAAACCAATAAAGCTCTAAATATTGGTGATTAGATTCGAGGATTTGAGCCGTTTTTTTGCAGTGGCGGCAGAGTATTTGTTGGGTCCCTGACCTATTGCATCCATTTTTCATTTGTCCGTCTTCTGCCTTGCAACGCGGACATTGCTTTTTTATTTCGTTATTCATTCTTATATTATATCATGCTATTGGGCATATATGAGATACAAAGCAATGATTGAACGATTTGACAGACACTTCCGGAAACATGCGGATAGGCAACTCATTCAAGCGATTGAAGAAGCTGATAGAGAGTTAGAAGAAGCAATGGATGAATTTCATCAGATTGTCAAATCAGGGTTACGGTCTGTGGCTTCTAAAGGACTTAAGTATTGTGGGGTAATGGCGGGAAAGGCTCTGATTGGTACGGTAGCAATTGGACTCTCAGTGGGCGTGATGGCAGCAAGGGCAGGTACATCCACTGTCATAGTTGACCGATATGGCAATAGAGTTCCATAATAAACTGAAAGGGTCAATTCAAAATGAGAAAAGATTCGGGACGGTTGGGTTTGCCCCACCATTTGTAGATTTCTAGCGAAAGTTGGAGTTAAACACTTGACAAAAAGGCGATTTTCTGGTACAATAGAATTATGGAAGATACTTTCATAATTCCCGGTCTCAAATATTGCGGTTATCCGCACCCCTGCCCTCGAAAAACAAAAATTAGGGGGCGGTAGAGATGAAAAGGGAAGTTTTGAAAAACATCAAAAAAGGACAAGATGGAAAAATATCATTACCGATTGGCAATGATCCTCACGCAAAGGGAAGCAGAGACACTGTTGAATTCAGAGCCAATATCCGTGAAAAGAAGTATTCTCTCTGTTGATCATACATGATGGATTATGAGAACTCCAATAATCCATATGAAGAAAAAAGAAACACTATTGCTCCTTGGAAAGAAATTGCCGATAATTACTGCCCATCATCGGACAATGTTTTATCGACAGGGCTTGAGATTATGAAACTCGGAATCAAGCCCAAAGATGCTCTGCACATCGCCTGTGCCATAGAGAATGATTGCGAATTTTTCATTACGACAGACCGTGGTATTTTGAATAAAACCATAGCAGAAATCAAAATAATAAACCCTATTGATTTTGTCAGAGAAATGGAGGAATAGGAATGAAAGCTGATACAGCCCTTCGTGTTGAAGCAATGGACGGTCTTATATCCATCCTCGGAGCAGTGGATGCCGAGCGTTTCATCAGCATGGTTAAACGTGATACGTTTGACTATACCGAGTGGCAACGCCATTTGTGGAAAGATAAGAGCATAGAAGAAATCCATGCACTGGCAACAGAACATGAAAAAAAAATCTGCAAGATAGCAATTAACCCTCCTGTTGCAGGGTGAATAGCCTAATCCATCGCTTATCTGCTATGGCCGTAGTAGATTTTGCCGTTAGACCAGTGCTACCGGGTATTTTCCGATTTCTGGGCAATGGCTCAAAACATGAGGAATATCCTCACGTTTCAATAGAATACGGATGCCCTTTTGGGTCAGGGTGATTGTGTTGACTTTTATTTCAGCCTTTCACAACCACATCATCCCCGGAATCTTCCAGTCTGCCGTCACCTTGCCCCTGGGATAAATATCCACCCTGTTGATGAGCAAATCAACAAATAATTGTGGCAACTTTTGAGCCTTTCCGGACGTTTCAAGCAGCTTTTGCAATTGCCCCGCAGTCTTTTGCCCCGCTGCCTGCGTCCTCAATTCTTCTTTTAGGGCGGCTTGATTTCGGGTCAGGCGATCAATTTCGGCATCGTGGGTCGCTTTGTATTCGTCTGCGGTAATTTCTTTGCGGACAAGCCTTTCATATAATGCCAACCCATCCTTCTTCTGGCCGGTAATTTGGCAGGAAAGTGCCGATTCTGATGGGGCGGGCAAATCTGCAAAGTTGGATTTTTTGGCCTGTTTACGAATTGCTTTGAGCAATAATGCGGAGAGTTCGTCATACGGATCACAGCGAACGGAAAACCGTCCCGCCATAGCACTCCATTGGACAGCCTGTTTGTAGATTATAGGTGTCGGCCGGCGGTCGGGGAGTTGATTCCCGGTCGCTATATTTTTGAGGAAGGGAGGGTGGCACATGAGCTGTCACGGACAAATTACACGCAAAAAAGACAGGAATATTGCCAAAAGCTGGTGAAATTGCCCAAACAAGCCTCATACTCAATCCCAGTGAGGCGAATTTGGGATGGTTTCCAAATGCCGCTGTTGGGACTGCCGTTGTTTTTTTACAAATGCACCTTTGGGACAAAACTATCAACAGATTGGCTCTTTACTTGGCCGGATTACAGTGGCATAATGAAAAATACAAAAATGGTAAAAATAAATTTTATCTATTTGCCAACGTATCGGCTCGGCCATTCGTTTACTAAGTGAAGGAGGTGAGAGCATGGCAAACTCTTTGTTGCGTACGGACAGAGAGATCGCAGAACTTTATGAGCGTCATAAAGAAAAAATATACCGTGTTTGTTTTTTGCATATGAAGAATGCCGCAGATACGGAAGATGCTGTACACGACACTTTCTGCAAACTCATTCAATCCGGGACGGTGTTCAACGACTCGACGCATGAAGAGGCGTGGCTCATCCGAACAGCGGGAAATTTATGCAAAGACAATCTTCGGCATTGGTGGCGCAAACGTGAAAATCTAGAGGATTACAATCATCTTTCAGGACAATCAGATATAGATCATACACTCAGCGTTGTCTTGGACTTGCCCAGCAAGTATAAAACGGTGATATACCTCTATTATTACGAGGGTTATGACAGCGTTGAAATCTCAAAAATACTCCAAAAACCGCAATCAACGATCCGATATTATCTTTCACAGGCGCGTAAAATTCTAAAAGAACAATTAGGAGGTACTTTCCATGATGAACAACAAAGTCTCGGATTCTCTGAGCAAAATTAAAACAGATGAACCTTCGCATGAGCGAATCCTCAGCAATATCCTCGAAACAGTACATTCCGGCCGCACTCCTAAACGGGTTGTCCATCGCCCGGTACGCAAAGCCATCCTGATCGCAGCCGCAATCGCAGTGATGACAACCGCTGTATGGGCCGTTGCAACAGGTTTCGGCGGATTATGGTTCGGGGTCGAAATCGGTACGGAATTTTTTACGCAAACGGATAAAATGCCTGCCTATCCGCTTAGTACAGAACTCCGCGAATACATTAACACAACGGAGGCTGAGGTTGATGAAATTGATGGGTGGGCATGGGACACATACAATCGTTCCTTTGACTCATGGAACGAAGCCTCAGACTTCTTTGGTGTTCCCATCTCCCTGAGTACACTGCCATTGAAAGGAGCTGTTGAGGGTCGGCTTTCGGACTTTGGGAAAAGTTATTACAATGAAGGTGAGCGATATGATGAAAGTGAGCGATATGTGTACGTAACTCTTGACGCAACCCTGGAGAAAGATGTGAATTGCCTAGTGAACTTTCACATCAGCAATAAAAAAGGCTTTGAAAACGGAATGGTAATGTTAGAAGATGGACAAACAGGTGAACCCACCTATTATACCAGCAAAGCAAACGGCATCAAAGCCGTGATATGGGTTAGGACTGAAGATCACGATGATGCTGGATATGTATACGCACAATTTATCCGGGATAATGCCCTTTATACGATTAGTTATGATGCCTCTCTTGCCGATTATGGCGACAACGTTGCCCAAGGTCTCAAAGACATCATCGACACTTTCCAATAACTCCCCTGCTGCTCCGATGGTACAGCCGAGTCCGGCAAAGGACTCGGCTGTACCCAACATCTTTCTGAAATCAGTGGGGCAAGCAGTTTGAAACTCTTTCGGAAAACCTCAAAATGAGTTATTCTTTTTTACAGCAATTTTGTCGTGGAATATTCGAGTTTGATGTCGTTGTCCTTAGTGCGAATCATTTTGGCTTTATTGCCCTGACCATCTTCCAGTGAAATTTTTTCAAGTTTGTTGGCGGCAAAGAAATCCAAAGCGGTCGTTTCTACAAAATCCGACCACTTTTTTGCGTTCGATGTGTCCGGGCTGTATTCTTCTTCCATTGTTTTTGCAGTGTTGTTATCGCTCATTATGTACGCACCTCTTCTTTCGTATAGTTTGGTAAAAGTATAGCAGAAAATAAGGGTGGTGGCAAGGCTTGTGCGAAATTTTATATCCTACATTTTTTTCTGTTTCAGCCAGTCCCGAATCCAAACCCTTTCCCTGTCGTCAATGGATATTTGCAAATCGTCCGTTTTGTACTCTTCGTTGTCGGTGTAGGTGAGTTGGGAAAGATATTTGTTCATATCCTTGCTGACTTTTACGCCGTTGATTTTGATTGCAATTTCCGTCCGGCGGGCAATGTTTTGTTGCTCATAATAAAGTTACTTCCAAAATATTTTTTTGAAAAACTATTGACACGAATTACACGTGTTATAATATAAGCGAAATGGTGTTACATTGAGGGCATCAAGTGGAAAGGAGCTTTTAATAATGCGTTTAACATCAGCTTATTATGTGGGCGGTGTGGCTGGGTTTATTGTAGGAATCGCTTCCGGCTATGTGATTGACAGCGTGGCGGTTAACATCATAATCGGACTTGTTGCCGGGTTCATCGTGTATAAAATCGTTCTAAAACTGGAAGATTTGATCCACGAAAAAATTGACCGTCCAATAGCCAAAAAGGTTTTGAATGTTCCCGACTTAGACAAACGTATTGAAACCGCAGTCAACAATACGTTTGTATATCGTGTGAACGCTGACACGGAAACCGCCAAAAAGGAAATACATAACGCTCTTCTTGATTTCCAAAAAGAACTTGCAGCATCTTATAATTTTTGGAACAAACCGAGATTTGGCGGTGGCGGTTTTCAGATTGCGTACTCCACAGACAAGATGGGAATAGTCATCCAAGACGGCGGTGTAACCACGTCAATTGTTTTCACCGAACAAGGAAGCGAAACTCAAATTCTGTTTTGCTTCAACCAACTCCGGGGTTCCGATATGGGGATCGTTTATGTCCAAAAGATGATTGTTGAAAGGCTTGAAAAAATGCGCAACTGTGTACACACGGCGGCAAGAAGGCTCGATCCTAATTGCCAAGAACAGATTGTACCAAAATCATAAAGGAGGTCACACGCCATGAAAAAAGTCATTTCCGTAATCCTTGCTCTCTTGCTGTTAACGGCGTTATCCGGATGCGGCGGCAATCTAAGCAAACCCAAAAACGGAACATACAAATCCGAGGGGCTTGTTTCGCAGACATGGTCATTCAGCGGCAGCAACGAAGTCACACTTTCCACGATTGGAGGGCTTGTTTCTACGCAAGGCACATACAGCATTGACGGCGACACAATTACAATAGATTCCTCATTGCTTGGTGTCGCAAACACAATGAAATGCAAAATTACCGAAATAACTTCAACGTCATTTTTTATTGACGGTACGAAGTATATCAAGCAGTAATACGGAGGGGGTGTCTACATGATAAAGAAATTGACAGCGGGTCTTGTTCTGCCGATGCTGCTTGCTCTTGCCGCTTGCAGCGGCAGTTACGAAGAACCGGGACAATTCAATACCGCTCCGCCGCCACAGACAGGAATAGCCACGCCTGTCCCTGTGGAGCAGACGGAGGTGTCTGAAAATATGGGTGATTGGCAGCCCGAAGAAATACCGGAATCGCCTGCAAGCGATTTTACTTACATATACGATGCGGTGATAGACGGCGTTGAAATTACAGGATACATAGGCAATTCCGCAGTCATACGCATCCCTGCGGAAATTGACGGCGATACTGTGAAAATTATTGCCAATAGTGCATTTTCAAAAGACAATCATTTGGTTTCCGGCACAGGCCATGCTTTTATAGAGCAAGTTATTATTCCCCACGGAGTGACAACAATAGAAAAGAACGCATTTCGCCGTGCTACAAATTTGTCAAGTATCACGATTCCTGATGGCGTAACATCAATTGGCGATGACGCGTTTCAAGGTGCAGGGCTGGCAAACGCGATCATCCCCGACAGTGTGACGGAACTTGGCATCGGTGCATTTGCAGATTGCCCGAATTTAAGAAACGCCGTTATTGGCAATGGAATAACAATTATAAAGGAAGAGACATTTAGGAATACCCGAAGCATGACGAGTGTTACCATTGGGAGCAGCGTGACAGAAATTCATGGTTATGTATCTGGTCGTGTGCTTGGTGGCGCATTTATAAATTCAGGCTTGACAAGCGTCACGATTCCTAATGGTGTAACATTTATCGGAGGGAATACATTCAGCGGAAGCGCCAATTTGACAAGCGTTTCGATTCCTAACAGCGTAACCGAGATTGGCGGCGGTGCTTTTAGCGATACAGGGCTGACAAACGTTTCGATCCCCGGCAGCGTGGAACGCATCTATGACAAAGCATTTATGAATTGCACAAAATTAGCTAGTGTTAAGATTGAAAAAGGAGTTATTGGGATTTTAGACGAAGCGTTCCAAGGTTGTACGGTATTGTCAAATATTACGCTTCCTGATTCTCTTGTTTCGATAGGGTCAAGGGCATTTATGAATTGTGTTTCATTAAGAAGCTTAGAAATACCTGTCAGTGTAAATTACATAGCGAATAACCCTTTCCTAAATTGCAGGGCGTTAACCGCAACTCATAGAGGGGTAGCGTATAATCACAATACTTTTGATGAATTGAATAGGGTGATAAATAACCAGTATTCTTAAAACCAAATTATGAGGAGGACACACGCCATGAAAAAAACCATTTCCCTTTTCCTTGCCCTTGCGCTCATGCTGTCGGTTGTGTTGGCAGGATGCGGAGGCAACAACATGCAACAACAACTAACCGGCAGATGGGAACGAGAAAGAAATAATACGACAGAAATCTTGGAATTGTGGTCTGACGGCACTGGAATATATATTGGCTCCATCAATGTAAGGTGGTCAACGGAAGGGAGTCGCTTGAAAATCAATCAAGACAACGGATACAGCAAAATAGGTGATTATTCTATATCAGGCGGTGTTCTGACATATAATTACCAAAGAATCGGCTCCGGCAATGAAACCTATACGGAAATATGGAACAAGGTCGATTAAAAAATCACCAGAAATCTTGTAATACCGCTTGGAAGAGGGAGCAAAACGCTCCCTTGGAAAGTGCCAGAAAGCCTGTGTTTACAGGGGTGCAAAAATTTTAGTGAGAAATTAAAAGGTTTTTTTCAAAAAACAGCTTGACAACAATGCAAAGGTATGTTATCATTCACCGAGTTTGACTCATTAGTTCAGTCGGCAGAGTATCTACCTCTTAAGCAAGTGTTCTCCCCTGACCGGAGGGAATACTAAACCGGAGGGAATACTAAAAATTGAATACGACCCGTTAGCTCAGTCGGCAGAGCACCTGCCTTTTAAGCAGGGTGTCCCGCGTTCGAGTCGCGGACGGGTCACCACTATTTAACAAAGGCGAACCACGGTAATCACTAAAGTTATCGGGGTTCGCTTTTTAATGTGGTGACTCCACACTTCCATTTTCCGCTTAATTGGTCGGTCGGGGTCTTTTTGAAAGTTATTTCCCACCAAAGCGTTTCTTGTATGCCGCAATCGCCGTACGTTCTTGATGAAATTAGCGTGAACACGAACACACTCCTCTTGGGCAGATAGTCCCAACCTTGCTTATAGCCTTCCTCCGAACTGGGAAGTTGCTCCTTGCCACAGTTTTCGCAAATGTGGCGTAACAGCATATTTTCATCTTCGTTCTGTTCCCGGATTAAATCAAAAGGCATGGTTTGATATTGGTTTTCTTCACACCATTTGTTGAAGTCAGGATTTTTGTCGTTCTCGTCAATAGTATACACGGTGTCTTGAGTATGCCAATTATCGCCCTTAACAGTAATAATCGGACTTGTAACAAGACGGTGTCCATCCGCGAAAGCATCGCCCTTTTCCGCATTGTAGCGCGGGTCGTTTTTTTGCTTTGCCGAGTAACCGCAGTTGAGCTTTGCAAAGACAAGTTCTGGGGTTTCGATTGCCTTGATATTGCTGGGTGACGGACGATGCACCAGTCCGTGAGAATGGCTTGTAATTTGTCCACATGATCACCCATACCGTTCATCATCAAAGCCCAATTTAATAGCAATACGTGACAATGAAACCCAATTAGGGGTGCGCGTCTTATTATACCATGCGGTTAATGTACTCAACTTAAAATCCTCTGATAGAGACGCTGCAACTACCGCAAGTCCCCCCTTATCTTTGACGTCTTGCACAAATAGAGAATGATTCCACATATACCTTTTTCCTCCAATCATTTTTTTATTTCAATCACATCAGACAAAAACTGATGTGGTTGAAGCACAATATGTTTTCCGTAACTGTTTGCTTCGAGTTTGTCGATAAACCAGTCCCAATTTCCATAGAATATCGACAAGAAATTCTCGGTGTTCCCTCGGTCGGTATAGCGTTGTAGATATTCCTCGCGGCACTCTCTCTGCGGGAATACTAGCGTATAGGAGTGTTGCTTCTCAGCAAGCAAAGCCAAAACGCGAAAATCTGATGGAATCAGAATATATTCATGCCGGCTCAGCGCATTCTCAACAGCCGAAACATAATTGTATGGCCAGTCTGGCTGCATTTCACTTATGGGGTCTGCTTTGCCCAATTCACCTCGATTATCCCTTTCATTGCAGAAATATTTGTAAGGCACACAGTGCAAATCTATAGCAATCTCACCACACATCCCAGCAAACGTAGTCTTTCCACATCCTGCATAAGTAGCGATTATCTTACCCATTTTTTTATAGCGCTCAGGATTTGTACCATCATTGCCCAGGTGTTTAACACCTGATATTCTGCCATTCTCAACCGCATCGAAGAGCCACCGACCTAAAAGTGCGGGTGGAGTTGGAATTATATCACGAAGGTAAAATTCTATACCTACCCCCAACCTGGTGATTTTTTTGACCATTTCTCTGTATAGTTCAGCATAACTATTTTTTCCCAATGACTTCGCTTTGCACATTTCAGCGAGATTTGGAAAGTTCTCAGCGACAGCCTGTCTCTTAAGTTCCTCATATTCGGCATCAGTTATCGTAAACTGCACCCTAAAACTCATTATATTATACCATCCTCTGTTATAAAATCAGCGGACTGTTCCGACTTCTGTTCAATCGCCAATTTTAGTATAACCCATTCAAATCCGCTTGTCAATACTTTTTTTGAATTTTCTTTCAAATCTCCAAATCCCCGCTGTTTCCGACTTGCCCCACTGTGACTTTCCTCAAAACCACATTACTACACCAAAAGTCCCGCCGACAAAAACAAGTTCGCGTTTGCTTTTGTCGCCGGAGAGTTGTTGAAATATGCGGTGGCGTGTGGTATGCTTCACGTGGGTGATGTGTGTCCACATTTCACCTGTCGTTGGCCGGGGTGAACCCCTACAACTCCATACGATGGACGAGGAGGAGGAGTGAGTAATGTATTGTAGAAAATGCGGAAAAGAGGTCAAGCCTAGTGCGGCATTTTGCCGGCACTGTGGCTATGAACAGATGCCAGAGCAAAAACCAGAAAAAGTGAATGATTATGAACAGACAGGGTCAATGCATGAAGCTGCAATCAAAAATTGGGTGGTTGTCGGACCTGTTCTTGCCATAGTGTTTCTCGTGGCATTTTTCGCTTTTAGGTTTTTTGGGGGTGTCGGTGGTAGCACCGGAACATTGCCTAACGGTACATATCTCACTGAAGGTCTTGACCCTGTTTTGGGATATGAGTGTATCGTCAAAGGCAACACAATTACCCTTTATTATGGAATGGATAGTTTTATTTATGAACACAGAATCAAAGATGGCATGATTATACTTTCGCTCTCTTCAGGTGATGTTCTTTCTTATTCTTTTGGAAGGCAGGATAGTAAAAATTACATCGTTGATGGGGATGTATATACTAAAAAATAGGAAAATCCCCACATTTGCAAGAACCATAAGGAGATATTGCTATGTACTGCGAGAATTGCGGAAAAGAAGTCAGTCACGATTCGGCGTTTTGCGAGAACTGTGGTCATAAACAAGATGAGAGATTCTCTGCTCCACCATCGCAGGCCGCAACTAGCCGGAAAGGAACTCTAAGAATATACAGGAATAAGCAATGGGCTGGAATGATGGTAAAAGTTAAAATTTATAAGAATGGTGTCTATGCGGGTGAGATTGGAAACGGTGGGGCTCTCACCCTTGATATTGAAAAAGATTGTCTTATAGAATTTAAGCAACCTCTTCAAAAAGAAGGCTATACTGCGAAAAGTGACAAAGACCAAAATATTCAAATAAAATTTGATGTTACCACAGGATTTTTTGCCCTTTTTGGAGTTCAATGATATATGTGGTATCTCTTGTTTTTGTATAACACAATGTCCAGCAATGTGGGAATTATGCTTTCCACAGAGAAGTATTCTGCGAAAAATATAGCTGAGTATGGCATTTATTCCGGTCATACAAATGCGAAAGACGCTGCCAGAAACAATATGGACATAGAAGAGTCTGCATTTTTTACTACGTTGGAAATATTCCCGGAATAGATAATGTCAGCGATTAAGCATGGGGTTGAGTACGAGCGAATAAGGGTAGAGCGAAAATTTTTTAAGCATGAAACTATTTTACTCCCTACTACGAATAAATAGATGAAGGGAAACGGAGGTGGTGCGATTGGATGAGCTTCGCATGATTAAACTTATCCGGAAAAACGGCGACCGTGCCGCTGCCGATGAACTGATTGGACGGTATTACGACGAAATTTATCGGTTCGTGAAAAGGCAAATTGGGAACGCAGACACAGCGTTTGACTTGACACAGGAGATTTTCATTTCCTGCCTGCGGACTATTTCGCACTACGACCCGAAAAGGAACGCAAGCTTCAAGACGTGGCTGTATAAGATTGCGACGAATAAAACGGTGGATTACTTCCGCTCCCGCGCTTATCACGAAACAGCAAAAACTTTACCGATTAACGAAACAGAACCGATTGCCGAACCCGATTTTGTGCGGAAGTTTGAAAACAGCGATTTCACCGAAAAAGTATGCGCTTTTATCGGCGGTCTGCCGTATGATACGCAAAAGATATTTCAGCTTCATATATTCGGTGAATACACCTTTGCGGCAATCGCAGCGACAATCGGACAACCCGAAAGCAGCGTTAAGTCAAAATACTACCGCTTAATAAACCTACTGAGAAAGGAGTTTGCGGATTATGGATGAACAAAAAAAGAGAGCGAGCATTGACTACATCCTTGCGCAAGGCTTGGTAACGCCGCAGACAACACGTTCGCGGATTACCGAAATGTTCCGAACCCTCGGCCCCCGATATATCTTTTGGGATATGGGATATAGTCTGTTGTTCGCCGCACTGACCTTCGCGCTTGTCATGGCGCTGTTTGTCGTCGTGCCTTATGACTACCGTTTTTCCGCTGCCGTTGCTGTTGCTCCGTTGTTTTTCTTGTTAATAAATGTGTTCGCTGAAACGTCTGAGCGGGCTTGCGGGTTATACGAACTCAAACAGACCTGCCGCTATACAATACGGCAAATCACTGCGCTTCGGGTTTTGTGTTATTCGGTTGCCGGGGCGGTGCTTACGGCGGTGGTTGCGATTATAAAAATGGAAACCGCATATGAGTTTATTTCGATGTTCACGCTTTGTCTTGCGGCTTTGTTTGTATGCGCCGCACTGTCAATGTCGGTGATACGCTATGTGCGTAAACTTTGGGCTAACGCCGTGTTTTCGGCTGCATGGGTGTTTGCGACTGCCGCACTGACCTTATCGCTCGGTAAACCGTGGGAAACCCTACTCAGTAATACGCCGATTATCATTTCGGTTGCCGTTGCTTTAATCGGAATAGCCTTTTTCGTTTATCAAATATCAAAAATGTTATCGGAGGTAGATAAATATGCTGTCGCTTAATAATGTAACTAAAAAATACGGGAAATTCACCGCTTTGCAAGACATTGACCTTGAATTTAATAGCGGCGTTTATGCCTTGCTTGCCCCGAACGGCGCAGGGAAAACGACGCTGATTAAAATGCTGACCACGCTAATTTTCCCGACTAATGGCGAAATTCTATGGAACGGCGATGAAATAGTTAAACTTGATGCGTGCTACCGCAATATAATCGGCTATTTGCCGCAGGATTTCGGTTATTATAAAAACCATTCCCCGCGTGATTTTCTGCTGTATTTGTCAGCGGTTAAATGTATCGACCGCATTCCGGCGAAACGAAAAACAGACGAACTGCTTGAGCTTGTCGGGCTATTAGACGTTAAAAACAAGAAAATGAAAAAGTTTTCGGGCGGCATGATTCAACGTGTCGGAATCGCACAGGCTATGCTAAACGACCCAAAAATCCTCATACTTGACGAACCCACGGCGGGTCTTGACCCCAAAGAGCGCGTCCGTTTCCGCAACCTTATCTCATCGCTGTCGAAAGATAGGATTGTCATTCTTTCAACGCATATCGTTTCGGACATCGAAACCATCGCCAACCGCGTAATCATGTTCAAAGACCACAAGCTGTTCGCCAACGATGACCCTGCCGCTCTGTGCGCATCGCTTAACGGTAAGATTTACGAAACAGACATTGCAATTCCGAACGGATGCCTTGCATTAACAGAACGGCAGGAGAATGGGAAAACAATTACAAGGTTTGCGTCCGAAACCGATTGCGGCGATGCGGCGCAAAGCGTTAGCCCGAACTTGGAGGATGTGTTCTTGTATGTCTATCGTGATGAGGCGGTGTGAAGTATGCTCTTTTGGTTTGAACTGAAAAAGACCCTGATTGCTCCTGTCATAATTGGCTTTGCCGTTCTTTCCATCGTGTTGAATGTGGTTATCATATTCGCATACGATTATGCTTACCAATATGTAGAGCGTGAATCAGAACCGTATAATATCTTTGTGGGGTACGAAACAAGCGGTATCGCGGATTACTACATCGGAATACACGGCATGAGTGGCAGTGCGGAGGAAAACATACGCGAAAAATATGAGAAACTACAACTCGTCGTTGACGAAAAAGCGGAAAATGGAGATTCGCTTTCCGTATATTTCGGAATAGGAACTTATGGTATGCACGATTTTTTATTTGAGAAATTGTTCTTTGCGATAATCGCGGAGGTAGTGTTGATTGCCATGTTTGCCGCTTTGATGTCAACTGGATTTGAGAACATCCGCAACACGGAGTCGCTTGTAGCATCGTCTAAAACCGGACGGTGCATTTCGGGGACAAAACTTGCCGCTTCGCTGACATCGGGATTAACCTTTTTTGGAGTGATACTTGCGGTCAGCCTGTGTATATTTTTTGCCCGATACGATTATTCCGCTGTATGGAATGACAACGTATCAAGTTCGTTCAATGTCAACTTCTCACAAGACCCATTCATAACATGGCACAGCTTTACCGTTCGTCAGTATCTCTGGGCAACTATCGGAGTGGCGGCGGGATTGACGGTGGTATTCGGCTTGTTCGGCTATGCTATCGGGACGTTTTTTCGGAGCGGGTACGCTTCCTGCGGTGTCGCCGTCGCGTTGTGTGTATTGCAATTCTTAGCTATGTTCCTTTTCCAAGTTGGTGGCTGGGTACGGGGCATATTTAACCTAACGCCGATTATGCTCTGGATAAACTCGAACAGAAGCGGTTGGTTCACCGAAGGCGGCGCGGAAATTATTTGGGCGCATTTTGAAACAATCGGCTTGATTGCGTGTTTTATTATATTAGCGGCGGCAAGTTTTACTGCCGCAAGACTATACAAACGGAGGGATTTATTGTGAGGATTTTTATATTTGAATTGAAAAAGCTGTGGAACTGGCGTATTCTGCTCGTCATCGCCGCCTTTGGCGTCATAACTTGGTTTGCCTTTTTAGCGGACGTTTTAGACTCATACGAAAGCCTGAAAACCCACGGCATATACGGCGCATACCAAACCGAGATGTTCAAACTGTACGGCGAAACATTAGAGCCGGATGAATGGGATGATTTTAACATACAGAAAAAATACGCTGACATCTATGCCGTAGGTGATGCTATTATAGCGGCGGAACCTCTTTTTGCGGAATATGGGATTGAGACCCTTTCTGAATTTATAGAGTGGCATGAAAGTGAATCCTATTGGGTTTTGGTGGACGGTTCAATGCTTGTAGGCGGGGAGCTTACGCCGGAAAATCAAGCCCGAATGGATATGCAGGATGTGTTACACGGCACACACGAAGGAGTTACGCTTGACGAATGGTATTCCAGCCCATTGGTGATGCTGGATTGCCTTCGCACTGTCGAGGGTCGGTATACCAACCAACAGGAGCATCTTGACATATATACGCAAAACGATATGCGCCCTGCCGTCGTTCGTGCCGCCGAAAGGTTAAGCGTAACAGGGAACAACAGCCTGATAAACGGTCATTTAATGCGAGAGGTTTCATTACATGCGGCAATCACGGGCGTTTTCGCCCTAGTTGCGGTGATGATATTGATTATTCCGCTAATCATAATAGACCGTTCACGCATGATAAACCTATTGCAATACTCGTCGGCTGTAGGGAGAAAAATCTTTCGCATTCAGTTCTCAGCGGCAGGAATAAGCACAATTGTCTTATCGGGAGTCTTAACCGTTATGTCATTCGCAGTCTTTCTATCGAGGACTGCTGAATATTGGAATGCGAGCATTATGTCGCTCGGCGGGGATGGTATGTGGATGTATGATGTAACTTTTGGGCAGTATGTGATTTTTCTTGGAGGCATGATAATATCCGCTTGCGTTGGCACGGCTTGTTTCGCATTTGTACTCGCCCGTTTTTCCGCGAATATCGTAACCGTGATGATAAAATCCATCCCTGTTGGTGCGGCTCTTGCGGCGATTCTCGTGCTATCGGCTGATAGGGCATTTAGTTGCAACAATATCGTGTTCAACCGAGTATTTGTCGGTAGGTTTGATATGCCGGAGGTCGTAATGTGCGGTGCGATTGGAACGCTTGGAGTGCTTGCGGCGGCACTGGTGGTAAGGAGAGAAAAACGTATTGATGTGTTATAAGCCGCATTCTCTTTTACCGGGATGAACTCATGAAAATAAATTTCAAACAATAAAATAACCTTTCATAGTTTTTGTCGTCTATATGGGTGAAGGCACTTTCAATAAAACGAGAGGAGGACAACGAATTGACGGATGAGGAAATCATCGACCTATTCTGGAGCCGGAATCAAACCGCGATAACCCAAACCGCGCGGCAATACGGTAACTATTGTTATGCCATCGCCAATGGGATTTTGAATAACCGCGAAGATTCAGAGGAGTGCTTGAACGACACTTGGCATCGGGCATGGGAAGCCATACCGCCGCAGCGTCCGAACAAGCTATCCTTATTTCTTGGAAAGATTACGCGGCATCTTGCTTTTGACAAATATAAGATGAACAGGGCCAAAAAGCGCGGCGGTTCGGAGTTCACCCTTGTGTTGAATGAGTTGGACGAGTGCATCCCTTCACCGAACACCGTTGAGCAAACAATCGAAGCCGAGGAACTGGAGCTGACTATCAACCAGTTTCTTCACAGCCTGCCTGAGCGCAAGTGCAGTATTTTCTTGCTTCGCTACTGGCATAACAAACCGCTTTCGGAAATTGCTTCTCGTTTCGGAATGAAGGAAAACAACGTCAAAGCAAGCCTGTTCAGAACACGGCAAAAGCTCAAAGCACATCTTGAAAAGGAGGACGTGACTTTATGAAAAACGAAATGTTATACGCGGCTATCGGAGCCGCTGACGATGGACTGCTGAACCGCTGTGAATCGAGGGTGAAAGACAACCCTCGTCCCATCCGCAGACGACATTGGGCGTGGGTACTGCCCACTGCAGCTTGCTTAGCATTGGTTGTTGCCGTCACCGCAATATTTGGTAACAACTTAGGGTGGTTTGGTAGCACAATCTACACGGCAGAACTGGACGGCGGAACGCTTAGTTTTTACAAATCGAGTACACCGGACGCGGCGTGCTACGCTTACGCGGAAGGCGAAGATGTCTCAATGAGAAGCCTTACACAAGAAGAACGCGAAATGCTGTACTTCGATGCGTTTGGGGATTTGGATTTTTACGCTGAAGGTGCTTTCGCTTTGGGTGACAGATGGGGACTTGATACAACGCTTATTCACGTCACGGCGGGTTCGGGGAGCGATGGTAGCGACCAAGGATACGATGACGTTAGTACGAAAATAATCATGTCGCAAGACGGCAATTCAATCGCAGAAATGCAGGCAACCAAGCAGTTTCAGCATATGGCTTCTGTAATCAATGGCGTCCAGGTTTCAGCAGGATATTTTATAACTCACGAAAACAGCAGAGGCGAACGAAGCGTAATCTATATGGCTTCTTATGAAGTGAATGGTAATAATGTCTATATCGAGTGCGGCGGCAGCTTGGAACGCAGCGATGAGATAAGGGCGGAAATCGCCCGCATCACAGAAACGCTCACCTTGAACAGCGGGTTGAATTTAATGAGCATAGTATATTAGATTGCTATATACACGATAATCCCTGCGCTTCCCGCGCTGTGTTCCGAATCGCTTCGAGGCAAGCATCGTGACCATCTGCTGATTTGACAGTTTGAGCTGCCATCAGGCATCTATTGGGGATTTATCTAGTTTTTTTCATTCGGTCTCGACAGTAAGGCCGCTAAAAATGCGAATAAGACAGCAGAGGCAATTCCTGCCGAGGTGGCACTTAGCCCACCAGAAACAGCACCAATCCAGCCCTGGGGGGCGATGCTTTCCCGCACCCCGGCCGCCAGGGCGTACCCAAACCCCGTCAGAGGCACAGTCGCACCCGCACCTGCCCAATCCACCAGCGGCTTGTACAGCCCTAATGCGGTTAATATTACGCCCGCCACAACATATGAAACCAAAATCCTAGCAGGAGTAAGCTTGGTTTTGCTTATTAAAACCTGCCCTATGGCACAAAGTAACCCGCCCACCAGAAACGCACGGAAATATTCCATAATATTTTACTCCTTGATCTTAATTGTTACAGAGACTTACCGCGTGACATACCGAAGGGATACTTTCTCCCTGTAAGGCTGAAACAGGCGAAAAAAGAGCCCCGGTTCCACAGAATAGCACTTTTTGCCAGTTATTTAGGCGCATTTGGTTCAGAATATGCGAACAAAAAACAACCGCAGAGCAGCCGCAGCCCGAACCCCCCGCAGCTAACTCCCGGTCATGCGGGTCAAATATCATCATGCCGCAGTCATTGTACCTCTCCCCTAAGTCAATGCCATCGTTCAAAAATAAATCACGCAGAATCCCGGCGCCTACCGAGCCTAAATCCCCAGTTACAATCACGTTGTAGTCTTGGGGGCAGGCTCCTGTGTCTGCTAAATGGCTTTTCATTGTATCATAAGCAGCCGGAGCCATAGCCGCCCCCAAATAAGAAACATCCTTGATTCCCATATCAACTATTTTCCCCATAGTTACATGGGTAATTTGAGGACCCGGGCCGTTTTTAGACAATATAGCGGCACCGGCACCGGTTACTGTCCACTGTGCCGTTGGGGTACGCTGTCCGGCATATTCCAGCGGAAAACGGAATTGTCGCTCCGAACCGCAAAAATGGCTGGATGTAACCACGCCCAGATTATCGGCAAACCCTCCGTCAACCAGCATTGCACCGAGAGCCAGCCCTTCTGCCATAGTTGAGCAGGCACCGTACAGCCCGATAAATGGGAGTAATGTATCCCTCATCCCAAAGGCACTGCCTATGCACTGGCTCAGCAAATCCCCTGCTAAAATATAGCGTAAATCAGATTCGCTCAGCCCAGATTTGCGTAAGGCGTATGAAAATGCGTCTTTTTGCATAATTGCTTCGGCTTTTTCCCAGCTTTCCAGCCCCAAGGCAGACTCCTCATAAATTTTATCATATATCCCGGCAAGCGGCCCTTGCCCTTCCCTATGTCCGGCAGTACAGCCGGCGGAGTATATATATACCGGCCTTGAAAAAGCGGAGGTTTGTTTTCCTAATTGCATATACTTTGCCCCTTATACCAATTCATATTATCCGGTATTATTCTCAAAACTCTATGATTTATGCAAAGCCACAAAGCTTGCACACTGCCGCAACGAAAACCTCCCGCTCCGGGTCAATCAGACCCTGGCCGGGAGGTTTTTCAGGGATTACTTGGATTCGGCATCAGCCCTTAGATACGTAATTTCAGACTTGCGCTGCAGCTGCAGCTTGTCCGCTATCATGGCGATAAATTCGGAATTTGTAGGCTTGCCTTTAGTATTGCTTATGGTATAGCCAAAAATACTTTGTAAAACGTCCAAATCTCCGCGGTCCCAAGCGACCTCAATAGCGTGACGGATAGCACGCTCGACTCGTGACGGCGTTGTGGAAAAATGCTTGGCTACCCTCGGATAGAGAATTTTTGTAATAGCCCCTATTGCCTCAGGCTCTAAAACAGAAACCATAATTGCCTTTCGCAAATACTGATAACCCTTGATGTGGGCCGGAACCCCAATTTCATGAATAATAGAGGTGATTTGAGACTCTAAGGTGATCTCTGGCACAACGGTAGCGGGAATATTGGTGTGTGTCGGATATTGGAGGATAGGGTTTTGTCCCCAAAAACGTATTTGATCAATCAGCACAGACATTTCGCATGGCTTAGCGAGAAAATACCGTGCACCCAGGTCACTGGCCTCCCTGGCAACGCTGTCTGTAAAAAAGCTTGAAAGAATCAAAACCTGAGGACGGCGGGGCATCTTTTTCTCCTGCATAGCCCGCAAGACGCTAAGGCCGTCTTTTTCGGGAAGTATGAGGTCAATAAGTAAAACATCGGGCTGTAATGAAGAAATCATTTCCAATGTCTGGTTGCCATCTTTTGCTTTACCCACAACCTCTAAATCCTTCTCCTTTTGTACCGCGCCCTCTAAGAGTGATGTGAAATCCGGATTGTTATCCGCTACAAGAACCATTATTTTCTTTTTCATTTATTTTTCCCCTTTTCTAATAAATATTTCACAGCCACTGATTTTTCCCTATGATTTGGTGGGATTCAACCGACTGCATTATTAAAATATCACACTTGGAAGAATAAAGCAATAGGTTGCAAAAAAATATTTAATTTTTCGTAATACAGCTTTTTCCATTTCTCGACAATTGCAAAAACAAATATTTTTCGTTATAGTTTTATGTCAACTCAACAAAGCAATATAAATCTTCAAATTGGGCTTGAAGCAACTGGTGTTGTGTGCTATACTTATCCGGTGTCTAAGTATGCTGTGCAAATTATTATGTGGGGAGTGGGCCATATTGAAAATTACTGCGTTAGCAGGCCATTACGGTTCAGGCAAAACACAATTGGCCATAAATTTAGCACTTTATACAAAAAAAACACAGGCAAGGGTTGTGCTTTGCGATTTAGATATTGTTAATCCTTATTTTAGGTCGAACGACATCAAAAATGTGCTGAACCAGGCTGGAATTGATCTGATTTCCTCAGATTATGCCGGGACAAACATTGAAATGCCTGGCTTGGCACCCTCTGCCGCAGCTATATTTGACAGTCCTGAGGGTCAAGCCTTTGCCGATATAGGCGGGGATGAGCGCGGTGCATTAGTTTTAGGCCGCTGGGCGGAAAAAATGCAAACTGCCGAGATGATTTTAGTAGTAAATATGTATCGCCCACTATCCGGCACTCCAAAAGAAACCTTGCATATTGTCAGAGAAATTGAGGCGGCAGCGAGAGTTAAATTCACCTCTATAATCAACAACTCAAATATAGGGCTTGAAACAACCGGCCTGGATGTGGTACAATCACTGAGTTATGCTAGAGAGGTTTCCCGGCTGTCCGGCTTACCTGTTCGCCTTACCTCGGTGAAGCGCAATTTGGTTGAAGAGCTTTCGGGCCGGGTGGATAATCTTCTGGCACTCGACATATACGACAAGCCTAACTGGAAGATCAGTTAAGTGCCGAACAGAGACAACCTCTAAAAAAACAGGTTGCTGGAGGTTGTATGAATGAGGAGGTGACTCGCAGTGGCAAGACTGACATTTGAAGATTCAAGATGCAAGGGCTGTTCTCTTTGTGTGCAGGCCTGTCCGAAAAAAATTCTGCACCTTAGCGCGGACAAGCTGAACAGTAAGGGTTATCACCCGGTGGAGGTTTCTGACCAGCGGGAGTGCATAGGATGCGCCTTTTGCGCCCTGATTTGTCCTGACTGTGTTATTACGGTAGAAAAATAGTAGCTATTACATATGAGAGGATGTGCGTACATGAGCGAAAAAGTTTTAATGAAGGGCAACGAGGCGGTAGCTGAGGGTGCCATACGGTCGGGATGCCGTCATTTTTTTGGGTATCCCATCACGCCGCAAAACGAGCTGGCTGCATATATGTCAAAGCGTATGCCCAAGGAAAATGGTGTTTTTCTGCAGGCCGAAAGCGAAATTGCCGCTATCAACATGGTGCTGGGAGCCGCGGCAACAGGAGTGAGGGCAATGACCTCCAGCTCCAGTCCGGGTATCGCCCTAAAAAGTGAGGGGCTTTCTTATCTTGCTGGCTGTGACCTTCCTGCGGTTTTGGTAAATGTTCAGCGCGGAGGACCCGGTTTAGGCGGAATCCAGCCGGGTCAGGCCGATTATTTTATTGCCACCCAAGGCAGCGGTCATGGGGATTTCCGTATGATTGTTTTGGCCCCCGGCGGTGTTCAGGAAATGTTTGACCATGCCGTGTTAGCCTTTTACTTAGCTGATCGGTACAGAATGACTGTAATGATTTTATCAGACGGCATCTTGGGCCAGATGATGGAGCCAGTGACATTCGGCAATACTGTTTCTGATGCACCGGAGAAACCCTGGGCACTGGGAATAAACAGAAAGAGGGAAAAAAACATTGTTAGCTCGCTGTTCTTAGACCCTTATGCCTTGGAGGCGCAAAACTTCCGGCGCTTTGAGAGGTACGCCGAGGTTGAGGCTAACGAAGCTAGATTTGAAGGCTTTATGCTTGATGATGCCGAGATAGTCGTTGTGGCTTACGGTGCCTCTGCTCGTGTTGCCCGCAATTCTATCGCAGAAGCTCGCAGCCAGGGCATTAAGGCAGGTATGTTGCGCCCCATTACGCTATGGCCGTTCCCCAAGGAGGCTTGCCTCAGTGCGGCAAAAACCGCGAAAGCTTTTATTTCGGTGGAAATGAGCATGGGTCAGATGGTAAAGGATATTGAGCTAGCTGTGCGTTGCGGATGCCCGGTTTTGCTGTGCAACCGGGTAGGCGGCGTAGTTCCCGAGCCGGCTCAGGTTCTTGACTGTATCAGAAAGGCGGCAGATTTATGAGTATTGTATTTCAGAAAACTCCTGTTTTGACAGACACGCATTTTAGCTATTGCCCGGGCTGCACCCATGGGATTATTCACCGCCTGGTCGCCGAGGTCATCCAGGAGATGGATATTGCCAATTCAACAATAGGTGTTGCCCCGGTGGGGTGTGCGGTATTGGCGTATACCTTCTTTAACTTAGACATGATTCAATCGCCTCACGGCAGAGCCCCGGCTGTTGCTACAGGAATTAAGCGTGCTTTGCCTGATGGTTTTGTATTCACCTATCAGGGCGATGGGGACTTGGCCGCTATAGGCACAGCCGAAACAGTTCATGCGGCGGCTCGCGGGGAAAACATCACTGTTATTTTTGTCAATAACGCTATTTATGGTATGACCGGAGGTCAAATGGCACCCACCACCCTGCCCGGGCAGGTCACCCAAACTACCCCTTACGGCAGGAACCCCAGCTCCGCGGGCTACCCGGTTATGGTAAGTGAAATGCTTTCCACTCTTGAAGGTACGGCTTATTGTGAAAGGGTTTCGGTAGATTGCGTTAAAAATATACGCAAAGCAAAAGAATCTATACGCAAGGCATTTGAAACGCAAAAGGCAAAAAAAGGGTTTTCATTGGTAGAAATTTTGTCTACCTGTCCGACAAACTGGGGACTCTCCCCTACAGAGTCGTTGGATTGGCTCCGGGAAAATATGATGCCCCAATATCCTCTTGGCGTTTTCAAGGATAAGGGGGGAGAAGTATGAGTCGGGAGATTTTGATCGCCGGATTTGGCGGACAGGGTGTTTTATTTTCCGGGAAATTTTTAGCAAACATAGGGCTTTTGAACAATCAAGAAGTAAGCTGGTTACCGTCATATGGTCCGGAAATGCGGGGAGGAACCGCTAATTGCGGCGTTATTCTGTCGCCTGATACAATTGGATGTCCAGTTGTTTCCAGGCCTGATGTTTTAATAGCCCTTAACCTGCCTTCTCTGGATAAATTCGAGAACGCAGTTAAGCCAAGCGGCCATATTTTTACTGACAGTTCAATGATTTCAAAAAAAGTAAAGCGAACCGATGTTATCGTGCATAATATACCGGCAGCAAAAATGGCGGAAGATAATGCTTTGAGCGGATTGGGCAGCATGATTATGGCGGGAGGAGTAATTTCCCTGTTAGACGGAATTAGTGATGATTTGATTGAGTCCGCCATGAGGAAAACCGTCCCCAAGCGCAAGCAAGCATTGTTTGATTCCAACATGAAGGCTGTGTATATCGGGCAAAATGCGGTCTAGAGTTATGCAGCATGTCTACAGCCGTGTCAGGCGTTGTATAGATGATTATGGTATGATTGCCCCGGGTGACAAAATCGCTGTGGGCGTTTCGGGTGGCAAGGATTCACTCCTGCTTTTAGTTGCCCTTGCCGGGCTGAGAAGTTTTTATCCGCACGAATTTACCCTTCATGCCATTTGCTTAGACCTGGGCTTTCCTGGGGTTGTTGCAACTCCGTTAGTTGATTTCTGCGAAAGGTTAGACGTACCATTTTCGCTAATTAAAACAGATATCGCTCCTGTGGTGTTCGATATACGAAAAGAACCAAACCCCTGCTCCCTCTGTGCTAAATTGCGCCGCGGAGCCTTGCATGAGGCTGCACTGGAAAGGGGATGCCGCAAGGTTGCATTGGGTCACCACGCCGATGATGCGGTTGAAACCTTTTGGCTATCGTTGCTCTTTGAAGGACGCTTGTCCTGTTTTCAGCCAGTCACTTGGCTGGACAGAAAAGATATAACCCTTATACGGCCACTTCTGTACTTCTGGGAAAACGAAATTATTTCCATGAAAAGCGGCCTGCCGGTTATACACAACCCCTGTCCTGCCGAGGGGCATACCCAGCGGCAGGCTGCCAAGGATAAGCTAAAGGAGCTGGAGGTGACCATTCCCGGTGCAAGGCAAAAAATCCTTGGTGCTATGCAACGATTTCCTCTGATGGGATGGGGAATTGACAAGGACGGCAATGAGTGATAGGATATGGGCTGTTACCGGTTCAATCATATGCGAATTGGAGGCCAGCCCTCCGCGCAGGCTAGTTTCCGGGGAGGTCATTTTTTATGGAGGGTAACCTAAGAAAGCTACAGCTAAAGGAAATTGAGATGCTAAAGGAGATCGTTGAAATATGTGGCAAACATGATATAAAGTATTACGCGATAGGCGGAACCTTATTGGGTGCGGTTCGCCATAAAGGGTTTATCCCATGGGACGATGATATTGATATCGGTATACCGCGGGCAAACTATGAGAGGTTTTTGAAAATAGCCGGCAGGGAGCTAAAATACCCATTGAAGCTTGAGACATATTTAGATAATGATATAACCCCAAAAACGATCTTCTCGCGGATTTTTAACTTAGCTACACAGATATTAGAGGTCTATCCGGGCAAAGCTAAAAAAAAATCCCATGTTTGGATTGATCTTTTCCCTTTGGATGGGTTGCCAAAAAATTTTATTTCCCGAAAGATACATTCCTTACGTATAATGTATCACCGCATGATGCTTCAGCTGTCTCAATTTGAAGAAAATGTTCATATCCACAGACCCGGCAGACCTCTTCACGAAAGGCTTGTAATAAAAATTTACAACTCCACAAAATTCGGCAAAAACTTTGACCCAAATAAGCGTCTCGCACTAATGAAGGAAGCATTGCTTAAGTATCGGTACGAGGACAATGATTATATAATCAACGCGGGGGGGGCACATAAACTAAAAGAAGTATTTCCAAAGGTTTTTTTCGGAGATGGGCTGATGTGTCCGTTTGAGGATATGGAAGTTATATGCCCTGAAAACTATCGTGCAGTTTTAGAATCAATGTATGGGGATTATATGAATCCGCCACCGGAAAATGTACGACAATTGCATCACATGATAGAGATAGTTGAAATACCTGATGATTGAGCTTGGAAAGGAGATTAGTTGGTTTTGAACAAATATTTAGTTGGTTTCAAAAAATACAGCTTTCTGTTAAGTGAGCTGACTAAAAAAGGCATCAAGTTACGTTACCGCCGCTCGTATTTAGGGATTGTGTGGACACTCTTGGATCCATTGTTTACTATGCTGGTTCTAACCTTAGTTTTCGGCACAATTTTAGGCAGGAGCGACCCTACCTTCCCTCTGTATATATTAAGCGGGCGATTGATATACAACTCCTTTTCCCAAGGCACCCGGACCGCCATGAAATCAATACGCGGAAATTCAGGAATGATTAAAAAGGTATATGTCCCTAAGTATTTTTACCCTCTGTCGAGCGTTTTGTACAATTATATTATTTTTCTTATTTCGCTTATGATTTTAGCAGGAACAATGTTTGTCCTCAAGGTCTATCCCACATTTTATTTAATTCAAATAATTGTTCCCTTGGTTTTACTGCTTTTGCTCACATTTGGAGTCGGGTTGATTCTCGCCTGCATAACAGTTTTTTTCAAGGATATAGAGTATCTCTGGGATGTTGCCCTTATGCTTATCATGTACACTAGTGCTATTTTTTACCACGTAGATCAGCTTAAAGGAAGCAGAATCTATAATGTTTTTTACTGCAATCCCCTGTACGCCATTATACGGCTTTTCCGCAGTGCCGTATATGGTGTGCCGATGGAACCGGTCTGGCTGATAATCGCCTCTGTTGCCGCCGTAGGCTCAGTTTTAGCCGGTTTGGCTATTTTCTACTGGAAACAAGACGAATTTATTTTACACATTTAGCAAGGAGTTGTTTATATGCCCAAGCCGGTCATTGTAGTGGATAATGTAAGCATGAAATTTAACCTCAGCAAAGAGAAAGTAGACAGTTTGAAGGAGTATGTAATAAAACTGTTAAAGAGAGAGCTAAAATATACTGAATTTTGGGCACTTAAAAATATCTCTTTTACCCTTGAAAAAGGCGACCGATTGGCTATATTGGGCCTGAATGGTGCTGGAAAATCAACCCTATTAAAGGTCATTGCCGGAGTATTCAAGCCCACCGAGGGCAGCGTGACCCGCCGTGGGAAAATCGCCCCCTTAATAGAGTTAGGCAGCGGCTTTGATAAACAGTATACCGGTGCTGAGAATATATATCTGTACGGCTCTGTTTTAGGACTTTCCAAAGGCTTTATACGCTCAAAATTTGATGAAATAGTCGAGTTTTCAGGATTAAGGGAATTTATTGATGTTCCTCTGAAAAATTATTCCTCCGGCATGAAATCACGTTTAGGATTCTCTGTTGCCACCTTGGTAGAGCCTGATATTCTTATTTTAGATGAGGTTTTAGCTGTCGGTGACGCTAAATTCAAAAAGAAAAGCGAATCTAAAATTATCAATATGTTTGATTCGGGGATAAGCGTGTTATTTGTGTCCCACAACATTAAACAGGTACAGAGAATTTGCAATAAAGCCATTTTACTCGAAAATGGGGAGATCATAGCAAACGGTGAAGTTGCAGAGGTTGCCAAGCTGTATGTCGAAAAAACCGGTGAGCAGATTGATTTCGATGAATAGGGAGTAGCAAAATGCCTGAACTAACACCCGAACAAAGCCTTGCTGTGTCCTCGCATGGTGGCGCCCTGCTGGTTTCAGCAGCTGCAGGAGCGGGAAAAACTAAGGTTTTGACCGAGCGGTTTCTCTCGTATATAAGGGACCGGCGGTGCAATGCAGATCAGTTCCTTGTGATTACCTATACACGAGCGGCGGCGGGGGAAATGCGCACCCGGATTTTGAAGGGTTTAGAGACACTTTGTAATGAAAACCCAGAGGATAACCACCTCAAAGCTCAGCTTACCCGGATTTATGCTGCGCCAATTTGCACTCTTGATGCGTTTTGCCGTGAGATTTTAGAGGAAAATTCCCCCGCGGCGGGGATTTCACCTAATTTCAGACTAGGCGATGAAAGTGAAATGCGTATCATCCGTGAAGGCGTTTTGCAGGAAATTTTAGATCGTATGTACGAGGAATATGGTCAAGAGGAGCATTCCCCATTTTTAATTTGTGCAGAAAACTTTGGGGATTTACACGGCGATAACCTGTTGGCGGATTTAGTACTGGCCATCTGGCAAAAAACACGCTGTCATCCTGAGCCTATTGCCTGGCTGGAGGCGTTTTTAATCAGTTTAGAGAAGGGCGATGCTAACGATTGGTTTGAGATACTAGGCAATTACGCCTCTGAGTTGTTGCTGGCATACCGGGGCAAATATGCAAACATACGCCCCTTGATGCAAAATGACCCTGAATCAAAATATTTGCAAAACCTAGATGGTGACACAGATTTTATCAATTCGTTTTTATCTTCCTGGAAAAAAAAGGACTGGACTCTGTCTTCCTCTGTGCTTGCTGAATTTTCCCCAAGCCGGCTTGCCCCGGTAAGGGCTGAAGAAAAAAACGAAATGTGTCAGCGATTTGCGGTTCTTCGCACGGCATTCAAAAAACAGATTGATAAGCTAAAATTATATGTATACGGCCAAAAAGATTCCCACTTGGAAGACATTAAATCCTCCCTGCCGGTTTTGCGTGGCCTGATTCAGGCTGTAAAAGAGTTTGACAAAGCACTTATAGAGCAAAAATCACGGGATGGCGTTCTGGATTTTGATGACGTAAAGCATTCTGCCTGGCGTTTGCTAACATCCTCAAATGGGATTTCGCAACGCTATGCCAGTAGGTTTGTTGAAATTATGGTCGATGAATACCAGGACATAAACCCATTGCAGGATGCGCTGATTAACGCCCTGAGCCGGGGAGGGGGGAATGTCTTTTACGTAGGGGACGTGCGTCAGTCAATTTATCGCTTTCAAATGGCAAACCCGGCGATATTTTTAGATAAATACAACCGCTATCCCCTCTGTTCAAAAACGGCGGACACTCATATTCCTCGTAAAATTTTATTGACAAAAAACTTCAGATCACGCCCTGAAATACTAAATGCGGTTAACCATGTTTTCTCTAAAATTGACTGCCCTGAAATGGGCGTTTTAAAGCGGGAAGAGTATATGTTCTCAGACAGATGCTTCGACACGCCCCATCCCCCCCCTGTCGAGGTGCTGACCTTCCCGCCGGATAATGAGACAGATGTACATAGCCAGGAAGCACAAGTAATCGCTAAACACTTAAGGGAATTGACTGATTCAGGTCAGTTCAAGGCGAGCGAGTGCGTTATTTTGCTCCGCTCAATCAAAGGTAAATTACCGTATTATCGTAAAGCATTAGGTGCGCATGGGCTGAATTGCTCGGGAAACGAGGAAAGAAATTTCCTGTCACGGCCCGAGATTAAAACAGCTTTAGCAATCTTAGAGGTCATAGACAACCCATTAGCCTCAATCCCCATGCTTTTGGTATTACAAAGCCCCATTATACGGCTTACGCCCGAGGAGTTAGCTGATTTGCGCTTGTGCTGCCCTGACGGCACACTATATGACTGTATGAAGGCCTCGGATAATCCTAAGGTTGCAGAATTCCTCAAACGATTAGGACATTGGAGAATACTTGCCGCCGAGCTACCGCCATATGCCCTTTGCGCCCGGGTAACGGCGGAAACCTGTCTGCCCGCAAAATACGGAAATCCTGCCCGGGAAAACCTACTCGTTTTGCCGGAAATACTGCAAGCCTTTCAGGGGCGTGAGCTAAGGCAGCTTTCGGACTGGATTGTAAAATTAGCTGAAAAGGACGATTATCTGCCGGGCTTCACCCCAAATCAGGATGACAGCGTTAAAATTATGACAATTCATAAAGCTAAAGGCCTTGAATTTCCTGTAGTTGTATTAGCCGGCTTGACCAAAAGATTTAATACAGATGATCAAAAGGGACGGCTTTTAGTCCATGCCCAGGCGGGGCTGGGTTTTTGCCGGAGGGATGAGCTGTCGGAATACCCTACCATTGCCCACAGGGCCGTGAAGGTGGTGATTGACAGCGAAATGCGTTCTGAAGAGCTAAGGCTTTTGTATGTGGCAATGACCCGCGCAGAAAGTAAACTGATTTTATCGTTGGGTCAAACCAAAGAGAAAAACCCGGACATTTTCGGTTTTATCGAAAAAGGCGATTTTCTCCAGGCTAGGTGCATAAGCGACTGGCTTTGGGCAGTAAAAGACCCTGCGTGGACTGTTGTTTCAGCTGAGCATGGCCAACCTGAAGAGCCAGGGGAGGTTCAGAAATTGGCACAACCGGAACATCCCGGCACTCCCTCAAATCACTCTGGACAAAACGAGGTGTTATCATATCCATTTTCAGAGGCTGTTGACACCCCTTCTAAATTAACTGCAACCGGACTGAAAGGGCGAATTGTTGACCAGCAGGCAAATCAAGATGCACAACAGGCTTATTGGATAGAACCCCCGGCCAGTCTGGCAAAAATCCAGAAATATTCCCAAAAAATACTTTCAAAAAATATACGCCGCCCTGTTTTTGAAAAAAACCTTGAAAAAACCGAACTCAACCCGACACAGCGAGGCACTGCGCTTCATTTATTTATGCAGTTTGCAAGATATGAAAATTGTATGAATTTACACGACATTGAAGATGAAAAAAACCGGCTTGTTATGCAAAATTTTTTGACTGCACAACAGGCGGAGGCCGTATCGGCAACAACTGTTTTGAGCTTTTTCAAAAGCAGAACCGGAGAACATATGCTGTCAAGTCAAAAGATTTACAGAGAACAAAAGTTTTCATTGCTGATTGAAAACAACGATATACCGGGGTTATATATACCACAAGGAGAAAAAATCCTATTGCAAGGTGTAATTGACTGTTATTTCGAGTACAACGATACCCTCTGCCTGATCGACTTCAAAAGCGACTGGGTAATTCCAGGCCAAGAAGAGAGCTTTTCGGAAAAGTACAGGCCGCAAATGGATGCCTATACCGCCGCACTCAATGCTCTGTATCCAAATAAAAAGCGTATTATAAGAAAAATATTCTTTTTTTGCACGAGGAAGGCAGTGGAGATTTAGCCCCTCCTACCCTATCTCCTAACCCCCCCCTGTTTCTTGAAAAACTCCTACTTTTTATCTAAATCTACAATCAACTGTATTTCCCCCTTGCCCATCGACAATTCGCGGGCGGTTTCATCAATAGTAAGGCCGCGCCCCATTAAAAAATGAACTTTTTTCCCCTTTGTATCTAATTTTTCGAGTTCCTTTTGATCTCGCTCCGAAAGTCTCCCAGAGGATTGGGCCTTTTCCTTAAGATTTTCTTCTTGTGTTTCGGGAGGCGGGGATGTTTTGGGTTTGGGTTTTGCTTTGGACCTAGTGGCGGCTTTAGCTTTGGGTTCAGCCTTGGGTTCTTCGACTTCTTGCTCCTGCGGCTTCGTTTTTTCAGGCTCCTGTTTTGGCGGAGTTATTGCAACAACATTGCCGAACGCCCCCGGTTGCATAACCTGCATATACAGGGTAGTTGCCTGTCTGGACATTTCTAAAATCTCTGTACGCCGTGACTCTAATTCGTCATGTACTTCATTTACATAAATTTCAAAATTATCTAGCATACTCTCTATTTCCTGATACAGCCTATAAACCTTTTCATCTAAATTCCGAACCTCCTGCGATTCCTTTTGTGCATCCTCAAGCCGTTTTTTTGTTTTAACAGACTGTCTGTAAAACATAAAAATATTAAAAATCAGCATCACTATAAACCAATATACCCACATAGAAATCCACCACCCTTTTATGCCATAATATCAAATTTAGACTTGCCCTTTGCAAGCTTACCGCCGTCAACCGGGAGATTCAGTATACGCTCCGAAGCATAGCGGTTTAATTCCTCTTGTTGCGCGGATTGCTCCTCATCCTCCGGCTCTTGCTGTTGTTCTCCGTCATTTTGTCCGTCTTCGTGCAACTGAAGCCTGGTTGATTCAGACTCATTCATTTGCCGGACGCGTGCCTGTTCTTCCTGAGTATATTTTTCAATTTCGTTTGCCATATTTACATTAAATCCGCTCTTTTGCATTTCGTTTGCCCGGTTAGAGGTCAGCTCGGGCGGACGCTGCAACGCCATTTGAACATCAACAATTTTCATTAAAAAAACCTCCTAACGATCAACCTGGGAAAATCGGAAAAATATTTTCCGGGTTGCATGAAATTTTAATTTTCCCGAAACTATCTTAGCTTTCAAAGGCTTTTGTCATTTTATTTCTCATTATCATAAGTGTTTTAGCGTGTATCTGACTGACGCGTGACTCACAAACTCCAAAAACCTCAGCTATTTCCCTCATGGTAAGCTCATCATAATAATACATTGAAATTACTAATTTTTCAGTCTCTGACAAGGTATCTATAACCTCAGCCATAATCCGCTTAACCTCCTTCTCGTCACAAAGCGTGTCCGGGTTCCCCTCGTCCGAAAGAGGCATAGCACCTAATCTTTCGACAAACAGTTCATCTAATGCCACAAGATTGAAGGTATGAGAATCGTCTAATGCCTTTTGAACCTCATCTGTCTGCATTTTAAGATGCTCCGCTACCTCTTTTTCGTTTGGGATACGGCCTAATTGCAACTCTAAGTAGTCATAAGCCTCCTCAATTTTTTTGATTTTCTGACGTAAATTAACTGGTGCCCAGTCCTGCTTGCGAATTTGGTCAATAATTTCTCCCCGGATCCGCAATGTTGCGTAAGCTTCAAATTTCACACCCTTAGATAAATCAAATTTATCCAAGGCATCCATCAGGCCCAGGAGGCCACAGCTCATCAAATCGTCAAAATCAACGTGCTTGCGGTAAGTAGGAAATAATCGCAGAACAACTGTTCTGACCAAGGGGATGTAATGTGTGACCAAAAGATTACGGTTTTCCACATTTGGTTTTTTGGAAAATTCCACCCAAAGACGCTCGGCCTCCTGCGGGCTTCCTCCGAGAAAGCTTCTGAAGCTGCTCTCCATCTCTTACTTCCACCTACTTCACAAAAACGTTACGGACTTATTTTAGATGTCGCCTTTAGCTGCCTAGCTGCTCATTCACTGCCGATTACGGTTCTGCTGAAGATACCGATTGCTCCTCCGGCTGTATTGTTCTGATTTTATCCCTTCCCAACAATCCCATGACGAACCTACCTAATCCTCCAGGCGTTTGATTTGGTGTCGCACCCATAAGCTTCCAAGCTATTTCCTCAATGTTTTTGGCCGCAACAGAACGAGGATAAGACAAAACAAATGGTTGCTGCTGCCTCACCCCTTTTTCTACAGAGGTATCGTTCAGCAGATAGCCAAGAGATACAATCTCGTTTTTCAAGTAAAGCCTGACCACAGCTAAAAACTTCTGAATGGCAGCCTCACCCTCCTCTGCAGATCGGGCTCTGTTGACTATAAGCCTAAGCTGAGTATCCGACTTTCCTGATGCAAGGGATTTTACAAGGGCATATGAATCCATGATAGCGGTGGGCTCCGGGGTTGTAATGACAATTGCCTCCTGGGACGCCCGGATCATCCGCATAATCAATGGGGTTATTCCAGCTCCGGTGTCTAATATAATCATATCCGCTATGTCTTCTAAAGATACCAGAACACCCATAATATCCACAAGCTGGGTTTCTGTCATTTGAATCAAGCTTCTCATGCCCGAACCGCCCGCAACTACCTGAACACCGCCCGGACCCTGCGCCACAACATCTCGCATCTGTTTTTTTCCGCTCAGCACATGGGAAAGGTCAAACGGCGGGGAAACGCCCATCATTAAATCCACATTTGAGAGACCAAAGTCAGCATCCATCAAAAGTACCCTTAGCCCTTTTTTAACAAGTGAAATAGCTAAATTGACAGCAATGCTAGTTTTCCCAACTCCGCCCTTGCCGCTGGTAACGCAAATCAGCCGCGCCCCTTGCTCAGAGGGACGCTCATCACGCTGTTTTTTCAAATTTCCCACGATTTGCCGCAGCGCACTGGCCTGATCCTTCATCACGTCCTGCCCTTCCGGCAAACGCTGTACGTTTGCCTGTTATCCAATCAGCCGGGTTACAATTTTACGGATATCCGCTACCTCAATGTCATCAGGGACATTCTGCCCAATTGCCGTGTATGACAGAGATTTATCGGTAAGAAAGCGAGCATTAAGAACTCCACCCCAAGCAGGAGTTTCGTCTAGCTTTGTTATAATAAGCTTAAAGTCGGTGAGAAAAGAGTACGCATTCAAGATGTTAAGCAATCCGGTAAAGCCTGTGGTTGCCGAAACCACCAAATGCACCTCATCGCACTCAGAATGCTTTATCAATTCGGTAAGCTCTTCTTCATGTGTTTGATCGGAGGGGCTTTTTCCAGCTGTGTCTATAAAAACAACATCCTTATCCTCATGATCCTTTAAAGCATCGGCAACCTCAGCCGGTGTATACACAATAGAGAGGGGTATTTCTAAAATCTGAGTATAGGTTTTCAGTTGCTCCACAGCCGCAATACGGTAGGTATCGGTAGTGATGACACCAACCTTGGAATGGTGGTTTATAGAATAGATTGCAGCAAGCTTTGCCAGTGTAGTGGTTTTTCCCACCCCGGTCGGGCCTGCCAAGAGGACTACCGTACGTTTGAAGCGTTTCAGGCGGATAGGCTCCGCCGTACCGAGATACTGGCGAAGAAGCTGTTCCATTACCTCACGCGGTTCCTCACGTTGCTTGGTAACAATTTCATCCACCTCCTTGGCAATACGGCTTATAAATTCCTCATGGGCTTCATTTTCCAGCAGGCTGAGCATCATAGCATCAATTTCCGGGCTATATGAACGCGTTTCATTCCCAAGCTGCATCTTGCCCACCAGAGAATTGACCGATGATGTTAAAATATCAATTCTATTCTGCAATTGCTCCATACCCTGTCCTGCAAGCTCCCCTGCTTGCGCCGGGCGACCTATAATATGCTCCTTTGGCTCTGACTTCGGTTCGGCAACATGTATATGCAGTGGCTGAAATTCACCGCTGGGTTCCTTGGGCAAAATGGGTGAAGCCGCCGGCATAGGTTCGGTTTTGGCATTTATTTGGTCTAAAATCTCCAATGCCCGCTCGGCGGCATTGGCAGGCTCCGGCGAAGCCTCCCTGCGACGGGTGCTTACAAGGGGGGGGGGATTATCCTTCAGCGGATTATCTCCTGCAGGTTTCGCTGTTTTTGCATATGCAGAGGCTTTTGCGTTGGTTGCCGGGGGTACCCCCTTCGACAACGGCGGAAAATTTTTTCCCTTTTTGCTCTGAGCAGACTCGGCAGGTTTTTCGTAAGCCGCCATAACCTCATGCTCTTTTTTGAAAAAACCTTTTTTAACGGTGCGTTGCGATAAAATCAAGGCATCCCCGCCTAACTCCTGCTTAACTTGCTCCATAGCCTCGGCAAGCGTGGGGGCAGTATAACGCTTCACATTCACAATTGCACCACCCCATCCGCCTGAATATCAATGTTCTGCTCCAATTCATTGTACGACAGCACAACTAAATCAGGTGCCAGGCCCTCCGTCATGCGTTTGAAGTGATAGCGCACAACGGGAGAACACAGAACAACCGGGACTATTCCCATGCCCTGCAGCCGCTCTATTCCTGTCTTCAGTGATGCAAATATATTTTGTATGTCATCTGGGTCTAAGGATACATAGGCACCATGCTCCGTTTGTCGTATATTGTCCAAAATTTTGTTTTCAAGCGTTGGATCAAGAGTAATGACATTGAGCTTCCCGCCGCTTGTAAATTTAGCGGTTATGGCACGCTTCAGGGACTGCCTAACATATTCCGTGAGCATATCCGGATCTCTTGTAGAGGCACTGTATTCACTCATTGTTTCAAGAATTGTAACCATATCCCGAATAGAAATGCCTTCACTCAAGAGATTTTGCAGTATTTTTTGAGCTTCACCCAATGAGAATACCTTGGGAATAACCTCATCAACCAGCGATGGCTGCTGCTGGCGGAGATTATCAATCAGAGCCTGCACCTGCTGACGACCCAGGAGTTCGTGGGCATGCCGCCTAACAACCTCTGTGAGATGGGTAGCAATAACACTAGGCGGGTCAACAATTGTGTAGCCAAGCAGCTCGGCTTTTTCCCGCTCCCTCACAGATATCCATTTGGCGGGAAGCCCAAACGCCGGCTCTAATGTGTCAATGCCCTCAACATCCTCCTCAACATCACCCGGGTTCATAGCAAGATAGTGGTCAAGCACGACCTCGCCATGTGCCACCTCGCTACCCTTTATTTTGATTGAATATTCATTGTTGGCAAACTGGATATTATCCCTCATGCGAATAGCAGGCACGATCAAGCCCAGCTCACTGGCACACTGCCGGCGGATCATAACCACCCTGTCAAGCAAGTCGCCTCCTTGGGATGGTTCGGCCAAGGGTATAATTCCGTAGCCGAAGGAAATCTCCAGTGGGTCTACCTGCAGCAGACTGACGACATTCTCCATTTTGCGTGCCTCCTGCGCCTCCTGCTCTATCGGCTCGTCCGGTCCCGGCTCCTCTATCGGCACTCGGTCTTTTCTCATAAGCATGATGCCTAAAGTAATCAAAATAATAGCAATAGGCCACATTATATGCTTAGGCATACCCGGGATAAAGCCCATAACAGCCAATGCACCGCCACCTAAAATAAGGATATACGGTTCCTGAATAAATTGACGTCCTATATCGCCACCCAGGGTATCGTCCGATGCGGCTTTCGTTACAATAATACCTGTAGCAACTGAAATCAGCAACGCAGGGATCTGAGCGACCAAGCCATCGCCTATAGTGGCAATGGTATAAACACTTATAATGCTCCCCATGTCTGTTTGCAGGACACCGTCAATTTCAACACCGTTCATTGACCCAAGGATCAGGCCGCCGATTACATTGACCAGCCCCGCTATAATGCTGAAAATGTTATCGCCCTTAACGAACTTGGCAGCACCGTCCATACTTCCGTAAAAGTCTGCCTCGCGGGAAATGTTAGTACGGCGTTTACGCGCCTCTTTTTCGTCAATCAGACCCGAATTGAGGTCGGCATCAATTGCCATCTGCTTACCCGGCATGGCATCCAAAGTAAAGCGGGCGGCAACCTCCGCGACACGCTCGGCACCCTTTGTGATAACTAAAAACTGCACGATAATCAGTAGCAGAAATATAATTGCACCGACAACAAGATCGTTTCCGCCAACAAATCTGCCGAATGTTTCAACCATTTGCCCAGCCTTGCCGCCATTGGTTAAAATAGAGCGGGTGACCGAAATATTAATTGCCAGGCGGAATACTGTTAAGATAAGCAGCACAGTAGGGAAGGTTGAGAACCCCAGTGCATCCTTTGCCGTGATAGCAACGAGGATAACCACAATAGCCGTAACTATGTTGATTATGATTAAAAAGTCTAACAGAGCGGCTGGCAACGGGATAACAAGCATAAGGACAACCGTTATTACAACCATTCCAATTAACATATTGCCAGACACTTGTGATATAGCCTTCAGATTAAGCTTCAAGTCATGCTCACCCCTTACCAGTTAACTTTTAAGGATTGTTTGTGTTATCTTGTCACACCGAGCGATGTCCGGGTCTGCGCTGAGGGAAGCTTCCGCCCATTTGCCTGTTGCTGCTCATTGGACTGCGCTGAATTGGCCGTCTTTGACCAGGCCGCGGTGGATCCTGCTGCTGCTTCTTGAGATTGTACACATGGGCTAAAATTTCTGCAACCGCGGCGAATAGGTCGGGGGGGATCTTCTGCCCTGGCTCACACGCGGCATACAGTGCCTGCGCCACCGGCTTGTTTTCCACGAGTTCAATGCCGCTTTCTTGGGCTAGCTGTTTGATTTTAAGGGCTATGGCATCCTTTCCCTTGGCTAAGACAATCGGGGCATCTGCTTTCTTTTCCTCATACTTGATAGCCACGGCATAATGAGTAGGGTTGGTAATGACCACATCTGCCTGAGGTACCGCCTGCATCATGCGCATCATGCTCATTTTACGTTGCTGCTCACGGCGTTTGCCCTTGATTTGCGGGTCTCCCTCCATCTGCTTAAATTCCCGCTTGACCTCATCCTTGGTCATTTTGAGATTTTTCTCGTACTCCCACCACTGATACATGTAGTCCAGCAGTCCGATAAATACCAGCACCACGCACGCCTTGAAGGCTACAACCATGCACATACTAAAAAGCTCGCTGGCCGCATTAGCCGGGGATAGGTGCATCATCATGGGAAAAAGCTCTAAATTCTTGACATATTCAAAATACACCACCAAGCCAACCGCCGAAAACTTGGCAATAGCCTTGAACATCTCCATTAGGCTTCTCATTGAAAATATCCGTTTCAGCCCGGATATGGGGTTAATTTTGCTCAGCTTGGGCTTTAGCGGGTCCGAAACAAACAAAAATCCTATCTGTGCAACATTAACCAAAATACCCATAATGAGAGCGACTGACAGAAATGGGAGCAAAATAAGAAAAAAGCTGATGAATATGTCAAACAGGGTCTGTGTGATAAGTTTGTCGTTATGACTCTCTGTCCGTGCCATAAGATCGGTGCAATGACCAAACAATGTGAACAACCGCTGCATCATCCAGCCGCCAGCGAGGAAGAGGGTCATAAACATACTCAGGGTCAAAACAGCTGTGTTTACCTCGGCACTTTTCAGCACTTGACCTTTTTTTCGCGCATCACGCCGTTTCTTAGGAGTCGCCTTTTCTGTTTTTTCGGCACTCGAGCCTTGCTCAGGAGTCATGGCATCATCTCCCCTAACAGATTGTCCATTGCGTCAAACATCTGGTCAAAAATACCACCTGTCGCCGAGACAAACACTGGAACCATGAAAAGGAATATCAGTAACCCTATCGCCACCTTCAGCGGAATACCTATTACAAAGATGTTCATTTGAGGTGCGGTGCGTACTATAACTCCCAGTGCTACCTCAAGCAACATTGCCGATGCCATAACGGGAAGGGTTATCTGAACTGCGATGACAAAGCAACGGATAAACAAATCTAACATAAGCATCGGCAGCTCGGGCCCAATAGCGGCTGTACCCACAGGGATTATTTCTAATGTCCTTCCTAAAACGGCAAACACCCTGCTGATTCCGTCAGCAAAAATAAACGTGACAACCATGATGATATTTAAAATACCGGCGGTAACGGCAGCCTGCGCGCCAATGCTGATGTCAAATACCTGCGCCAGAGAGAGCCCGACTTGCATATCTATGATTTGCCCTGCTGTGTAGACAATGTTGAGGAACAACGCGGTCACAAACCCGAATGACAAACCCACGATCATCTCCCTCACTGCCGCACCTAAGAGCGGCCAGGGCTCGGTATATGGGTAAGGGAATGCTGGCGGTGAAAAATTTATCAGGACAAAAGCGGTAAGGACAGACAGCCCGATTTTGACCATGCTAGGGACATTCTGACGGTTAAGCAATGGGGTAATCAGGAGCAATGCCGAAACTCGCACAACAATAAGCATAAAATGAATTATCCATGCGAAATATTCCTCGATGTACGCTGCCGTCATAGGCTACCCACCCACAATCCTGTCAAACACACGCAAGGTAAAATCCTGAAGCTGCGCCAGCATCCACTGCCCAAAAACAATTAAGCTAATAAAAACCGCTAATATTTTGCTGACAAATACAATAGTTTGTTCGTTGACTTGTGTTGTCGCCTGCAAAATCGAAATGATAAGACCCACAATCAGCCCTATGCTCAACATAGGAAGGGCAACCTTAAGAATAGTAAGCACACCGTCTGTTACCAAACCGGAAACTTCATCCGCACCCACAGCACTTCACCTCCCAAAGCACGATTTTACAGCCGCGCTATCCGAATGTCTGTATAACGCTCTGTACCACAAGCCTCCAGCCATCTACAACCACAAACAGCATAATCTTAAACGGCAAGCTAATCATTGCCGGCGGGAGCATCATCATTCCCATGCTCATAAGAGCCGAGGCAACCACCATGTCGATGACCATGAAGGGCAAAAATATATAAAACCCTATCCGGAAAGCTGTTTTAAGCTCGCTAGTGATAAATGCCGGAATAAGCACATGAGTTGGTATATCCGTATCTGTTTCCGGTCTTTCGAGTTTGGCAAGATTCATAAAACCGTGCAAATCATTTTCGTGATTTTGCAATCTAATTTGACCTAGCATGAAACCTCGCAATGGGTCAATCGAATTGGCAAAAGCCTCATCAAAGGTAACCTCCTCCTCCTGATAGGGTGTCCAGGCAGTGTCTATAACCTGCGTGATAGTAGGAAACATCGTGAAATAGGTCAGAAAGAGAGCTAACCCAATCATAACCTGATTAGGAGGCATCTGCTGGGTTCCCAGAGCATTTCGGGTAAAAGAGAGTACTATGACAATCCGGGTAAATGATGTCATCATAATCAGGATTGACGGCACCAGGGTGAGTACTGTCAGCAGAAGCATGAGCTCAATCGTGGTTGTCATGCCCTCTACTTCATCGCCAAAGAGGTTTCTGAGCATATTGAAAGGAAAAATGTCCCTGCCTTCAGCATCCCGCGCCGAATCAGCCAAACCGGGAGACCCATCACCCGGAGAAATATCGGTAGCAAAAACCGGAGGTGCAAAAAGGATGAACAAGGCCAGGCAAAGGGGCAACATAACACTAAGGCAACGAAAACTGCGCGAAAACAAAGAGCATCCCGGGAAACCTGCTTTATGCGGATTGCCGGTACGCCCTAAAGTTTTTTCCAGTAACCATTTATTCATCCTCATGGCTTGTCCGCATCCTTCTCTCTTGTGTAATGGGCCTGCCTGTTTGCAACCATACCCAAAAGCTCATCAATCCGTTCCTCCCGGTCGGGCGAAGTGGATGAATCCGATGATTTGCCTTGAGTACTACGAGACAGGGCAGACCTATGCGGAGAACTCTCCGGCTTTTCGGATCCTGAGGAACCCGACGTTTTAGTAGCACCCGGGTAGTCCGTGCCGGAAGAATATCCTCGTGATCTGCGATCCAGCAAATCCGGTTCAACCATTTTTGTTATATTCTCAACACTTGCCCTGTAAGCCTCCGGGCCGCCGGGGACTGAAGGGGCTACAGGGGATGGCGGAGCAACGGTATCCCTAGCCTGCTGCGGCTGTTTCTGAGTGATATCCACCGATCCCATAGATTCCGGTAACACCAAAGATACAGGAACCTCAGGTGTGTTTAACTTGGGGGATAAAGCGTTTTCCTGCTTTTGCTCTTGATTTAACACCGAGGCAACACCGGACCCGGGTTTGCCGTCAGTCCCTGGAGACACTGAACCTGCTGGTACCATATAAGGCGTACCTTTGGGCTTCAGACCCATATTGACCTGCACATTGTGCGAAAACCTTCCAAAAAAACCAGGCGAGGAATGGGGCTGGGCAGATTGCTCCTGCTGTTCCTGGTCTGCCTGGCAACAAGCCTCGAGCCGATCAAGTTCGCAAATTAAGCGAACACCATCCCTTCCAACGCCAAGAGCCAAGAACTTAGACCCTATCTGGACAATTTGGAGAGCAACCTCACGGTTTAACGGAACACGGTCCACAATCCTAATATGCTCAGAGCGATTTCCGAGCATAAATCCCCTTCTGTGCAACCATCTTGTCGAAAACACAAGACCTGCCAAAAGGGCAGATACAAGAACAATTCCTAATACAAGCCTCCACAAATCCATAACCGGGCCAGCGTTCAAAAGATAAGGGGCGAGGCTCATTCCAACACCTTTTTAACGGCCTCACAAATACGCTCAGACTGGAACGGCTTGACGATAAAGTCCTTGGCACCTGCTTGAATTGCCTCAATAACCATGGCCTGCTGACCCATAGCGGAACACATAACTACCTTAGCATCGGCATTGATCTTACGGATGGCCTTCAAAGCCTCAATGCCGTTAACCTCTGGCATAGTTATGTCAAGAATAACTAAGTCAGGCTGCAACTCATTGAACTTCTCCACAGCAATCTTTCCGTTTTCCGCCTCACCGCAAATCTCAAACCCATTTTTTGAAAGAGTTTCCTTGATCATCATACGCATGAACGCGGCATCATCAACGATCAAAATCCTATTTCCCATCAGGGACTCACCTCCATGGTATTATTCTGAAAAAACTTTTGCAGGGGTTCCACCCTACCTATGCGAGTCAATCCGTTTAGATGGGCTTACCACATCGGTAATACGGCACCCATAGCTATCGTCTATAACAACGACCTCACCCTGGGCAATTAGCTTGCCGTTTACCACTACGTCCACTAAATCCCCCGCCATCTTATCAAGCACAACAATAGTCCCCACATTGAAGTCTAAAATCTCCTTGATAAATTTGCGGCTTTTACCCAGCTCTACCGAAATAGACAGCGGCACGTCCATAAGCATATCCAAGTTTTCACCTGTAATCACACTGGATGGGTCTCCGGCAAAATCAGTAAACTGAGCAGGGCGGACATCCATAGGCTGACGATTCTGAGGTGCCGGTGGCTGATAAGCATACGCTCCAGCCCCCTCCCGGGCAGGGGGAGCCGCACTAGCCGGGGGCGGCGAAGGTGCGGGAGCAGGGGCCGCCGGCTGACCAGCCGCCGGAGCCGTTCCTGATGTTTCTCTTTGCATTTTCATCAACCTTCCCACCATGTCTCTAGCGAAGGGGATCGGCATAACCTGCATAATTTCAGAGTTTATCAGCCCTTCCACTTCCATTGCGAAGCTCGCCTTAACAATTGGTTCATCGGGATTCTTAAAGGGGGTCAAATTCGCATCATCAAAGGTAATCTGAATGGACTTTGGCGGTGATATGTCAATAGGGGTACCTACCATCTGGGAGAGGGACGTACTGGATGAACCCACCATCTGGTTCATAACCTCACTGATGCAACTGAGGTGCATCTCGGAAAATTCACCTCCAACATTAGTTCCATCTCCGCCCATCATTATGTCGGTGATTACCTTGGCATCCTTCTCGTGCAAAAACAGACAATTTGTTCCCTCAAGCCCAGCAGTATATTGAACCTCAACGGAGATGAAGGGGCGAGTATATTGCTCTGCCAACTTTCTCATAGTTGTAATCATAACACGAGGAGTCGTAATATCCACCTTATTGTTGAGCAACGAGAAGAGAGTTGTAGCCGCAGTACCCATAACGATATTGCCGATTTCCCCTATGGCATCGCATTCTTCATGGGAAAGAAGCCCCTCAAATTCAGAATCATCCGCACCGCCCGGAGCTGCTGCCGTGGCACCGGACCCCGAGGTGCCTCCCCCGCCTAATCCCAATTCGGCCTCGCCTTTTAGCAAAGCATTTATTTCTTCTTGAGAAAGCCCATTAGTCATCCTCTGCATCCCCCTTACGAATTATATCGGTAATTTTCAGGGCGTACCGATTCTCTTTTACGCCAATTTCAGCGGAAAATTTGGGCAAATGCCCAACCCTCAGTGTGACCTTATCCCGTATGTCATGATCAAGGGTAAGCACATCCCCCTTCTGCAGGGTCAAAACATCATACACCGTTGCCAAGGTGTTGTTGAACGATGCCGTTACCTCAAGGGGGGTACTCTGGAGACGGAGACGAATGTCCTCATGCGCGGGCTGAATTTCGCTGTTCTCGTTAAAGCCCGACTGGTAGAGATACTTGGTGGTAAGGTGCTGGTTGATGGGTTCCAGAGCCAAATGCGGCAAACAGACAACAAACATACCCTCGGTTTCATCTAATGTGACATTGATTGTTATGATGGCAACCGTTTCATTCATAGCAACGATCTGAGCAAACTGGGGGCTGGTTTCGATACGGTCCAATGAAGCCGAAACACCTATTACCTTTTCCCAGCTCTCTCCGAACAGCGGCAAAAATTGGCGAACCACTCGTTCCAAGAGGACAAGCTCAATCTCGGTAAAGTTGCGGGATAGATTTTCTTTTTCAGGCTGTCCGCCCAAAAGCCTTGATATTATAGCATATGACAGGCTGGGGGACATCTCCAAAAGAACCGAGCCTGCTAATGGCGGCATTTGAGTAATTGCCAAAACAATAGGAGAGGGCAGAGCGTTGACAAACTCGTAATATTTCAGCTCCTCAACACTGGTAACCTCGGCGGTACACATGGCCCTGAGTGTCCCTGAAAGATATGAGGAAAGCAACCGGGCAAAGGTATCATAAATCACATTCAGAGTCCGGATCTGTTCCTTGTTAAACCGATTGGCCGTGCGGAAATCGTAGGCCTTGGCACTCCCGGAACCTGGGTCCCCGGCATCTGAAACACCGGTATCTCCCCCTGAGGAAATCGAACTTAACAAAGCATCTATTTCACTTTGCGACAATACATCTGCCAAACTTATCCCTCCTCTCCCCCTCCCGGCACGGCAACCCGCACCCCGCGAGGGTGGACACAAACAGTATAATACATCTTTTCAAGCAGAATGTCAACACAATATCAAGCACCTTATAAATCCGTTGGAGGAAAAAGAAGAAATCCTCAGTAAAGACAAGCAAATAAGGCGATCAACATCTCTATTGGTAAACAACAAATCCAGGCAGATTGACATTTTGGACGGAGGAAATCTGGAACCTCGCGTTTATGAGGGCGGCAATATCCTGAGAAAATCTTTCAGTTGGCTCGTTGGCAAGCTCCCCAAGGGTCTTCAGGCGAAGATAATCGGTTACTATATCCTTGATGTAGTGACTCTTTTCCTCAAAGATTTGTCCCATCTGCTTGTCGTTAAATTCCACCACCACGCCGGTAAGGGTATAGGCCTTGTCGGAGTCCCTGACGTTAATCCTCATTGTCTCACCTGGCTCGGTGACTTCATAGACAAGAAGATCGGAGCCGGGGTAAGCAATCGGTTGCGAGCAAGCTGCCAGGGTGCAAATGATAACAAGCACTGCCAAGACCGCTAAAGTCATTTTTCTCAATTAAACCACATCCTTAATAATCTGTATTTTTACGAAAATCCGGCAGCTTATGCCGTTTCTTCGGCTGGGGGTACTTCTTGCACAGGAGGCACCGCCTGAGTCTGAGGCTCCGGACCGGCAACCTCCTCGTATGGGACGTCTTCATCAGAGACCTCCTGCGGGAGCTTTTCCAGATCGCGCTTCATAATAAACTCAACCCGCCGATTTATCCTGTATTGTTTGGGGTTGCTTTTGCCATCAGGATTAACGGGATGCCATTCGCCCCTGCCTTCGGCAGACAGCTTTTCTGGAGGTATCTGGTAATTCCCCAGAATATATTTAGCAACCGACAGCGCACGAGCACTTGAGAGGTCAAGATTGTCCTTTATATATGAGTGGTTTGAGGTTACCTTTCTCTCATCTGTGTGACCCTCAATGCGCAACAGGCTTATGGTTCCCTTGTCAAACTCGGGCAAAACAAGATCATTCATTATTTTGTCAAGGGTGGGGTAAAACGCCGGTCTGACAGCAGCATCCATAGTGCCAAACAAAACATCGCCGGGGCAGCGCAGAATAATTTCAAAATCATTCGATTCCACCGCTATGGCAATGCCCTGATCGCCGTCCTCGCTCGCAATCTGGGATGAGCTGTTCATGCGGCCTGCCTCTTCCACTATCTTCGATATAACCTTTCCCCACTCGGTCTCGGGATTGACTACATCCTCCTCTTTGATCGCGAACTCCATTTTATTTTCCCCAGCAGACTCCCTATCTTCAGGAATCTCCTCCCTCGCATTAACCGACTCATAGTCAGGCCAAATTTTACTCATCTGATCAAGCGTTGCCGCGAATACCTTCCACTTTGCAACATCCAGAGAGCTCATTGAATACAGAAGGACAAAGAAGGTAAGCACAAGCAAAACCATATCGCAAAAGGTGTTCATCCAGAGCGGCATTGATGCCACTAGCTTTTTCTTTTCCCTGGCCACAGATCGTCCGCCCCTTTCGTTTATGTATTCTTATTCCGCAATTAGTCCTCCTGGCCTACAGGACTTGCCGCGCTCTCCCTTGCGGAACGCGGGAGGAAGGAGTAGAGCTTCTCCTCAATAATCCTGGGGTTCTCCCCTGCCTGGATGGACAGAAGCCCTTCAAGCATAATCTCTCTCTGCAAAATCTCATGCCCCGATGCCGTCTGCAGCTTAGTTTTAATAGGAGTGGCAAAGGCATTTGCAATTATACTTCCATACAGTGTTGTGATAAGTGCCAGTGCCATGCCAGGTCCCAGCGCGGAGGGGTCGTCAAGGTTCCCCAGCATAACTATAAGTCCGAGTATGGTACCTATCATTCCGTATGCCGGGCCGGCCGTGCAGATATAGTCCATCATGCCCTGGCCCTTGATATGGCGGCCCTCAACCGAAACAATCTCGGCCTCCATGATGCTTTTGACAAGCTCCGGGTCGGTGCCGTCAACCACCAGCATAATGCCTTTTTTTAAAAATGCATCCTCCAACTGACTGGTTTTCTCGTCCAGCGCAAGCATTCCCTCCTTGCGGGCGATGGTTGCAAGGCTGACAATAGTGTTGATGGCATCTATCGGGTTTAACACATTCTTCTTGAAGGCAACGCCGAGAAGCTTGGGGAACGAGAAAAAGTCGGCAAACGAGTAAGATGCAAGCAGCCCCGCAACAATAGGTGCTACAACGATCATAAACGACCCGGGGTCAAGGAACGCCCCCATATTGCCGCCAACGAGGAATATTCCGATAATGATACAGACAAAAATTACCACAATTCCTATTAAGGTTGAAAGCTCCATAATCTCTCTCCTGTCTCTAAGTGATTTTCCATTTCACAAGGGCTGCCGGACGGCAGTGCAACCGGACCTTATCCGTCTTTTTCTATGTATTCATCCTTGACCAGGACCGGAAGCTTTGTGAAAACCTCCCGGCGGTAATGTATGATCCGCCCCACCAGGGTCTCCGCTGATTCCTTGACAACAAACTTCTTGCCGGTGGTAAGCGTTATGACAGTATCCGGGGTTTCCTCAATAAATTCGACCAAATCGGCATTTATGAGGAGCTCCACGTCATTCAGCCTGGTTACCTTAAGCATGCAAACCGCTCCCTTCGCATATCTAATAGGCATTATAACACACAATAAAGTATTTATGCAAAGGTTTTTTTGAAATTTTTGCAGGAAATTTTTTCGGGATAAAAACCTGTCGTTTCCCGGGGGTTTCCGGGGTTAACGCACATAAAACATAACAACACAGCACCGAGGACTGCAAGAGGGCAGACGCGGGCAGACCAGTAAAACCCATCCGCGCCGCCCTCACGGCAGGGTAAAATTATCTCTTAAGGTTTATAAGCTCCTCCAGCATGGTGTCGGACACTGTGATGATACGAGAGTTGGACTGGAACCCGCGCTGGGTGATAATCATGTCGGTAAACTCCTTGGAAAGGTCAACGTTGCTCATCTCCAACGCCCCCGGTACAAGACCTCCGTTAGGTCCGAGTTCCGGAAATCCGAGTCCCATTTCGCCCGAGTTGCCAGTGGTTCTGTACAGGTTTCCGCCTACCTTCTCCAGTCCGCCCGGGTTCATAACAGTGGCAGTTGCAAGCACTCCGATATTAATCGTATTCCCCGCTTGATCTTGGGCGGTAATAACACCGTTTTCGCCAATGGAGAGATTTCTGAATGTAGGCGGAATGACAATTCTGCCTAACGCTCCAACGTCCCCAGCACCGGTCACAAGCGAGGACATAGGCTCATCTTCTGCTGTATCCGGGTAGTAAGGATATGAACCGTCGCTAAAATCAATATCACCAATATACTCTCTGTATGCCTCAAGATTAGCTATCTCACTTGAGCGAAGACTTGCATCCTCCCCAATAGCATCAACCCATTCAGCAGATGCGCCATACTCTCCTATGTCGTCAAAGTACTCAGCAAATAACGCACCCAAAATATAGTTGCCACCGCCATCAACTAAATACCCCTTTGAATCCAAGTAGAAATTGCCGGAACGAGTAAGATAATACTCATCGGGAACCCCATCATCAACGAGGAGATCTCCCTTAGTGGCAATGAAGAACCCTTCGCCCGCAACAGCGAGGTCAAGAGCGCGGTCAGTCCTCATTGCGGCGGCTTCGGTGAAGATAGTATCTATTCCGCTTCCCTGAACACCCAGGCCAATCTGGCGGGGGTTAGTTCCGCCCGTTACTCCGCCTGGGGCGGTAGCACCCGACAGGGTCTGGTTAAACATATCCGCAAAGTTGGCACGGCTGGCCTTGAAGCCGTAGGTGTTGACGTTGGCGATGTTATTACCTATAACATCCATCTTGATTTGGTGGTTGCGAAGCCCGGAAACTCCGGAAAACATGGAACGCATCATAATTTTTTCCTCCTAAAATTTTGGTATTTTTATTTTTTATATTAAATCCCGCACCCGGGATGGCTTACAATGGCTCTAGGCACCGATTTCCCAGCTATCGTTGCCTCCGCCTCCGTCCTCCTCAGGCGTTTCCTGACTGGGAGGGGTAACCACAGGCGTTGCCCCCAGCTCCTCGCGGGTATTGGCAACTGCCATGACCTGGTTTAGAATAACATCGGTCCCGCCGATGGTTACATAGACACTGGATCCCTTTGTCTGCCAGCGTTCAACCCTGCCCTCTATGTACTCAGGCTCCTCGGCTGTGCCTATGTTTGCCCTTACATATTTGCCCACCATGCTTGTCGCTGTATTGACAGCCTGGCTGGCCCCTGTAATGATGCCTTGGTCAAACACCTGCGTTATGTTTTCGACATAGATAACCTTGCCGTCAATCTTAACATACGGCTTCCCTGACTCTGTTCCCGCGCTGTCAACCACTCCGATAACGCTGGTACGTGTTCCGGTTTCTTCATTGTAGATGTAACCCATAACACCCTTGCCTATCATGGAATAGGTCTGGCTCTGCAACGCAGAGCTTGACATGGTGGCTATGCTGTCCATCTGAGCCATTACTGCCATTTGCTGCATCATGTCGGAGTTCTCCATAGGTGAAGAAGGGTCCTGGTTTTGCAGCTGCACGATTAAAAGCTGGAGAAACTCATCCTTGCCCAAGGTTTTTACGGTGGGCTTTACGGACGGGAGCTTGTATTCTTCAAGAATTGAAATAGCATCTGTCATAATTCTTTCCTCCTATCATTTATATTTATTCTTCATATGATGTACTATGCCCGGTAGTCAAAGGCCGCATCCTCCCCATTTCCGGCCGTGACCCTTCCGGTTTGGTAAAATGGGTCGGGGGGTTCTTCTCCGATTCCATCAATGGCCTCTGCTTCCTCAGGCAATCCGCGGATTCGGTAATCGGCAGCAATCCTGTCTGCCGGGTCATAGCCCGGAGGGTACTGCCCAGAGCCATCCTGCCAAGAGCTGTTGCGAGAAAAATCCCAGCTTATGTCGGAATCTGAAACCTCAATGTCCTCCATGTTAATACCCGAGTCCTTAAGCGATGCCCTAAGGGTCTCTGTCTCGCTGGCGAGAATCGCCCTTACCGATTCGTTTTCCGCCTTGATGTGAGCGGTAACCCCGCCTCCTGCCGCGGTCATAAGCAGAATTGAGATTTTACCCAGAAACCTTGGCGACAGTTCTAACGTCAGGGCGGTACCTTCACCGGTTTTCCACAGAGCCGCGTCTTGCACAACCTGCTCAATGATGTTCTCTGTCATAGCCTGTCTTACCGTGCTGGCTGTTTCGGCTTTTCCGGCAAGCGGGACACTCTCATTCTGTCCGGCGTTTTGGAACGACTGGATAAAGTTAACCTTGCGTGAAAACCCTTCCTCCTGCTTTTCAGGCCTTGCCTTAAGCAACGTCAGCTCTTCCTCCGAGTCGGCCAGCAGACCCGCCTCCTGTGAACCGTCACCGCCCTGCGCGGCCGAACCCTGCTCCGCCGACAAGCGTACCTTTGCCGCGATAATGTCTGCATAGCGAAGCTTTGGAGCTGAACGCGCAGACTGAATGGCTTCTTCCGGCAGAGGCTGTTTTTCCAATGCCTCATCCTGAGCAGCCGGCTCTGCCGAGGTCATCAAGCCAGGAGCTTTTGAGGAGCGGGACAAATTCAAGACATGCTGCCCCTCTTTTACTGTGGTAATTCTATCAATAGAATCCTTGAGCAGCGGCGGCGGTTCGTCCGCAATTGGCTTCTGCTCATGCCCGGGATTATCCTGGCCCTGGATGCCCTCACCCCGGGCCTCCAGTGTCCCAGACTGCAACGAATCGGGAGAGGCTTCAGCCTTGCCCTGCAAAAACAGCGAACGATCCTTGTAAGATGGCTCCTGGAGGGACTGTGGCCCGCCCTCAGGCTGATCCGGCAAGTCACCGCCCTGTCCCGGGACAGCCGATGGACCCACCTCCGCATGCCTTGAGCTTTGCTGTTCTGTCTGCCCGGGTACGTCATTTTCCTGCGCTGAATGGTCTGCCGCGTCCTGTTCAAGCAGACCCGCGTCCCTCCCGGCTTCAGCCGCATCCGCGGATAGTGCCGGGAAAAGCTCAGCGAGCATCTCCATGCCAGGCTGCGGGTTCTCGGAAAAGACAGCCTGCAAGCTTTGCAAAGCATTGTCTAAGTCCGAAAGGGTGATGGGCATTTCGGTGCCACCCGGCAATTGAGCCTCAGCTAACATATCCGAAATCCCACGCAAAAACACACCGTTATCCTCCTGCCCCAGCAAATGGGCAATCAGGCGGGCCAAGTCGTCCTGACTTTCAGCACCTGGGGGGATTACGACGGCGTTGACATCCATGTCCGGTAATTCATCCTTCTTTGTTTTTTCCGGCGGCAAGGGTTCCCGCCTGGGGTGAACAAAGGAAAAACCTCTTTGACTCTCAGCAGTCACGTCTTTGCCCTCTGAGTTGACAAATAGCATTTCGGCGAATCCTTCACCTGTTACGCGCTCACGTGACCCATGCCCGCCTCTTCCTTGAGGGCTTGTTTGCATGAGCAAAGCGCTCAGGTCTACCATCTGCATGCCTCCTTTATTTTTAGGGTCTACACCCTATATCGTAATGTTACAAATGAAACTTTAGCTTTTTTTCAAAAAAACTTTAATTTTTTTTCAAAGCTTTTTTAAGAGAGCCTCTGCCCCATGATGAAGTGTGCTGTAAGGTACTCCGGGAAAGCTCAGGGACACCGCTAGTCGTCAGTATCATATTCATCCGGATCCAGAATGCTGCCGTCAAAAATTTCTACGCGTACCTCAGGATCCATTGCATCAAAGATGGGTGCTAACTTTTTCTTAGACATAAAGGTACACAGCCTTATGGCCTTCTCCGCACTCTCATCACTCAGCCCTTCAAGAACGCGTGCAGCCTGTGCCGGTTCCATAGCAAGCAGAAGCTTTGCCATCTCCTCAACGCTGTCGCCCGGAAGTAAACCGGATGTGTCGCTGCTTTCCGAAGGCTCACTTGCCGACTGGCTTCCGTTTGAAGGGCCGCTGGAGCCTTCTTCCCTTTCGTCAAGCATCTCTTCCCTCTCGTCAAGCTCTTCCTCTCGTACTTCAAGCTCCTTCTCAGTTTCATCCAGCTCTTTGCGTTTTTCCTCTAGCTCCAGCCACTCATCCTGAACATCTATGATAGAGCCGTAAGCATCAGTGTCAAGCTCGGAGGAATCAAGGGCAGAGAAAATCACATCCCGAAGCTCTGTTGGGCCAAAGCGCACAAACCCCATGAAAATACCCAAAGCACACAACCAAGCTACGGAGGTGTAAACAACGGTCATCCTGACTGTCATCTTGTTGTCTTTGCCGCTATTGACCTCAGATATTTCTTCTTGGTTCTGATCAGCAGTGATGTTATCTACAGTATCCACAACCATGTCAATCCCCCCTCCTTCGCTCTCTTTAGGTTTCTTTTCTTTGATTTTTTCTTTTTTCGGCTGCTTAAATTCTCTTGGTTTTTTTTCCTTCTTTTTCTTTGGCGGTTTCTTTTTCTTTGGTTTTTTTGCCTTCTTATCCGGATTGTCAATCTGTTCGCTGACCTCTGCCGCAATGCTCCTAGCAATCGGGTCATCCCCGGCACCACCGCCATCTGGCACTCCCTCAGGGGAGGGGGATTTTTTAGACTTCTTTTCTTTTTTCGGTTTCTTTTCCTTTTTGCCCTTCCTTTTTTTGTCCGGGGTCTCTTGAGTACCGCCTGTTTGCCCTGAAGATGCTTCGGCTTCCCCGGAAACCTCTGTTTGTTCGGGGCGATCCTCCTTGGAGTCCTCTGTCTCGATATTTCTCTTTTTTTTATTTTTCCTGAACAGCCCAAGCAAACCGAACAGCCCTTTTTTCCTGGGTGCTGATCCGGTATCCTCAGGTGCTATTTCTGATTCATCGTTTATCTGGCTTTCATCAGGCATTTCGGATTCCATCGAGGACGGTTCCTGCGAAACAGGTTCTGCTGACTCCAGCGAGGGTTGCTCCCGGCCAAGAGGCTCATCGAATCCGTGAACATCCTGTTTTTCCGGAACAGGATAGCCGTTTTGCTCTTCAGACAATCGAATCAACCTCCTTCTTCAAAGCTTAGTCTGTTCAAAAATCAGCCTTGTGCCGTGTTCTTATATATTTGGTGGCTTAAAAACTCATCCATTGCGACCGCATCCTCAATTTTTTGAAGTGCCTTGTGTTCCGCTAATTGTTTTTCCATCAACGATTCTAACGTCTTCCTCTCGCGCATTACACCAAGCAAAACCTTCTGGATACGAGCCTTTTCTGCCTGAGCCTGCTCAATGATGCCCTTCTGCTCAACAATCTGATCTCTCAACGCCAAAAACGCGCCTCTCCACAATGCCATTTCGGCTACCGGCAACCGCCCTTCCCTTAGAAGCAGGGCATAATGCTCCTCGTGGTCACGCTGCCTCCGGAAATTTTCCTGCTGAACACGCTCAAACTCCCATAACCGGGCGTTGCATTCGCTCAATTCTCCCATGTGCTTTTTTTCCATAGCAAGCTTAACATTGAGCAATGCCTGGAGGGTAAACTTAAACTTTTTCACACACAACACCTCCGGCAACGGTTAAATCCAAATCCCATCTAATTTTTGATAAGCGAAAACAAGCCGTTCAGCGTCTCGTCAAATGGGGTTTGGTCGCCGACCTCCTGCTGTAAAAACTTTTCAAGGGGCTTGTTCAGGGCGATAGAGGAATCAATCTCCGGATTGGAGCCTGATTTATAGGCACCGATGTTAATCAAATCCTGAGAATCCTTATGCACAGCCATCATTCCTTTGATTTTGCCCGATTTTTGATAATGCTCTTTAGTGACTATTTCGGGCATCAGCCGGGAAACGCTGGCAAGTACATCAATGGCGGGATAGTGATTGCGGTTAGCCAATTGCCTTGACAAAACAATGTGACCATCTAAGATGCTTCGTGCCGTATCGGTGATTGGCTCGTTTAGATCGTCCCCCTCCACCAAAACGGTATACAGCCCTGTAATAGAACCCTTTGGAGAGGTTCCGGCACGCTCCAGAAGCTTTGGCATCATGGTATAAACAGACGGCGTATACCCCCGTGATACAGGAGGCTCACCTACAGCCATACCTACCTCCCTCTGTGCCATGGCGTACCTGGTCAAGCTGTCCATCATCAAAAGGACATTCAGACCGCTGTCCCGGAAAAATTCTGCGATACTGGTTGCAACCTGGGCACTTTTAACGCGAACCAATGCAGGCTGGTCACTGGAAGCAACGACAACAACCGAACGTTGCAGACCTTCCTTGCCAAGATCGTTCTGTAAAAAGCTGTTGACCTCACGACCGCGTTCGCCTATTAGAGTAATAACATTTATGTCACTTTTGGCGTTGCGGGCAATCATGCCCAGCAGGGTACTCTTACCAACGCCGGAGCCTGCGAAAATTCCTACACGCTGCCCTCTCCCGCAAGTCAGAAGCCCATCAATTGCACGTACCCCCAAGGGCATAATTTCATCAATAATAGGGCGTGTAAGAGGGTTCGGCGGAGCATTTTCCAACGGATAAGAGTCCCCTGCCGAAATGGGCGGACCTTCATCAATAGGATTCCCTAAGCCATCAATTATACGACCCCTGAGGCAGTCGCCTACCATAACCCTAAGTGTGCGGTTAGTGGATACAACCTGGCTCCCGGGCCCTACTCCGGTTAAATCGCCGTAGGGCATCAGCAGGATCCGCTTGTCTTTGAATCCGACTACTTCTGCAGGCATATAGCTGTCACGTGAAAGAGTGTAAATCCTGCACATTTCGCCAATCTGAACAGCCGGACCGTCAGCCTCTACGGTCAAGCCGGTAATCATCTGCACCCTCCCTGAATACTTGAAGGAGTTGCACTGCCGAATCAGTGTGCTGGCATGGTTAAAATCAATCATACGCCCGCTCCTGTCTTTCAGACATCTTCCGGTTCCTGTCCAAGTGCTATGGCAATTTGGTCAAGCTGTGCCGGAATTGATATATCCATTGAACCGTTTTCGGCCTCAACCATGCAATCCCCCGGCTCGGCGATGGGGTCAACCCGGATATCAGCGGTTATCCGTCCGCTGGATGTTGGCACGGCGATGCTTTTTTTAGAGTCAAATACCTTGGCAAAGTCTTCTTTGCTGACCAAAAGCGCAACCCGGGTTTCATTCCGGAGGGTCGAAAGAGCCTCTTTCACTATCGCAAGGAACGCCTTGTCGTTTTGGTTAAGCTCATAGCCTAAAATTTTTCTCGCAATATCAAGTGACATTCTGTAAATTTTAGGCTCAAACTCATGGCTCAACCTATCGCGATGCTCATACGCTTCCAGGATAATCCGGTCAGCTTCCTTCTGCCCATTTTCCAGTGTATCGTGCAACTGATTCTTGGCGGCTTCAAAGCCCTCCTGGAATCCTTCTGAAAATCCGGCTTTATATCCTTCATCGTGTGCCCCTTCTCTTATTCTTTGGGCTTCTGCTTCAGATTGCTCCTGGGCCTGCTGGATAACCTCATTCGCGACCTTGCGCGAATCCGCAATAATCATGGAGGCCTCGTTCTGCGCTGTATTCAAAAGCTCGTCATAAGCCTCCTGCATCTCAGCCCTCTTCCGGTCAAGCTCTCTTTCAAGCAGCTCCCTTGGATCAGGCGCACCTGGTTCAGAGACGAGCACTTCAGGCTCAGGCTCGGGAGTGATCGGGATAAGCTTGCCCTCCTCTTGCGGAAGCACACGAGCAAAGCCCGCTTTGATGACCTTAGACAATCATCTCATCCTCCGATCCGCGGGAGACAACAATCTCACCAGCATCCTGCAGCTTGCGGATAACATTAACAATCTTCTGCTGGGCTTCCTCCACGTCACGGAGCCGGACAGGCCCCATATACTCCATGTCCTCACCTATCATTTCCACCAAACGCTTGGACATATTGGCAAATATAAGGTTTTTAAGCTCCTCGGTAGCGTTTTTAAGGGCAACGGTAAGGTCAGCGTTTTCAACGTCACGCAACACACGCTGAATAGCCCTCTTGTCCAACTTGACAATATCCTCGAAAACAAACATTTTCCTGCGGATTTCGTCAACCAGTTCTGCATTGTCAATTTCAAGCTCCTCAAGCACACGGCGTTCTGTGCTTCTGTCTGTGGCATTCAAAATGTCAACAATGGTTTCGATACCGCCGATTGCGGCAAAGTCATCCATGCCCATACTGGAAATTTTGCGGTCAAGCACCCGCTCAACCTCGCGCACATATTCCGGGCTGGTGCGATCCATGTTAGAGATACGCGCCACAACCTGCGCCTGCTTGCTCGGCTCTAGCTTGGCCAAAACATCAGCCGCCATATTTGGCTGAAGGTAGGACAAGATAAGGGCAATAGTCTGGGGATGCTCGTTTTGCACAAATGTGAAAATCTGATTCGGGTCGGCCTTCCGGGCAAAGTCAAAAGGACGCACTTGCAACGAGGATGTCAGTCGGTTGATAAGGTCATATGCCCTCTGGGAGCCGATAGAGCTCTCTAAAAGATCCCGAGCATAATCTATGCCACCCTCCAGAATATAATTCTGGGTCAGGCACTCCTCATAAAATTCCTGAATAATCTCGTCCTTGGTATCGGCATCCACCCTGCTCATGTTGGTGATGTCGAGGGTGATTTGCTCTATTTCATCGTCCTTAAGATGACGAAATATCTTGGAGGAATGCTCCTTGCCCAATGAAATCAGCAAGACTGCAGCCTTTTCCCGTCCGGTCAATTCTCTCTCCGCCATTGTAACACCTCTATTTCCAAGTCAGTCTAAGCGATTGTCAGAGTGTTTTGAAATTCCCGCTTACCAGCCGAATTCCCCTTCTTCGCTAAGCCAGTTGCGCAACATTCCGGCAACCGCCTCGGGATTGCTGTTGATAAACTCCTCCACGCGCTCGCGAGAAGGCGATTTGGTTAACTCCAGCTCCGCACTTTGGGTGGATAGATCCACCAATTCTTCGTACTCGGCAAAATCCCCCATAGCAACGGCTTCCTCCGGAATTTCGATCGGCGGGGGCCTGAAAAGAGCCAGGGTCCTCCACCCCAGGAGAATGATGCAGGCCGCAACCAAAAGATAGAGCAGAATGTTTTGCAACAGGCTGAACAATTCCGACCGCCGGAGAGTGCTGTTGTAAGCATCCAGCGCGTTTCTCTCTTCCTCTAAGCCTCTAAATGGGGAAATTGTAACCTGAACATTGTTAGCGTATTGTGCCGGGGTCAGCCCAAGGCTCCCGCCCACAATCCTCCGGATTACATCCTCGTTGTTAATCGGGTCATCTGCGGCCCCCTCATTTCCGGGTATGTCCGGGTTGAAAACATTTTGGTCAACGCTAACAGCCGCCGTGATATTCACTAGCTTGCCCTTTTGCTGTGTAATTTTCTCGGCAAGCTGGCTGACCTCATAGTTAATAGTTTCCGAAACATTCTTATAATATGACTCGGGATTTGTTTCCTCCTCATCGTAAACATCGCCGCCGGCATTTTCATCCACGCCCGGTGCCCCTTGTGGATTTCCGCTACCCAGAGCCTCCTCGTTAACCCTATTCATCGAGCGGGGAATACCCTCATCATCAACCACCGGCATAAAGGTAAGCCCTTCCGTTTCTTTGTCATCCCAATCAAGCTCGGCTTTTACAAAAGCGGTTACCCTTTCTGAACCTACTACCGGGCTGAGAAGACGAATAATAGAATCTGCCATTTCTTTTTCGTAGCGGCGTTCAAAGTCATAACGGAAGTTAAGGTGTTCTGCCGTGTCATCGTTGTCCTCTTCCTTCCACTCATTGAGCTTCCGCATATTCTCGTCAACAATAGATATGTTTTCGGGCTTAATATCTGCGGCCTTGCTGATTAAATCAACAACACTGAGTACAACCGGATCACTCTTATCGGCATCCGCCTCAAACCATAGCGTTACAGAAGCCGTGGGATCTTTGAAATCATCGGCATACACAGCCTTCTTATTGTCAGGAAATGTAAGGGCAACCTTGGCATTCTTTACACTCTTGAATGTCATAAGAATATCCCGCAGATTTGCCTCTGTCTGCCTCTGCTCAAAAAACCTCTTGTCACCCTCGGTGTTCATAATGCCGACACCCAACTGATAGATGGAATACTCCACGCCTTCGTTTTTCATTTCGTCCATATCAATATTTTCCGACTGAACAAGAACACCGTTGGCCTTTGGGTGATCAGCCTTATTGACCATAATGGTGCCATTATCCGATAATTTGTACCTGATGCGATTTTCATCCAGCACAGTAGTATGCTGCGCTAACGACTCGACATCAAGCTTGCTGGCTAACACAGTGTACTTCCCGGAGTTGAGCATAAGCACCGAGCCTATAATCAGCACCAGGGCAATCCCAGCAATCACTAAATAGCGGAATCGGTCACGGCCATCAATCTTTGCCCACATATCCAGAACGGATCTGCGAACCTTTTCAAAAAATCCTTGTATAACCTTCAAACGGTCTCACCCTCATTCTAAAAAACTGTAGGCAGTGCCTACGCAATCTGCTTTTTGATATAACGATGCCCCGTCAAATTTGCATGCGCATAACCTCCTGATACGCCTCTACCATTTTGTTGCGGATCTGAACGGTCAGGTTGAGCATAAGATCAGCCTTCTGAGCCGAAGCGGTAATAGTGTGCAAATCAGCATCCTCCCCGGTCAGCAACTCTGTGGTTAAAACTTTATGCTCTGCGTCACTGGAAACAGTGCTGGCAATTGCCTGCTCCAGCATATCCCCGAACGAAGCCGGTGCACCGGTTCCTGCAACCTCGGCAAGAGGGGTCAGCACCTGCCCCTGTGTTGTGAGTGCTGGCAGATAGGCTGGGTTGCTGATAAGGTCGATATTCATGTTTATTGCTCCTTTTTCAGATATTTAGAAAACCGGCGTGAGTTAGATTTCAAGTGCCTTCATTGCAATATTTTTGAAATTATTCAAAGCAGTGACATTTGCCTCGTAGGAACGAACTGCCGCCATCATATCTGTAAGCTCCCGTTCTCTGTCAACATTTGGGTAGCGAACATAACCATCATCACCGGCATCTGGATGCTCAGGATCATAGACCATCTTGAAGTCGCTGGTCATGTCTTCTTCGACTCTGACAGCTCTCACCCCATTGCCGCTTTCGAGGGAGGAGGTGCTTTTGAACCTCGCCAGCCAGTCCGAAAACATAATCTGCTGATTTTTCTCTTCAAAGACCACAACCCTCCTCCGGTACGGTTCTCCATTAGCAGTCCGTGTGGTATCTTCATTGGCTACATTCTGGCTGATTACATCCATGCGGAACCGCTGGGCGGACAATGCCGATGCGCTCAAATCCATGCTTTTGAAAAAACCCACTTAAATCTCTCCTTCATCATAATATATTATGAGCCGCCTACTATCTGCCGCCATCTCCCTTGATCGCCATTCTCAAACGGCTGAATTCGGATGTCATCTGCCCAGTCAGGGCATTGTATGTAATAGTATTGGCGGCCATATTGGTCATTTCTCTGTCTGCATCCACGTTGTTTCCGTCCATGCGCATGGTATGGTGTCTTTCGGTAACCACCTCGGGCTCAACCGCCGATGGGTCAGTGGACGCGATTTCAAAATGCCCATTCTGTGTTGCCCAAATAAACTCCGGTGCTGTTTTCTCCATAGCCTGTTTAAGGGCACCTTCAAAGGATACGTGCTGGGTTTTGTAACCGGGGGTATCGGCATTGGCAAGGTTATGGGAAATAACCTCATGCCTCAACCAGCTGGCATCCATACCCTTTTGTATTAGGTTTACCTGATTGAACATTTTACTGAACATAGCCCTTCACTCCTAACATCAATTATCCGAGACCGCCGTCAAACAATTCCCCGGCACCGGCGGAACGCAGAAGCGACTCAATCTTCACAAGGTAATTTTGGGTTTCCTTGGGCAATCGGCTCAGCTGCGATGAAACCGTAAGATCAGTAAGCTCCGCTACCCTGCCGGGTCCACAGTTATAGGCCGCAACAGCCTTCCGTACATCACCGTCAAACCTCTCAAGCTGTGCTTTTATGTAGCGTACTCCTCCGTCAATGTTTTGCTGCGGATCGTAGGCATTAGTCACTCCCAGGGCCTTTGCCGTCGCAGGCATGAGCTGCATAAGCCCAATGGCACCCGCAGACGAAACGGCATCATGGCGGAAATTGCTCTCTACATAGCAGATCGCCCTGATTAAGCGGGAATCTACACCGTACTGATCTGAGATTTCTTCAAGCAAGCCGTCATACTGGCCCGCCGGAAGCTTTTGCAATGGGACGGAGGCGGAATCTGTTTCCACAGTTTGCCTCTTGTAAATACTTTCCGGATTGCTTATCTGCTCGACCGGCTCGGAAGAAACAGGCTCTGCGGCAGTTTTTTCACGACTCACCTGACCCTCTACCCCTCCGGCATTGTCAGCCGCCTCGTCAGTACCATCCTTATACTCATAGCTGTCACCGTCAAACGTCCAGCCTGTCCGAAGCTCGTCCTTGACTGCGGGTGCAGGCTTCCTGCTTGATGCCACATTCAGGTATTCACTGAACGGTATCCCGGTTTTGTAACTGATATCGGAAATCCGTGCATCAATTTCGTTAATTCTCTGCTGAATCCGGGCTAATCCGGAACCCGCCTGTGCGTTTTGAGTATTTAGCACGTATGCCATTGGCACCCCTCCTGTTCACTCCCCAGCACAATATCACCATGAGTGTAACACATCGTGACCTGGACGTCAACAATAAAAATCAAACTAATTACAAGAAAATCGTCCTATTAAATGTTTTGCAGAAAAATTTTGCCGAATCAACCGTTGCAGCAAGAGCTCTTTATGTAGCCTATAGACTATTAGTATGTCCCAATCAGGGGCTTGATTACTGTTTGCCAATTTTCACCCCGGACTTACGGAACACCTCTGAATTTCATGGGACGCTTAACTACTTCGACAATACCGGTCGCATTATAGGCAATCAGCGTCCGGCTCTCCTGACCTCCGGTGTCAACCTCGTTATACCTCATTCCTAAATTTTTCAATGCAAGCTTTACTGCCGTCAGATTTTTTTCCCCGATTCTGAAACAATCGTTCATTTTGGCATCAACCCCGCCGTAAAGGCTGACCAGTATCTCTCTTTTTGTCAGACTGTGCTTTTCCATCATCTCTTTGACCAAAAAACCGGGAGCTATGTCGGCAAAGCGGCTTGGCTTATCCCCCTGGTGCATTGCCCGCGCACTCGGTAGCTGAATATGTGCCATTCCCATTACTCTTTTACGCATACTGTAGCAAACCAGGCCCACGCAAGTAGAAAGGGCAAAGGTCTTTATGATGTCCTCGGGGTCCCCGGCAACGGCATACGCACCGATTCCAACTACATATTCCATTGACTAACCCCACCTTTCCAGCCGGAACTCAAAAATGACGGCGGTCCCCGGACGATGCTAGCGCATTTTTTTGAAGTACTGGGTAATCATGCCCGCAATTGATCCCAATGGCACCTGGCGCGTTACCGCACCAATGTCAAAGGCTTCCTTAGGCATCCCATACACCACTGAGGTTTTTTCGTCCTGCCCGATGGTGTGCGAACCGCTTTGGCGCATGGCAAGAAGCCCTTTGGCTCCATCGCCTCCCATTCCCGTTAATAAAATACCCATTGATGTTTTTCCCGGTAAAATGCGTGACATTGAATAGAACAGTACATCAACACTCGGGGAATGACCCGATACCTTCTCCCCATCCCTGAGATACACGCAGTAATGGTGTCCTGACTTTTTAACCTCCATGTGCTTATCCCCTCCGGGCGCGATAAGCACCTGCCCTCTCTTTATGACCGCACCGTTTGTCGCCTCAATAACCGTCATCCGGCAATCGCGGTTCATTCCCTCTGCGTACATCTGGGTAAAGTTAGGCGGCATATGCTGCACTACCACCATTCCAGGTGTATCAGGAGGCAATTCCCTTATGATTTTTTTGGTGGCCTCTGTCCCTCCAGTGGATGCCCCTAATGCTATGACCTGATTATCCGCTACTGTCATTTGCGCATCGTTAACAAGTCTTTCACCATAGGCTTTACGGATTTTACGCGCCATTTCGTTCATATATTCATCAATCGCGGTTTGCCTGCGCCTGTCAGGCTTGAGAAGAAAGTCGGCGGCACCAGCTCTCCGCGCGTTATTCTCGGCATTTTCAAGGCTAGAGGACACAATCACCGGAATTTCCCATTGAGGCAGGAGTATCTTCAAAAATTCCACACCGTCCATATGGGGCATTTCGATATCAAGGGTCATCACGTCAGGCTCAAGTGACAGGATTTTATCCCGCGCTTCGTAAGGATCGGACGCCTCCCCGACAACATCAATGTCGGAATTGCGTGCCAGCCCCTTTTTAAGCATACCTCTAAAAAGGAGAGAATCGTCCACGACCAAAACACGTATTTGTTTTTTCAAAAACAGTCATCCCTTTCCCGGAGAAAGTTAAACCTTGAGATAAATGGACGGTCTTACAAAAGTAAACCTTGAGTTTTGCTTGTCAACGGTTTCCGAAAGGCCTATAAAAAGGTACCCGCCCGGGACCAGTGCATCGTAAAACCTTTCTATCAAGGCATCACGCGTAGCTTTTTCAAAATAAATCATAACATTGCGGCAGAATATAACGTGAAACGGTTTTTTAAACGGAAATGCATCCATCAGGTTGAATGTGCGGAATATAACCTCGGTTTTCAGGGAATCCTTGACGCGGAATTGGTTTCCCGGCTCGGAGTTAAAGTATTTTGTTTTCCATGCGGAAGGCAGATTTTTCAAACGTTCCTCGGGATACACAGCTTCATCCGCCATCTCCAAAACCTGAGGGGAAATATCAGTTGCCAGCACCTTACGGTCCCAGTGGTGCTTTGATGCTCCGAAATAATCATCTAAAACCATCGCGGTGGTATAGGGTTCTTCACCCGAGGAGCATCCGGCACTCCAAATACGCAGGTCTTTTGCAGAGAGAACGGGCAAAAGAGATGGCAAGGCGGTATTGACTAAAAACGAATAGTGCTGGTCCTCCCGCATGAAATATGTATAGTTAGTTGTCAGCCGGGTCAGCAGTGTCCGGGCTTCCTTCTGGGTTCTGTCATTAACAACAAAATCAAAATACTCATTGAGAGAATTGAACCCTTTTTTCTTGATTGTATTCCAAAGACGACCCTCCACCAAGGTAAGCTTCTGCTCAAGGTTGATGCCGTAATTGTCTCTCATGTAATTGACTAGCTTCATAAAATCATGGGGATCAACCTTCTGTGTGTTTAATTCCATGCTCTTTTCATTCCTCTCTCCGGAATTGCACGTGTGACGAAATACACGCTATCGTATTATATAATGCCACGCACAAAAAAACAAGACAAAGTTTTTTGGTCCGCCATCCTCGTGGGCCTATCCCGGAAAGCTTTATGTAAATTTTAGATAGCACTAACTGGGACACACTTGCCAATTAGGCCTAATGTTTCTCTATTGTTTGTGGTGGCTCATAGCATCGCCGATTTATGCCGTGTTGCGTGACAACCAATATTCACTGCAACCGGAAGCCCTGCTATATGGGTGGGATAGGTAAGGATATTCACCGCCAGAGCCGTAGTTTTTCCGCCAAAACCTGCCGGTCCTATATTCAGGGCATTTACCCTTTCTAAAAGACGGTTCTCAACCTTGCTCCATGCAGGGTCAGGATTGAGTCCTCCGATTTCACGGAGCAACGCCTCTTTTGACATCAGCGTAGCCTTTTCCATTGTACCGCCGACACCAACCCCCACTACAATCGGCGGACATGGGTTAGCTCCGGCTTTTTTCACCGTTTCAACAACAAAATCCTCGATCCCGCCCAGACCTTGGGAGGGCTTTAGCATCGCCAGCCCTGACATATTCTCACTCCCAAAGCCCTTAGGGGCAACTGTTATCTCCAAGCTATCCCCGGGAACAATCCGGCTGTGGATAACCGCCGGGGTATTGTCGCGAGAGTTTTCCCTCTTAATGGGATCGAGAACGATGCTTTTGCGTAAAAAGCCCTCTTGATAACCGATTCGCACCCCTTCATTCACCGCAGCTTCTAATGAACATCCCTTAATTGATATATCCTGACCTATCGCCAGGAATACCACGGTCATTCCGGTATCTTGACAAATTGGTATATTTTCTTCCCTCGCAATATCGGCGTTTTCTGCCAAGGCATCAAGCACCGATCCCGCCAGCTCAGATGTCTCTTGCTTTCTAGCTTCAGCTAAAGCAACACGCAGGCGACCGGGCAGGCAGGTATTTGCCTCTATGCACAACCTGGCAACTACTCGTGTTATATTGTCTGTATGTATTTCTTTCATTATCAGCACCTCATAAGGATTGTTTTCGCAATACCCGCTATTTTTTGTGCATACCTTGACATTGTAATTGAAAACGCCTATACTTAACGTGCCGTGACCCTCCCCTTCAGAGGGACGGCGGAACTTTTTTGCAAAGGGGAATCTGCCATGCCGCTTGTGGACATAACTGGGCTGAACGACCAGGGTCAGGGGGTAGCCCGGTTAGACAATTATGTAGTATTTGTTGATAATGCCGTTCCCGGCGATGCCGTTGAAATTGAAATGACTGAACGCCGCAGCAAATATGGCCGTGCCGTTATCAAGGCCATTGATATCTCATCGCCTTCGCGCATTGATCCGATTTGCCCTCATGTCGGTTCCTGCGGCGGCTGTCCACTAGGGATGATGAAATATGAACGTCAGCTTGATTTTAAAACACAAACGGTAAGAGATAAGCTAATCAGGCTGGGTGGGCTTAGCCCGGATGAATTTGTGGTTGAGCCTACAATTCCTATGAACTATCCTTACAAATTCCGCAACAAGGTTTCGTTTCCTGTGGGGGGAGACCCACAGGATCCCAAAATAGGGCTATATGCAGGAAACAGCCATGATATAGTACCAGTGGATTCCTGTCCTGTCATTCACCCGGTTGCCGAACTGATCCCGGCAGTTATGAGAGATTTTATACGAGACCACAATATGCCCATATACAACCCCGCCACAGGCAAGGGTCTTATACGTCACATAATCGTAAGGGTAAGCTACACTACCGGCGAGGTTATGGTCATCCTTGTTTTGACCCAAGACACGCTGCCCAGCGAACATAATCTTATAATGCGCCTTTTGATGGCTGTTGGCGGGTTTAACCCCACGCCCCTAGAGCATCCGCCCTGCCGCCTTGCCTCGCTCTATGTAAATATCAATCCTGGACGTGCCAAAAGTGCAACCGGTCAGGATTGCCGTTTGGTATACGGCAAAAGCTACATTGAAGAGACCTTGCTGGGTATGCGCTACCGTATTTCGCCGCTTTCCTTTTTCCAGACCAACACAATACAGGCACAGGTTCTTTTCCGAGAGGTTTTGGGAGCTACCGTACTGACAGCCGACCAAATCGCACTGGATTTGCACTGCGGCACCGGTTCGATCGCCCTTCTTTTAGCACAACGAGCAGGCGCGGTAATCGGAATAGACATATCTCCCGATGCCATACGCGATGCCCAAATCAATGCACGAGAGGCAGGACTGGAAAGCTTCGCTCAATTTGTCAACGCCTCTGCCGGGCAATGGATTAAAGCCTATGTTGACTCCAAAGGCGAATGTTATCTTGCGGTTTTAGATCCGCCGCGCAAGGGCTGCGACCAAGAGCTGCTTGATGCACTGCTGGGACTTGCCCCTCCGCGCATTGTATATGTTTCCTGCAATCCCGCCACACTGGCTCGGGATATTGCCCTGCTAAAAGAGGATTACCGTGTTTGCAGCGTACAGCCGGTGGATATGTTCCCATGGACTCCTCACGTTGAAACAGTCCTTCTGATGACACGCATTGACCGCGGTAAGGAGCAGCGCTCCAGCCTGCTGTCACGCGCAGAAAACGCACTTGAGGAATTTGAGCGTTATGAAGACATGAAAAAGCAAGAGGAATGGGAGGCGGAAAAAGAAGAGCTGATGGATGCCCTAGGAATCAGATACGATTAGGCTCCTCGGGAAATTAAGAGATGAGCAAATGAACCCTTTACCGCAACTCATTTTTTATAGCATCGACTTTATCAAGCCTCTCCCAAGGAAGATCTAGGTCCTTGCGTCCAAAATGCCCATAAGCAGCTATATTTTTATAGAGAGGGCGGCGCAAATCTAAAGCTTTAATGATTTGGGCAGGCCTTAGGTCAAACACCCTGCAAACAAGCTCCGACAGCTCATTGTCGGCAACTTTACCGGTGCCGAAGGATTCAACCAAAACACTGACCGGTCGGGCAACCCCAATTGCGTATGCCAGCTCGATTTCGCATCGGCTACAAAGTCCTGCCGCCACAAGATTTTTAGCAGCATAGCGTGCCATATATGCCGCGCTGCGATCAACCTTGGTTGGATCCTTGCCTGAAAACGAACCACCACCGTGCTTACCGTAACCTCCGTATGTATCCACAATAATTTTACGTCCGCTAAGACCAGAATCCCCCTGCGGACCGCCGACAACGAAACGCCCGGTCGGGTTTATAAAAATTTTAGTATCACTGTCTATTAATTCGCCTGGCAAGGTTGTTTCAATTACCGCCTCGCGAATCCCCTTACGAAGAGCCTCTGTTGAAACCTCATCCCTGTGCTGGCTGGATACAACGACTGTTTCAATCCGGTCAACCCGGTTATTATCGCCGTATTGCACAGTCACCTGGCTTTTCCCATCCGGCAAAAGCCAGGGCAGGATGTTGTTCTTGCGTACTTGGGTGAGCTTGCGGCTCAGGTCGTGAGCGTATGATATTGCCGCGGGCATATACTGGGATGTTTCATCGCAGGCAAAGCCAAACATCATACCCTGATCCCCTGCCCCAATACGGTCGAGTTCGTCTCCGTCTGAATTCTTACACTCGTATGAATTGTCTACCCCCAAGGCAATATCCGGGCTTTGCTCGTCAATGGTTGTCAATACGGCACAAGAGCCGGCATCAAAGCCCCTTGCCGGATCGTCATAGCCAATCTCCCTGATGGTATCACGCACAATACGAGGAATGTCAACGTAGGCCCTGGTAGAAATCTCCCCCATAACTAAAGCCATGCCCGTGGTAACAATAGATTCGCACGCCACACGCGCAAATGGATCCTGCTCAACAATAGCATCCAACACGGCATCAGAGATTTGATCACACACCTTGTCCGGATGGCCCTCCGTGACAGATTCTGATGTAAACAGCTTCATAAAAAACGCGCCCCTTTCTATAATAGTGCTTCCTATCGGAATTATATCAAAAAGCAAGGGTCACGTCAAGCATTGACCCTGCACAAACCAGGGTCAATCTAATTTGCATACAAGCCCCCAGGGGATCTCCGAACAATGCCAAAGTCAGAAAATGCGGCTGTGCCCATAAGATTTTGTAAATTTAGCTTGACGTATTCACTTCAAAAGCGCGTATTCTATACTGCTACTCAGTGCCTGCCAGGAGGCTAAAATTATATCCTCCGAAACCCCGGCTGTTGTCCAAATACTCTTGCCGTCTGTGGATGTGATAAGCACCCTTACCTGGGCGGCAGTGGCTTGGCGGGAGTTCAAAACGCGTACCTTGTAGTCAATGAGGTGTATATGTTCTACCATCGGATAAAATTTTTTCAGGGCACCGGCCAGGGCATTATCCAGCGCATGAACCGGTCCTTTCCCCTGCCCCGCCGACAGGGTTTCTTTATCGTCTACCCTGATTCTTATAAGGACTGATGCACCCCCGCCTGCCTGAGGGTGTTCTGAAAAAGCCTTAAGCATAACAAGATCAAACAATTTGCGGTATCTGCCGATGTGTTTCCACACAAGCAGCTCAAAGGATGCCTCCGCCGCCTCATAAAGATACCCCTGCTCGTTTTTCTCCTTTATCTCAGCCATAATTGCCGTGAGCTCCGGGGAATCTTTTTCAAAATTCTGCTCCAATTGCTTTGTGTAGTGCAAAAGCAATGCACGACCGGATATTCCGCTAGGCAAAAACCTCCGTTCATTACCAACCTCACCGGGATCAATATGTTCAAAGGTTTTTGTGTTTTTGAGCATTCCGTCAACGTGCATCCCCGCCTTATGGCGAAATGCGTTATTCCCTACATAAGGCGTGCCTTGAAAAATATTAACATTGGATATTTCGGCTATCGTGCGCGCCAGCCTACTCATTTTAGGCAACGATTCCGGCGGCAGGCATCGAATACCGCGTTTAATCTGAAGCCCTGCAATAACCTGAATCAAATCGGCGTTGCCGCAACGCTCACCCAACCCCCCAATTGTTCCTTGAATATGACAGGCACCCTCTAAAACAGACAAAACAGAGTTTGCCGCCGCCATACCAGAGTCGTTGTGAAAATGTACGCCTATAGGGCCGTTGAACTCCCTATTAATATCCCTGACAATCTCTTGCACCTGATCTGGCAAAAGACCTCCATTGGTGTCACAGAGCGTCATTATATCGGCACCACCCCTCTTGGCGGCACGCAAAACCTCACTGGCGTATTCCGGGTCATCAAGGTAACCGTCAAAAAAATGCTCAGCATCAAAAATAACGAGCTTACCCCCGCATTTCAGGTAGGCGCAGGATTGTTCAACCAAACGCAGGTTTTCATCCAACTCGCAACGCAACACCTCAGACACGTGAAGCTTCCAACTTTTGCCGAATATGGTGACTGCCGGAGTATCGGCAGTCACCAGCCTCATCAGCCCGGCATCAGCTTGGGGCTGACCGCCTTTACGCATGGTTGAGCCGAAAATTGTAAGCTTGGCGTTTTTGAGATCAGTAAGTCTTTTAAAAAGCCCACTCCCCTCTTCACCATCGGCCATTTGACCTAGTTCAATGAAATCAACGCCAAAATCATCTAAATGCCGGGAAATTTGCACCTGATCTTCAAGAGAATAATGTACCCCCGCACCCTGAGCACCATCGCGCAGGGTTGTGTCTAATATTGTAATTTTATTCATATGGCCATACTTCCTCCTGAGCCAGGCATATAGACTCGCTATTATCCCTGCCTTTTTTTCTGCGTTTTACGCTTTCCGAGAGCAGATACTCAATCTGGCTGTTAAGCGACCGGAAATCCTCCTCTGCCCAAGATGCAATCTCATTCCATAGCGACACAGATAATCTGAGAGGAATTTGCTTTTTTGTTTTATCTTCCGGCAAATTCATATCATCCCTCAATATATAGAGCCACTGTTAACAATTGGCTGGGCATCCTTATTTCCGCAAAGCACAACTAGCAGATTGCTAACCATAGCTGCCTTGCGTTCATCGTCTAAGCTCACAATATTGTTGTCGCTTAGCTTGTTTAGTGCCATTTCCACCATTCCCACGGCACCGTCCACTATCATCTGACGAGCATCAACAACAGCCGAGGCCTGTTGACGCTGAAGCATAGCGGCGGCAATTTCCTGGGAATATGACAAATGCGTAATCCTTGCCTCCTGAATTTCTAATCCAGCTATACTCACCTTTTCTTGGATTTCATTTTTAAGCCTGTCGGCAATTTCCTGGCTACTGCCGCGCAAGGATTTTTCATTATCGGTCCCAACGGAATCGTATGGGTAGAGCCGAACTATGTTACGAAGGGCAGAATCACATTGGATTGAGAGAAATTCCTTAAAATTATCCACATTAAACACAGCTTTGGCAGTATTTGCAACACGCCATATGACAACAATCCCTATGATAATAGGGTTGCCCATTTGGTCGTTTATTTTTTGTTTTTCGTTGCTTAATGCCATGGATTTAAGCGATATTTTTTTACCAGCCATAGCTTTTACAAGAGCCGTGGCTGCAATATCTTGGGTTTTTTCTTCAGATGCTAGGGATGCTCCCGCTAATGGGTTTATTGCTGTAACAAATGGATTAACAAAAAAGAATCCATCGCCCCTGAGGGTTCCGTAATATTTGCCAAACAGTGTAAGCACAAGAGCCTCATTAGGTGCCAGAATTTTCAGCCCGCAGAACAAAACAGGAGCAACAACAAACCCGAGCATTGCCCCGGCAAGCGAAAGCACGATGCCGGCTGACTCATAATTGCCTCCTCCCACAGCCAGAACGAGACCGTACACGAAGGCAAATGTGCCCCCTGAGCACAGCAGTATGCTAAATATAAGCATCGCCATTCCTTTCTTTGTTTTTGGGGTGAACTCTTCCTTGTGAATTTGCTTTTTTTCTGACATGATCATGTCCTCCTAAAAAATTATTTTGATATTAAAATAATATCATTTGTATATTATCATGGTATCATGCTTTTGTCAAGGGGAGGGTGAAAAATTTTTTTCACCCTATAGGTTTTAAAGATTTCAGCTAAATATTTATATTTTGTCTCAATTCAGGCTGTATTTCACAAAAGCTCAAAGCCGACAAATCACCCTTTTTTTTACATGCCATAAGCTGATGACAGGATGTGTTTTTTCAAGCACACCTATGAACCGGTTCTGTATAATAATAGATGGGAGGCTCATTACCCATAAAACAGTTTTCTCAGCAGGGGTTAAAAGCGGGATAACCAGCCATTGAAGGCTCTGGGCTATCTATTTCAATCTCTGCTGAACCGATTGTTTCGGGTCTCAAAATATCCAGTTTCCCGATTGCCCCTATAAAATTAAGGTGAACCGTTATCTCCTGAACTCTTTTCCCCGAACTCTTGTCTGGTGCATGAACCTCAATCCGCTCAATCATTTCATGGAGAATTGTGGGCGTTAATTCCGCAAAATCTGTTTGATTGCGGATAAGCCGTAAAAATTGCTCCATATTGACGGACTGTTGTTCGTTGTCTGCGATTTGCTTGTTTAGATTCCTAACTTGGATTTCCAAGTCCTTTTGCTCTTGCTCGTATCCCTCGGATAGCTTGTCAAACCGCTCATTGGACAATTCACCATCTGCGTTTCTTTCAAAAAGATGCTGAATGTACTTGTCCAAATCTGCGATTCGGCTTTGCATTTGGGTGAGGTGTTTCCTGTCGTTGGCTAATGCTTTGCGGTTTTTGGCATCCGCCCCCTGCATGACGTGGCTTGCAAAAGCCTCTTCATGTTGGATAGCGAAATCCCTGATTTGCCCTAAATACGCCGACACCATCGCTTCAAGAGTTACCGACCGAATGTAGTGCGAATGACTGCACTCCACTTTTTTACTGCGAAACCCCGAACAAACATAAAAATCTTGTTCTTTGGTGCGACTCGCCCCCGATGAAAAGTAAAACCTGCTACCGCATTCTTCGCAATAAATAAGCCCTGCAAACAATGCTGTTCTCCCGCTGTTAGTGTATCTTCTCCTACCTTCACGCAACTGTTGCACACGGTCAAAAGTCTCTTGGTCGATTATAGCGGGGTGGGTGTTCTCGAAAACCACTTGGTTTTCAGGGGCATTCTGAATCGTTTTCCTGTTCTTGAAAGATTTGCTGTAGGTTTTGAAATTGATAGTATGTCCAAGATACTCACGTCGGGATAGGATTGTCACGATTGTTGCAGGTTCCCAATCGCAGGGATGGTTTGGCAACTTATGTATGGTGTTTTCTCCCATTTCAGCCAAGTGAGAAGTGGGTGTAGGTATTTGCTCATCACGCAATCGGTTAGCGATATGCGTGACACCCAATCCCGCCAAACACAAGCGAAAAATCTTTTTCACGACCTCGGAAGCGACCTCGTCAACAATCAGCTTTTTCTTGTTTTCGGGGTCTTTTGAGTAACCATAGGGGGCGTGTGGTGAAGTTCTTTCACCCGCCATGCCTTTTGCCCGAATAACCTCACGCACCTTGCGGGAGATATTCCTAGGATACCATTCATTGAATAAACTAATGAACGGTGCGATGTCGTTTTCGCCTTTGCTTGTGTCGATATTGTCGCCAATAGCTACAAATCTCACACCCAAGTCGGGAAAAAGCACCTCATGGTAGAAATCCACTTTGTGGCGGTCTCTCCCAAAACGGGAGAGGTCTTTACAAACGAAGTTTGTAACCCTCCCCGCATCTACCAATCCCAATGCTGATTGAAGGTCGGGGCGGTTGTCAAAAAACACGCCTGTAAGACCATCGTCAACGAAAAAGACTGGGTTTGGCATACTGTTATCCTGTGCGAACTTGGCAAGTATTAGCTTTTGATTGGCAATGCTGTCGCTGTCATCCTCCTTTTCTTTCTGCTTGTCATCGTTGGATAAACGGCAATAAAGCACGGTTATCGTTTCAGGCAAAACAAGCGTTTCCGTGTAGTCTGGAATCTGATTGTAAGGTGCTACAAGTCCGACGTAAGGTGTCGGATTCCCATTTGATGGTTTCATAGAAACTCCTTTCTATGACCATCTCCCTTGTGGGCTTCATTATACCACATCATGGTCGATTCTCCAAGCCATTTACTCTGTTATTGTCAGGATTTTCGATAAGGCGAAGTAGTTTATCCACCACGCCCTCACGGGCATCTTTTTTGTACTTGGCATTTAATATGTAGGTCGTGTTGCCTATTTTCTTAACAATCGTTTCATCTTCCGTAAACAGTGTATTTATAAGTGGTGATTTTCTATCATCCATAATCAAGCCCCCTCATTTTTGATAGCCTTAAATATGTATGATTCTCCCGCCCCATCTATCACCACCTTGTCCAAATCATCAAAGGTAATCACAGCGAAAAGTTGGGCATACTCGCTCAAATGTTCGCCAATATATCTATAAAGAGTACCCCGCCTTTTTTCGTCAGGCACAAGCCATACCACTTTTGGGAATACGCCCTTCTCTTCCTGCTCTATTCCCGAAAGGCAGTATTTCCCATAGCTTTCGCATTTCCGCATAATCCGTGAGGGGGCTTCGGTGTCGAGGTCAACTTCAAAAAACCAGTAATCCTCAAATTCGCCATTTTCGGTTACAGCGTATAGGTCGGGTTTGAGAGTGCCAGATTTTCGCCAACAGGTCGGCTCAAAATCGGCTTTCATCAGCTTGTGACTTGTATATAGGCGGGTGTAGAGTTCCGAAACCGCCAGAGTGTGTTTCAAAAATATATATGTTGGCTCATAAGGTCTTGTAGGTTTTTCGCCAAGCAAAACCCGCCCCGCCGTTGTCAAAGTCCACACATAGGAGGTCGAACCCGCCCTAACCCCGCCGATTCGCCGTCTTAAAGTTTGCACAAGCCCCATCTTGTGTAGTTTGGTTAATTTGCGGGTCGCAGCCCTAAGCCCTGCCGATGGCGTTGTGGCACTTCCAAAGTGCAACCGTCCGATTTGGTCGGTTTTGATAAACTTGCATTTTTGAATTGACTGTAAAATCTCTTTGTCTCGGCTACTTAAAACCTGTTTGTATTTTTCTAATTTGCTTTTAGTTATTCGTATTTTCATAGATGTCTCCTTGCGTTTTTGGACACCGAAAAAGACGGTGTCAGTCGCCTCCGTTGACAATGGAAAAGCGGGGGTGGGGTTGGATTTTCAGGCAACGTGAAAAGTCAGCCGAACCGTCAGAGATACGACAATTAAAGATTTATATTGTTTTCTTTCTCCCGATTGATACGGACAGCGGGTCGGCGGTCGGGATTTGTTCAAGTTCTGCCGGATTCTGCCCGTAGCGTTCCATGCTGGCCGCTTTGAGTTCCACCGGCAACCGCAACGGCGGCGGTGCTGGGAGAGTTTTTCCGCTCATCCAGCCGGTACTTCTGCCATCATTCTGTAGTTGAGCGTAGATGTGATACCGTGGGAGTTTCATAAAATCCTCCGCTTCCAGTTCCGGTGCCATTGCCGCCATATTTTTAGCGTTGGCACTGTTCAAAGTGAAACATATTTTATTTCTTGCGTTTGCGTCAATCGCCTCTTTTATAGACGGCGAAAGTTGCCCCCTATATTGATGTGCGACAGTAAAACCCACGCCCAAGCCCCGCCCAACAGATAACGCAGATTCAAAATCATCACATAGGGCAAGATAGTCGTGAAATTCGTCTATATAGATATTTACAGGGTGTCGCTCTTTTTGGGGCTTGTTCGCACGAGAAAGTGCCAGAACCCAAGTCAGACCAACAATGAGTGAACCAAGCAATCGTGCCGATTCCGCCCCGATTATTCCCTTGTTGAGTGGCACAAGTACAATCTTGTTGCTGTCAAAAAGCTCCGAAAGTTCAAATTTCGGCTTTTCTTGCCCCAAAACATTCCGAAGATGGGGTCGCAGGGTGAATTGACGTAGCTTGTTCATAACAGGGGCTATCACTTTTCTCTGCTCTGCCTTGCTCATTGCTTCAAATTGCTCCCAAAACGGCTCTAAACCCGCTTTGTCGCTAATTTTTGCCGTTACTTTACGCCTAAATCGTTCATCTGTGAGAAGTTTCGGTAAATCTAAAAGTGTGGAATTTTTGGTCTGTGCAAGGGTCAAAAGTGAAGCAGAAAGTACATCTTGGGAGAAAACGCCCCAAGAATCGCTGTATATTTGCTTGAAAACTGATAATATAGTGTCGGATATATGGGAGGGTTGGGCTTGTGTATTGAAAACAAAGGGATTTATCCCTACGGGTTGGGCATCTGATGGGTCAATCAAAATCACATCATTTGTCCTATTTTTGGGAACTCTCGCCAAAATGTCGTTTACCAAATCGGCTTTTGGGTCAATCACTAAAACGCTCCGCCCTGCCTGTATATCCGCCAAGGCTAAATTGAGCATTATGTTAGATTTTCCCGCACCAGTTGCCCCCAAAATGACGGTATGTTCGAGTGCATCTTTTTGAGGTATTTCTAACTTTTTGGGAGTTGCTCCTATACTGGTGGCAAAGGTTCTGTTTTTTCCGTTTTTCAGCCAATCGGGAGGGGGTACAATTTTGGGGTGCTTTACTCCGACCGCCTCAGTGCAAGGCAGCAGAATGAAACCCGCCAATTCCGCCACAGATAACCTCAACGGCAGAAAAAGCGGGACGGTTGCGTGATTTAGGTTGTGGGGGCAAGTGTTGCAAAAAAGCAGATGTACACCTTTTTTCTCCAAAATTCTAAAAGCACTCATAAGCGACAGAATTAGGGCGTTGGCTCTTTTGGCTGTGCTTGCGTTCGCTCCAATGCGGATTAAAGTATAAAAGCCATGCGGGTCGCTCAGAGAATCGCCTAGAATCATCTGTAATGTTAGCGTTTCGTTTTCCCCTGTTTTTGAAAGTGCCGACAAAGCCGTTTTGATAGCAAGTGGCGAGTTGGCAAGGTTTAGGTATTCGTTGGGGCGGGATAATTTGAGGCGTTTGGCAGAGTTCATCAAAGTGCGTGTTTTCTCTGGAATCGTTGCCAATTCAGGCTTTCCGTGAGCAGAAAACGCAGACTGCAACGCCCGCCAATATCTCCGCCGAGTGCCGACAAAGTAACGAATTTTCCCGCCAGAACCTCGTGCTTCCCACACCACCGTTTTACGGGGCGAGAGTGAGGCAATATGTGTTAAAAGTGCGGTAACATTTGAAATTGAGATATTTTGAGTAAATGTAACTTCTTTCCAAATGATTTGTGAGTTTGAGTTTTTCATACACCCGCCTTTTCTGAATATTTCGGTACGGGGTAGCCCTCAATCTTCACATCGCTCTCGATTTCGTTACCCCAAGAATCCCAGCCGTGGCGTTTTCTGCGGGCAAACAATTCGAGATAATCCCCACCAGACACACGCTCATTCCTGCCCGATACCCTTTCGATAACATCATAGATTTCTTCGGGTTTGTGAGAGTGTCCCTGTAAAGGATAAAAACCCCAATTAGGTTGACCACGAAATTTTACAGGGGCTTTACCTTTTGTTGCGAAAATCACATATTCACTGGCATTGCGAAGATATTGCCCGAGAGTATAGCGTGGTTTGCACCATGTGAAGAGATTGCGGAATGTGAAGCCGTAGGCATCCAACACGTCAAAAACGTATGGCAACATCCCATTTGTTACCCAAATCCACAGGTGGGCGTTTTCTTCGGTTAATTCCTTTATGGGCATTGATTTTATAGCCTCCAAATTTAGCAAAGGGTATTTTGGGGCATAGTTCCCCTTGCCATCCAAGTCCCACGGCGGGTCGCTGAGAATGGTACGCCACCTCTTTGGCTGTTTAGCGTTGGTATTGTTGTCTATTTCCATAGATTTCTCCTGTTTATTGATACGCTCAATACAATATGTGAAAGAGATAGCAAGTGCAAGGAAATATGTTGATGATGTTGGCAACGACAAGACAGGCGGTGTACAGGGGTGGGGCGGGATTTTAGTGTATACGGTGCGTGGTGTTGTAGAATTGACAACAGAACAGGGAAAAACATAGCGTTTTGCGGGTAAAATATTGACAAAAACACCCCTATTTGCTATAATAGAGGTCATCGGGGGCGTTCTTTAACATCCAACAGAAAACATTGGGTGTTTGGGAACGCCCCTGCATTTTTTAGAGAGGAGACGACAAAAAATCCATTGCAATACCGCTATAATTGTGGTATCATAAAGAAGAAAGAGGTGATTCCTTAGTGAATCCGAAAGTTCCCGCCCAAAGAAGGGCAAACAGCAAGTATAAAGACAGTTTCTTTACTTCGCTATTCTCAGAACCCGAAAAGGTTTTGAGGCTGTACAACGCAATATCCCGCAGTAAATATCCCCTTGATACGCCTATCGAGATTACAACCCTAGAGGATGTGTTATATCGAGATAGGTACAACGACCTCAGTTTTGTTATTGACGGCAAACTTGTGGTTTTGGTCGAACACCAATCCACAATCAACCCCAATATGCCGTTGCGATTGCTGTTTTATCTCTCAAAGGTTTACAGCCAGTACATCAAAAACAGCAATGTCTACTCTTCGGCGGTAATCAAAATCCCAAGACCAGAGTTCATCATTCTCTATAACGGAACGGAAGAACACCCCGATGAGGATATTTTAAGGCTTTCTGAGGCGTTTTATCCTTTGCCCGATGGACACAAACCAAGTGGGAGCTTAGAACTTACCGCAAAGGTGCTGAACATCAACAAGGAGCGAAACCAAGAGATTGTCAGGGACAGCGTTGAGCTTTCGGGGTATGTTGAGGTTGTGGATGCAATCCGCACCAACAAAGAAGCGGGTATGAGCCTTGAGGATGCCATCGAAAAGGCGGTCAAGGAGTGTGTGGATAAAGGTATCCTAACCGACTTTTTGGAAAAACACGGAGGTGAGATTATGGATATGCTCTACAACGAGTACCGGATTGAGGATGAGATTGCGGTGAGGGTGGAGGAAGCGGAGCGTAAAGCCAAACTGGAATCCGCAAAACAAGCCTATGACTTGGGACTTCCTCTTGAAAAGGCTATGGCAATCGCCGAACCCTATGCGAATGAGCTTAGGGAACTCGCCAACGACTAGGCACTTCTCGTTTTCTGTTGGATTTGGGTCGACCGTTGGTGTCGACCCTTTTTATAACACTCTTTTATCGTTTATGTTACAATAAAAATGTCCTATCTTTAGTAATAAAAACAGATGTATTTATGCGTTGTTTGTTAAATGACACCGCATAAGCATTTGGAGCAACGCTCACATCTGTGAATGGATAGGACACCTTGCGGTGTCATTTTTAGGCTATCGCTGCAAATAATCATAATAGATAAGGAGTCAGGGTGAAGCGTTTTAATATATTGGGGCTTATTACAGGCGATAAATTTATAAAAGGATTTCTTATAGTCTTCTTTTCTTCTGTCATTGCTTTTCTCATTGCCAGTTGTATACTCGTTGCGGCTTCTCATGCGGCTACATTGCCCCCTCCCGAATATGGTACTTATATTGAGGGTACGGAAGAATATGATGCGTGCATGGCAAATGACGGTTTCGAGGATACTGTAAAGGATGATGACGGCAATAAAACCAATGTTTGTATATACAATTACTGCGTTGATAAGACCACCGTTTTTAAGCTGAAAGATTGCAGTGCTGAGGGTGTGTTAGATTTGATGACAGATATTTTTACAATCATTGTCGGAGCTGGAGCTATCATAGGGTTTATTGTTACAGGTATTCTTTATGCTACAAGCGGTGGGAGTGAAGAACACATTAAAATCGCCAAGAAACGGACAACGAATATCATTATCGGTCTTGTTGTTTATGCTCTGGCGTACACAATCGTAGCCTTTCTTATCCCTAACAGCTAACAGCAAAAAAGTTTGCTATAAACGAGTTTCAAGGTTTCGCCATTCTGCCGTACAGTTATACAAAGTACGGACGCTGAACCCGCACAATTCCGCCGCCTGTTCATTCGTAAGGTCTCTATTCCGCCAACGGTTGTATATATCTTCAAAATTGCTAGGAATTATCACCGTTTTGCGACCAAACCTCACCCCTTTGGCTTTAGCGGCGGCGATTCCCTCGGCTTGGCGTTGGAGCAGGGTATCACGCTCTTGTTGGGCAGTGAACGACAGAACTTGCAAGACAAGGTCGGCAATGAAAGTACCCAACAGGTCTTTACAATATGTGGTATCTAACAGGGGCATATCTAAAACCTTGATGTCCACGCCCTTTTCTCTCGTCAAAAATCTCCACTGCTCTATTATTTCATCATAATCCCGCCCAAGGCGGTCAATGGATTTGATGTAGAGCAAATCCCCAGTACGTAATTTTCGCACCAACTGCTTATATTTTGGTCGGTCAAAATTTTTTCCTGACGCTTTGTCGATGAACAGATTGGCGGGTGGTATGCCGTAGGATTCTAATGCTATAAGCTGGCGGTCTTCATTTTGGTCTTTCATGGATACCCGAATATAACCGAAATGTTCCGGTTTTCTTGTGGTTTTACTTTTTGACATGATGATGTTCTCCCTCACTTGATTATTACTTTGATTGTAAGGGAAACTCACAACACCTGCATATCAGCGGTTACGGATTTAACAGATTAGCCCGATAAAAAATTTATCGAAACCGCTTGACATTTGAAAAAAGGGCGTTGTATAATACCCTCGTTGGCTTTGCAATAAACTAGGATATTTCGCAAGAGCGTTTTTGACATCAAAACAAGCAAAAAAGTCGTGAAAACGGTGTTTCACAGCTCAAAAATGGCTCTGCATTAAACCCTACTTTTTTGCAAGAAACTAAGGAGGAAGAAAAAATGCCAGATGGAAAAAACAGGTTTTTCTATGAGAAACAACTAAAGCAGATGGAAGAAAAACTAAAAAAAGAAAGAATGGCAATGATTTTATTCGCAGTCTTTGCGATTGCCCTTCCCATTATCACTAAAAATTCAATCAGTTTCATTCCTTGGATTCTTGGGTGTGGATGCGGAGGGTTTGTACTTCTTGGCTACATACTATATAAAAAAGCCTTAAAAGAAAGGGACGTGATTAAGTCAAAGCTAGATGAGTGTCCCAAATAGGAAGAATAATTATATCGCTGTACAACAGCAGAAATGGAGGTTATCATTCATGGGTGTCGAATATCTTGTTTTAATTATCGGGGGCTTAATAGTCCTATACTTTGTTGGCTCACGCATTTTAGGGAAATTATGGGACAAGGGAGAGCAGCTCCTACGCAAAGACACATACGCACGAGAACGGGAATTATTGCAAACAGTATGGCACTATAAAACTTCTGCACCGGTGGCAAAAATCCAAGCACAGCTTGACCGTCATTTGGGCGAAGATATAAAGTCCGCTCAAAATGCCAACCAAATAAATTATACGCAGTATGTAGGGAGAGAGCGATTTGAGGCTCGGATTTTATTTTTTCAAAAAGGTGGATTCACTCATGGGGAATTCCACTTTACATCTGTGTCTAAGGCTACTGGCATCAGCGGAGCTTTGTCGCATATAAGCGATTTGGCAGAGGGTGTAGCGTTGGCATTCAAAGCCGCCGACCCAAATGTTGAGGTGAGCAGAAGTCAGCAAAACTTCAAGTCTTAATAACAGTTCAGCAGAAACACGCAAGTCTGCCCTCAAAAGAACAGGCTTGCCAAAGGGGAGAGTTTTCTATGAAAAATCAAAAAATACGCTCAAAAATCTTGTCGGTGGTATTGGCGGTAATGTTACTGCCAACAATGACCTCTTGTGGGTCAAGAGAACGCCCCGCAGAGATTATATTGCCCAAATTAGAAGATGCTTACAATCGACATGATTTACACGCCATGTCCGAGTTGTATGG
>WRLU01000004.1 GCA_009777475.1 Oscillospiraceae bacterium | reverse complement strand
AGCACAACCACGCCAAGGGCTACAACAAGCAAGTCACCCAAAATTTATACTGGCAGCCCAACACCGTCAGGAGCATCCTGTTAGACAGAGTTTACATCGGCGACATGGTGCAAGGGAAAAGCAAAACCGTGAACGGCAAGCAACGCAACCTCGCCCCGGACGAGTGGATTTGCGTCCCCAACACGCATAAAGCCATTGTCAGCCGGGACATTTTTGAGCGTGTCGGCCACATGGCAGATGAAATCCGCACAAGGGCATCCGAAATCAAAAAAACGCAATACACACCCAATCTATTTTTGGGCAAAGTTTTGTGCGCCCACTGCAACCGTCCCATGCGCCGCAAACGGCAGAACAAAGACGGGACTTACTGGTATCGCTGTGATTCGCAGGACAAACACGGGAAAAACGCTTGCACGGTGGTTTCGGTCAAAGAAGCAGAGATAACTTCGGCGGTGATGGACTATTTACGGCGGCAGACCACCCAAGTTCTTGGAAAATATGTCACTCTTGAAAAAACGGTGACAGTGCCGGACGATGCTGCTGATGCTGAATTGCGGGAGATCAACCGAGCCTTGAACAATGCCGGACGTTTCCTCAAAAGTCTGTATGAAAACATGGTGTCGGACATCATCACGCCGGACGAATATGGGCAGATGAAATGCGATTATGAGGCGAAAATCGAGGCTCTGTCCGACCGGGCAGACGAGATACGCCGCCAGCACCGCAAGGCTAAAACCGACCGGGACAACCATTACCAATACGCCGATGCGGTTTCCGCCGCCGTCTGCGATTTTGCCCTGACCCCGGAGATTGCCGATTCGGTGATTCAGAAAATCGTTGTACACAAAGACAAGACGTTTGAAGTATTCTACCGCTTCGATGACAAGATAAAGGAGGTTGGCTGAGATGGGTTATGTCGTCGCTAAATACATCCGGCTTTCCATTGAGGATGCTAAAACCGAGAGCATGAGCATCGAACACCAAAACCTGATTCTCGACAGCCACATCGCCGCAATGAACGAGCCTGACATTGAGGTTTTGGAGTTTGTGGACAACGGTTTCACCGGCACAAACTTTGAACGCCCCGCCGTACAGGAACTGTTGGAACTTGTCCGCGCCGGCACGGTGAACTGCATTGCGGTCAAGGATTTTTCCCGTTTCGGACGCAATATGATTGAAGCGGGATACTTCCTCCAACGCGTGTTTCCGCTCTTTAGCATCCGGTTCATCGCCGTGTCAAACGGCTACGATTCCGCCGATCACGAGGGCGACACGGGCGGGTTGGATATCGCGTTCAAGCTGCTGCTCAACGAGCGGTACAGTCGTGATTTGTCTAAGAAAATCAAGGCTTCCAAGCAGACCAAAGCACTACGGGGCGAGTATATATCAAAAAACTGTGCGTTCGGGTTCAAAAAAGCCGGCAATCACTTGGAAATTGACCAATCTGCCGCCGAAACAGTACGTTTGATATTCGAGTTAGCGGCGCAGGGACAGAGCTTGACAAAAATCGCCGCCCGGCTGTACGAGGAAAAACGCCCCACACCGTCTGAACACAGAACCCCTAAGGGCGAATCGGCTTGCATTTGGGGCCGGTCTGTGATTGCCAACATTCTCCGTGCCGAGCAGTACATCGGCACATATGTCGCCGGGAAAACCAAGAAACATGAAATCGGAAGCCGGAAGCAAATCAAGGTGGATGAGTCAGAATGGATTAAAATTCCCAATCATCACCCGGTCATTGTTGACAAGGCAGTATTTGATGCTGTCCGTGAGAAAATTGACCGGAAGGGTGCGCCGCTTCGCAACAGAAAACTTGGCACATCAGAGCGGTACGGGCAAATCGAAAGGCCACTCAAAGGCAAAGTGTCTTGCGGTTGCTGCGGGCATAAATTGCGGCTTAGTAATACACGCAACGCCGCTTTCCATTGTCAGTACAGCCATTGTGCACCTGACGAGCCTTGTTACCGTTTGCGGTTTCTACATGACGAACTTTCTGCGCTGATATTGAAAGCAATCCGCAAACAGGTCAAAAAATCAAACTTTGCAGACTTGCCCGGCTCATCAGAATCGGCACTTTCCTGCCAAATCACCGAACAGAAAAAGGGGAAATTGAAGTTATACGAAAGTTTTGTCCGGGAAGAAATCACCGCAGATGAATACAAAACCGGCAAAGCGACCCACGATGCCGAAATTGACCGCCTGACCCGAAATCAAGCCGCCCTCAAGGAAGAAATGAAGAAAACAGAAGCGGTTCAAAAGACTGCGGGACAATTACAGGAACTGCTCGAAACGTCCGGCAGTGCTCAAAAGTTGACCCAGCCGCTTGTTGACTTGCTCATCGACAGGGTACATATTTATCCTGACGGCAAGGTGACGGCGGACTGGAAGATTCCGGGGTTTGACGCGGTTGTGAAAGGCTGAAACATAAGCCAAGCCCACGGCCATAAAAAATTTCTTTAAGAAATTATGTGTCGCGGGCTTGACTTATTCGTGGTGGACAGCAGGGGGATCGAACCCCTGACCTCGGCATTGCGAACGCCGCGCTCTCCCATCTGAGCTAGCCGCCCATCCCGACTGAACACAGTCTACTACACACATTTTGTTTTGTCAAGAGAAAAGTAATGTCTCAATAGAGTTGTAACTTTACGAACGTGCAATTTTTTTTGAAAAGGCGTTGAACTATGACGATTGATATGGTACAATTCTGTTCTGACGAATGTACTATGCAAGGAGAATTAAGGATGAAAATGCACTTTGGTCCGGCGGGAATTGACAACAGTTATAATGGCAAAAGCGAGGAGTTTCCCATTTTTTTAGCGGAAAAAGGCTTGTCTGCATATGAGTACCAATGCGGCCACGGAGTAAGCATTGGGCAGGATCTGGCTCAAAAATTAGGTTGCAACGCACGTCAGCATGGGATTCAGCTGAGCCTGCACGCCCCATATTACATAAGCCTCACCAATGCCGGAAAGCTTAAAGAAAATATAGACTATATCCGAAAATCAGTTACAGCGGCAGCTTGGATGGGCGGTCACAAAATTGTGGTACACACTGGGGCAATTATGAGTATGACACGAAGACAGGCTCTGCAAAACGCAATAAACACCATCAAAGAGGTTTTGCACTGCGCTGACTCGGAGGGCTGGCCCGAGGTTGCGATTTGTCTTGAAACCATGGGTAAAATCGGTCAACTTGGAGATCTAGCAGAAGTGCTGGCACTTTGCTCGGCGGACGAGAGGCTTATACCGTGTATTGATTTCGGGCATCTCTACGCACGCACCCACGGAAATCTGAATGGTACCGCAAAGTTTTCCGGTATGTTGGATGCGTTGGAAAACACCTTGGGCATAGAAAGAGCTAAAAATTGCCATATTCATTTCAGCGTAATTGAGTTCACCGGCGGAGGCGAAAAGCAACACCTTACATTTGCCCAGCCGGGGGAGTTTGGACCGGACTGGTCAGACCTCTGCCCTCTTTTGCGCGAGAGGGAATATGCCTCCACAGTAATTTGTGAAAGCAGAGGCACCCAGGTTGAAGATGCTGTATTCATGCGCAAAATCGCTGAGGAAACCGCCCGATGAATATAACGTCACGGTTAGCGGCTTTTATTGACGTCTTGCTAAGATACAGGTTAGATGCCATTTTGCTCACAGACCGGAAAACCCGATTCTGGGCAACCGGCGTTTCCACCTCCTCCGGCCTAGTGCTGATTACGCCCCGGCAATCTTATCTTATGGTCGATTTTCGTTATTTAGAGGGTGCTGATGCCTGTAAAGATTATTTTACCGTGCTGGAAACCAGCGCGAAAAAAACTCAGCAAATTTGGATAAGCGAAATTTTAGGCAAAAGAAAAAAAATCGGGTTTGATGCAATGGGGATTACCTCAGCGGCGCATGAGAAGTGGAAAAAAGACCTTCCAGGCTGCACCTGGTTTGCCATAGACCAGGATATAGCGGGAATGAGAGTTATAAAAGATCCGCAAGAGCAAAAAGCCCTTCGCAGCGCACAGAAAATTGCTGAAAAGGCCTGGGTTGAGGTTTTAGCTAACTTTATCAAGCCTGATATCACGGAACGCAGCCTGGCGGCAGAGCTGGTATACCGCATGCTCCGTCATGGGGCTGATGGGATTAGCTTTGACCCGATTGTGGTGTCCGGCAAAAACGGCAGTCTGCCCCACGGCAGTCCCACTGATAAGCCTATACGGAATGGGGAATTTGTCACTCTTGATTTCGGCTGTGTGAAGGACGGCTACTGCTCTGATATGACCCGAACGGTTTCAGTCGGCAGCGCAAGCGATGAAATGCGCCGGGTGTATGATGTTGTGCTACAGGCTCAGGCCGCCGGAATTGCCGCCGCAAAAGAGGGGGTTTTGGGCAGGGATGTAGACAAGGCGGCGCGGGAGGTTATAGCTGAAGCCGGATATGGGGATGGGTTCGGGCATGGCTTTGGTCATGGCATAGGGCTGTCGGTACATGAGCCCCCTAGTGCTAACTACTCAGGTAATACGCCATTGCCAGCAGGTTCCGTTATTTCCGCAGAACCGGGAATTTACCTGCCGGGACGGTTCGGGGTACGCATTGAGGATATGCTTTTAATTACCGAAACAGGATGTGAAAATCTCACTAAAGCAGGAAAGGATCTGTTGGTGCTGTAAAAATCTGAAAAAAACGAGAGGATGATTCATATGTTTGATCTGGATACCATTTTGCTCAACGCCCTGCACGAGGACGTAGGAAGCGGAGACATTACTACCGAAAGTTGCATCCCTCCCGAACTGACCGTCCATGGTCAGATTGTTGCCAAAAGCAGGACCGTGTTGTGCGGCGTGGAGCTTATTGGACGTGTCTTTTCCCTTCTTGACAAAGATGTAAATGTTTCCATACGATTTCAAGACGGCTCTGTTTTAGAGCCGGGTACGGTTATTGCCCGTACTGAAGGGCCGGCGCGGGCAATACTCACCGGAGAACGAGTTGTCCTTAATCTGCTGCAGCGTTTATCGGGCATTGCGGAGCGAACCCGCAATGCCGTGAAGGAGGTTGAAGGGACTCGTGCTAAAATTTGCGATACCCGCAAAACAACACCCGGGCTCCGCCGTTTAGAAAAATACGCTGTAAGAACAGGCGGCGGAATAAATCACCGCATGGGTCTGTCAGATGGAATATTGATTAAGGACAACCACATACGGGCAGCCGGAGGAATCCCCCAGGCGGTCAAGGCTGTCAGGGAATATGCCCCCCATACGCTCAAAATTGAGATAGAAGCAGGGACCATGGAGGAGGTAAGGGAGGCACTTGAAGCCGGAGCTGATATTATCATGCTTGATAATATGGACATTGAGCAAATGAGGGAATCGGTAGAGTGGATTGCCTGGCGTGCAAAAACAGAAGCCTCGGGTAATATGGGGATAAAATCCTTAGTTGAAGTAGCGAGAACTGGGGTAGATTACATATCTGTTGGTGCATTGACCCATTCACTGTGCTCAGCGGATATTAGCATGAATATCCTGCCATAGGCCTATGGCAGAATATTCACCGCCTTGAATTTTTGAGGATGTGAAATTTTGAGGATACATGAATCTGCGGAAAATTATTTAGAAGCAATTTTAATGCTAGGGCAAAGCGAAAAGCCCGTACGTGCTATTGATATTGCCAGCGAGCTTGACTATACAAAGGCAAGTGTGAGTGTTGCAATGAAAAATCTGCGTACAAGCGGGCATATCGTTGTTGGCGGGGACGGTCATATAACCCTCACCGAAATCGGCCGCAAAATTGCCCAAAGCATGTATGATAGGCACACCCTCATTTCAGAATGGCTGATTTCCCTGGGAGTGTCAAAAGAAATAGCTCTCCATGATGCCTGTAAGGTCGAACACGTTATAAGTGAGGAGAGCTTTGCGGCAATTCGGCGACACATAGAGGAATTTGCAGTAGGTACGCTGTGAAATCCCTGTGAAATTTTTTTATATAGGGGGTTTACTATTGTCCGGCACTGTGATACAATATTCCGGGAGTCTTAGAAATTACAAAATCCAAATTTGGGGGGACAAGTATGGAACTCATGGTGGCACCAAAAGCAATTTTAGATAAATACAAGGATGTCAAGGGGTACTATCTCTCGTTTCAGATTGGCAATTCCTTAATCGAAGGGGGGAAATCGTTTGCGCTTGACAATAGCACAAGCTCCCCTTTCTTTGAGCTTATCAATGACACCGGCTTGGAGTCCCTGACGGGAAACAAGTTGCTTTTTGTGCCGGTGACCAGCGTCCTGCTGGCAACCGATTTGGAAAATGTCTGTAAGGTTGATCGTTCGCTCATAGCCCTTTTGATAGACAATAAAGTCGAGCTGTCTGATTCCAACCTTCTCAGAATTGCACGATTCAGGCAACTAGGATTTAAGATTGCATTTAGGAATATTGCTGACATCGAAAGCTTGGAAAGCTTTTTCCCTAATACCGATTACTTATTCTGCGGCAATGACCCGATGGAGATTATGTCTGTTTTGGGCAAGATACAATCAAGCGGGCATCCAATTCAGGCTGTTGTTACCAATGTGGATTCAAAAAAAACCTTCGATGCCATTTCGGTTTTCAGTGTAGGGATGTACGAGGGGGATTTTTACAGAGATATAACCATAAGGGAAGACAAGCCTATATCCCCATTCAAACTCAATTATCTGCAGCTTCTTAATGAGGTCACCCAGGAGGATTTTGAATTTGATAGATTTGCCCAGATTGTCCAAAGAGATACTGTGTTGGCGGTTAATTTTTTAAAAATGGTTAACTCTTCTAGTTTAGTGCGCAATAATAAGATAACCAGCTTGAAGCACGCCGCCGCCCTGTTGGGTCAGAAGGAAATCAAAAAATGGGCTACCACAGCCGTTACATCCGCCTTGGGTCAGGAGAGCCCGGGAGAGGTCATCAGAGTATCCATGCTTCGCGCTAAGTTCTGTGAAAATTTAGCACCTCTCTTTGAAATGGCTATTCTTGAGGATAACCTCTTCCTAATGGGTCTCTTCTCTGTTTTGGACGTTATACTTGACATGACAATGGAAAAAGCCCTGCACCTGGTGTATGTCCCGGAGCCAATCAGGGACGCTTTGTTAGGCAAGGGAAATGATTTTTCCAAGGTGTATAAATTTATCAAGGATTATGAACAAGGAGACTGGACAGAAGTCTCAAGAACAGCCTTGGTCAACAAGATAGGAATTGATAAAATTGCAACGGCATACCATGATGCACTTGTGTGGTATGGCAGGATGGTCGGCATGCAGATCAGCGAAACTGATGATTTGCAGGACTTAGTAGCCGATATTGAAGGCTGATAATCCTCTCTCGCGTTTCATAGGAGACCTGATCTATGAAATTTCTAAGGTTTATTTCAATACTTTTGACCGCCTTTGTCTTGGTTCCGCTTGCGCCTGCCCGGGCAAGCAGTCAGAAGGAGATGCGCATTCATGTCATTTATCACGGCAACGGCCTTAGTGCAACAGATGCCTATGCAGGGGATGCCGTATTGATTGAGTCCAAAGGCAAATATCTTTTAATGGATACCGGAACCAAGGCATCGGCCTTGAAATATGTTATCCCTTACATTCACAGGATAGCCGATGTTAGCGGTTGGCCGCCTTCTCCTGTGCCGTTTTCCATGCCCTCAGGGGGAGGTGATCATCAGGTTGCCCTTGTTTCCCCATCACCCCCTAAACTTATTTCAGTTGACGTGTACATAAGCCATTACCATGGCGACCACTACGGCGGGTTAAATGAAATATTGAAGGACAACAGAATTATTGTAAATAAAGTTTACCTTCCCGGCATTAAAGAGGTCAGAAGCGTTGTTAACAGCGCGGGCAAAACGGTTACCCATGTTAAACAGGTAGAAAGAGAGAACACAGTTGTGGGCTGGGTAACAAAAAGAATGGGCAAAAATCCTGTGCACCTGAATACCGGCAGTAAAATCGCCATTGGCGATGCCAAATTGAAGGTTATCGGGCCTGTGGGCAAGCATCTTAAAAATTATCGCAGACTTGTATCGGAAACACGGCGGCTAGGTACTCCCATACCGCATGAAGTCAAGGATAATGGGGTATATACAAACAATTATTCGCTTGTGTCTATGATTACCTGTGGTAAAACTAAATACCTTACGGCAGGAGACATTGAAGGCAAGGCAGGCCGCATAAAGAATGCCGTTAAGAGGGAGGAAGACTATTTAGTTGATAAATACGGCAAAAAATTAAAGGCAGATATTCTAAAGCTATCCCACCATGGGATATATCCCTCCAATAGCAGTACTTTTTTGAAGAAAGTTAATCCTACATATATGTTTATAACAAATGATGTCACAAACCACCTCAGTATACAAAATACTTGGGATAGGGCAACTGACCGCGGCCTGTGCTACATGATGGGTACGGAGCGCAGGGGCTTGATTTTTGATGTGCGCAACAACAACATATCACTGTATCGCGGCAATCTGTCCCCTGCCAGCAGGATGCAGGGATATACCAGGCTAAGAGGTTTGTTGCCCCGGCTAAGATAAGTGCGTGGCATATTTCCCGATCCGGTGAATTATCAACCGGGTTCAAGAATGCCAAAGGCATAGGAAAAGTATATTACGGCCCGAGCGGCACCATGCACAAAGGTTTTTTGAAAATCGGCAGGAACCGTTATTACCTTGACCGCACCGGCAGACGGCAATCCGGGTTCAGCCGGATCGGCGGCCATATCTACTATTTCAAGAGCAATGGCAGGCAACTCAGAAACGGAGCGTACAGAGGCTATCAATTTAACAAAAAGGGCAGACTGACAAACCCGCCTAAAGTCGGCACAGTTGATAAAAGCTCACTGAAGGCTTCAAGCCCAGGAAAGAGGCAATTGGCAGTGAGATGGAAAAATGTCAAAAACGCCAGCGGCTACGAGATCAACTATGCACGAAACACTGACTTCACCGTAGCCGCGTTCAAGGATGTGCCGAAAGGCACACGCGCTTCATTGAGCAAATTAAATGCCAAGAGATATTATGTCAGGGTACGGGCATACAAAAAGCTTGGAAATGCGAAGGTCTACGGAAGGTTTACCGTTTTGTCAAAAAAGCGGAACGGAAAACCCTTTCCGGTAAAGATAAAGTAAGCTGGAGGTCGGTTGTATGCGGCAAGCTTCCATGTTTGACGATAGTCAGGCTCTGCCTCCGCTGGCGGCACGCTTGCGTCCCCGCACGTTAGAAGAGTATGTGGGTCAGCGGCACCTCCTAGGCAAGGGATGCGTATTGCGCCAAATGATAGACAATGACCTGCTTCAGTCAATGATCTTCTGGGGGCCGCCGGGAGTTGGCAAAACTACCCTGGCACGGATTATCGCACAAAAAACCCAAGCTGAGTTTATAAATTTTTCAGCCGTCACCAGCGGCATTAAAGAGATAAAGGAGGTTATGGCAGCGGCTGAAAACAGCCGTATGCTTGGTTCTCTTACTATCTTATTTGTGGATGAAATACACCGTTTCAACAAAGCCCAGCAGGATGCTTTTTTGCCATTTGTGGAAAAGGGCAGCATAATTCTAATTGGTGCCACCACAGAAAACCCCTCCTTTGAAATCAATGCGGCCTTAAATTCAAGATGCAAGGTATTCGTTTTAAAACCCCTCTCAGTTGAGGAATTAACCATAATTTTGCGTACGGCTCTTGCCGATAAACGCGGTTTTGGTGATTTAAATGTTGAAATTTCTGACGAGAAGCTTTCAATATTGGCCTCACTCTCAGATGGCGATGCTCGTGCGGCTCTGTCTGCCCTTGAGCTGGCGGTCAAATGCGGCAGGAATGAGGGGGATAAAATTGTTGTCACGAATGAGGCTTTAGAGCAGTCTGTCGGCAGGAAAACCCTTTTGTACGACAAAAATGGGGAGGAACACTATAACATAATTTCAGCACTCCATAAATCCATGAGAAACAGCGACCCTGATGCAGGTGTGTATTGGTTATCGCGTATGCTGGAGGCAGGGGAAAACCCGCTGTACATTGCCCGGCGGATTGTACGCTTTGCCAGCGAAGATATAGGGCTGGCAGATTCAAATGCACTGCAGGTCTCCGTTGCGGCATATCAGGCCTGCCATTTTCTCGGAATGCCCGAATGCGGTGTACACCTTACCCATGCTACGGTATACTGCGCACTTGCCCCTAAATCTAACGCGGCATATATGGCATACGAAAGGGCCAGGCAAGATGCCCTGGAAACACTCTCCGAGCCGGTTCCTCTGCAAATACGTAACGCCCCCACAAGGCTAATGAGAGAGCTTGACTATGGGAAGGAATATCTCTACGCTCACAATTTTGAAAATAAAATCGCAAATATGCAATGCCTCCCCGATGCGTTGGCAGATAGCGAATATTATGCCCCCACAGATCAGGGCAGGGAGGCAAAAATAAAAGAGTGGCTGACCAAAATACGTGAATGGCGCAAGCAGTATAGCGGTTCCACGTGATATTTGCGGTTTGATTGGCGAATAATTGTCGCTGTCAGGCAAGACGAAAAATCCGTAGGCAGACCAAGCTGTCTCCAAGAATTTTTAACGAAGCATGTCGGGCAGATAATACCGCAAAGCAAGTTGTAGGTATCGGGTTGAGCTACCATAAAAACTATCCCGACACATCGAAGGCATCAGCCAACGGTTCAAGGGAACTATCCATCTGCAAATGGGTGGCCGCCCCTGTAGCAGTGACACATCTTCAATAGGGCTTTTACTATTTTTGTCCTTTTCATATCGTTGTCCGCATAGACTGTCCCTGAAAGGGGGCGGCATTAGATGAGATGGAGCATAGGGCGTTTTATTCGGAAAATACATTTTACGGCGTTTTCGAGTGCCGGAAAATACAGAGCTAAAGGGCAGGTGAAATTATACCGTTTTGTTTTGAGCGCAATCTTACTTGTTGCTGGTGTGATTTGGCTAAGCATGTATTTCCGCCCGGCCTTGCTTCAAATGGCGGCTGTAAGGGTTGATAATTTAGCTGTGAGGGCAATTAATAATGCCATAAACAGCAGGGTGATAGATGAAAAGATTGAATATGAGAATTTAATTGTTTTTGAAAAAGATATTTATGGTCAAATTACTGCTCTGAAAACCGACATGATGGCAATAAACCGTCTCAAAACAGGAGTCAGCAGCGATGTTTTGGAGGAACTGATGTCTATTGAAGCCTATCAGTTAGCAATCCCTTTGGGAAATCTTGCCCGGGGTGAGCTGTTTTCCGGGAGAGGCCCGCGCATCCCGGTGAAAATCGTACCCTTGGGAGTGGTACACACTGATTTTTCCAACGCCTTTATTACAGCCGGAATTAACCAGACCCGGCATCAGGTTATGATCAATATTGCAGTGGATATTGACATTTTACTGCCCGGACGCAGCACGGAACGGCGTGTAGAAACACAGGTTTGTGTCGCCGAAACAGTAATTGTCGGTTCGGTACCGGACAGCTATTTAAATTTAACACCTCCAAATTTCAGTGCCACCGAATAGCGTCACTGTTATCCACCGGAATCTGCAATTATGCCGAACCCTGCCGGTTCTTGTAACATCCTCAGGATTTGTCTCATAAAATGTATTACAGGATGCGTGAAGCTCCTGAATATATTTAGGACTGACTCAAGTCCGAGAGGAGAAAAAATCATGCTCATTACCAGTCAAGAGGAATTCTTAGAATCTGAAGATTGCGGTTGCAAAAGCAAGCACGAAAAACGTCACTGCAGTCAGCCAGGCCCAAGGGGGCCCGAAGGCCCGCGCGGCCCCGCAGGGCCGACTGGCCCGACTGGTCCGCAAGGGCCGAAAGGCGATGCAGGGGAGATCGGTCCGGAGGGCCCTAGTGGACCAGTCGGTATGCCGGGTCATCAGGGTCATCGCGGAGAACAAGGAGACAGGGGTGAAATGGGACCGATGGGGCCAATGGGGCAACAAGGTCACCAAGGCGAGCGAGGGGATTCCGGACCAATGGGAATACCAGGTCCCCAGGGCCAGGAGGGTCCGCAAGGCCCGCAAGGAGAGCCGGGTCTGATGGGGGTACCGGGTCCCAAGGGCGATACCGGAGAAATAGGTCCGGAAGGCCACTCAGGCCCGACCGGTCCTGCCGGCCCGCAAGGGGAACCAGGTCCTGAAGGTGCGCGTGGCCCCAAAGGAGAGCAGGGCGAACCAGGTGTACGCGGAACAATTGGCCCGATAGGTCCAGTCGGTCAACGAGGAGAGCGGGGAGAGGCTGGCCCTCGCGGCACCACCGGCCCGCAGGGCCGCCAAGGCGAGCGGGGGCCGCAAGGACTACAGGGTAAATCCGGTTCATCTGGTCCTGCCGGCCCTATTGGGCCGCAAGGCACCCAGGGAATCCCAGGCCCTGCCGTTCCCGGTCCCCGGGGTCCGCGGGGTGAACCAGGCCCCAAAGGGGAGTCCGGACCAATATACCAACCTGCGTTTGCCACTTACTACAGAAACAGATGCGCCAGTTACCATGATGGGGATCTTCTTTTGCTTGATCTTACCCTTAGCGAATCAGGCATATCAATCGACCATACCAGGACAAAAATCACGCTGTCACATGAGCATTACTACAGGATATCATATGGGGTGGATGTTTTCAGTGTTGACAAGGGCCGCCCGCGCTTAGAGCTCCTTATGGACGGACACATCATCGCAAAAAGCTATCTTAATATGGAGTGTCCCAGATTGTCTTCTCTGGACATTGTGTACAAATTAAAACCGAATGCAGTAATTTCATTTCGCATTGTGGGCGGAGCAGTAACAATTGCCGAAAACCACGGCTGTGTCAACGAGTACGTGACGATAACCTCCGTCAAATAACCTAAGGTGGTTTCTAGGTATTAAAATAGTCTATACATAATATTTGCTCCATCTGATAATCCTAGCACAAAACCATTGAAAACGTTAATGTTTTCAATGGTTTTGCTGTGCTTGGATTAGGAAATCGCCATTTTGTCTAACCGTGCCGGTAAAATTTCCGGAAGCATGTGTTCTTTTACAGTAGCTTTTCCAAATCCTCAGCAGTATCAACAGGAGGGAAGCACCTATCGCCGCTGCAAACGGCAGCACTATTCCCATTTTCCCCAGCAGAAAAGGATACAAACGGATGAAATCCCTGCCACACCCGGGACATATTTTCATTAGAGACAGGAATCTCAGCCTTCAGGTTTTTTTTACTTAATAATAGGTTTGCAAGCAGTGCGGTGTGTGCCGTTGGTGTATTTGAGGCATATGCACCCATAGCGCGGGTTATCCTTTGAAGGGCCTCGGCATAGATATCTTCTCCGGTTAGAGTGTGCAAGCGCCGGAAAACACCTGCGGCAACTGCATTACCGGAGGGCAATGCGCCATCGTATATATTTTTTGTGCGTACTGGTAAATCATCAACATCCTTGCCCGATAGAAATAAAAGCCCATCGCTTGAAGAGAAGAGACTAAGCATATCATCACATACTTCACGGCAATAGATTAGCCACGTATCGTCAAGTGTTGCTTGGTGCAAACGATAAAGCCCCCAGGCAAGATAGGCATAATCATCAGATATTGCCAAATGCGGCGATGCAGCATTTTTCCAAGATGCACGCAAACGGTTATCCAGTGCCATTTCCCTGCGGATAAACCGCGCTAATTTTACTGCGGCATTTATATAGCCTTCTCTGCCCATCAATCTCCCACAGGTGGCAAGGGCCGCTAACATAAGAGCATTGGGGCCTAGTGTGATTTTCTCGTCCCTGAAAGGCTGAGCCCGACGAGAACGCGCATGTAAAAGCAATGAGCGGCAGGGTGCGGCAAAGCTTTCGTCTTCCTCTGACAACTTCCCTGTTTTGAGCATATTGGGGATGTTTTTCCCTTCAAAATTCCCCTGCTCCGTGATATCGTATATCCGGCAGAAACGTGTGCCATCATCCTGGCCTAGCTCTGAAATTACCTCTTTACGGGTAAAGAGATAGCTTTTTCCCTCTTGACCCTCGCTATCGGCATCTATTGCAGTATAAAACGCCCCTATATTCTCGCAGTATAGTTCACGCATGCAAAAATCTATTGTACGCCCTGCAATTTCAAAAAAACCAAACTCTGCGTATACGGTTGACAGCATGGCGTTGTCATACAGCATTTTTTCAAAGTGGGGGGTAAGATACCTTTCGTCCGTGGAATAGCGGCAAAATCCACCGCCTATTTGGTCGAAAATTCCTCCGAGCGACATTCTCTCCAAGGTAAACTGTGCCATTTGCAGTGCCTGAGAATTTTCCACTAACAGTCCGTAGCGCTGTAAAAACATCAGAGAATGAGGGCTGGGGAATTTGGGAGCTTTGCCAAACCCTCCGTTTTCTGGATCATAGTCTCCCTTCAAGGATGCGTACGCCGAGTGTGCCGCCTGCATAAAATCCCATTCCGTCTTGCCGCCGTCAGAGGGATGCGCAATTGTGTGCGTAATATCCCTGGAAATTTGAAAAAGCCGATTTCTGTCCGCTTTCCAAAGCACCGTTATTTGCCCGGCTAAATGGCAAAAATGGTCAAGCTGTAGATAGGTTGCGGCAAAAAACGGCTGTTTGTCCGGTGTCATAAAAATACTCAGCGGCCACCCGCCACTCCCGGTCATAAGCTGACAGACTTCCATATATAGCGCGTCAACATCGCCCCGCTCTTCACGGTCAACCTTGATGCTTATAAAGTCGGAAAGAGCTTGTGCAGCCTGAGGAATTTCAAAAACCTCACGTTCCATGACATGGCACCAGTGACATGAAGAATAGCCGATCGAAAGAAAAATAGGTTTATCTTCCATCTCTGCTTTTTCAAATGCCTCCCGACTCCAAGGGAACCAGTCAACCGGATTTCCGGCGTGTTGAAGCAGATAGGGGGAGGTTTCGTTTATGAGCCTGTTAGGTGTTTGAACCTGCATAGGGAAACACGACCTTTACTTGATAATTGCTGTAGCTTCCCCAATGCAATATGTTTTATACAAATCACCCTATTCCGGATCTTTCTCTGAGTCCTCATTCTGCTTTCTTGCTTTGTGTTTTTTCAGTCTTCTCAGCACAATCCAAAGCACTAAGGCTGCGAAAACCCAAATAGGGGAACCTGCCAGCAGGGCAATGACAAGCATTTGAAATCCTGCCACAATTACATTGACAATTGAGGTAAATCCGCCTTTAATTAAATACCCCATGTCGTCCCATGTTAACATATCCCAGTTGATTTCCTTTTTGATTTCGAGCGGGTCATTGTCCTGGCGTATAAGCAGAGATACCGTTGCCATATCCAGCTGGCTGTTCCACTTCTTGAGCTTGCCCTCCCAAGATTCAATGTCCTCTGTGATTTTATCTATCGTCTCCTGCAATGTCACAATTTCCTCGACCGTTTCCGCTTTTTCAAGAAGCTTGTAATATGTCTGAAGTGCTTCGCGTTTGGTTCTAAGTCTTGTTTGTGCATCGTAATATGAATCGGAAATATCTCGTGAAGACATAGAACTGCTGACGATTTTACCCCATTCCCCGGCAAAGCTCATAAAATCATCCAGCTTTCCGGGAGGAATTTTCAGCGTAGCTTCTACATCATCGTGATAAGTCTTATCAAAGCTAAACTCATACCCGCCTAAGCCTTTGGCGTAATCAGCCAAATCCTTATATAATACCAGCGAGTTTTCAGCCTTAATCTCCAAAGATGCGTCTTGAATAATCTTACGATCAAAATTTTCTTCAAGAGCTTTATCGTCTTCTGCTGTCCCGTCCTCTTCACCTTCTGAAAAACTATCGGCACTATATGCATAATACTCGGTGTCCACCATCTCCTGACTGCAACCGGTAAGGAATATCATAAATATCATCAAAGCAAGGCCCAATAAGACTCGCATTTTTTCAATCATAACAAAAACACACTCCCTTCCGGCACCCATGTTATCACAAAAAATAGGTTATGTCAAATTACCCTCACATAAGAAGCCCGACTGCAATGCCAAGCGCGGCACCGCAGAAAACCTCGAACGGTGTATGCCCTAACAGTTCTTTTAGCTTTTTGGTGAAAATTTCAGGTGTTGTTTCGTCCCAATGCTCCATCATGTAATTTAAAATTTTTGCCTGTTCCCCTGCACAGCGGCGTACATTTGAAGCATCATACATAACCACGAAGGCAGTAACTGCGGCAATCGCGAAATATACCGAATCGTACCCCTGCATTTTCCCAACTGAAACTGCCAGGGCGGAAACTATTGAGGAATGTGAGCTAGGCATGCCTCCTGCTCCAAACAGACGCCTGAAGTCTAATTTTTTGTAAAAAATCAAAACGATGATTACCTTCAAAACCTGCGCTATCACAAAGGCTAAAATAGAAATATTCAGTATGTGATTGCCTGTTAAAAACTCTACCGCGTTACGCATTTAATCCCCCCTGTTAAGAAGTTTTTCCGCCATCCATATTAAAAATCCCCTATCGGAAAAAGGTGACAAGGCACATATTGCCTCATTGGTCAGGTTTTTTGCCTCCTCAAATTGCCCTTGGCCATTTTGACCGTCAAGCATATCGTCTATGAGCTGAAATGCCCGACCAATAGCTTTGGCGTAAGCAACCGCGGCGTCTGTCAAGCGATTATTTGCCCCGCCTAAAACACAGCCAATTTCTGCTGCGGCACTGATTAGGGCTCCTGTTTTGAGAGCGTGAATCTGCCCCCATGAGGCAGACTGATCTAAGTCCATTTGCTGACCGTGTGCCATACCGTGCACGCCTGATGCCCGCGCCAGGATATATGCCGCCTTCATAGTCTGGGAGGTTGAAAAAGCCTTTGGGTTTTCCGGGTTTAAGATTATTTCAAAGGCAAGCGACTGCAAAGCATCACCCGCCAACACAGCCGATGCCTCCCCGAATTTTTTGTGGACAGACGGTTTGCCTCTTCGCATATCATCGTCATCCATACATGGTAAATCGTCATGTATCAGCGAATAGGCGTGAATCATCTCCAGAGCACAAGCAAACGGTAACGCAGCCTCTGTATTCCCGCCAGATACCCGGCAAATTTCTAACAACAGGACTGGGCGGATACGCTTGCCGCCGCCCAAGAGACCATACCGCATCGCCTCTGCCAGCCTGCCTTGATTAGCATCATTCTCCGGGACAAGCTGCTCTAAAGCTTGCCCAATCATTCCTCTATATTCTTCAAATTGCAGTTTATTCCTGTTCAACGCTTATCTCCTCATGCCCAGAACCATCCTCTGTGCGAACCAGCCTAAGCACCTTCTGCTCGGCTTCAGCCAAAAGCTTTTGCGCAAAAGCCGCTAGCCTGGTCCCCTCTTCAAACAATTTTATAGAGTCTTCCAGGGAGGCATCACCTTTATCCAAAGCCGCTACAATCTCAGAGAGCCTCCCGATTGCCTCCTCATATTTCATGCCAGAATCCCCCATAAGGCAATCACCTCCTAACGTCAGTGATTTTACCACATAGGGTACAAAAGAGCAAGACGAAATTTTCATATGCGCAAATATATACGCTAAAACCCATAACTGTCCCCCGCCAAGCGAACAGGCCCGGTTTACACCTTTCCGTTCCTGTGTTATAATCCGGATTCAGCACATCATGTGGGGAATGGTAAGATTAAAATTGAAATCTTCAGTACCTCTGCCGCCTCTAACGTTTCAGCCCCCGAGGACGCATAAATAGGAGGAATTTTAATGGATATTCAACTAATTCTGACAATTGCATCTGCCGTATTACCGGCAACCATCATTATACTCTTGCTCGCTGGCAAGAAAAAATCCGGCATAGATGAGGTTGCCTCATTGCTCAAGCGCAACAGCATCGAGCAGCGCGACAGCATCGCAAATCAACTCAGCACAGGAGCAACCGAGCAGTTCCAGCGATTCGGTGTAATTCAAGAGAGCATCCAAGCTACACTACAAGCGAGCCGTGCCGAGCTAAACAGAACCTTGCAGGCAAACAGGGAGGAAACAAACAGACAGCTACGGGAATTCCAAGAGCAACTCGACACGCGGCTTTCCTGCATACAGCGGGGAAACGCCGAAAACACCGAAAAGGTAAACGCCACTTTGGAAAGCAAAATGAAGTCGCTTCAGGAAAGCAATGAAAAGCGGCTGGAGCAAATGCGGGGCGTTGTGGACGAAAAACTCCAAAGGACACTTGAGACACGGCTGTCACAGTCGTTCGGGCTGGTCAGTAAGCAGCTTGACAGCGTTCAGCAGGGCTTAGGGGAAATGAAAAACCTTGCCGCCGATGCCAAGAGCCTGAAAAACGCACTCACCAATGTTAAGGAACGCGGTACATACGGCGAGGTTCGCCTTGAAATGCTTCTGTCGGATATCCTAACACCGGGTCAGTACGAGGTGAATGCTGAAATTGCAAACGGCAAGAGGGTGGAGTTTGCCGTCAAGCTACCTGGCAACGGCGATGTGCCGCTTCTGCTTCCGATTGACTCAAAGTTCCCGGTTGAGGACTATAACCGCCTGCTTGATGCAGGGGACAAAACGGCGATCGATGAGGCGCGAAAATCGCTGGCACAGAAATTCCGGGCATTTGCAAGGGATATTCGCGACAAATATATCCTTCCGCCGAAAACTACGGATTTTGCACTGATGTTCCTGCCAACCGAAGGGCTATACGCAGAGGTAGTGCAAAATGCCGCCCTGTTTGAAGAACTGAGGGATAAGTACAAGGTCACGGCAGTAGGGGGCAGTACGCTGTCGGCATTCCTGTCATCTCTCCAGATGGGATTTAAGACTCTCGCCATCGAACAGCATTCGCAGAAGGTCTGGGACACGTTGCGGGCGGTAAAAAATCAATTCGCCGAATTTGAGAAGATACTTGCTCTGGCACACAGGCAAATCCAAACCGCCGACAATACGATTGAGCAAATCGTTGGCGTAAGGACAAGGCAAATCAATAGGGTGCTGAGGGGAGTTGAGCTATTAACCGATACAAATGAACAGCTAGCGGCAGAACCCGGAGTTCCAGAATCCCCAACAGTCCCGGCAATACAAGCGGAGCAGCCTGCGGAGGTTTGATTTTTTCTCATTTTTTACTTTTTGCCTATTGACATTTGCTGAACGATATGGCAAACTTGTATTTGCTGATGCTGGAGCCGAAAGCCGGACTCGAACCGGCGACCTGCTGATTACAAATCAGCTGCTCTACCAACTGAGCTATTTCGGCACAACCGCACCGCCTGTTGCCGCATTATAGAGCATACACGCAGAATTGTCAAGCCTTATACAAAAATATTTTTCACTCATGTAAAAAGTGCGTACGGGAGCACCAGAGAGAGGACTGATTAAATGCCGGATATTAACGCGGGACGCCATTCCTTAGCTCACGTTATGGCAGAGGCGGTATTGCAAATGTTTCCCCATGCCAAGCTGGGCATAGGTCCCTCCATCGATGATGGGTTTTACTATGATTTTGACCTGCCGCAGGCTTTAGCGCAGGAGCATTTTGCTGAAATTGAAAGCCGTATGGCGGCGATTATAAAGCAAAAGCTTGACTTTAATTTTGAAAGATTGCCCGGTCGTCAAGCAGCACTTGATATGTTTGAGGACGAGCCGTATAAGCTTGAATTGATTCAGTCACTGCCCCCGGAGGATGAGATAACAGTTTATCGTACAGGAAACGGCTTTTTTGACCTTTGCAGGGGTCCCCACGCCGAAAACACCCGGGAGCTGCTCGGCTGGGCGTACTGCATTCATTCAGTTGCGGGTGCGTATTGGCGCGGAAGCGAGAAAAACCCGATGCTTCAGAGGCTGTATGCCTATGCCTTTCCGTCTAAATCAGACCTCAAAGCCCATAAAAACCGCATTGAGGAAGCCAAAAAGCGCGACCACCGTAAATTGGGCCGCGAACTCGGGTTGTTTGAATTATTTGAGGAGGCTCCCGGATTTCCATTTTTCCTGCCGCGCGGCCTGGTATTGCGCGGCGTGCTGGAGCGGTTTTGGGAGGAGAAGCACGCCGGGGCGGGCTATCAGGAAATAAAAACACCCATTATTCTAAATCAAGATCTCTGGCACCGCTCGGGACATTGGGATCATTACCAGGGCAATATGTATTTCACCAAAATTGACGGCTCTGATTTTGCTGTTAAGCCGATGAACTGCCCCGGCAGTATGCTGGTATTTAAACGAGGACTTCACAGCTATCGTGAGCTCCCTATGCGTTTGGCGGAACGCGGGCTGGTACACCGCCATGAATTATCCGGCACATTGCACGGATTGATGAGGGCCCGGTGTTTTACGCAAGACGATGCCCATATATTTATGACACCGGAGCATATAGAAAGCGAAATTTTTAATGTTATCAGCCTGATTGACGATTTTTACAAAACCTTCGGTTTTGCCTATAAGATTGAATTATCTACACGTCCGAAGAAATTTATGGGCAGAGCCGCTGATTGGGACAAAGCAGAGGCGGCATTGGAAAACGCCCTGTGTGCAGCAGGAAAGGATTTTTCCCTCAATTCCGGCGATGGTGCCTTTTATGGCCCAAAGATTGATTTTCATTTGGAGGACTGCTTGGGGCGTACATGGCAATGCGGCACAATCCAGCTCGATTTCCAAATGCCAGAACGATTTGACCTAGAATATGTATGCCAGGATGGAAAACGCCGTCGCCCTGTAATGATTCATCGCGTGGTGTTCGGTTCTATTGAGAGGTTTATAGGCATACTTATTGAACACTTTGCCGGAAGCTTTCCATTCTGGCTCTCTCCTGTTCAGGTGGGGCTGGTTCCGGTGCGCACAGAGCATAACGGCTACGCAGAAAAAATCCTTGAAACGCTCAGACAGTCCGGATTTCGCTGTGATATACAAGCAGAGGATGAATCTATGGGGTCAAAAATCAAAAGGCTCCGCCTGAACCGTGTCCCATATATACTGATTATGGGAGATAAAGAAATAGGGGAGGGAACCGTTTCCGTCCGCACCCGATCGGGAAACCAAATACATGGGGTTTCCGTTGACGGTTTTGTTGATGCCTGTATCCGCCTTAACGAAGCCCGGGCGACTGAATTGGATGAATTATCTAAGTAATTGATAAGGGGCCGGTCAAAGCAAGCTGTCAGCTTGCCTAAGTGATGCCGTTTTCCAGGCAATAGTCCTCAATGGCATCACTCAAAAGGTTAAGAGCTTTTTCGGGCGTGATATTCTCTAGCTGCACTCCGGCTACAGACTGGTGACCGCCTCCGCCAAGCTTTTCGCAAATTGCGTGTACGTTCACGCTCCCTAGACTCCTCGCGGAAAAAACAGTCAGCACTCCGTCCGGCACTATAACAAAGGAGGCTTCTGTGCCCTCAATTTCCAGAAGGGCATCCGCCACCTGAGCGGCTATTGTGCGGCTCACCTCGTATTCTGCTACGGCTATCGCCATGTTCCGCCGTACTATGCAGGTGCTGGAAATCAGCTTATGCTTTGCCATGGACGAATGGTAGTCATTTTGAAACAGCTTTTTTATTTCCACCGTATCCGCGCCAATACGGCGCAGGAATGCCGCCGCCTCAAAGGTTCTGATTCCGGTATTTATAGTAAAATTTTTAGTGTCAAGAAAAATCCCCCCTAACATTGCCTCGGCCTCTATCAGTAAAATATCCTCCTGACGGCAGATATTCTGCACAAGCTCGCATACAAGCTCGCAGGCGGACGAGGCATACGGCTCGTGGAAGTCCAGTGCTGCGGATTTTATGCAGTCGTCCCCTATCCTGTGATGGTCAATGACCGCCACCCGGTTAACCGCCTCCAGCAGTGAGCGGGATTCTACCATGCTTGGGCGGTTACAGTCAACAACGACAAGCAATGTATGAACGTCTGCCCAGACCAGCGCGTCCTGATCATCTGTAAAAACATCTTTATATTCCGGTGACTCCCGCATACGGCCAATCAAATTTTTAGCCGCGCATTCTTCCCGGCAGATTACAATCCCGGCCTCCTTTTTCAGCTTGCGGGCAATGCACATTATTCCCGACATTGCCCCTATGCAGTCAATGTCGGCATTAGAATGCCCCATGATAAAAATCCGGGAGCTGTCTTGAATCAGCCTTGAAAGGGAGTCTGCCATAACACGGCTCTTTACCTTAGTGCGCTTTTCGATTTCCTTTGAATGGCCTCCGTAAAATTCAAAATGAAGCCTGTTTTTTATTACCGCCCTGTCGCCTCCCCGGCTTAATGCCATATCAATGGCGAGCTGGGCAAAGGAAAAGCCCTCCGCTAAGGTTTCGGCATCCTTGCCTATCCCCAACGACATGGTAACCGGAACCCCCGGGGCACCATGAACTGCGCGGACATCCTCTAAAAGAGAAAATCTTCGCTCAGTAATTAACTCCATCTTGCGTTCTTCAAAAACAATTATGTGCTTATCCCTGTCGTATTTACGAAAAACCCCTTCCAAGGGAGAAGCCCACTCTGCTACTTTTTTGTCAACAACCGCCAGAACCTCGGATTTTTGAGAATCTGTTAGATTTTTCATGCATTCCTCATAGTTGTCTATAAGCAAAATGCACACAACAGGGCGCGATTCCCGGTATTTATTACGCAGCTCCATTAGCTCGGTAACGTCCACAAAATACAAAACCGCCATAGCCTGAGATTTTTTGTTATGAATGACCCTGCCCGAAACAATAAAGCTGCGGTCCTTCAGGGTTACGCCCGCGGGTGCTTCCTTGTGGTTTTCATAGAGCCAGTTTAGCTTGAATCCGGGAAGAAGATCAGTTATGCTTTTTTCAAAAACACCGCATCGTTTGCCTGTTGTCTCATAAAAAGCTTCATTTGCCCACAAAATTTGCCCCGAACCCAGTCGTATGACCATCATAGGGAGATTAAAGTAAGACAAATCGGCATCGCGTATATCAATATCCCTATGGATAACAGAGGAAATCTCCATAGCATACAGCCGGTCCTCCAGCACTCTGCGGCGGTAAATCCATATTGATAAAAAAACTAGCAAAATTTGTACAGCCGCAATCCAGCGAGCAGGGGCATAGTCCCTCCCTATAGCGGTCATTGCTACGCTGAACAGAATCATGAGGATAAAAAACATTCGATTTCCCGGTGAAAAAATCCGTTTTAACTTCCGGTCTATATCCGCCGCCCCCTCTTGCTGAAAATTAGCCTGGAAGCACAGGATAACATAGTTTCTGTGTTTTGTCAAAGACCTTCCGGGCAACGCAACGGCATTAAATGGAAAATGCATACCCCCCAATGGTACTTTTATGATGCAAGGGTATACGATATTATATTATGATGTATAATGTGTACAACAATATGCCCCGGAATTAACAGGGCAGATAAAACGGAGGATTTCCATGAACGCTGTATTTGCCTTTGCCCCGCGTGAACAGCTTGCGGAACAGTTTGACAAAATTACTAAGGGTAACAATCTCTTATACGTTCAGGCCCCGGCGGGTCATGGGAAAACAGTTGCCGTTGAGCTATGGCTCGCCAGGAAAAGAAGCGAGGGAGTCAGAACTGCCTGGATTACCCTTGACGAATACGACAACAGGCTTACTTCTTTTTGCAGGCGGCTTGTCACGGTATTGTCAGAATTTCAGCCCGGCAATGCTGTTTTGCGACAATATGCCGCTCATCCGGCCTTTGATTCGGCACCAGACGAATTTGCTGTGAGTGCCGCCTCAGCTTTTGCAGAGGATAGCCGTAAATATACGATTGTGTTTGACGACCTGCATAAAATAACTAATGAAAAAATCCTCAGCCTGATCGCCGGTTTGCACAGAAGGCGGCGGGCTCCAGGCCGTGCAATTGTGTGTATAAGCCGCGGCAATGTGCCAAATGCTTTGCGCACTGAGGATTGTAAGATTGTGACTAACTTTTGCTTCACCGCCGATGAGATCAGGGAATTCTTTATCCTCAACAGGAAGCATATTACACTGGAACAGGCGGAAAATATTCATAAAGCCAGCTCAGGCGGCTGGGCAATCAGCATGCGGAGCCTGATGCTCTCGGGTACTCCATTGCAAACAGAGCATAATGATGAAACTCCGGAGCTTTATTTTGAAAAAAATGTATGGAGTGAGCTAGACGAGAAAACTCAAGGAGTATTGATGAAGCTGCCGGTTGTCGCAGAGCTGAATGCCGATGTTTTCAAAGCCCTTACCGACATAGGCTCCGGAGATAAAATTCTTGAAACACTCAAAAACGAAAGCCTTTTTTTAAATCAGATTGATCACATGACCTACCGTTTCCACGACTTGTTCCGCGATTTTTTGCTCACTATGCTTCAAAAATGCGGCGAAAAGGCAGTTGCCGCGCAACAAATCAGGGCAGGCGACTATTATTTCGGGAGGGGAGATTATTTTCGCGCTGTGGAGCATTATAAAAAAGGCAGCCACAACGATATGGTTTCCGAATGCCTGTACAACATGTATGACTACAATTCCCCTTTTGCCTCTATTGAGGATACGCTGCACACCATCCACAGTGTGCTTGACGATAGCATTGTGGAAAACAAGCCCTTCCTGCTGGAGGTCCAGGCATGGGCGGCTTATATGGAGGGCAGGATAGGGGATTTTGAGAGGATTCTGGATAAATACCATAAGCTGTTTCCGAAGATCATTGTAAAAAGCCCCCGATCAGTCATAGCCAGAGCGTGCTTCCGTTTTATAGACCGCAGGGAAGACCGTATTAATTTTATGAAAACACTGCGCAGCATTCCTTTCAAGGGCCTATTGAAGGTCTATACTCCTAGCGTAACGAATAATATGCCGTTTTTTCACCGCTCCATCATTGATTATTCAGATATGGCAATTGACACCGATAATAGAATGACACTATTGGAAAAAAGCCTTGGCGTTCTTATCAGCGCGGAATATGCCGTGATAAGAGAATGTATTTACGCCGGGATCAATTACGAGAAAGGGAACATGAGTGCAGCCTGCGAGCACGCCATGGATGCATGCTCCAATATCGCGGAAAATTGCTCCGCGGAGATTAAGTTCTGCGCCATGTATGTTTTAGCGGCTGCCCTGAGGGGCTCCGGTCAGGATTCCTGCATATCGTCAAACAATATTGACGATATGATTGAGAAGGAAAATGCCCATTACCTAAAATCCAATTTTCTCGCCGGGAGGGTTAGGCTTAAGCTAGCCGACGGCGATGAGGCTGCGGCGCGTAAATGGCTGGAGTTTAACTCGGAAAACATGCAAAGCAGCCTGAAGCTATATAAAATATTCCAATATTTCACCACAGCAAGGGCGTATATCGTACTCAAGAACTACAATACGGCAATTTTATTCCTCAAAAAGCTGTTAAAGCTAAGCGAGGACTACAACAGACCGCTTGACATTATAGAAGCGCGGATTTTGCTCTCGGTAGCCTATTGGAAGAAAACCCGGGGCGGCCAGGATATTGCCCTGAGGCATATGTCACAGGCTGCAGATTTAGCCTATGAATACGGTTATGTTCAGCAGTTTGCCAATGCCGGTGCCGATATTGTGAGCATGCTGCACAGACTTGAAAGACAGTCGGTGCAAAAGGCTTACACCGGAAAGGCACCCTTTGAGTTTATAAAAAAACTGTACACAGGGGCATCAGCGGTTTCTAAGAGGCGCAAGGGCTTTGTCTGCGAGGCAGGCCGTACGGAGAAGAATATGATTTTTACAGAAAAGCAGAAAACCGTCATGAGGCTGATGTGCCAGGGTCTGGGCAGAAGGGAAATTGCCGATAAAATGGGACTAAAGCCGTATGGCGTCAAAAGCCACATGGAGCTGATTTACAAAAAGCTTGACGTACCCAATGGGACAGAGGCTGTTATAAAAATAAATGAACTGGGGTTAGTAGAGTAACAGGCCTCCAGTCGGAGGCCTGTGTTAGCCTAGCCGATCCGCTCCTCCAGAGACAGCACCAGCACCAGCATATCATCCCCCTGGCCGTTTTGCAAAACCGCCTGCTCAAGGATGCTCCCCGCCAGGGTTCTCGGGCTTTCCCCATCCCAGGCTTCTATGATGCGCGAGAGCCAGGGATCCTGCCCCATTTCGCATACACCATCGCTCATCATAATGGCGGCATCGCCTGCATCCATATGCAGGGTTGTCATTTCCGAGCCAGGCGAAACATTAACGCCTAGGCCTACCGGCCAGCCTTGACCTGAAATCTGTGATACTTTATGGCCGCGCTTTATGTAAGAGGGGGATGCTCCGTTTTTAAAAAAACGTGTTTGCCCCGAAAGCAGATTGCAAATACACAAATCAACTGTAACAAAGCCCTCTGTTTGAGCGTCACCGCGCAATACCAATGCGGAATTCAGGGTAGACAGTGCTATCTCAGGCTCAATCCCCGCACGCAAAAAATGCTCTAAAAGCTTTACTGCTTCACGAGATTCTTCTCCGGCGTGCCGGCCGGTGCCCATGCCATCGGACAGAATCAGGTACACCTTGCCATCGGAGGCTTTGAACCAGGCACCCGAATCGCCGCTCTCCCTCTCGCCCTTTTTCTTGTGAGAGGCAATGCCTATTGACGCCTTCAATGTTTCGGCTTGGGTAAAAATCATCCTCTCATATTCTGGTGTGCATACCTGTTCCGGCATAGCTACCGGATATCCTGCCGCCAAGCTGATGTTTTTCAAAAGCTTGTCCCTATCATTTTCCAAAACCCTGCTCAATCCGGAGCCTGTCAGCTCGACATAGTTTTTTCCGTCTGCCACTCGTGCCACAGAAACCTCAAACGGTATGCGGCAATCGGATAAGATATGCCGTATTCGCCGCTCCGCGCCCTGGTCGAAAATGACCTCTTGCTGAAAATCCTCTGCCATGCCAGCGAAAATCTTGGAAACCTCGGAATACTGGCGGCAAATTTGATTGCGGCTCTCCTGTAGCCGCGACCTGTATTGTCTGCGGTTCAAAAGGGCGGTCATCTCATCGTTAGCCAGCCGTATAAATTTTGGTACCTGTATACAGCGTGAGGTAAAATACTGCGGAAAATCATCCGCTGTTATTTTACCCTCGCGTGCCAATATGCCTCCGGCATCGCTCAGTGCCTGGCGGGTTGCTGTCATCTCCATATCCCAGCACAGGCCCCTCAAGGCACACCGGCGGCACAAGGCATCGGAGGCATGCTCCAGTACGCTTGATACATCTTCATCGTTTTTTTGCCTGTCAAATACCTTTTGCAGCATGGTATACAGCTCCCTGAATGCCATTGAGCTTTGCTCCAAACGGCGGCGTGAATGCTCCCGGATCCTAACACCGTCCGTACCCTGGCATCCATCCTGCACCTCCGGCGTGCCCTCATCTAAAATACGCTTGCCTTTATTGAGGCGGGCTGGCATTAGCATGAATATAACGGAAACTGCAAACGTTTCAAGCAATGCCGTTAAGCGCATGGCATCGGTTCCTGCCCAGAGGGCAGCGACCGCACCTGCCAATACATAAGCGACAACAGCTAAGAATTTCCCGGTATTTCTGAAAACTCCGGCTATCAGACCCGACAGCCCATATGACATGGAAAAAAAAGGATAACCCAAGGCTAAATCCATAGCTATGCCCGCCGACAGGCCAGCGGCACTGCCTAACCCCGAACCGCTTGCAAATGCTGTACGCAACACAAACAGACCGGCTATAAGCCGCGCCGGTGCAATGCCGCCTACCATGCTAATGCCGGATAGGGAAATCAAAAGGGTTGATGCCAAAATCAAAAGACTGATGGTATACCCTACATCCCCGCCGGCACTCCGTTTGCTTCCCGATACGGAGTAAAAATATCCAGCCCCTACAATCAGGATTATCTCACAGGCAAAAAACAAAAACATGGAGGGGTCGCCCTCTACAAATACAATGCCTACAAATACCGAGACAACTCCTGCCATGAGGGGAGCAAATATAATATTTTTAGCAAAGCCCGTCTCCCTGAAAATCAAATTGCCCGCATAGATAAGTATCACAACCGCTATATATTTTAAGCTTTGCACATCCTGACCTAACGACATATACCCCAGCAGCGAGCCGAGCAATGCTACAAGCCCACCCAAGCCACCGCCCGATGCCGCCTGCCAGCCCAAGCCGAAGGGTGCCCAACCCTCAAAGATAACAGCTCTTGATAAAAAAATGCCGCCCAAAAACCTCCCGACCAGGCCAATACCCCTTTGAATCGCCGGCACCATGTACAGGCTCGAAAAAATTTCGCCCATCTCCCTGCCCGGCACCGACCATTTTGCGTTCCCTTTCACAGAAAGCCCTCCTTAGTAATTGTTTTATGAGGGTCATTATAAATATCCGTATTCAGGGAAACAGTCGGGAAATGACACGGTAAAAATAAAATTTTTATACCAGCCCCAGGTGCGGCGGAAATGGGGGGCTGGTATAAATCGACACAAGTCTATAGCGAGGCTAAAAACCGGTTGTCCGTGCTACAGGCGATAAATGCGTGCTTCATGCCCCTGTATGATGCTTTTGCATATGGTATGTCTGCGCTGTCAAGCTTTTCACATAAATCTTTTACCATATTTTGCTCAGTGATCCTGTCATAGTCGTCAACAATAACCGTAAATGAGCTAGAGAGATGCTCAGGCACGAGTGCGAGGGAATCAATCCTTGCATACTGCTCCATATCTCCGCCCAGCGGCCCATCAATGCATAGCAAATCGTAACTGCCGTTTGAAAATCGTTCCGAGAACCCTTCATATACACGGACAGCCTCACTGTCCTTGTGGGAAACACTCCCCCAGGGCAATTGCACAATTTTTGTGTTTCCGGGGAGCGGGGATGCCTTTGTAAAAAATGAAATCCATTCGGGGTCGTGTTCCACAACGAAATGCTCCGCTTCTTGATGTTCTGCGCTGTATTGGGAAATAACGCGGGTAGTTTCCCCTAAGCCCAATTCTAAAATTCTCTTTGGCTTTACGTCCCGCAAAACCCGGTACAGAATATACAAAAAGGGATACCCCGCCGCCCATCTCCCCGGGGAAAAGGTTTTTATTTTCAGCCAATCGCTGTTATCTGTCGTACTGTTGAAAATATTTGCCCATAGTATCTCATCGGCCGTCTTTTGGAGATAGCCTGCCTTTCTGTCAAAAGCGTCAAGCCTGTCATTAAACACCTTGGATTTTACCTCAAGCTTGCTGTCAATGGACTCAAGCTTGCCGTTAACCCATTTGTCCCTGTCCTCTGCTTTACCGCTGAGAGCTTTTAGCTTGCTGTCTAAAGCCCTGATCTCTTCAAGCACTGTGCCGATGGTCTTGATTTTGCTGTCAAGCTCTTTGTTCCCTGACCTTACGCTACACTGTAGGCAACGTATTTCATCAAGCAAAAGCTTTGACTGCCTATGAAATGTCCTTGCCGGAGGCGGTAAAAACAATGACATCAAGCGTTTGATTTTAGAAAGCATCTCATATCATCCTCTCCGCTGTGTATAGTGCCATATGTCAAAACACATGGCATCCAAATCTCGTTCCGCGCTCCAGCCCAGCACCGATTTGGCTTTAGAAGGATTTGCGTAGCAGACAGCCAAATCACCGGGACGCCGCGGCGCAACCTGGTAGGGTATTTTTTTGCCGCTCGCTCTCTCAAATGCCGCAATGATTTCAAATACACTGTACCCCATCCCTGTTCCTAGATTGATAACATCCTGTCCTGTGTGCGCAAACGCATACCTCAAGGCACATATATGTGCCTTGGCCAAATCCACGACATGGATATAGTCACGTATGCCGGTTCCATCAGGTGTATCATAATCATCTCCAAAAACAGAGAGTTTTTCCAGCTCCCCATTCGCCACCTTGGCGATATAGGGCAAAAGATTGTTAGGTATACCCTTAGGGTCCTCTCCGATCAGGCCTGACGTATGCGCTCCGGCGGGATTGAAATAACGCAACGAGACCACGCTCCATTCAGGATCGGATACACAAATATCACCTAATATCCGTTCAATCATCAGCTTCGTTTTTCCATATGGGTTTATGGGCGTCCGGGGCGTAGCCTCCTCACTGATTGGTTCATTGGAATCGATTCCATACACCGTAGCCGAGGAAGAAAACACCATGCGTTTGCAACCAAACTCCGCCATAATACTGCAAAGGTTCAATGTCCCTGTTATATTGTTGTGAAAATACCAGAGCGGATGCCGTACCGATTCACCGACCGCTTTTAACCCGGCAAAATGAATGACAGCATCAATCCTTCGTTCCTTAAATATCCTCCGCAAAGCCTGCTCATGCAACAAATCAACTGCATAAAAAGGAAACTCCCTTCGGGCAATCTCCTCTATATGCCCCAGGGTTCCGGGCCGTGAATTCACAAAATTATCCAGCACCACAATCTCATATCCGCCCTCCAGAAGCTCTGTGCAGGTATGGCTTCCTATAAAGCCTGCCCCTCCTGTTACTAAAATGACCACTGCACCACACCTCCTTTCCGCCGATTATAGCTAAAGGGCATATCTCAATTTTTCTGTATACTCAGCAAACGCCGCAGAAAACACAGCGGAGCAGAAATTAGGCGTCCTATGCGGTAGGACAGGGAGCGAAGCAATTCATTGTTCCTTTTATTCAGCCTCTTTACTTTTTTCTGCAAGTAGGAGAGCTTCTTTTTCTGGGCCTCGCCGCACTCCTTCAGCACCCTGTTTTGCCGGAAACTTTCAAGCAGAAGGGCAATCTCTGACCTCTCATGTGCTGGCAGCTTGCTCAGCTCGGCACGGATTTCCTCCGTGGTCAGGTTTTTCAGTGCTTTTTCCGCCGAACATCCCATCTGTACCTGATATTTCGCAATTGATTCGGCAAAATCCATATTCCCAATATTCAGCGTTGCCATACTTTTGCCGGTTTCACGGATACAGACCAAGTACCCATATGTGTTTTTCCAGCTTCTTCTGGTTGTCATTGTTGACTCAGGGCGGACACGGCGCAGATAGAGCGGTTCAGGCAGAACCCCCGCACGCTGGGAATTCATCAAGCTTTGCAGTACAAACAAATTATCCTCATGTATAATTCCAGGATAATAGGCAAGTCGGCTTTCCTCCAGGAAGGCACGCCTCAGCATATGCAAGCAGGCTGAGGGTTTAAAATCATCGTTTTCCCTTAGCCGCACAAATAGCGACTGACCTGTTTCAACAGACTCATAGCTGTTTTTGTAGTGATAATACGTTCTGTAGACAGGATATTCCTTATACAGCTCCACCGGTTTATAAAAGGATTCCCCTCCAAAGAACAGCTCATCCAACTCATCCGCTTTTGCCCTATTGTACAGATGCTCCAAAGCACACCATACCAAAAGATCATCACTATCCAAAAAGACGATATACTCTCCCTTAGCCTCGCGTATCCCTGCATTGCGTGCCAACGACAGCCCTTGATTTTCCTGCCGCAAAACTTGAATCCGCCCGTCTTCCCGGTTCAGCATTTCCAAAATGCCCGGAGAACAATCGGTAGAGCCATCGTCTATGCATATAATTTCAATATCCCGCAAGGTCTGCCGCATAACTGAGCGCAAGCACTCTTCAAGATAATCCTCTGTATTGTAAACCGGGATAATCACGGAAATCTTCAAAAATCCATCCGGCCCCGCCTGAGTTGCAGGACTCGGTTTTTTTGCGGTTTTCCCATCCTTGCGCAATTCAGGCTCATGCAACACTAATTCTTCCTCTGTGATATTCAAAAGAAAGTTCATTTTATCATAATGCGAAGGGAGAAAAAAGAAGCTTTTTGTATGCCCCAAGACCCCTAATTCCCGAAAAATCTCCCCCCGCAGCCGCTTTACAACGCGAATCCACGTTTCTTTGGATTTTAGAACACTTAAAGTATAAACAGCGTTAGCTAACGCTAAATTAATAAAGCTCCTTTCAAGTAGCTGAAACAGATTGCGCTCAGAAAGACCTTGCCGCAAGGCCTTCAGCGCAATATAAAAATCAAACGGCATATCGGTAGATGTTTCCTGTAAACTGGTGGCAGTAAAGCGGCGGTAATTAACTAAAATTTTGTCAACCACCGTGATACGTCCTGCTAATGCAACAGACATACAGACAAAATACAAATCGTTGGCACGCTGTATAGCTTGGAATTGCAGCCCCTCTTTCAATACAAATTCCCGCCTGAGCATTTTGTTCCATGGTGCCGAAGAGGAGAACCTAAAGGCAGCATCGGGATAATCTTGACAAGAAAAAGGCACAGCCTCCGGCAAATACTTCAAACTAAGGCCGTGATTGCTTGACACCAAGCAACCTGCCAAGTCATCATAAACCCGAAAGCTGCATACGCATATGTCGGCGTTATCTGCCTGGCACTGGTCATACATCTGCTCCAGGGCATCCGGCTCGAAAAAATCATCGGCATCCCAAAAAATCAAATATTTCCCTTTGGATTCATCAATTCCCCGGTTACGCGCAACCCCAGCATACAAATTTTTCTGTTTTAATACAACTATCCTTGAGTCTTTTTTCTGATATTCCCCCAGTATGCTCAATGTACCATCAGTCGAACCATCGTCTATGCAAATAATCTCAATCTCCCGCAGTGTCTGCCCGGCAACACTGTCTAAGCATTCACACAAATACCTCTCTGCATTGTAGCAAGGTATAACCACAGAAACCTTTATCATCAAAATTCTCCTTAACCCACATGAAAGCTACCTGCATACTACATCAATTATATTTATTTGTCAAGCCTGAGTTTCTTTGCCTCGCTTATTGATCGCCAAGCTCACTGCGGATAAATGTGCCTAAAATACCGTTTATAAATGAGGTCATTTCCCCCGGCTCATATTTTTTAGAAATTTCCACTGCTGCATTCACCGCGGCAGCCCGGGGAATATCCGGACAGTATAGGGCCTCGTACATACACACCCGCATGACGGCAATGCTTACACGCGGCAACCGGCCAAATCCCCATCCTTTGGCGTACTTTTCAATGTATCCGTCAAGCTCGGGCAGATGTTCATCAACCCCCTTAACTAACCTTCTTATATATTCAGCCTGCTTCTCATTTGGGGGCTGAGCAAAAACAGGGTCCTCACCGGCTAGATCCAGGTAAAATCCCGGATTCAGCCTGGTTTTTATTATTTCATCTAAATCAGGTGAAAAATCAAGCGCATATATCATATGAACAGCTATTTCACGAGCCGCAATCCGGGTCATGGCAAACCCCTCCTTTGTTTTGCAATGCCTATCAGGCGAAATATTTAACGCCGCCTTCAAAGATAGGCTGTATTTTATTCCCAGGTACGTTTTTGCCAATATAACGTCCGGCCCGCTCGGTGTGTCCCATTTTGCCCAAAACCCGCCCATCCGGGCTTGAAATGCCCTCAATAGCCCAAACAGAACCCGCCGGATTGATTTGAGTGTCTAGTCCGATATTTCCGTCTATATCACAATACTGAAAGGCAATTTGATTGTTTACCGCCAGCTCCTGAAGCATTTCCTGAGAGGCATAAAAACGCCCCTCACCATGAGATATAGGTATGGTATATACATCCCCCGGTCTGCACGCTGACAGCCAGGGAGATATGGCCGATACCATGCGTGTATGTACATACCGAGCCTGATGACGCCCTATGCTGTTAAATGTAAGGGCTGGGAAGCTTTCATCGGGCAAACGGATTTGCCCCGATGGCAAAAGACCTAGCTTGACAAGAGCTTGAAATCCATTGCAAATACCCAAAATCAAGCCCTGTCTTCCATCAAGAAGATTTTGCACCTCTTGGGCTACGCCAGGCTCCGAGAAAAATGAGGCGATGAATTTTGCCGACCCGGCAGGCTCATCCCCTCCCGAAAATCCCCCTGGGATGATGAGCATTTGTGACCGCCTCAACGCCCGCCGCATTTCCGATACCGATTCCGAAAGCCATTCAGGGGTAAGGTTGCGTACCAATACACATTCTGCCTCTCCCCCCGCGGCTTCTAACGCGGCCATAGTATCGTATTCGCAGTTTGTGCCAGGAAACACTGGAATAACAGCCTTAGGACGGCGATTGGGAATGGAAAATTGTATTTTTGGTTTTTCCTCCGGGACGCACGATTCAATCGCCGGCGGCTGAGGATCGTTTGTTTTGGCAGCGGCAGTAGGAAAAATCTTTTCAAGCGGAGCGGCCCAGGCTGCCGCCAGGCTTGCAAGCGGTATAAAGTCTGTGCCTATTTGTAATTCGGGTTTTTGTTGGGTTTTTCCCAAAAACTCTAAACCGTCAAGCGGTTCTGAGCATTCTACCACAATGCTCCCCGGACTGACAGCCCACAATCCGCTGTTGTAATCCCGGCGTTCTATGCAAGCACCTATACCGGAAAGTGACATATGCGCCAGTGCCCCCGGTACTCCTCCCAATTCACAGGCATAAGCCGCGGTAATCTTTCCTTCCTTGATATAGCGCGTGACGGATTTCCAGAGGTTTTTTAGTTCTTTCATATCGCCAAACCCATTATTTCCTAATGTAGATTCAGCCAGACACAAAAACCTATTTGGTCTGGTAAAATAAGATGGGATTATATCGGATGCTGATGCTGATGCAACGGCAAAGCTGATAAGTGTAGGCGGTACATCTAAATTTTCAAAGCTGCCCGACATTGAATCCTTTCCGCCAATTGCTGCTACCTCTAGCCCCATTTGCACCCAAAAGGCTCCCAAAACAGCCCCTGCGGGCCATCCCCACCTCTCCGGATCTCTTCCAAGCCTCGGGAAATATTCCTGCAAAGTAAGCCATGCCGACTCAATGGGGCAGCCTGCGGCAATCAGCTTTGCCAAGCTGACAGCCACACTGTAAACCGCGCTGTCAAAGCATCCATTTATATAAGGGTCAAACGCCCAGCTCATCACGCTTGCAGTACGGCTGCCCGGTGCCGGAAAGAGTGCCGCCATAACCTGCTCGGGGGCGTTTCCTGATTCTGACCCGAAAGGCGCAAGTACGCTTCCAGCCCCTATTGAGCTGTCAAACCGCTCCTGCAATCCCTTTTGGCTACAAAAATTCAAATCCGAGGCCAAGAGCAGAAGCCTTTCGGAGACGGTTAAATCTTCATTTTCCCAAGCCCGAATAGGACTTGGTGCAGTAGCAGAAATTTTAACGCATGTGGTTTTTTGGGAACCTGCTGTATCAAGAAAATCACGCGCAATATCTACAATCACTTGGTTTTTCCATTTCATCACCAAGCGTGGAGCTTGAGTAACCTCGGCGATTTTGGCACATTCTATATTTTCCTTTGCTGCATTTTCCTGGAAAAAGTCTATATCTTCAGGAGAGACCACCACTGCCATGCGTTCCTGTGATTCAGACAAGGCCAACTCGGTACCGTCCAGACCCTCATATTTTTTTGTCATGGCATCAAGATCTATTTCTAATCCATTTGCAAGCTCCCCAACAGCCACAGCCACTCCGCCCGCGCCGAAATCGTTGCACCTCTTAATCCGCAAGGAAACCTCCTTGTTGCGGAAAAACCGCTGCAGCTTACGCTCTTCTGGAGCGTTTCCTTTTTGAACCTCGGCAAAGCAGGCCTCTATGCTGGTTAGGCTGTGGGATTTTGAGGATCCTGTCGCGCCTCCGATTCCATCCCTGCCGGTACGTCCGCCCAAAAGCAGAACAACATCCCCCGGCACAGGAGTTTCCCTCTTCACATTTTTGCTTGGCACGGCACCTATTACTGCACCAACCTCCATACGTTTGGCAACATAACCTGGATGATAAACCTCTCTCACAAGCCCGGTAGCTAAGCCTATTTGGTTTCCATAAGAGCTGTACCCCGCAGCAGCAGTTTGGGTAAGCTTGCGTTGTGGTATTTTCCCGGGAATAGCCTTGTCCATGGGCATTCTGGGATCAGCCGCCCCGGTAATCCTCATTGCCTGATAGACATACGCCCTGCCTGACAGCGGGTCGCGTATTGCCCCGCCGATACAGGTTGCAGCCCCGCCAAAGGGTTCAATCTCTGTCGGATGATTGTGGGTTTCGTTTTTGAAGAGCATCAGCCAATCCTGCTCCCCTGCATCGGTGTCAACCTTTACGCGTACTGTGCAGGCGTTAATTTCCTCCGACTCGTCTAACCCTGGAAGCTTTCCATTCCCGCGCAGATGCTTCATTGCCGCCGTGGCTATGCCCATGAGGGTGACAGGCTTGCTTTTGTCCCTAACCTTCTGATAGAGGTCATATGCCTGCCTTGCACGACTGTCTTCAATTTCAATATTTTCAATTTCAGTTAAAAATGTAGTATGACGGCAGTGGTCGGACCAGTACGTATCAAGAACTTTGACTTCCGTAAGTGTGGGATCCCGGTCCTCCCCGCGGAAATACGACTGCATGAACAAGGCATCCTCCCTATCCATGGCTAAACCCAAGCCGGCAATCCAATCCTTGATTTGATCTGCCGGCAAGTCACGAAATCCAGTTAAAACCGGAATACCGGCGGGCTGCGGGTAATCACGGTTTAGTGTGCAGGGCTTGGGCTTGTCCGTTTCAACAGGGCAACATTCCACTTTATTTATTACATACTCCGAAACACGCCCGGCATCCTCCGGGCTTATGCCGGTAATAGCAATTATGTCGGCACAGCGTACCTGCGGCCGATTGCCGCCTACGAGCATTTGAACACACTGGGCGCAGGAATCGGCACGCATATCAAACTGACCGGGCAATGCCTCATATGCCACGAGCTGCGTATCCCCCGGTAAATCGGGCAAACTGTCTAAATAAGCCGTATCAGACACAGGCTCAGAGAAAATAAGCGGCAAACAGCGCGGCAAATCATCCTCGGATATTCCCATAATGTCATAGCGCAGAAAGAGCCTCAATGCCTCTAATTTCACACCCAAAAATTCAGTCAAATCAAGCTGTAAAGCTGAGGCGGCTTGGTCAAATCCCCGCTTTTTTTCAACATAAATCCGAAAAACCTTATTTAGCGATTCTGACATAAAAAATAAACACTCCCCTGCCTTTGACTTTTGCCAAGGCTGCAAAAAGATCAACCCGCAGAGAGAAGTATAGCACTAAGGTCTTATTTTTTCAACCTAAAACTTTCACAAGGAGATACATTGGCGAGCAATCCCCCTCGCGCCCGGTCTGCATATCCAGGGCGGAGGGGCAGGAATGCCCAGCTATCAAGCTCTATTTTTTTGTAAGATTTATTCCAATGCCGATGCAAAGAACTCCGGCCGCAAGAACTACCCCTCCAAGGGTCATAAGCTGTGATGGTTCCATCATATATGAATGTCCACCATCTGTAGAAAGTCCTTTGTCGGATACACCTACAAGAAATGCCATAGCACCAAAAACGCTTATCCCCAGGCCATTGGTTAACCATGTACCAAAAACAATCTTACTTGCCGTACTTCGCTCGCAGTCATCCTTTTCATCCTCTATAAGATTGAATTGTATTTTAGAAATATCTATTTTTGCTTCACAAAACGGACATTCTTTTTCTAATTTCGATATTGGACCATCACATTTCAGGCATTTTATTATATCAGGTATTTTCGATATCCGTATTATCTCAGCTTCCTCTCTTCTTCTTACCAATTCGTTTGATAAAATTTCAACTTCCTCATCAGAGTATAAATCTCCTTGGTCTGAAAGAATTATTTCAATGTCATCGTTTGACAGTGCCTTAACTTCACTTGAGAACTTTTCCATAATTATCACCTATATTTATTTCTATCAACAACAAAGACATACCGTCCCTGTCAAGTATGACAGGGACGATTATAGTGGGTATAATCGAGGATTTCCGTTTTTTCTCTTGCGTTCTCTGTTTTTTGCCCTCATTCTCCCTTTATTGCGATTTCTTGTGATTTTCAAAAATTTGTTCAGACAGATACAGGCACAACATTTATATTTTCTGCCATAACGCTGTGTTCATTTATAACAATATCGGCGATAATATTGGCATCAACATCGGTCATGCCACCCTCAGGCTCCGTGACGACTATTTTAACCCCATCCTGGTTAATAAAAGCCACACATTCCTCGTAACCTTTGGCAACAACTAGATTTTCAATGTTTGCCTCAGATACGGCGTTTTGAGCCAATTTGGAAATTTCCTTGCTTGCGTTATCCCTAATTTCTTGTGAGGCTTCCTCATTTGCGGCTGCATCGCTTAAAATAGATAGGGCATCGTCCCGGGCGTTTCTCCGTGAAAGCCGTGCTTGATTGAAGTAGGGCTTGCTTTCTGGCGAAGGCGAGGAATTGTTTGCCTGAGGATTGTTTGTATCCGCCGCCGGCTCACCTGTTGATAATTCCGACTGTCCTGAGGGTCTTGCCCCGGGTTCAAATACATCAAGTTCATCCTCCCCCGGAACCCTTCCGTATGCCCAGCTTAAATACAGAGCCAAGCATACAAACAGAACAATCGCGCTTACCACCGCGTTTCTTTTCCAAATTCTCATTGCTAATCATCCCTTTCCGGCATAAAGCCTTTCAAAATTATAGATTGGCGTAATGTTTTTACTTTGGATGTAATTTGCGCCTCCCCTCTTTATCCAAATCACCCCGTGCCATCCTGTTTACGTTAACAGCTCTCCCGGAGAGACCGGTCAGGGCCGAAACCGCCTCCTTGACGGCAAGCTGTACCGCGGCATTTTCCGCACCATCGCATATAACTAAAACGCCCTGATATATGGGATACAGCTTTTTCTGAACCAACGGCTCGGATGAATTTGTCAAAACAGTTTTGCGCTTGCTCTCCTCCTGAGTTGCAACGGCTTCTTGCCCGCTATGGCCGGAGTTTGTTTTTTTGTCCAAATCCTGTTGAAATACAATCTCCATATCGCTCTTCAGGGTAAGCATAACACAAACCCTCCCCGCCCCCTCTATTTGAGATAGTGCCTGTGCCATTTTTTCCTCAGTTTCCTCAATTGAAAACCCTGCATACCCTTCGGTGCCGTGTTCAATCTCTTTTTTCGCCTGGCTTTGACCTTTAGGCCAAGAGAGCAAAATTAACCCGGCAACGGCAATCACTAACAAATACTTGTGCCTGGCCATTGCCTTGCTGATCCTCCGTATATCTGCAATCGGCGGTATTTTCATAATGTCATCCTCCTGTCTCAAGGTATTTCTGCCGCGAATGGGGTATCCCCAGTCCTTGCTCTATGGTGCTTGCTAAAACATTTTTTGCAGACACCGGTCTGGCACACCAAACGAAGGCTTGGTAAGGCTCCGGGTAATATTCCCCCTGCCTGCAAACAATTGAGGCCTTAACCGCAAGCCCCTTAGCACTTGCCTCGCTCACAATATATGCTTCAGCTCTTTCGGCTATGATAGACTCCAGTAAATCCTGTCCGATTTTTTTTACCTCCTGTTCAGCGTACTCGTCCACAATACTAGGAATATTGAAATTTTCAACATTTGCTAACGGACGCAATACCGCCAATGATAGCAAAAGAGCGATGCCTAACTGCAAAACCTTATATACCGGACCCTTAGGGCAGGCAGCCAGAGTCAGGGCTCCCAAAATTGATGCCCCCGCAATCCCCATAATCCAGTTGCTGAAAAAATCTATCACGCCACCACCCCCCTATCGCATTATACAGGATGCAACGGATATTAACAGTAAGAATGCGCTTGATGCCACAACTGCAAGCAATAGGGCATACAGCCCTGCCAAGTCGTCAACATATCCGGCCACGGCATCGTCCCCTACCGTTCCCGCCAATGCCGCACCAAGCTTGAAGATAATATATCTCACGCCCAAGGAAATCACTGGACCCGCGGCAATTCCTAGCACGGCAATCAAACCGAATACCCCCAACCCGGTTTTGATAACACCCGCACCCGCTAAAACGGTTTCTGAAGCATCTGAAATAATGCTTCCTACAACAGGCACCCCCCCGGACAGAGCAGCGCGGGCAGCCCTGAGGGCAAGCTCATCGCTCTTTCCTGCTATTGCCCCGCTGATTGAAAGGTAGGCGGTAAAAGCAATAAGGCTTAGGCTCAATATCCCGCCAACGAGCCATTTAATCAGGCCTGCCAAACGCTTTAGAATATCTCGTGTAAGTGCCGCGTTTAGAGTAACAAGTGCAGCATAGATGTAAAAAAGCGGTATCAGCAATCTGTCATACATGGTAATCCACATGTTCACAGCAAAAATAGTGACCGCCTGCTTGACTGTTGCTTGAGCCGGCTCTCCAGCCGCCGCAGTAACAACCGCTAATCCGGCAAGCAGTGTTTTTGAATAGACCTCAAACTGCCCCAAAACATCCCTTGCCTGAACTATGAAGCTTTGCGTTCCGGTTACGCTCAATGCGGCAATAGCCAGCACTGCGGCAATTTTAATATATTGTGGGTTTGTATCACGGAGCAAGCTGACGGCGGCACCATACAGTGCCGCAATCAAGGCAATTGCCGCCGCAATTTTTATTCCCTCTCCTAGTGCCGTACCGGAAAGGGCTGAGGCCAACCGTAAAAGATTTCCCAGCCCCCGCCCGAGAGCCTCCTTGGGATTCCGTGGCTGTACTCCCTCAACAGCTTCCTGTGCTTCCCGCGGCACAGACCTTTCTATTTCATCGGTATCAAACAGAACCTCGCTCTCGGAGGCGTATGACCGACAGAGAGACATGCATAAAGCACACATGAATATTAAGAATATATACCTTTTCATAATACTGCACCTCAAAGCAATGACTTCATCATATCCAGCAGGCTTTGGAAGAGCGGAAGAACCACATACAGCCCTACCACAGCACCGGCTGTTTCTATTCCTGTGGCAATTCCGGTTTCCTTGGCATCTCTGCAAATATCGGCAGTAATTTTAGTCACAATTGCAACACAGGAGGTTTTGATAACCGGTGTAACCGTATCGTCCGGCAGCCCGGCAAGGTCAATCATATCCAGCATGAAACCAAGAACATCCCTGAGCAAATCAAAGCACAGCATCAAAACGGCACAGGAAACAAACAACGCCAGCAGCATCCCCAACTCGGGCGTTTCCTTTTTAAGTAAAACAGTTAATGCCAACCCGGCAATGGCTAAGCCAGCCGCCTTGAACAAAACGTCCATACTGCCGCACCCCCTTTTTTCAAAACCCGAACAAGGTTTTTACCATAGTAAATAGGTTGTTGACCTCCTGTAATATAATCATAAGCACAACTATCAGCCCGGCTAAAACGGTCATCATTGCCTGCTCCTCTCTTCCTGAGCGTATGAGGAGCTGATTGAGTACCGCCACCAAAATACCAATTGCCGCAATTTTGAAAATTAAATCTACCTGCATACCCCAAACCTCCCCTTACAGTAAAATAATCACTAAAAGTACCCCGCACAATACCCCGAGCATCCCCGCCATTTTTCCCTGATTTTCTCTTTTTTCACGTGCTTGATTGAGTGAAATATTCAACTGTCCGCGAAGTACCTTTAGGGCCTTAATTTGGCTTTCCGCATCATATTGGCCCAAAATATCGCCTATCTCGGAAATTAATGACTTGTCAATGCTGTCAAGGTCAAGCTCCGATGATGCCATTTTCCATGCCTCGGAATAGGTTTTACCGCCGCACGGCCCCAGCTTGTCCTCTATAAATCCCCAAAATCTTCGTAGCACCGGATTGCCCAGGCGTTTCCCCAGCTCGGGCAAAGGGGTTTGCCTAAAACCAAGCTCCCCGCTCAATCTGTCGCACAGCTCAACAAAAGCGGTAAGCAATCGCACCCGTGACTCCAGATGCACAAATACCGCCCAGCCTAACCCGGCACAGCCGCCTGCCAAGCACAATCCGCCTATCACTGTTTGGATCACAGTAGTCAACCTCCTTCAAAATTTGATACCCCATATTTTCTCTTCCCATTCTCCAATGAAATCACAGCCGCCCGCGTGAAAATCCCGGGTAACGAACGGTACAGCGGACGGCGGCGCAAATCCTCAACGCACCTGGCGTGGGCGGTGGCAAGCACAGCCGCTCCGCACCCGAATGACATTTGGGCCGCCGCCGCATCCTGCGGTGCGGTAATCTCATCTAATGCCAGCACTTGCGGGGAGCAACCGCGCAACATCATAACCGCCGCTTCTGACTTGGGCATCCCCGACCAGACATCGGTGCGGGGGCCTACATCCATCTGAGGTATGCCGCCCAAGCACCCTGCCAGCTCCCCCCTTTCATCCGCGACCGAAACTCTGTGGGGAGCAACAGCCTCGCCACACGACAGCATACGAATAATATCTCTTAGCAAGGTAGTTTTCCCAACTCCCGGCGGAGACAAAATCAGTGTACCTTGTATCCGTCCTCCCTCAATCAGCTTTGGCAGGACAGACCGTGCGACTCCCTTTTTTTCACGTGCTATGCGTATGCAAACCGAGGAAATATCCCTCACATGGGAAAGTACGCCATCCTTCAGCAATGCCCGCCCGCAAATAGCCAGCCGATGCCCGCCTTCAATGGTAACAAACCCTCTCTGGATAGACTCTATCGCACTGTGTAAGCTCCCCTTTGTCGCGTTTTCCATGGTTAGGGTCAGATCATGTGCCGTCACAGGGCGTAAATGCGTAAAAAGCTCCTCCTCCCCGCCTTGGTGTGCGATTGATAAAAACTGCCCCGCCCGCAACCTGATTTCCTCTGCTAAAAGCCGTATATCATCTGAAAGTCTGCCGATTGCATCGCTGTACACATCAGGCAAATAGCAGCTTGCCTGTATTAGCTTGTCTTGTTTTCCTTCCGTTTTTTCCAGCTTAACTACCTCCCTCTTGTCAACATTCTATGCTTGTCCTGCAATGGTTATGAGGCAAAAAATACGTGGGTATAAATTTTCCTATATAGGCTCTGCCCGACCCCTGTAATATTTTCCACATTTTTATAATTGCATATTGGCCGGCTTTGTGACATAATGGCGGGTGTGGGATTATAGAAAGGGTCGGGTATATGGAAACGCATAATGCACAGGGGTACCGGCTGGGGATTGATATTGGCAGTACCACTATAAAAGCCGCTCTGCTAGATGAAAACAATGAAATTTGTTACAGTTGCTACCGCCGCCACTGTTCGGATGTGCGCGGGGAAATTTCGGTTCTTTTTTCCGAGCTTGTAAGGGACCTAAGAGATGTCAAGGCTCAGATTTGCTTGACCGGTTCGGCAGGCCTTGGTGTGGCAGAGGCCCTGGAGCTCGGTTTTGTGCAAGAAGTGGTTGCCGGAGCTTGTGCTGTTCGTACCCACCAGCCGGATGCCGATGTTATTATCGAATTGGGCGGTGAGGATGCAAAAATCACCTTTATGAAGCCGGTGGTCAGTCAGCGTATGAACGGCACCTGTGCCGGAGGCACCGGTGCATTCATAGACCAGATGGCAACACTTTTACAAACTGATGCGGCAGGATTGAACCTTCTTGCCAAAAATTACAAAACACTTCATACCATAGCATCGCGTTGCGGTGTTTTTGCCAAAAGCGATATACAGCCGTTGCTCAACGAGGGTGTAAAGCACGAAGATTTAGCCGCAAGCATATTGCAGGCTGTGGTCAATCAGACCATTGCCGGGCTGGCTTGCGGCCAACCTATTGCCGGAACGGTTGTATTCCTCGGCGGGCCGCTCACCTATATGTCGGAGCTCCGGGCCGCCTTTGAGCGGACATTGGGTGAAAATGTCTCCAATTTTGTCACTCCGGCTCATGCCGAGGTTTTCGTGGCATTAGGCGCGGCTATGAACGCAAAAGGAGATTATACCCCACTTGAAAGTCTCTCCGGGTTATCGGAGAAATTATGGAGGGTAAGCCGGGACATACCCAGGCTGGAGCCTCTTTTTCAAAATCGTCATCAGCTTGAGGATTTTGAGACTCGTCACGCCGGAGCTAAGGCAAGGCGCGCTGAAATCAGCCAAGCTGATGGGGCTTGCTTTTTAGGAATAGATGCCGGCTCCACAACAATTAAATCGGTGCTTACAGATGCTGACGGCAGTCTTTTGCATACATACTACTCACACAATGAGGGTGCACCCCTTCCGCGTGTCCAGGAAGTCTTGGATGAAATCTACAAAACTTTGCCGGAAAAAGCGTTTATAGGCGGAGTTACCGTTACCGGATACGGCGAGCAGCTTTTGAAAACAGCAATTACAGCCGACAGGGGTGAAATTGAAACAGTATGCCATACTCGTGCGGCTCAGGAGTTCGCGCCCGAGGTTGACTTTATTCTCGATATTGGCGGTCAGGACATGAAATGTATGAAAATTAAAGACGGGATCTTGGATTCTGTATTGCTCAATGAAGCCTGCTCCTCCGGCTGCGGGTCATTTATCAGCTCGTTTGCCGAAACATTAGGACTCTCTACCGACAGTTTCGCCCAAAAGGCTCTGGAATCTGAGCATCCGGTGGATTTAGGCACCCGCTGTACCGTCTTTATGAACTCCAGGGTTAAACAGGCTCAAAAGGAAGGTGCGGGGGTAGGCGATATTTCCTGCGGGTTGAGTTATTCGGTGGTACGCAATTCGCTCTTCAAGGTAATAAAGCTTCAAAGCCCGGAGCAAATGGGTAAAACAGTATTGGTTCAGGGTGGTACGTTTTTGAATAATGCCATATTAAGGGCGTTTGAGCTTGTCGCCGGGAGACATGTTATACGCCCTGATATTGCAGGGCTGATGGGTGCGTATGGTGCCGCCCTGCTTGCTATGGACGATTATCGGCCGGGTTCACGCTCAGCAGTGCTTGCAAAAAAGGAGCTTTCTGGCATACTGCCTCAAAAGGTGCAGACTGTTGTCTGCACAGGCTGTGCTAACGCCTGTAAACTAACGGTTTCCGAATTTTCAGGCAAGCGTAGGCTGTTAAGCGGTTTTCGCTGTGAGAAAGGGGAAGGTAAGCCCGAAAACTCCGGGTTGCCTAATTTAGTAGAGGAAAAATATGAAAAGCTATTTTCATACTCTTCACTAGACGAAAAAAACGCCCCTTACGGCAAAATCGGATTGCCGAGAGCGTTGAATATCTATGAAAATTACCCACTGTGGCATACTTTTTTCACAGAATTGGGATTTTCGGTGGTGTTATCCCGCCATTCCGACCATTCGGTCTTTGAGCAGGCAATGTCAACTATACCCTCTGAAAGCATTTGCTATCCCGCCAAGCTGGTTCATGGGCATATTCACGACTTAGTGAAGCAGGGCATAGATTCAATTTTCTACCCATGCGTGGTTTATGAACGCAAGGAAAACAAAGCAGCAAACAATTACTTCAACTGCCCTATCGTACAGTCATATCCCGAGGTTATACACGCAAATATGGATATTTTAACCCAAAATAATATTATATTCCTGAAGCCTTTTTTATCTTTGCAGCACAGGGATAAAATGGCTGACACGCTGACGGAAGCACTATCCCGGTGGAATATCCCCCGCGCTAAGATTAAGGCAGCACTGAATGCCGGATTCGATGAAATGCGGACTTTTTTCGCTCATCAAGCCAAACGCGGGAGTGAGGTTTTGACATGGCTCAGGGAAAATGGCAAAACCGGAATTGTTTTAGCTGGCAGACCGTATCATATCGACCCCGAAATACATCACGGACTGCCAAGGATGATTTCCTCGCTGGGTTTTGCCGTTCTGACAGAGGATTCAATCGCGGAGCTGTCCCCGGCACAACGTCCTTTGCGGGTGTTTGACCAGTGGATGTACCACACCCGGCTTTATGATGCGGCAAACACGGTTGCCGGTGAGCCTAATTTGCAGCTGGTGCAAATTAATTCCTTCGGCTGCGGGCTTGATGCCATATCAACGGATCAGGTGCAAGAAATATTAAGTGCAGCCGGAAAAGTTTATACTGTACTGAAGATGGATGAAACATCATCGCTTGGGGCGGCGCGGATTCGCATGCGATCATTGGCCGCTTCGCTCTCAAGCCGCAAGGCTAAGGACGCACTCATTGGAACGCACAACGGTTATGTGTACAAACGAGCTGAATTCACTAAGAAAATGAAGGGGAAGCACACTATTTTGGCTCCTCAGATGTCACCTGTGCATTTTGAACTGGTAGAGGCAGCCTTACAGCGAGCCGGATATAGCGTGAATATCTTGAAGGAGGTAGAGCACGCCGATATTGATGCAGGGTTGAAATTTGTCAATAACGATGCCTGCTATCCCACAATTGTTGTGATAGGGCAACTCATGCGTGCCGTGCTTTCCGGGAAATATGACACTGACAACATCTCAATTTTTCTAACCCAGACGGGAGGCGGCTGTCGGGCCACAAACTACGTTGCCCTCATGCGCCGCGCCCTGAGGGAGGCGGGTATGCCCCACATTCCCATAGTGTCTTTAAGCGTTGGGGGAATTGAGAAGAACCCGGGATTCAAATTCACTCCGGCTCTCATTGATGCAACACTAAAATGCTTAATAATCGGCGACCTTTTGCAAAGCGTTTTGCTTCGTGTCCGCCCATATGAAAAAAGCCCCGGCTCAGCAAATGGGCTGTACCGCATATGGCTTGACCGCTGTACTGAATCATTTTCAGGTGTTGCGCCAATGAGGTTCGCGGCTATGGCACAGGGCATTATAGCTGACTTTGAAGAGCTTCCGTTATTGGATATTCCGCGTAAGCCTAGAGTGGGTCTGGTTGGTGAAATTTTAGTAAAATTTCACCCGGATGCCAACAACAATGCCGTAACAGTAATTGAAGAGGAGGGCTGCGAAGCGGTTATACCGGGCTTGCTGGGTTTTTTGCAGTACTGCTTTATGAACGACATTGTTAAGCACGAGATTTTGGGAACCTCGGGAAAGACCGCGCGTATTATGGGGCTTATCATCAGGCTTGTGTACCAGTATGAAAACACAGTGAAAAAGCACCTAAAAAACTCTCTCCGTTTTATCCCTGAGGCACCTATCGGAGTGATCGCCGAAAAGGCAAGCGAGGTGTTAAGCGTTGCCAACCAATGTGGCGAGGGCTGGCTTTTGACCGGAGAAATGGTGGAGCTTATTGAAAACGGAGTGCCTAACATCATATGTGTCCAGCCCTTTGCCTGCCTGCCAAACCATGTCACCGGCAAGGGAATGCTTCGTAAGCTCCGCGAACTTTTCCCTCAATCCAATATAGTGCCTATCGACTATGACCCGGGAGCCAGTGAAGTAAATCAGTTAAACAGGATTAAGCTGATGATTTCCGGAGCATTTTCCGAGGAAGCCTAATTAGACAAGCAGCATAGCCCGTCCCCATCGCCTGTCGCCGCCCATCCCCCGGCGGTCCTGGCGTGTCCGGCGAAATAAATATCTAATAATCGCCCCGCCGCTTTGGGGCAAACCAACAGGACGGCAGGGTGTTTCTGCGGTTTTTTGTCAGCACACGGCCACGGCGATTTAGTTTCGTAACCGTTTGTAGGGTACGCCGCCATCAACCTACCGCTCCAGAACGGTGCAATGCGGGTTTGCAGGATGCCGAGGACGGCATCCTCTACATTGAGAACTGCAAAAATTACAAAACTAAATTGCCGTGGCACACGGCTAAGGGGGCTTGAATTTTTTCTGTAAACGTGTATAATGGTGAAGGAATCGAAGAATCGGAGTGTTGTCTTGTGGTATCCGCTTGAGGGAAATCCTGTGCATAAGAGGGAGATGTTTGCGTGAAATATGCGTTGATTATAACCTTGATCCTTGTTGCTACCTCCATATTGTGCTACATTAGAATCAAGTCAAAAAAAGATTTGTCCGGGCGGCTTGCCGATTATGAATACGCAGATAAGCTCTCAGGCACATTAGCTGAAATTACTCGTTCAAACATAATGTCGACAGGGGATTTGGTGGCTCCCGCCAATTTGATCGCATTAAACGGCTGCAAGGCTCTGGGTGTGCGGGGTATCAGCATATGGCAGATAACCGATGACCGGTCAACACTAAAAAACATTTCCTCATATGATATTTACGATGATGAATTCACCGTTAAGGAAGACTTTAGCCTTAGTTGTCGCGAAAAATACGCAGCTATGCTCGAAAATGAACGCTTAGTTGTCACCAACAACATCAGAAAATCAGACATATTATCCAGTCTGCTTGAAGACTATGACCCAGATTTGTGTGCCCTGCTGGACGCACCCATTCGCATAGGGGATAAGATGGTTGGGGTTGTCTGTGTCGAACAGAATAGATGTGAAAAATATCCCGAAGAACGCGAATGGACTATAATTGAGCAAAGCTTTGCCGCCTCCCTTGCCGATTTGGCCGCATTGGTCATATCCGGCTATAAGCTCCGTAAGGCACATGATGCCGCTGAGATTGCTAATAAGTCAAAGAGCACCTTTTTGGCAAACATGAGCCACGAGATACGCACACCCATGAACGCCATATTGGGAATTACCGAGATGCTGATACAGGATGAAACGCTTCCCAGAGGGACACTGGATGCCTTGGTCCGTGTGTATAATTCATGCGATTTACTGCTTGGCATAATCAATGACATTCTTGATTTTTCTAAAATAGAGGCAGGTAAAATGGATATTGTGCCTACATTGTACCCTGCCGCCAGCCTGATTAACGATACAGTACAGCTTAACATGATGAGAATAGGTGATAAACAGATAAAGTTCGAGCTTCAAATTGACGAAAATCTTCCCGAAAAGCTCATCGGCGATGAGCTGAGGATCAAGCAGATACTCAACAATCTTCTGTCAAACGCCTTCAAGTATACGGCAGCTGGCAAGGTCACGCTTTCCATTGCCTCAGCCATTCCATCAGAGGGGTGGGCGACACTGGTTTTGAGAGTACGCGATACCGGATACGGAATGACAGACAAACAAGTTGAGAGCGTGTTTGACGAATATTCTAGATTTTATCGCGAGGAGTTCAAAACAGTCGAGGGGACAGGCCTGGGGCTTGCCATAACCCAAAGCTTGGTTGGCCTGATGGACGGAACAATTCAAGTCGAGAGCAAACAGGGAGAAGGAACGCTGTTTGAGGTGCAATTGCCCCAAAAGCTTGTAGGTCCTGAAATTCTTGGACCAGAGCTTGCCGAAAGCCTGCGTAACTTCAAGCTAACCCAGATTGTCGATAAAAAACGCTCCCAGATTGTGCGCGACCCAATGCCCTACGGCAGCGTGCTGCTGGTTGACGATGTGGAAACAAATCTGTATGTGGCAAATGGGTTGCTTAAGCCTTACGGATTGAAAATAGATTCGGTTATGAGCGGGAAGGCCTCTATTGAAAAGGTCAGGGGCGGAGAGGAATATGACATTATTTTCATGGATCACATGATGCCTGAGATGGATGGCATTGAGGTAACCGAAATACTGCGCGAAATGGGCTACACCCTGCCCATTGTCGCCCTGACTGCCAATGCCGTGGCAGGGCAGGCAGATTTGTTTTTACAAAATGGCTTCGATGCCTTCATATCCAAGCCGATAGACGTGCGTCAGCTGAATGCCGTTTTAAACCGTTTTGTGCGGGACAAGCAGCCGCCGGAGGTCATTGAGAGGGCGCGGAGCCGGAGCCATCCCGGCAAGGCAAGCGGAGGGCAAACCGATTTCGCCCCGCTCCTTATAGAATCATTTGTACGCGATGCACGAAAAACAATTACGTTGTTAGAAAATCTGTTCCAAAACATCGGGATTGAAACGGAGGACGGCTTGAAGGGCTTTGTTGTGGCTGTTCACGGCATCAAAAGCTCATTGGGCAACATAGGGCAGGAGGAGATGTCTGAGCTTGCATATAAACTAGAGCTGGCAGGACGCAATGTGGATTTAATGACAATAAATGAATCCGGCCCGGATTTTTTTGAGATGCTGCGCCGGATTTGCGAGGAGTATGAAAAGGAAATTCACCCGGAACACGCCGATGGTACCGATGGTGAGGAATTGAAGGCGGCATTGACTAAGCTTCAGGGGCTGTGTGCCGATTATGACAGAAAAGGCGTATTAGGGCTTTTAAGCGGCATAAAGGAATGCTCCAGGGAAACGAGAGAAGGGCTTGACAGGATTAAAGATCTTGTGATACATAGTGAGTTTGAAGAGGCAGGGATTGCGGCTGAATGCCTGATGGAAAGGCTGAAGTAAGGAGAATGATTTGATGAAAAAAATGGTCTTATTTTTAGTTGCCGTGAGTATGCTTGTCTTATCCTCCTCACGGTGTACACCCTCCGGCGTTTCCCCTGTACCCGAGGAAATAAATTCGACCCGCCCCGCCCAGGCTGCAGATGTATTACGCCGTGTAATGCCCGGCCAGATGGAGGACGGTGCCGTTAAGGTAGCGGTTATCCGCAACCTCTCTAATTCCGACCATACCAAGCTGTTTCTTTCCGGCTGTATTGTCGAGGGGGTTTCCCTTGGATTTGAGGTGGATACCTTTATCACCAACGGAGACAACGGCCTGTGCAGGGAATATATAGCCCAGGCTATTGCCGGCGATTATGACGGCATTATCCTCTCGCATGTTAGCGGATATGCATACGATGCGCTTCTTCCCGCAATTGAAAAGGGCATAAAGGTAGTGACATTTGACTCAACCCCCTATAAAAATGACAACATTGGCACTGAGCTCCTGCCCGGGGTCACAAGCACTGCCCAGGAGGACTTCAAGCTGGCGGAATTGTCGCTTAATGCTATTACTGATTATTTCGACCACTCGCCGGTCAGGGTTGTGCGCACCCATATGAGTCCTGACATACTCCCCCTTGATAACCGCAAAACTGTGTTTGACAGATATGTAAGGGAGGGGAAAATTGAAGAGGCTCATGCGATTGATCTGACGGACGGCTCCCAGCCCCGCGCAAGTGCTAAAAAGGCGTTTGGCAAGTTGCTTAAAAAAATTCCAGAGGGTTCGGTTGATGCTATATGGGGAAATTATGACGAGCTTGCCAAGGGTTGCCTTGATGCCCTTCTGGAGGCCGGACGGCGGGACATTAAAATTATGTCGATTGATATTTCCGACAACGATATGGAGCTAATGCGTACCAATCAGGACATATGGGTCTCCACGGCGGCAGTAGACCCCAGCCTGATCGGCAAATCAAACATGAGGCTGCTTGCCATGAAATTTGCCGGTGAGGAATCGCCCGATACATATTACCTTGATGCACAGCTTGTGGAGACCTCTAAGCTTGACTACTCAACCAACATGACAAATATCGGGAAGGTAGTGGATGGCTGGGGAGTGGAGGAAGGCGTTTTTGACGATTATGACTGGATGGAGGAGCTGAAGGCGTTAACGCATAAGTATTAGATGGATCCGGAGGTATACGGTTCTATGCCCGCGGGCAGATATAGAGAAGGGAGGCTGAAAAGGAGTGCGGAAAAAAATAAGAAATATGAAGATTAAGCAAATGCTACGCATTGCGTTTTCCATTGTGTTTGCACTGAGTACAATAGTGGCGGCTGTTGGAATTATAGCTTTGATTAATACTAGAAATATATTTTCTTATGTTATTGAGCATCCCACCGCCCGGTTTTCTTATTATGCCGAGGCAAAATACCAGATTATGTCGGCGAGGCGCGACTTTCTTTTTATGGCACTGCTTGCCGGGAATCCGCGGGCATTGGATGACCGTCTTGAAATGGCACTGTCGGCCATGGATGACTTTGTTTCAAAAATGAATGAGGCAAAGGAAAATTTGCACAGGGACAAAATAATTGACCGGGACATGTATCAAGAACACATAGAAAGAATTGACGGCATGATTTCCGGGGCGCAGGCCTACAACGAGGAGCATCTGGTGCCGTTTGCCCAGCTTATGAAGGAGAACGAGATATCACAGGCTGAGGCAAAAGCGGAGATTTACAAAGCAATGACAGTTATGAACCCGCTCATCAGCGGGCTGGTCGAAATGATCGACATGGTAACTGACAATATGAAGGACAAGCAGGCTGATGCCGAAAAGGCTTCCTACTTTTTGCTGCTGCTCCTGGTAGCCACATCTATTTTTGTGGCCATAGCATCGGCAATATTGTCGACAGTTATTTCAAATTCAATTTCCAAGCCGATGGCAGCTCTTGCTAATGTGGCAAATAATATCTCAATTGGAAATTTTGACACTGAAATAGACACTGAAATAGACACTGAAATAGACACTGAAATAGACACTGAAATAGACACTGAAATAGACACTGAAATAGACACTGAAATAGACACTGAAATAGACACTGAAATAGACACTGAAATAGCAGTTTTATACAAGTCATTTTTTGGTGTAACCAATATCGTCAACATGTTTGTCCGGGATGTGCACAGCACCGCCTGTGCCTTCAGTGCTGACGGCGATAACATGGTCAGGATTGACGCTTCAAAGTATTTGGGCTCATTTGCGGCAGCGGCAAATGTGGTTAATTCTATTCTGGAGCATTATAGTTCATCCATTGATGAAACGCTTGATTGCATTTCCTGTATTGTGAATGGGATGCATGATGCCCCCCTGCGCCGGTTCCCAGGTGATCAGTCGCGCATAAACGATTCGGTTGATGGCATACGTAACAGCATGCTCAGGCTGGAGCAGATAATGAAGCAGCAGGCGGAAAGTGAAGCCGCCAGCCAGGCAAAGAGCACCTTTTTGGCAAACATGAGCCACGAGATACGCACACCCATGAACGCCATATGGGGCATTATCGCAATTTTAGTGGAGAACGACAACCTTCCGCCTGAGATACTGGAAGGGCTGGAACGCATATACAATTCATGCGATTTGCTGCTTGGCATAATTAATGACATTCTAGACTTTTCCAAAATAGAGGCGGGCAAGCTTGACATATTATCTGATGAATATACCTCCGCCAGCCTGATTAACGATACCACACAGCTCAATATAATGAGAATCGGCGATAAGCATATAGAGTTTGAGCTTCAAATTGACGAAAATCTTCCCGAAAAGCTCATCGGCGATGAGCTGAGGATTAAGCAGATACTCAACAATCTTCTGTCAAACGCCTTTAAGTATACGGCAGCCGGCAAGGTCACGCTTTCCGTTACCTTCGAGCCAATGTCCGATGATTGGATAACAATGGTTTTGACGGTGCGCGATACCGGGTATGGAATGACCCAGGATCAGGTGAGCCGTATGTTTGACGAATACTCCAGGTTTTACCGCGAAGAGTGCAAAACAGTACAGGGTACAGGCCTGGGTCTTGCCATAACCCAAAGCTTGGTTGGCCTGATGGACGGAACAATTCATGCCGAAAGCAATGTAGGCGATGGTACGCTGTTTGTTGTGCGGCTGCCACAAAAGGCTGTAGGCTCTGCGGTAATGGGCAGGGAGCTTGCCGAGAGCCTGCGGAACTTCAAGCTAACCCAGATTGTCGATAAAAAACGCTCCCAGATTGTGCGCGACCCCATGCCCTACGGCAGCGTGCTGCTGGTTGACGATGTGGAAACAAATCTGTATGTGGCAGGCGGATTGCTAAAGCCCTACGGTTTGAAAATAGACTCGGTTATGAGCGGGCAGGAATCGATTGACAGGGTCAGGCACGGCACTGCGTATGACATTATCTTCATGGATCACATGATGCCTGAGATGGATGGCATTGAGGCAGCAAAGATCCTGCGCGAAATGGGCTACACCCTGCCCATTGTCGCCCTGACTGCCAATGCTGTGGCAGGGCAGGCGGATATATTCCTTCAAAACGGATTTGATGCCTTCATATCCAAGCCGATAGACGTGCGTCAGCTGAATGCCGTTTTAAACCGTTTTGTGCGGGACAAGCAGACAGCAGAGGTCATTGAGGAGGCAAGGAGCCGCAGCCGCCCGGTCAAATCGTCCGCGGGGCCGCTTAAAGCCGATCATCTCCTGATAGAATCGTTTATTCGTGATGCACACAAAACAGTTTCAGTTTTAGAAGATTTTTTCCAAAACGGCAAAATTGAAACACAAGAGGGCATGAGGAGCTTTGTGGTGAATGTTCATGGCATCAAAAGCTCATTGGGCAACATAGGGCAGGAGGAGATGTCTGAGCTTGCATACAAGCTGGAAACAGCCGGAAGGGATGAAAACAAGGCAACAATAAATGGATTCGGCCCCGAGTTTTTAGAGAGGCTGCACCGATTGCTTGAGGCTGTTGAAAAAGATATTCGCACGGACTATGTTAACGGAACTGACTGTGCAGGATTATCAGAGAAGCTGGGAGTACTGCAAGAGCTTTGTGCCGCATTTGACAGGAAGGGTGTGCTGGAGCTTTTAAGTGAAATTAAAGAATGCTCCAAGGAAACCCGCGAGGAATTAGGCAAAATTAAGGAGATGGCATTGCACAGTGATTTTGAAGAGGCGGGGATTGCTGCCGGGAAGCTGGCAGAAAGAATCGCCGGTAGCTGTATGCAGATAAAAAACACAAAAATTGATGGGATTGATTTAGCCAAGGGCCTAAATAAGTTTGACGGTGATGAGGAAATTTATCTAAAGATCCTGCGGTCATACCTGGCGGGAGCGGGGGCTGCAATGGAAACGCTGGAAAATGTGGACGAAAGCAGCTTGCGGGCTTATGAAATATCAGTTCATGGCATCAAGGGCATGAGCTTTGATATTTTTGCCGATGAAATAGGGGAGCTTGCCAAAAAACTTGAGGGTGCCGCCAAGGAAGGCAAGCTCGACTTGATAAGAAAGCGCAATCCGGCCTTTGTTGAAAGGCTCAAGGCCTTTATCACGGATATTGACAGCCTGCTCAAAAATATCGCCGCCGTGGAATCCAAGCCGCGAAAGGACAAGCCGGATCCCGGCTTGCTGTCAAGATTGCTTGCCGCCTGCCAGGTCTATGATATGGATGGTGTTGATGCGGCAATGAAGGATATAAATAAGTATGCGTATCAGTCTGACAACGGTTTGGTGCAATGGCTTCAAGACAATGTAGATTTGGTAAACTTTTCGCAAATTGCAGAAAAGCTAACAGAAAACAAGGGGGAATAATTATGGAAGGAAATCGCAGGAAAATTATTTTGGTTGACGACATTAACCTACACCTTCTATCGACTAAGGACAGGCTTAAAAGTCATTACGAGGTGTATCCGGCGCAAACGGCAGAGAAACTATTTGAAATACTTAATGGGGTCATGCCGGATTTAATACTGCTAGATATAAATATGCCATATCAGGACGGATATTATATCATAGAAAAGCTAAAGTCAAGTACTCGCTTTGTCGATATACCTGTTATATTTCTAACAGGCAAAAGGGATAAGGAAAGTGTTATAAAAGGTCTGAACAGCGGAGCGGCGGATATGGTATTCAAGCCTTATTCTACAGAGGAGCTCATTAAAACCATTGAACACCAGCTTGACCCTGTAGGGCATGAATCCCCTAAGCCAATGATTTTGGCGGTCGATGATTCACCTAGTATTTTACAGACAATAAATTATGCCCTGCATGATATGTATCGCGTGTATACAATGTCCGAGCCGGAAAAGCTGAAAAAGCTTTTAGAGGTTATAACGCCGGATTTGTTCTTGATGGACTGTAAAATGCCTGTGTTGAGCGGATTTGAACTAGTTCCGATCATACGCAGAATTCCGGCACATGAAGAAACTCCGATTGTTTTCCTGACAAGCGAGGGTACAGTTGACCATGTATCGGTGGCACTCGGAGTTGGAGCGAACGATTTTCTTGTAAAACCAATTGACGAGGAGGTGTTGAGGCAAAAAGTAGCTTTGCATTTGAGGGATTACAAAGCACTTCGCCTGATTAGAACTTTGTAATTCTTATAATGTGTCCCTGCAATCTATGAAAAGCAGGGTTATCAATGCCTCCTGCGGAAGGATAATCCCTAAAAACACTAAAATCACAAATTTAAAAGGAGAGGTTCAATATGCAAAAATTGATTTTTATCGTGGATGACAATGATTCAAACCTTACGGCCGCGGCATTGGCACTGGAGTCGGAGTATCGGGTCCTTACTATGCCAACAGCTGAAAAGATGTTCCAAATGCTCGAAAAGACAAAACCTGACATGATCCTGCTTGATATTGAAATGCCTGACATCAGCGGCCTTGACGCAATGAAGAAATTAATGGGGAACCCTGAATGGGAAACGATTCCGATTTTGCTTTTAACCTCCTGGAATGATGAGGATGTGTTGTCTCACGCCTTGACTTTAGGTGCGATTGATGTTGTGACCAAGCCTATACTGCCCAGTGTTCTCCGCAACCGGGTGAAGAATTATATAAGCAAATGGATTGTGGTGAACAGAACAGGTGTAATTTAGGTCCTGCCCATGGATTTAAGCCGGGGAGGGTGCCCTCTTTCTTGCCGCTGTGCTATGCTCTAGCTGGCTCATCGGCTGCTTCCTGTGCTTGTTAGTCCTTCACCAACAGTTTACAGGAAGCTCACCCGGTAGGCTATCATTTCCCCTTCATAGGGGCGGTGGCTGTGCTTTCACCCGGGGAGAGAAAAAAAATTTTTAAATTTCTCTTGACAGTGCCGTGTCAGCTGTGTATAATACGTTTCAATACAGTTTTGGAGGTTCGCCATGAGCAATCGCAATCGTTTGATAAGCAACCTATTTATTAACGAAGCCCTTCCGGCTTCGCTCCTTGGTCTGCTTATTATTATCGGTTGCCCGGTTGTTCGATGCGTTGCGCTGAAAGTGTAAAAAAAACGGTGAAAGAGCGCACCTGCAGCAACCGGTAAGGATGCGGCAGGTGTGTTTTTCTTTTGCCAAAGAGGAGGAATACCCCATGAAATCCCAAGCAAAAAGCTATCCCGCGAAAAAAACAGGAATCTACCCGGTCATCGCAGCAATCGCAATCCAGCTAACCCTCGGCATTGCCTACCTTTGGAGCTTATTCCAAAACGGCATCGCGCAAAGCATCTTTGACAAGGACAACGCCAAAGCCCAGCTCACTTTTTCCCTCTTGCTCGCCACGCTAACTATTGGGAGCGTATTCGGAGGCAAACTCGCCGCTAAGTATTCCACCCGGTTCGTTGTTTTCATCGGCGGCATCATACTAAGTGCCGGATTTTTCTTGGCCTCTTTTGTAACGGCAAATACCTCATGGTCACTATGGGTGACATACGGATTGATGGGAGGGGTCGGCATGGGCTTTACATATTCTACAACAATTGCCTGTGCCCAGAAATGGTACCCTCACAAAAAAGGGCTTGTCACAGGCATCATCGTATCAGCACTTGGCTTTGGCGGTGTGGTGTTTACCCCTGTAATAGAAAAGTTGATCAAGACTTTCGGCGGCACCGGCACAGGGGAGCAAAAAACCTTCCTGATACTCAGCGGAATTTTCCTGTTCGTATGCACTATAGGAAGCCTTTTTATGAAAAATCCCCCCGAAGGATTTGCCTCCGCTGCCGTTGCTTCATCAGCCAAATCAAGCATGGTAAAATCGGTGATGGAGTATACCCCTTCTGAAATGCTAAAAAGCACAAAATTTTATCTCATTGTTGTCACCTTCATACTGGCATGTATGGGCGGACTAATGATGATAGGCTTTGCAAAGCCTATCGCTCTGGACAAAGGGCTTGCTGATAACATTGCCTACTGGGGAGTTTTGGCTGTTTCCATGTTTAATTCCCTCGGGCGCTTGATTTGGGGCGTGATTTCCGATAGAATCGGGAGAAAAAACACCATCATAATACTGCTGTCCGGCGGAGCTGTCCTGCCACTGTTTGTTACCGTTGTGCCAGGAATTTGGATTTTTGTCCTGATCGCGTTCATAGGCTTCTTCTATGGAGGGCTGCTGTCTACATTCCCATCGCTGACCGCCGACCTGTTTGGGGCAAAGCATATGGCGACAAACTATGGCTTTGTACTTTTGGGATTTGGCTCAGGAGCGATTCTTTCATCGCAAATCAGCGGCTATTACAAGGATATTGCCGACAAAGCCCAGGACATAAGCCTGATGTTTCCGGCTTTTGTAATCGCATCCTGCTGTGCCGGTGCAGGGATTATTATGATGCTTATCTTAAAAGGAATGTCCAAGCGTGAACGTGCCGCGGCTAATGCCGGGCAGAAAAATAATTCGGAGGTGCAATCATGAATGAACCGAGAAAAATTACTATCGGAGAGGCATTGGAGGAAACCGCGCAAAAATTCCCTACCCATCAGGCAGTTAAGTACATTGAAATGGAGTTTGACAAGACATGGTATGAATTTAACAACAAAGTTGACCGCATTGCCAAGGGCCTTATGGGGATGGGTCTTCAAAAGGGCGACCATGCGGCAGTTTGGGCGACTAATTATCCGCAGTGGCTGGTTCTTATGTTTGCCACGGCAAAAATAGGCGTTGTTTTAGTAACGGTCAACACCAACTACAAGGAACAGGAACTGGAATTTTTGCTCAAGCAGTCTGACAGCAAAGCCCTGTTTATCTGTGACGGACTGAAGGATATAGACTGTGAAAAAGCACTTTACTCCATTTGCCCCGAACTCAAAAACTGCAAAAAAGGGGCGTTGTTGTCAGATAAATTGCCGGAGCTTAAAATAGTTGTGTCTTTTGATAATCACTACAAGGGAATGTATCACTGGAACGATATTGAAAATTTCGGCGTGCTTGTTTCCTCAACTGAATACAAAAAAAGAAAAGCAAGCCTTGATCCCGATGATGTTATAAATATGCAGTACACATCCGGCACCACCGGTTTCCCCAAGGGTGTTATGCTGACCCATAAGAATATAGTGAACAATGGGCTTTCCATCGGCGATTGCATGAAATTCACTGAAAATGACCGTCTATGTATACCGGTACCGTTCTTCCATTGCTTCGGAATGGTTTTGGCAATTATGGCCTGCGTAACACACGGCAGCACTATGCTCCCATTGCTTTGGTATACCCCAATGAAGGTCATGCATGTTGTTGAGTACGAAAGGTGTACGGCAGTACACGGTGTCCCTACTATGTTTATAGGGATTTTAGAACACCGTGATTTTAGCAAGTATGACTACTCAACCCTTCGCACCGGTATTATGGCGGGTTCGCCATGCCCAATCAAGGTCATGCAGGATGTTGTTGACAAAATGAACATGAAGGAGATAACTATAGCCTTCGGCCAGACTGAAGCTTCGCCCGTATGCACTCAAACGACTGTAGATGACAGTTTGGAAAAGCGTGTCCACACCGTTGGAAAGACTTTGCCGTTTATGGAAACAAAAATTATTGATCCTGAAACAGGCAGGGAGGCTCCCTCTGGGGTTGCCGGCGAGTTTTGTGTAAGGGGCTATAACGTGATGAAGGGCTACTACAAGTTGCCTGAAGCCACAAAATCGGCGATAGACAGCGACGGCTGGCTGCATACAGGCGACCTTGCCACCGTTGATGCAGATGGTTACTACAAAATAACCGGACGCATTAAAGATATGATTATCCGGGGCGGGGAAAACCTCTTTCCAAAAGAAATAGAGGATTTCATATATACCCATGAGGCCGTAAAGGATGTGGCCGTTGTTGCTATACCTTCTAAAAGATACGGCGAAGAGGCCTGCGCTTTTGTCATACTGAAGGATGGGGCAGAAGCTGACGAAAATGACATCAAGGGATATGTCAACAAAAGCTTAGCCAAGCATAAGGTTCCGAGCCATGTGCTGTTTACCGACTCATTCCCTCTTACCGCAAGCGGAAAAATCCAAAAGTTTCTGTTGCGCGAGCAGTCAATATCCCTGTTAGGACTTGAGTCAGAGTCTAAAACGGAAACAGCTTAGGGCAGTCTAGGAGGTGAAAAAATGCACAGATATGTCAACTGTATTGCCCACAGCTCCAGCGAGGGCAACCTGCTTATAGGTGATGGCTTTACCGCCATCATTGACTGCGGAATGGTATTTTGCGCCGAAAAAACTATACAAAGCGTAAAAACCGCCCTTCAAGACCGGCCTCTTGATTACATATTTTTCAGCCACACCCATTATGACCACATCGGTGCTTTGCCATTTTTTCGCAGGGAATGGCCGGATACGAAAATCGCCACATCCCAAGCCGGAGCTGCCGTTTTGCTGAAAGATACTCCCCGTAGAATTTTCCGCGAATTATCGGCTGTTGCCGCAAAAACACACGGTATCGAATGTGATATGTCATACGATGACAATGAGTTTCAGGCGGATATTATCCTAAAAGAGGGCGATGCTATCGGCTTAGGAGGCCTATCTGTTCAAGTGCTGGAAACTCCGGGACACACAAGAGATTCACTCAGTTTTTTCGTGCCTGAGCTTGAATTGCTGATTGTAAACGAAACACTGGGAGTTTTGATGCCGGACGGAACCGTATATCCCTGTTATCTCACCAGCTATGACGACACAATACGCTCAATTGAAAAATGCCGGGGCATACCTCATAGGCATCTGTCGTTACCTCACAGGGGTGTTGTAAGGGATGAATGCACTGATGGATTTTTTGACAAATCATTTGAGGCGAACACCTCGTGCCACAAATTTATTACCTGCATGAGTGAAAAAGGGTTGAACGAAAGTGAAATGCTAGAGTTGTTTTATCAAAAATACGGCACTGAAATCCTCTTAGAATTTCAACCAAGGGAAGCTTTTTTTGCAAACGCCCGCGCCACAATCGCCTCTACCTTGAAAGGCTGATGCTAATTAATTGTTAAGCCTTGCCGACTTCGGCTTGGCCTAAGGCAAATTTATCAGCATACCGAAAACACACCCGGCTCATTGGAGCCGGGTGCGCTTGTTGCGGTTTTACGCTTTGACAGTCTTAGCTTTTTCTACGAGGGCGGCAAATGCCGCCTTATCGTGTACGGCAAGCTCCGCCAAGCTTTTGCGGTTAAGCTGAATCCCCTGTACCTTCAAGGCGTGCATAAAGCGGGAATAATTCATCCCTGAAGCTTGGGCCCCCGCAGAAATTCGTGTAATCCACAGGCGGCGGAAATCTCTTTTTCTCTGTTTCCGGCCTATATAGGCGTACTGCAGGCTTTTCATAACTGCTTGATTTGCCGTGCGGAAAAGCTTTGATCTGGCACCCCAGTACCCTTTTGCGAGCTTTAATATTTTCTTGTGCCTCTTGCGCGTATTAACCGCGCCTTTGATTCTGGCCATATTACGATACCTCCTGTTCTATGTCTTATTTGTATGGGATAAGGTACTTGACGTTTTTCTCATTGGTCACATCGGCATACGCCCCCTGACGGAGATGGCGCTTGCGCTTAGTGGGCTTCATGTGGTGCTGGTGGCGGAGCCCAGCCTGTTTGCGTTTTACCTTACCGGATTTGGTCAGCGTAAAACGCTTTGCCGCTCCGGAATGAGTTTTCATTTTAGGCATAGTTCGAGGAATCTCCTTTCTTCTGATGGGAAACTTTTTGAAAAGTGTCCTATTTATTTGGTTTCGGAGTCAAAAACATTGACATCCGGCGACCCTCAAGAATGGGCGGTTTTTCTATGGAGGCTAATTCTTCACAGCTTTCAGCGAATTTCAGGAGCTGCTTTTCACCCAGGCCAACATGGACAAGCTGACGACCGTGAAAACGCACTGAAACCTTTACCTTATCACCATCTTTGAGGAACTTTTGTGCATTGCGCAGCTTAAACTCAAAGTCATGCACATCAATCCCAGAGGACAAACGGATTTCTTTGACGGCAACCACATGCTGATTTTTACGAGCCTCTTTTTCTCTTTTAGATTGCTCAAAGCGGAATTTCCCATAGTCCATAATCCGGCATACGGGAGGGGCAGCCTGGGGGGCAATTTTTACTAGGTCCAAGTCCTTTTCAAAAGCCGCCCTGAGCGCATCAGAGGATTTTACAATGCCAAGCTGGGCACCATCGTCCCCTATAAGACGCACCTCCTTGTCCCGGATTTCTTCGTTGATTTGATGAGCTATTTTGCCGATGAGTAACGCACCTCCATTCAAAGTCAGAAAACAAAAAACGAGCTGGAGATTCTCCCCGCCCGGTTAACCAACAACAGCAAGCTAGGTATTCCGGAGGTCTGACCCCAGACGAACACCGACCGTTATGGATATTAACCTTGCCCTCGCACAAAGACAAGGTGAGGGAGGGAGTCCCTTCTTCTTTGTGTAAGCCAGTGTAACACAAACAAAAAGGTCTTGTCAAGCCTTTTTTATTTTTTTATTTTCCTCTGTTTAAAAAATCAATCGAAGCTTCTCAATCGAAGCTTCAGCTTCGGTTCAAAAAAATTTCAAAAAGGGGGTTGACGGACACCAAGTCATGTGCTATGCTGAAGGAGCAAAATTAAATATTCGTCCATCAAACCGATGATGCGGAGATAAAAATGTTAAGATGCGCCTACAGAGAGCGGGGGTGGCTGAGAGCCTCGTGGTATGCAGTACATTAAATGGACCGTGGAGGGTGCAGTCAAAGGGGATTCAAATTTCCTGAGTATTCTGCAACGTTTAAGCCGCGTGAAGGCTAAGGGGTATGTCTGTATCCCGCGTGAGGCAGGGCTTTCGCCCTGTGAATCAAGGTGGTACCACGGGTTGTGCACGCTCGTCCTTGACAGTTATGTCTGTGGATGGGTTTTTTGGTTTTTGCAAAAAATATTATGGCGAAAGCCGAAAAAAGGAGAAGTTTATCATGTCACAAGGTATGGAAAAACGCGAAATCACATCGAGCAAAAAGGCAGGCATCACAGTCACCGAGATTCTTATTGTAGCAATGCTAATCGCCGCAGGGGCGGTATTGAAGGGAGTATTTAACGTAGCATTCTCTTTTACCCCGCTCAAACCCAACTCAGTAATCGCCATGTATTCCCTGGCAATCCTCCTAATACGTCCGAAATTCTTAGAATCGCTGGCAATCGGATTGGTCGCGGGTGTTGTATGCACCTTCCTGCCGGGCGTTCTTGCGCCGGGTGCCAATATAGTCAGTGAAACCCTTGGCGCGGTAGCACTGGTGCTTCTTATGAAAATGCCATTTGAATTGAAAATCGGAAAAGTGCCATTTTATCCGGCGGTTCTTACATTCTTCACAACACTTGTCAGCGGGTATGCCTTCTTTCTTGCAATGAAGATGATGCTTCTTTCCGGGCTGGATCTTCCGAAGAGAGCAGAAGGCATGACTGTAGTTGGGTTTAGTGCCATAATATTTGGAACTGCACTCGCAAACGCCATTATAGTCTCTGTCCTGTATCCCGCGCTTAGGGCTGTCATCAGAAAAAGGACACCCTAATACTAATCACTTCAGGCAACCCCAAAAACCTTGTTTTTCTGGCTTGACGGAAAATATTCGTCCGATTTTTTGAAAAAAACTCACCAATCCATCAAAAACAAGCCGTTAGGGGTTGCCTAATTTCCGGGGAGGTCTGGCCGTATGATTCAAATAAGCAACTACACATTCGGATATGAAGGCTCTGGTAAGCTTGCTCTAGACAACATCAACGTACAGATAAACAGAGGTGAATTTGTTGGGGTTATCGGGGCATCAGGGGCAGGTAAAAGCACGTTGATGATGTCTATAAACGGCATTGTACCTCATTATTACCCCGGTGATTTTTACGGCAGCGTCTCGGTCGCAGGGCTTGACACGGTAGACAGCAGCTGTGTTGCGCTGAGCCGCCATGTGGGTACGGTTTTGCAGGATCCTGAGGCTCAGATTGTTACCTCGTTTGTTGAGGATGAGATAGCCTTCAGCCTTGAAAATTTTAATGTCCCTTCAGAAGAAATTGACAAGAGGGTAACCGAAGCACTGGAGCTTTCAGGGATTTCCAAGCTCCGCAAAAAGTCAACGGCGCAGCTGTCAGGCGGACAAAAACAGCGTGTTGCGGTGGCGTCAGCAATCGCATTGCGTCCGGAGATACTTGTACTCGATGAACCGACCAGTGAGCTTGACCCCTTAGGGAGCCAGCTGATTTTTGAAACCCTGTCCTTGCTCAACAGGGAATACGAAATGACTATAGTTATAGTCGAGCAAAAAATCATGTTGCTTTCGCAGTTCTGCTCCCGAATGATAACCTTGGCTAATGGGCAAATTGTAACGGATCTGCCCACGGCAGAAACCCTTAAACAAAGCGGGCGGCTTATTGAGATGGGCATTAACTGCCCCAGAGTGGTAAGTCTTGCACGCGAACTGGAAAAAGAAGGGCTGTATGAGGGGGGATATCCCCGGACAGTCCTTCAGGCGGAAAAAATGGTGAGGGGGATTGTTGAAAAATGATTGTAGTTGAAGGCTTGGAATATACTTATTCCCCTAAAACACCAAACACTCTGAAGGGCATAAATTTTACTATAAATCAAGGTGAAATGGTTGCTGTGATTGGTCAAAACGGCGCGGGGAAATCTACCCTTCTCCGGCAGTTAAATGGTTTGGCAAAGCCCACAAAAGGGAAGGTGACAGTCGCCGGGATTGACACTAAAAACACACCGGTGAGCGTATTGGCAAAGCATATAGGATATCTGTTCCAAAATCCTGACCATCAAATATTTTGTCAGACCGTTGGCAAAGAAATTGAGTTTGGCATGAGGAATATCGGTATGCCGGAGGATGAAATAAAACTCAGGTCAGAAAAAACCGCCGCGCTTTTAAGCTTATCAGGCAAGATGGAGGATCATCCCTTTAACCTTAGTCGGGGAGAGAGACAGCGTGCAGCATTGGCGGGCGTGCTTGCCGTAGCTCCGGAGGTGCTTGTACTGGACGAGCCGACTACTGGTCAGGATTACAGGGAATGTATTGAAATAATGGACATAGTAACTGCAGCCAATAAAAAGGGTACAACCGTGCTGATGGTTTCTCACGACATGGAGATAGTTCTTGACTACGCCCAGCGTACCATAATGATGTGTGACGGCAGGATAGTAGAGGACGGCAGGACAACAGAGGTATTGCGTAAGGCAGAAAAGCTTGCGGGTACCGGGCTGAAGCCTCCGCAAATCATAGAGCTTGCACTGTCGCTGGGCGGGTATGATGATGCCTATGATGTGGATACCATGGTCGAGGCCATAAAAGGAAAAATGAAGGGGGAGAAAACGTGAAATCGATTCTTCAATATGTGCCGGGCAAGTCATTTTTCCACAAGCTCCATCCAATAACAAAGCTTGTATGGGCGGTTTTAACCTGTGTTCTTTGCTTTATATGCCAAAACATATGGTTTTTAGCCGGAATAACAACGATTAACCTGCTTATCCTTTTGACAAGCGGAATAGCCCATGAAGGGAAGTCGGTACTTAAACTATTCGGCATAATAAGCATTATGCTGTTGTTTTTTGCGGTGCTGTTCAATCGAGAGGGGGCAGTGTTTTTTTCCTATGGCATTATTATAGTTGCTCAGGAAGGGGTCATTCAGGGTCTTGTGATGATTTTCAGGACACTTGGGGCACTTCTTCCGATCAGCATAATGATCATGCTTACACCGGCCAATGATTTAGCTTCGGCATGTGTGCGCTACCTAAATGTTCCGTACAAATACGCCTTCGCCGTAACCGCAACGCTTAGGTTTATACCTATGCTCACCGGAGAAATGGAGCAAATCATAAAAGCGCAGACCGCTCGTGGGTGTGACCTTGACAAAGGCGGACCCATCAAGAAATTTGGGCGTGTGATCCCCCTGACAGTGCCGCTTTTATCTTCGTCAGTTAAAAAAACCGAACAAATGGCAATTTCCCTCGAAGTAAGAGGCTTTGGAGCGGGGGAGCGTTCTAGCTACCGTAAAACTCAATTTGGTGCAAGGGACGCAGTTGTATTTGGTGCATTGCTTGCCGGATATGCAGCAGGAATATGGATTACATTGTATATATAATGGGGGACGTGATATTTATGATGAAAAAATTACTGATGGGCAATGAGGCAATTGCAATGGGTGCCATCCGGGCGGGAGTAAATGTCGTTGCCGGCTATCCCGGGACACCCTCCTCTGAAATCTTAGAAACTGTGGCAAAGCATAATGACGGAGGCATTTATGTTGAATGGTCGGTTAACGAAAAGGTTGGGCTAGAGGTTGCCGCCGGGGCGGCTTATGCCGGAGCGAGGTCGATGGTTACCATGAAGCAGGTGGGTCTTAATGTAGCGTCAGACCCTCTGATGTGCCTCAATTATGTGGGTGTTCTCGGGGGCATGGTCGTTGTCGTTGCCGATGATCCGGGTCCTATTTCATCACAAACAGAGCAGGATACACGTCATTTCGCCAAATTTTCCAAGCTGGCGTTATTTGACCCATCCACTCCGGAAGAGGCATATATTATGATTGCTGATGCCTTTGATCTATCGGAAAAAATCGGAAGACCAGTCCTTCTCCGTCCAACTACCCGGATTTGTCACAGTTGCGCGGTAGTAGAGCTTTTGGATAATTTATCTAGAAATGAGCCTGCTGGATTTACTAAAAGTGAACAATGGGTTATATTTCCGGCACTCTCTTACCGGAATAAAATCACAATTGAGAAAACACTTGATGATTTATCCGGGGAATTTTCCGGCTATGAATACAACACCCTTGCCGGTGCAGGAAAAATGGGGATTGCATCCGGCGGTGTAAGCTACGCGCATGTTAAAGAACACCTGTCAAATAACGGCGGACAGGTAAAGCTGCTGAAGGTTTCGACAGTCCCATTTCCTGATAAGCTAGCGTTAGAGTTTTTGGACGGATTGGAGGAAGCTTTAGTTGTTGAAGAGCTTGATGCCGTTATTGAGAATGAATTGATCCGGTTGTGCGGGATTCACGGCTTGAATGTAAAAATTTTGGGTAAGCGTACCGGGCATATAGGAAATGCCGGTGAAAATACGGTTGACAGCGTGTCAGCCGATATAACCGCTTTCCTCAAAAACACTCGTGCATCTGAGACAGAGTTATTGCCCGAACCCCCATCCCTGCCTGTGCGGCCTCCGGTGATGTGTGCCGGGTGTCCGCACAGGGCTTCGTTTCTTGCGGTAAAGGAGGCTGCAAGAAACATTTCAGCTGTATTTACCGGAGACATTGGTTGCTATACCTTGGGCAATGTCCCGCCATTGGACATGGTTGATACCTGCCTATGTATGGGCGGAGGAATTACTGTGGCTCAGGGCTTAAAAAGAGCAGAGCCGGATAGGGTGCACTTTGCCTTTATAGGGGACTCAACTTTTTTTCATACTGGCATTCCGGGAATAATTAACGCAGTATACAACCAAACAGATATTGTAGTTGTTATCCTAGACAACGCAACTACAGCCATGACCGGCAATCAGCCCCATCCGGGAATGGGTATTACTATGATGGGCGGCACGGTGGAGAAAATAAGTATCGAAAAAATTGTAAGGGCAATAGGTGTTTCGGCTCTCTATAGGGTTGACCCATTTGATCGGGCGGCGGCCAGGGAGGCTGTCCATGCTTCTATCGGACAAAAGGGGGTTCGTGTGATCCTATTTGAGTCTCCCTGCATAATCCTGCAAAAAGGAACAAATGGTACAACATCTGTGGATGGAAATTTATGCACAGGTTGTAAGCTTTGCTTGAAAAAGCTCGGTTGCCCGGCTATCATGCTGGCCAGGGAGGGTAAAGCGTTTATTGATACCGATTTATGCACAAGCTGCGGGCTGTGTTCCCGATTTTGCCCAGTTGGTGCTATAACGTGCGAAGGAGGCTAGCAAAAATGAAAGCATTCAGCTTACTAATTTCGGGTGTTGGGGGACAAGGTACGGTATTAGCGTCAAAGCTGATTGCCACAGCAGCTATGAAGTGCGGTTTTAGTGCCCGGACGACCGAAACCATAGGGATGGCACAGCGTGGTGGTTGCGTTTTTGGTCATGTACGCATAGGGGAAGAAATTTTTTCTCCTCTAATACCTAAGGGCAGTGCGGATGTCATCATCGCTTTTGAACCGGCAGAGGCGGCGCGACGACTGACATATCTGTCCAGAAATGGAGCATTGGTCGTATGTGACAGTGCCGTAAACCCCGTCACAGGGACATATAATGCGGACGATATGCTAAAATACGTCAAAAGCAATGCTTCAAATGTCATTATTGTAAGGGGTCAGCCGATTAAAGAACAATGCGCTAAAACACTAAACACCGCCCTTTTAGGTGCGGCGGCCCAGTGCGGATTGTTTCCGTTTAGTACTGAAATACTATTGGAGGTTATATTGGCCATGCCGAAATTCAGAGAGGAAAACCTAAAATCATTTAACTTGGGCAGGGAGATGTACAATGAAGGACAAGCTTAGTGCCATTAAAAACGCCATAAAACGTGCCGAGAACAGCGAGTTCTATAAGGTCCGCTTTGCCGGCCTTGATGCCGCCGGGATTCAGACCATGCAAGAATTTGAATCCCTCCCATTTACCGGTAAGGAGGATTTACGCATGGCATATCCGTTGGGGCTTCAGGCTGTACCTGACGAAAAAATTGTGCGTATCCATTCCTCAAGCGGCACCACCGGGACTCCTGTTATTATCCCTTATACCCAAAAGGATGTGAATGATTGGGCAATTATGTTCAAACGCTGCTATGAAACGGCGGGGGTTACAAGCTTGGATCGTATACAAATAACACCTGGCTATGGACTGTGGACAGCGGGTATAGGATTTCAGGCAGGCTGTGAGCTTCTTGGTGCTATGGCTGTGCCAATGGGGCCGGGAAACACAGACAGGCAGATTCAGATGATGATAGATATGAAGTCTACAGTTTTGTGCGCCACCTCCTCTTATGCTCTTTTGTTGGCGGAGGAAATTGAAAAACGCGGTGTGCGTGGCAAAATTCATCTCAAAAAAGGGGTTATCGGATCTGAACGCTGGGGAGAAAAAATGCGTGACCGCATTGCTCGGGAGCTAGGCGTTGAGTTGTATGACATATATGGGTTAACTGAGATTTATGGACCAGGGATTTCTATAAATTGCCAAAAGCAAGATGCGATGCATATATGGGATGATTATATGTATTTTGAAATTATAGACACCAAAACCGGAAAGCTCCTGCCTCAGGGAGAGATAGGAGAGCTAGTCATTACCACTCTGGAAAAGGAGGGTGCGCCGCTAATCCGATACCGTACACACGACCTGACAAGGATTATTCCCGGCAAATGCGAATGCGGTCGTGACCATCCCCGGATTGCCTCTATTATCGGACGCAGTGACGACATGGTTAAGGTCCGGGGGGCGATGATTTACCCTGCAAGGGCAGATGAGGTTTTGTCTGCGGTAAACGGTGTAAGCAGTGAGTATCAAATAATGATTGACCATGTAAACGGAGTGGATGTGCTGACGCTGTTCTTTGAAACCGAACAAGACGAAAAAACTGCACTAGAAAAAATAGTCAGGCAAGAATTTAAGAAAAAAATCGGAATCACCCCCAACGCAAAGGCAGTTGGTATAGGAGAGCTGCCGAGGAGCGAAAAAAAGTCGGCACGGTTGTTTGATAATCGGTATTAGGCTAGGCAGAACAATATCATCGCTGATTATGTTGTAAAGGCAGTGATTTATTTGAAAATCTCTACAAAAGGCAGATACGCTTTGCGAATGTTGCTGGATTTAGCCGAGAATAAAAATAATGGGTTTGTTTCTCTGAAAGAAATAGCCCAAAGGCAGGATATATCGAAGCAATATTTGGAACAGATTGTTTCCCTGCTTCAGACTTCAAATATTCTGCGTGCCAACAGAGGAAATCAGGGAGGATATATGCTGGCAAAATCCCCGGCGGAGTATACTGTCGGTCAGGTGTTGCGGATTACCGAGGGAAGCCTTGTGCCGATAGCTTGCCTGAAGGACGAGCCGAACTTATGTGATCGCGCGGGATTTTGCAAAACCCTGCCGATATGGCAGGGTCTGTACAAGGTAATTGCCGACTATCTGGACGGTATAACCTTACAGGATATACTGGACAAATACAATATCGAAAACTCGGACAGCTATATGATATAAACATCCTTCCGGGGAAGCCTAATTTTCTAGTGCGGTGTTTACTGGCCATACTCTATAACACGAGTACAGATTTTTCTGGCAAGCTCAGCACTGTGCGTAATGGCAAGCAGTCCGATTTCCCTCTGCCGGGTTTCGTTAATAATAAATTCCCAAATTTGAGCCTGGGTGATAACATCAAGCATGACACTTATTTCATCCGCTATGATGAACCTTGTTTGCTCCGCAAAAACCCGGGCAATGCAAAACCGTTGCAGCTCTCCCGCGGAGAGTTCCCGCGGATAACGCTCGAGCCATTGGGCAGTTATCCCCACCTTGTCAAGAAATTCTGCGGGGGGCGACCATGCCTCGCCAAGGCTCTCCTTTAGTTTAATTCGGGGGTTGAGGGACTTTTCCGGGTTTTGGTGTATGAGCTGAACCGGGCAAAACCCTTTTTTTGGCAAGGGCTTGCCCCCAAGAAAAACATCGCCACCTTGAGGTGTTATATACCCAGAAAGTATCAGGGCAAGTGTACTCTTTCCGCAGCCGGAGGGACCTATCATCCCAACCCGCTCGCCAGGTTTAATTGTGATGAGGACATCATCCAATATCAGCCTTGATTTATCGTAGCCGAATTTTATACCGCGGGCCTCAAGTTGCATACAGGCAACACACCTCCCCGCCGCGAACAACCCTCGGCTTAATTGCACCGCGGATGCACTCTTTTGTTTTTATGTCGCACCTAGCCTCAAAAAGACAGCCCTGGTGTAGTTTCCCTGCCAAAGGCTGACTTCCTGGAATAGGGGAAAATCCATTTTCAGGCATTGCCCTCCAAAGTGCTTTGGTGTATGGATGGCGAAGCTTATCCTCACATTCAAAATCTGAAGCAAAGGCGATTTCAGCCGTTGTGCCGGCATAAAATATGGCTACCCTGTCGGTGTATCCAAGGGCAAGACTTAGGTCGTGGGTGATAAGCATGACCGCTGCCCCTTCATTTGCCAAGTCGCGGAAATGCTTCATAGCACGCGTAGCAAGCTCCTTTGACATGCCTGGGGTAGGTTCGTCCGCTATAATTAGATTTGCACCGCCGACTACTGCCGTGGCACACAGTATACGTCGCGCCATGCCGCCGGATAATTGAAATGGAAACATCCCTGAAACGCTTTTATCAAGCCTGTATCTCTCGAACACTTTTTCCACAGCTGATTTGTCGCCTGATACCTGCTTGCCCGCCCTCATCATAGGATCTAAATATTCAACTGACTGAGGGACAAATGCAATTTCTCTACCTCGAAGCTTTCTCAGCAGCATTTCATCCAAGGCCTTGCCCTTATAGCTGATTGCTCCCTCTGCTTTTGCATTACGCGGAAGGATCCCCAGAATTGCCATAGCCAATAGGCTCTTGCCTGAGCCACTCGCCCCGGCAACAGCCAGTATTTCGCCCTCATGGGCATTTATGCTAAGATTGCTGATGACCCTCAGTTCTTTTTTCCCAGCTCCTTTTCCATATGCCGCGAATGATACCGATAAACCATCTATATTAAGGATAGGCATTTTATCCATTTATATATTCCTCCTCTCAGCCCATGTCTGGTCAATCTGATTTATATCATAACATTGCTTGCCTTGCAATTACCGGTTTTCTGCCCGGGTTTTTGTTTTCTAATCCTCAGCCTTCATATCATATGGAACTGTCTGCCCGAAATACTCCGTCAAGCTTTCACCGTTTACCGTGAATTGCACTGATGCACCAGGAGCAAAGTCGTCTAAAATACGCACAACCGCTTGCAGCGTCAACATTGGGTTATCCGGAGCTGACTGTGTAAATTCTTCTGAAAAATCAACGGTATACTGTTTGCCGTTACGCACGACCGACAGTATCTTTGTGCCGTTGGGCAACAATTGTCCGGCACCTATAGGGCTTTGGGAGGCGGCCTTCTCTAGAAGCTCTTTTGCCCCATTTATATCTGACGAAAAGAAAGAAACCCGGACAATTTCCTGGCCAACAGGGTACCAAAGACCAAAATCACGCTTTGCCTCGCCGGGAACGGAGCTTAGTATAAATGGGTCGGCCCGCATGGGCAGGGCTGTCTGCCAGCCTCCGTACTCATTGATGGGCTGACCCTCCACCAACAACCAAACAGCATTGATATGGGGCAGTGCCGTCAGGGATTGTACAAGACAGCATAGGGTCATGCGTGCTTGCGTCATATCTGGATCAGATAAAAACTCATTGCTGAAATTAACAGTACAAATTTTATTTTCAGTTGATACAGACAAAAGTCTTGTACCGGGGGGGATGGCGGATACAAGTCCCGAAGAGGGATCCGGAGCAGATAGAATTTCTTCTAAAATATATTTTTCCGTTGGCTCATTGTCCTTCAAAATCAATGTCATATTAACTGGATGTGCGTAGGTTGATGCTTTGTCGGTACAATACCATGTGAACTCATGCTCTGTGCTTAAAAACGACAATTGACCTCGTATAAAATCAGATGGCGACAACGCCCTGACATCGTTTGCCGACTCATCGCCGGAGAGCAATTTTACCCCTTCTATTTGCTCAAAGCCGGTTAGTGTCATTGCAAGACAGGCCTTTGCTAAGGTCAGACCTAATCCATCAGGGGGCCTTTCCCATGAAACACTGACCAAGGCAATCCCCTCTGAAAAAAAAGCCTTATCTATTTTGCTCCCCGGAGGGAATGCCGAACGCAATGAATCATCCTCAGGAGGCTTCAGCAAGGCATCTAACGCTTGCTCCCAAGCCTCCGATGTTTCATCGAAGGTAAAGGCTACAGGTACGAAAATCTCATCCTTGTTAGAGTTTTCTAAATAATAGACAAAAACATCCTTGCCTTGATTGCCGCCGAAATTGCACGAAGGCAAAATCAGCAAAAAACACAAGACTGCGGAAATCGTTGACAATCTGCTTTTCAAGCTAAGTCCTCCCTTTTCATTCTCAGATCATTTTTCAAGCCTCCGCGATATTACCGAATGCCCAATACCAAGTATTTCTAATATTTTTTAATTTAGCTACTAAAACTTCCGCCCAAGCCTCTGCTTGCAAGATGAAACACTGGAATAAAATATCTTTATGACATTTTTATTTTATTGGCAAAATAATGTACAAACTCAGTTAATGTCGGAACTCCCTTGTCAGACCTTATGGGTGCCGTGTAATACCTTTGAAGAATTTCAATATCGCAGCTGCTCCAAGCGTTGGAGATTGCGTTTTGCATAGCACGTTCAACAGCTGGCGGATTTTTCATATGTTTTTCAGAAATCGTTTTTACAATGCCCTCAGTCCTGCCCTCGGAAAGCAACACGATGTACTCAATTAAATATTTACGACCCAAAACCTTGGGGCTGATTCCAACTAACTCTATCTCGGCGGCAACACGCACATCAAGACGCCGCCTCCTCTCTGCGGGCGTTTCATTTTTTTCTTGGAAGTCTCCCCGTTTTTTTTGTGAAGCATGAATAGTGCATTTAAGCACCTGGAGGAATTCAATAACGCTTTTGGCACTGTAATCATTCTGGCTTTTCAGCATAACGAAATCCGCGCCTAACGATCTGGCCTGCTGGTGGGTAATGCTGCTGATATTGTTGGTGGTTACAAGTATGTAAGGGAACACCGGCAGAGTGAGGCTCTTTAGTGCCACGAGGAAGGAAATGCCGTTGCCGTTGCCCCTGTGCAATTCTAGGTCTAAAATAATGGCATCCGGTAAATAATCTTCGGTGTACGCTATGGCTTTTTCGGTGTTGTTGGTTACATTAACTAAATTTACGTTTTTAACAGAGTCAATATACCGTACAATCGCTTTGCATTCTTCAGGATCGTCTTCAATCAGCAGTACAGACAGCGGTTTTTCCATATTACATCCCCCTTGTCAAATTTTAACTCAAATAATACCAATAACACGGAATAACAACAAACAACAATTTTTAATTTTCAAAATAAATTTATTTTTTCGACAAATATATTATAATTAGCCCAGGCAACATCAATCATATCCCAATTTTCCGCGTACACATTGGCTTCAGGGAATGTCCGTTGCAGTTGCCTTAAATTAACTTATGGGGTGGGTACTATGAGAAATACAACTAAAATGCTTATTATGGGAAGTAACGATGGCTTTGCAACGATGATAGAAGAACACTTAGCTTCGGATTCAAGGATTGAATTTTTGGGTTCGGCACATAATGGGAGGGAAGCTTGCGAAAAAATAAACTCTTTGCGACCGGACGTTCTAATGATAGATATCAAGCTGCCAATGGATGATATTGCCGAGGTTAAATATGCCTGTCAGACCAATCCTGGTGTGAACGGTTTTATAGTTTCCGGATATTCGGGCGGCGATAGCCCTTGTGCCGACACTAACATTGAAAAGCGTATCACCGCATTTATCCATGATTTAGGGATCCCGCCCAACATCAAGGGCTACCATTACATACGTAAGGCCATTGCCATCGCAATGGAGGACAGCCGAATCATGCACTCTATTACAAACGAGCTATATCCTATCGTTGCGGAGATTTTCAATACCACGCCGTTGCGGGTGGAACGCGCTATACGGCATGCTATTGAAGTTGCGTGGGGCCGTTGTGACATGAAAATCTTGCAGGAGGTATTTGGCCATACTATTAGAATCAATAAATCAAGGCCTACCAATTCAGAATTTATCGCCATGATTGCGGATTGCTTGCTCATGCGAAAGTTAGGCTAGCCTTCGCGGGTGCCTGCTTTTGCAACAGCCGCGGCTACCGCCTTGTGTACATTGGTGTCAAATGGCGTGGGGATGATATTATCCCGGGAAAGCTCTCCTTTTTTAATTTGCCCGGCAATAGCCCCGGCGGCTGAGAGCATCATATCTTGGGTAATCTCCCTTGCCCGCACGTCAAACGTACCCCGGAAGATACCCGGAAATGCTAAAACATTGTTTATTTGGTTGGCAAAATCGCTGCGTCCTGTACCCACAACCGCCGCCCCGGCGGCATAGGCTGGGTCGGGCATAATTTCAGGAATAGGATTTGACATAGGAAACAAAATAGGGTCCTTTGCCATGCTCCTGACGAATTCAGGCTTTACCAAATCAGGACCGGAAACGCCGATAAAAACGTCCGCCCCCTTCATAACCTCAGATAGTGTGCCTCGAATATTAAAGGGGTTGGTTGCCTCAGCGGCGGTGGCTTTTTCGGCGTTTAGGTCGTTGCGGCTTTTGCAAACTGCACCCCTGCGGTCACAGAGGATTATATCTTCCAACCCAGCGGCCTTCAGCAGACGCGCAATGGCAATTCCCGCTGCTCCTGCGCCTAGTATTACTGTGCGCAGTGAATCGTTGAGGGTGCGCCCGGTCAATTCTAAAGCATTGAACAATGCCGCCAGTGTGACAACCGCAGTACCGTGCTGGTCATCGTGGAAAATGGGAATATCGCAGGCTTCTTTTAATTTCCGCTCAATTTCAAAACAGCGCGGCGAGGAGATATCCTCTAAGTTTATGCCGCCAAAGCTACCCGCCAAAAGACTAACCGTTTTTACAATTTCTTCGGGGTCTTTTGAACGGATGCAAAGCGGAACGGCATCTATCCCGCCGAACGCTTTGAAAAGCACGCACTTGCCTTCCATTACAGGCATTGCTGCCTCGGGTCCTATGTCGCCCAGACCCAATACGGCAGTACCGTCTGTTACTACAGCAACGGTGTTTCCACGCCCGGTTAGGTTGTAGCTCTCGCTCGGTGACTTTTGAATTTCCAGGCAAGGCTGGGCAACTCCCGGGGTATATGCCAAAGACAGGGACTCTTTGTTGCCTACAGATATTTTAGGCACAGCTTCTAATTTGCCCTTCCATTCTCTGTGCAGGCGCAATGATTCAGTTGCGTAATCCATATAACTCCCCCCTTGATTTACCTACACAGGATAACACAAATATCCCTGCCTTGCAAGGCTTTGAGTTCCCCGAATTTTTATCGGTATCTTGATATAATTAGTCATGTATGCTATTCTGTTGCCGATGGATGAGGCCATAGAGTAAATGGAGAGGGGATGTTTACAGTGAACTCAATTGTTGCTGTCAGCAATATGACAAAAAAGTATGGGGATTTTACCGCTCTGAGGAATGTAAGCTTAGATATTAGCCCCGGCGAGGTATATGGATTTATCGGTCCTAACGGAGCAGGGAAAACTACCCTTATCCGTGTGCTTCTTGGTATCATTAAGGCCACCAAGGGAAATGCCTCCATCTTCGGCAAGGATGTATGGAGGGATGCAGTTGATATCCACAGGAATGTCGCTTATGTGCCGGGTGATGTTAACCTCTGGCCAAACCTGACCGGCGGAGAGGTCATTGATCTGTTTGTACGGTTACGCAAGAGCAAAAACGAGAGCCGCAAAAACGAGTTGATTAAGCGTTTTGAGCTTGACCCCCGAAAAAAATGCCGCACATACTCAAAGGGCAACCGCCAAAAGGTGGCGTTAGTTGCAGCATTTTCTTCGGATGCTGACCTATACATACTCGATGAACCGACCAGCGGGCTCGACCCGCTGATGGAGAAAATATTTCAAGCGTGCGTCCAGGAGGTAAAAAATTCCGGCAAGTCAGTTTTTTTATCCAGTCATATTTTACAAGAAGTCGAACGCCTGTGCGACAAGGTAAGCATCATACGCGATGGGCAGATTATCGAAACCGGCACCATGCAAGACCTTCGCCACTTGACCCGCACCAGTATTATCACAGAAACTCAGCAGCCGGTGGAAGGACTGGAAAATATCCCAGGCGTGCATGATATACGCAAGGGAAAAAACGGCTTAGCATTCGCCGTTGATACAAAAAACATAAACTCTGCAATGGCGTTTTTAACTGGATTCGGTGTTACGAGGTTAGAATGCAGCCCACCCACCTTAGAAGAATTGTTTATGAGCCACTACGAGAAAAGCCGGGGGTGAGGGATATGTTTGCTAACAGCTTCGCCCTTTGCCGTTTTTATTTGAGACGGGAGTGTCCGAAAACTATTATCTGGTTCGTTTTAATTTTAGGTTTAGCCGTTGGTTTCGGCGCGGGCATAAGCGGGATGTATCCGGACCAGGACAGCCTTGATGCCATGCTTGAACCGCTTAATAACCCCTCGTTTAAGGCAATGCTGGGGCAATACTACCTAGATGGCGGCGTACTTACGTTGGGCAGTATGTATTCTGTTTATACCCTGGTCTGGCTGCTTATAATCGTTGGATGTATGAACGCGGCATTAGTGGTGTGCCACACCCGAAAGGATGAAGAATTCGGGCGTCTTGAGGTCGTACGATCGTTGCCAGTAGGCAGGATGTCTAATCTCTCCGCGGTGCTGACGGCGGCGGTTATACTCAATGCTATACTTGCACTGCTGATTGGCCTGGGATTAGGGACGGCGGCAGAGGCCGGCAGAGGCATGGATTATGCCGGAGCATTCGCAACCGGCGGAGCATGCGCCGCATTTGGGATAGTCATGGCGGGTGTATCTGCCGTATTCTGCCAGCTAAATAAACACCCTGGGACGGCTATGGCTTGGTCATTTGGATTTTTGGGTATGCTTTATATGACTTTTATGATGGGAAGCATGCAGGAAAATCAAGCTGCTGTTAATATTTCAATATTAGGTCTCGCGCAACGATCTATGACCTTCGTTGCAAACGACTGGGCTCCGATAATCCTGACCGCTTTAATAGGAATTGTCTTGTGCATAAAGGCTTTATGGCTCTGTAAAATCCGCGATTTAGGGGAAAGCCTGATTCCATCGGCACCCGGCAGAAGCGATGCAAAGGCCTCACTTAAAAGTCCCGGTGCTTTGGCGTGGAGATTGTTGAGGGGATGGTGTGCGTTCTGGGCTATTGTGGTGTTTTTGCTCGGCTATTCCTATGGCTCTGTCATGGGCGACATGGAGGCCTTTATTGAATCAAATGACGTTTTCAGGCAAATCAGCCAAGGCAACGTCATGGTAATGGTTTCTACTTTTCTGCTAATAGTGTCCGTCATGGGTGTGTTGCCGATACTGAACTTTATGCTCAAAGCACGTTCGGAGGAAAAACGCGGATATGCCGAAAATATTTTAGCACACAGTGCCTCACGCGGCAGCCAGCTACGCGGGTATTTCATAATCTCTCTTGTAGCTGCTGTTTTGGTTCCCTTCATAAGCGCAGCAGGCTTCCGGGCCGGAAGCGTCCTGGTTATGGACGATCCCATTCCCTTTGGCAACTGGATTATATCCTGTGTTGTATACACACCGGCAATTCTTGTGCTTTTAGGCGTAGCCGTTGCACTCATAGGCTGGCTACCCAAATTCACCGGCTGGGTTTGGGGATACCTCGGTTATACCTTCGTTGCCCTTTACCTTGGTACTCTGATGGGTATCCCCGAATGGGCGAGCAAGCTGACTCCCTTCGGCCATGTTCCCAAGCTCCCTTATGTCGAGCAAATCGGCAGCGCCCCTTATATTCTCCCAGACGGCACCCCACTATTAGATGAAAAAGGAGTACGTGTGATTACGCCGATTTTTGCAGATGAAGCAACCTACGCGCTAACCGGTAACGATATTGCCGCTATGATTATAATGACAGTGTTGTCGGCTGTGTTGTTTATACTAGGCTTTATCGGATACAGCAATAGGGATTCGGAATAGCTGACAATAGCGGAGCAGCTAAGCGCGTGCTTGCCCGCTTTATATCAGGGGATGCCTAATATTTCAAGATGAAACGGAAATAATTTATGATTCACATTGTCCTACATGAACCGGAAATCCCACAGAACACCGGAAATATTGTACGTACCTGCAAATCCACCGGGTCGGTTTTGCATCTGATCGAGCCGATGGGTTTTGCTGTTCAGGATAAAAAGCTCAAGCGTGCAGGCTTAGATTACTGGCACGATATGGACATTAGAACGCATGAGAATTTTAACTCATTCAGTCAAACCAACCGGGGAGCAAGATTGTGGCTTTTATCCACTCATGGGAATATACCATACCATCAAGCAGAATATCGTGATGGGGACTATTTGGTATTCGGCAAGGAAACAGCCGGACTCCCCTCTGTGCTTAGGGAGCAATACCCCGGTCAATGTCTGCGCATACCAATGCTTAAAGACAACAGAAGCCTGAATCTGTCAAACGCTGTGGCAATTGTTCTATATGAAGCACTGCGGCAAAATGGCTTTATGGGACTGTTATAACTAAATATATGCAGCATGGCTATACATTGTCCTCTAACTCCGAATTCTGCTGAGTATAAAAATTCGGGGGAAAATATTCTTTTTTTGAACCGAAGCTGAAGCTTCGATTGATTTTTTAAACAGAAAAATTTTTATTGACAAGACCCCAATGCTCTGTTACAATATCCGCAAGGAAGGGGCTTGACAAATATGCTGAATTGTGCTAAAATCACTCAGACAAGACAAGACAAGACAAGACAAGACAAGACAAGACAGTTCGTCATGCCCTGAAACTGAATACTGATAACAAAGACGGCGGCTCTTCTGTAAAGAAGGGCGGTCGTCTTTTGCTGTGCGCTTAAGCGGGAAATTCCCGCTTAACATAACCCCTCGCATTTCGCGGGAGGCACCCTCCTTGTAAAGGAGGGTAAAATTAAGGAGGATTTTACCATGATAACCACTGAAAGCCCCAAAAAACTAACCGCGCTTATTGTTGTAGCTGTTATGCTGCTAACCCTGTTGCCCGGCATTTCGGGTATGCCCCTGTACGCCGCTGGCGGCGAGGCCGAGTGGGACGGCCAGTCGGGCATTGCCCAGATTGCGATTAGCGATGAGCATACCGTGGCACTCAAGGCTGACGGCACCCTGTGGTCATGGGGGTACAATGCTGACGGTCAGCTGGGCATCGGCTCAACGGACAACCAAGCCGCCCCGGTACAGGTAGGCGGTGACACAGACTGGGCGGGCGTTGCGGCTGGCAGCGACCATACCGTGGCACTCAAGGCTGACGGTACCCTGTGGGCATGGGGAAATAATTTCCTCGGACAGCTTGGCGACGGCACAACGGACGCCAAAGACACCCCGGTACAGGTTGACGGCACAGACTGGGCAAGCGTTTCTGCTGACAACCGCCATACCGTGGCACTGAAGGACGATGGCACACTGTGGGAGTGGGGAGGAAAGTCTGGCACCCCGGTGCAGGTAGGCGGGGATGAGGACTGGGTCAGCGTTACGGCGGCTGCCTCACACGCCTTTGCATTTAAGTCTGACGGCACCCTGTGGGCATGGGGAGATAATGGGGAGGGCCAGCTGGGCGACGGCACAAAGGCCAACAGAGACACCCCGGTACAGGTTGACGGCACAGACTGGGTAAGCGTTGCGGCTAGCCAGCAGAGCCTTGCGATCAAGGAAGACGGCACCCTGTGGACCTGGGGGTACTACAGTAGTGGTGAAACCCCTGTGCAGGTAGGCGGGGACGATGACTGGGCCAGTGCTGCGGCTCTTGTCAATATAGGTGCCACCAACTTCATGGCACTCAAGACTGACGGCACACTGTGGGGCTGGGGAAGTAATGCCAGCGGCCAGCTGGGCGACGGCACAACAGTGCGCAAAGACACCCCGGTACAGGTAGGCAATGGAGATACAGACTGGGCAAGCGTTTATGTTAGCCTCAACCATACCGTGGCACTGAAAAAAGACGGCACACTGTGGGCATGGGGAAATAATCAGTACGGCCGGCTGGGGCTAGGCTCAACGGACGGCCAAACCACCCCTGCACAGGTTGGTCAGGCTGAGGACTGGGCAGGCGTTGCAGCTGGCGGCTTCCATACCCTTGCACTCAAGACGGACGGCACACTGTGGGCTTGGGGAAATAATTGGGTCGGCCAGCTTGGTGACGGCACAACAGCGGACAAAAACACCCCGGTACAGGTTGGCAGTGACACAGACTGGGCAAGTGTTTCAGCTGGCGACTACCATACCGTGGCACTGAAGCCTGACGGCACACTGTGGGGCTGGGGAGGGTTTAGTATGCTCCAAGTTGGCCAAACCACCCCGCTTCAGGTTGGCGATGACACAAACTGGGCAAGCATTTCTGCTGGCACCTCCCATGCCGCGGCACTTAAAAAGGACGGCACGCTGTGGGCATGGGGAAGTAATAGTTACGGCCAGCTGGGCGACGGCACAACAGCGGACAAAGCCGCCCCGGTAGAGGTTGGCGGCACAGACTGGAAAAGCGTTTCAGCTGGCTATGGGCACACTATGGCACTCAAGACTGACGGCACCCTGTGGGCCTGGGGACAGAATTGGCTAGGTCAGCTGGGCGACGGCACAAAGACCGGCAAAACCACCCCGGTAGAGGTTGGCGGCACAGACTGGAAAAGCGTTTCGGCTGGCTACGAGCACACTATGGCACTCAAGACTGACGGCACGCTGTGGGCCTGGGGAGATAATACCACCACCCCTGCCAAGGTGGGAGAGGCTACTGACTGGGCGAGCGTTTCTGCCGGCAGCAGCCATAACGTGGCACTGAAGGCTGACAGCACGCTGTGGCAGTGGGAAAATGACTCCGCCCCTGCCAAGGTGGGAGAGGCTAATGACTGGGCGATCGTTACGGCTGGCAGCGCACACTACCTTGCGTTCAAGGATGACGGTACCCTGTGGGCGTGGGGAAGTAATAGTTACGGACAGCTGGGCAACGGAATAGTTGAGCTTCCTTATAACGGCAAGGCCACCCCTGTGAAGATTTTTAGCCCATATAAGGAACCGGATCCATCCACCGCACCCACCACTGCTCCGACCAGCGCGCCAACGTCCGCGCCAATCTTCACACCCGCGCCGACCAAGAAGCCAGCCGCGGCAAAGGCGGCAAAGCCAAAGGTCACCAGCCCTAAGAAAACCAAAATCAGCGTGAAGAGGAAAAAGAAGCTGACGCTGAAAATCAAGGCCAAAAACATGGGCAAGGGCGGCAAGCTTACATATCAGTGGCAGGCAAGCAAGAAGCAAAAAAGCGGCTTTAAAAATATCAAAGGCAAGGCGGCAAAGAAGAAAAACTACAAGCCTTCCACAAAGAAAAGAGGTAGAAAATTTTACCGCTGCCGTGTCACCCACACTGTAGGGAAAACAAAGAAGAACAGGGTCTCTAAGGTGTTTAGGGTTACGGTGAAATGAAATAACACAAACCACCCCCCCTTGACAACCCAGGCGGGAAGTGTTAAAATACCAATTGAGGGCCGATTTTGAGTAAACAAAACACCGGCCACGGCGTCCGTGTGGTGAAGCAAACACCCCGCGGAACGAACGCAGGACCTCCAATTAAAGCAAACCTCCTACGAACGCATGGGATTTTAAC
>WRLU01000003.1 GCA_009777475.1 Oscillospiraceae bacterium | reverse complement strand
AATCTCAACAGAGACTATCGGCGTTTTTCCTTTCATCCGCTTGGTTTAAGCGAACAGAGCAATACGAAACCGTCAACGGTTAAGAAGATAACCGCATCCCCTTGGGTGTTCGTATAGCTCCCCTGTGGTCGGGGCTACAGGATTTGAACCTGCGGCCTCCTGCTCCCAAAGCAGGCGCGCTACCAAGCTGCGCCAAGCCCCGACAATTTCCCCTATTAGGGGGAGTTACTCTGTGGATAACTTAATTCGCGGGAACAATACCGGACCGCGTTTTACCGAATAGCCGTCAGGCAGGGACTCTTTCCATCCCGGTGTCTCGGGTAAGCCTAATTGTTGACGCAAAAGCTTGACTGCAACAGGCATAATAGGATAAAGCAACACCGAGGCCTGCTGTAAGGCTTTGCAGAGATTGTGCAAAACAAGACATAACTCCGCCTTTTTGCCCTCGTCTTTAGCCAAGGCCCAGGGCATTGTCTGATCGATGTATAGATTTGCCCTATCAAGCAGTTTGAAAATTTCCTGCATTGCGTTTGCGACACTCAAAACATCCATGCTTTTGGCGTAATTTTCCTTGACTTCTGTCGCCAAATTGTCTAGCTCATGGGTGTATTCATCTGGCCCGGCGCAAGACGAGAGAGCCAAGGTGCCTGCAAAATATTTTTCCCCCATAGTAACAGTGCGACTCAGTAAATTTCCAAGATTGTTTGACAAATCGGCATTGCACCGCAAAATAAATTGTTCCCGTGTAATACTGCCGTCCTGGGCATACGGCATTTCACGCAGAAGATAGTGCCGTACGGCATCTGTGCCGTATTTGCTGCACAGCTCTTCGGCGTAAATAACATTACCCATTGATTTGCTCATTTTGTCTTGCCCCATTAAGAACCACGGATGGGCAAAAATCTGTTTGGGCAGGGGAATATCAAGTGCCATTAACAGTGCCGGCCAGTAAAGTGTGTGAAAACGCAGGATGTCTTTGCCGATAACATGTACATCACATGGCCAATATCTTTTAAAAAGGCGGCCATGGTTGCCATCTGGGTCATATCCCAGCGCAGTAATATAGTTAGACAGAGCATCCACCCACACGTACATAACGTGTGCCGGGTCAAAGTCAATCTCTATACCCCAGGAAAACGAGGTCCGGGAAACACAGAAGTCTTGCAATCCCATTTTGATAAAGTTGTTAACCATCTCGTTGCGGCGGGAATCGGGCATGATAAATTCCGGGTTTTGTTCGATATGCCGGGCCAAACGATCAGAGTATTTGCTGAGGCGGAAAAAATACGCCTCTTCGCTGGCCTTTTCCACTCCGCGACCGCACTCGGGGCAGACTTGGCTATCTGTGATTTGGCTATCTGTGAAAAACTTTTCCTCAGGCAGACAGTACCAGCCCTCATAGCTCCCCTTATAAATGTCGCCCTGATCGTGCAACTTTTTGAAGATTTTTTTGACAATTTCCTTGTGCCTCGGATCGGTAGTACGGATGAAGTCATCATATTCCACATGACACAAATCCCAGTTAGCACGCAGTAGACGAGTGTTCTCATCCACTAGCTCCTGAGGCGTAATCCCAAGCTCATGTGCCATGCGTTGGATTTTCTGACCATGCTCGTCCATTCCTGTTAGCATGAAAACATCATCGCCGCGCAGCTTGCGATACCTTGCAATTGCATCGGTAAACACAGCCTCAAAGGTGTTGCCTATATGCGGCTTTGCCGAAGCATAGGGGATAGCTGTTGTAATGTAGTACTTTGGCATTGAGCTCACACCCCTCTCCCTCACTCATTGTAGGGTATCATAGTCTTTAAAATAATGCAAGCATTATTTTAGGCGGATGTGAACAGGGGCTGTGAATAACCGCAAAACGTCCTTCCAGCACAGCCCCTCAGTGTTCAATTTTACCCCACTGTCTGCTTCGCACTCGCCGCTTTTTTAGCCGTAGCGGCCATCCAGACCTGCATTCCAGCTACAAAGTCAATTTCAGCTTTATCCGCAAGAGGTGCGGCACCGTTGACGATTGTACCCTTTTTAACCTTGATTTTGCCGTCTTTTAGCTTATACTTGGTCGGCTTCAGTTGACTTGTTGCTTTGATTTTCTTAGGTTTGCCCCCTGGCGTAAACCCATCGACATCCGATGGTGCAGTCCTGTAGAAATACGTTGTTTTCACCACAGCAGGTTTGCCGTTTTTGTCCCCGATCGGCTTTACGCAAATACCGCCGTCTGCTTGGAATTTTCCCCAACCGTTTGTATCAACCGCTTTGCCGGGTTTGCCTTTGTCGTTCAGTCCGGCAATGCCGATTTGTATGTTGCTCTTCACGGCTGCGGAGCTGTTTTTCTCAGCCAGAACCCATTGACCGAACGCCCCGCCGGATGCCGCAATTTCATAGTTTGCCGCTAATTTTGGCTTAGGCCGGGGGTTGATTACCGGGAAGGTTACTGTACTGCCTCCTGCGTCTTTTAGGTGAAGAGCCATGCCCTTGTTGAGTAGTTTGGCGAACTTTTTATCGCCGAATGTATCAGCTTTCACAGCTTTCCACTTCCCGCCGCCGTCAACACTGAACTCGGAGGCTGCAAACCCGGCTAGGTCTAGGGTCTCGTTGCTGAGATTGATTTTTGGTGTGTCGTCGGAGGTTACGATAATGTCGGCAGTGGGAGAGTAGTTGATGCAGTTGTCACTGCAATCAGCCGGTGCTGCACTTGGTGTCGGAGTAGGAGTTGGCGATGATGTGCCGGGGGAGGGCGTTGGTGAGGGAGTAGAATCACCAGGGGAGGGCGTTGGTGTAGGTGATGGGATGATACCCCCGCCATCGATAGGGGTACGTGTGACCTCATCAACCAAGAGATTGTACAGTCCGAGATTAACATACAAGTCCCCTGGCTCTGCCTCCGTGTTTGGATCATCCACAGCAAAGAAGCGACATCTGTCTATAAAGTCTAAGCGAAACCTTTGCCTTTCTGTTCCTCCGCTATAAGAGTATCTCGGGATATATCCGTTGTGGTAGCTTCGGAAGACTTGGGATAAAATATTCCATCCACGCTCAAATGATTCTTCCGTCCACGATGAGGTTGTAGGTCGGCGATCTGAGGTAAATAATGGATTCACAAACTCACGGACAACGCCAGTGGTGCCAAGAGGCAATGTGGTTGCCCATTGCTCTGGTCTCTGATTTGCACCAGACATATAAAAACCGCCGTGTTTAGCGATATTCACATGACTCGCAATACACGCAAGCATCTCTGCCCAACCCTCAATATCAAAGCTCTTCCAGGGGAGCACCGGGCCATTCGGCATACCAAATAAGTGGCCAATTTCGTGGGATGTACCTTCAAAACGCCAACGGGCAGCACCGTGTTCCTCAACAGCATTCAGGAGACCAGGATTATTATTTACATATATAACCTCGGGCTGACCTGGAGTTACCCATTGCAGTCCGGGGCCACCGGTGTCAAATGTCAGTGTTACTTTTCCGCCCCTGATTCCCGTACCTGTCAAATCACGCAAAACCTCATATTGCATATCCAAGCGTTTCATGAAAAGGTTGAAATTTTCCACCGAAACTCTACTAGGTGTCACGTCCCCTTGGAGGCTTGTGTGGTAAATGAAATGCTCAGAAGTAAAATTGTAATCGGCTGCATATGTAAATGGTGCGGGGGTAAGTGCCAGCAGCAGGAACAGGACAAGGATAGCCGCTAGGAGTTTTAATTTTGCGCAATTGATTTTGAACGTAGATTTCATGGGAAAGACCTCCTAAAAATTTTTTTTGCTTTTCAGCTGACTACAGCATAGCACATCTAGAATCGTTTGTGTTGATTTTGGCATAAAAGGCATCCTGGTGGCACGAAATGCAGTGAAACATGAAAATCATGTCATTCGTGCCGTCAGAATGCCTTTTATGCCAAAACCGGGACAAAAGTGTGCGGCGCAACGAATGATCAGTAGGAGTCATACCCCTCTGAGCGGTTGCCTTCGCAAAAGAGGTTGAGGGCATATTTGGTAGCGGTGAGATTGCCGATACTGACGAATACCGCCGTACCCGCGATACTCGTGCCATAAAGAAAACCTTGTCTATCCCATTTACTCCATACATGGTAATTAAAATACTTTCATACCCCCCAATGGTACTTTTACAGTTGGATCGCTTGTGTTAGATTAATTGGTGTCAGTATTAGAGTTACCTGAAAATCTGCAACACAAGCCTATGATAAGGTCACCGAGCAGGAGGGTCATATAAGAGGCCGTAAAAGAAAGCTTTCGCGGCCAACAAGAGGAATGCGCGGTTGCTTGCAGATTTGTGTCGAGAGTAAGAAAGGAGTGCGGTTATATGGCGAAAAATAATGTCCACCGTATGTCCGCCCCTCAAGCCGAAATAACAAGCACGGCTATTGTCCCATATGATACGGCTTTCGCAAGGGATGTTGCACTTATTGCCAACAAATCATTTGGCGAGGGTTATATGAACGAGGACAGGCTGAAGGAGGTTACGGGAGGTCAAGGCTCTTTCTATTCATCGGTTACAGACGGCAAAATTTCAGGCTACTGCTTCTTTCAATATATTACGGCGGATTTGTGTGCCTCTAAAATAAAATTGCCCAAGGAGACCTTTGTGCAAAATTCAAGCTCCGATGGAATGGTGTGCTATACGAAAACAATGGCGGTTGACGAATCGCTTCGCGGAAGGGGAGTAGCTGATGATTTGTTTGAGGCGTGCTTGAATAAAGCTGTTAGCGATGGGCTTTTTTCAGCTTGGGGCAGTGCGTGGAGGCTGGGCAATATCGTTCCTATGAATCGGATATTTCTCAAAAATGGGTTTTGCGTACATAGTGAGGTGCCTTATATTTGGTATGACGATAAGCAGTACAAGTGTATTGTGTGCGGCGGTCGGTGCAAATGCACAGGCGTGATTTACCGCAAATTATTATTGAGTTAAGGTGGGGTTATAAGTGAAAACGAGTTATCGAATTCGTCTCCGTGTTCTTGCTTGCATCATAACGGTTTTGTTTTGCATGACATTTCTTGCGTCCTGTGATTTAACGCACAGGCGTTCAGCACAGATTTTAGCCGTTCCGGTTCCGCTTGAATACGCAGAGAAAAACACCGATTATATCAGAGGAATAGAGCTTGCACGCGAAGATATTGCCGCCATGGATATGCAGCCGGAGCTGATTATTCAAATTGACGATGATGGCGGGGATTTCGGAAGGGCCGTTGAGCTTGCGGGGAAATACATAAACGACAGCTCGGTAATCGGTGTGGTGGGACATTGGTATTCAGGTATTTGTGTTCCTATTTCGAGCGTTTATTCTATAGGGCAGAAAACATTGATTGTCCCCACGGTTTCTGTCCCTTCATTAACCTCACCCTCATCCGAATATGTTTTTCGAAACATTCCCGCAGACACTCAAATTAGCAAGAAAATGTGCGACTATGCCAAGTCTCAAAACACAGAAAAAGCTGTTATTTACTATGAAGACAGTGTGTATGGATTTGAAATGTCGGCAGAGCTTCAGCGTTATGCATTCTCAATAGGTATAGATGTAGTTGATCGTGTAAGCTCCGCGATTATAGAGGATTCACTTACACTTTGGGAGAGAAAGTGGCGTGCCGCTGATTATGATACAGTATTTATAGTGGGTAACGTAGAAATTGGAGCTGGCTTCATAAACGAGGTTCGAGGGGTTGGGTTTTCTGGAAGCATTATTTGCAGTGACGGCATGGACAGTGCTGCCCTTGCAAGATACCTAAGCCCGGGAACATCCGATATTACAGTAAGCTCTATAACTAACAGTGAGACCCCCCCGCAGGGGATTGCACAGTTTGTTAAGCGATATATGGACCGCTATGGGACATCGCCGGATATATGGGCAATACAAGGTTACGATTCAGCAATGATTGTCGCCAAAGCAGTAAGCACAGGATTAAAGACAACAGAAGAATTGAGCGAATATTTGAGTACCTCCGATTCTTTAGGCAGTATTTTCGGCCCTACAAGCTTTGACGAGAACCATGAAATTGTCGGCAAATCTGTTTATATGAAAAAATGGGCAGGTAATAAATTCGAGTATATCGATTGATTTATTGGGAGGAGGAACGATTATGTCTAAACAAAATTCAATTTTCCGCAAGGTTTCCCTTGACCGGCTTGCCTCACCGGAGCAGCTTGACCAAAAGCTGACGGTTATTTCGCCGGTTGGATGGGTTGCCTGTGTATCACTTGCAATTCTAATCATAGCAACCTCCCTTTGGGGGTTTTTGGGGAGCGTATCCGACAAGGTAAACGGAGGCGGCATTTTAATGTACGGTGAAGGCGTGGGTACTTTCACCGCGCAAACGGATGGACAGATTACCGATGTGAGCGTATACGCAGGCGACTTTGTGGAAAGCGGTCAGGTTATCGCCCGCGTTTCACAGCATGAGCTGATACAGCAGATAGAACGCTGCCGCGAAAACATTGATGCCTTAAAGGGTGTTGATATTGAAACGTTAGAATTTAACATTGGTTCGCTAAATTCTGAAATATATTCAGAATTCGCTCAGCTTGCAGGGCAAATTCGCGCTGCCCGCGTTCAGTTTGATGCCCAAAAGAATGAGGCGGAGAAAAACGAGAAAGATATTTCCAATCAACGTGAGCAGCAAGCTCAGCAGGTTACAGCACTGGAAAGGCAGATCAAGGTACTAGAGGATCAAATCAAGGAGCACGAGGAACATCTTAGTTATCAGCGTAAAATTGAACTCGAAAACGCCGAAAAGCAGAGCGGGCAGCCTCAGGCAAACGGTGACTTTTACACCAGCGACCGCGGGGATTATTACAGACGAAATTATAGTGCTGCACATCAATTTACGGTTACTAATCAGCTTGGTGCTGCATATGTGATTCTTTCAGACAAGAGAAATTCAAGTACATTCCCCGTTTTTTATATGGACAGTTCCGGCGAGGAGGTTTACAACAAAAACGGCAAGTATTATTTGCCAAATTATTACGAAAGCTTGCTTGGCAATACATACTCCGGTCTCCCCAGCAAATCCGCAAGAAAAACTGTATATATCGACACTATGACAGGTGCCAGATATATTGATATGTCCGGCAAAGAGTTTAAGGCGGTAAGCGATGAAGAGCTGTCTGGCATATACCAGCAAGTGAAAAACCGTCCCGCTTACGATCCAAGCCTTGCATCAATGCAGTCACAGCTTGAAAATAACCGGATGCAGCTTATTCAGGCTAAAACACAAAGCTCACAGCTTAACTCTACTTTTACGAAATTTCTTTGGGGCGGCTATAATCAGACGGGAGAACAAATATCCTCGCTTATGGGGCAGTTTTCGCATCTCAAGCAGATAAAAGAACGAGAGCTGCTTCGGAATCTGCAGGAGCTGCAGCTGCAGCTTTCTCTTAACAGCGTAATAAAGGCGCAGTATAGCGGAACCATTGCCAGTTTAAATATACAGAGCTTAGACTATGTACAACCAGGGAGTGTCCTCGGTACTATTACTCGTGACGGTCAGGCAAGCAGTGTTTTGATGTATGTTCCCATAACTGACGGTAAGCGTATAACGGCAGGCATGGAGGTAAACATATCTCCCACAACAGTTAACCGTGAAGAATACGGTTATATGGTTGGAAGAGTAAAATCGGTATCGACATATGCCGTCACGCAGGAACATATGATGCTGGTTTTGCAAAATCAGCAGCTTGTTCAGGCATTTAGCGAACAAACTGCGGTTATGGAGGTAGAGGTTGAGCTGCTGCGCGATCCTGAAACCGAAAGCGGCTATAAATGGTCTACCCCTAAGGGTGCCCCCTTCGGTGTTGACTCCGGCACTATTTGCATGAGTGAAATAAAGGTCGCAAGCAAGCGCCCGGTCGATATGATTGTACCATTTGTCAAGAGGCTCTTAGGAAGCTGAAGGCTCGCACGAAATTTGCCGCCGGGATGTTTCATGTTTAATCGGGGGAGCAATATATAGAGAGGGTGGGAGAGGCAAGTGTCTGCAAATATGAGCAATATAGACCAAGAAAGCAATATCCCCAAGTGTCCGCATAAAAATACACGCGTTCGCACACCAAGTATATTACAAATGGAAATGGTGGAGTGCGGAGCGGCCTCTTTTGCTATGATTTGCGCCTACTATGGGAAATACATACCCCTTGAAAAGCTTCGGGTGGAATGCGGTGTAACAAGGGATGGCGTAAAGGCGAGCAATATCGTTAAAGCCGCTATGAAGATAGGTTTTACCGCCAAAGGATTCCGTAAGGAACCCGCCGATCTCGCGGATCTAAAGCCGCCTATGATAATCCATTGGAATTTCAATCATTTTGTGGTATTTGAAGGTTTTAAGAACGGCAAAGCATATATAAACGACCCGGCAAGCGGTCACAGGGTCATCCCCTATGAAGAATTTGATCTCGCTTTTACGGGTGTCGTACTTACCTTTGAGCCGACCGAAGAGTTTGAGAAGGGCGGACAAAAGAGCGGCATGTTCCCATCCTTGGCGAAGCGGCTCCGCAGTGTTAAGACGGGCGTTGTATTTCTTATAATCGTGGGATTGCTGATGGTAATTCCGGGCATTGTTATCCCTGCGTTTTCGCGGATATTCATAGATGATTTACTGTTAGCGGGCAAGGATGAATGGCTCAAGCCGCTGTTATGGTGCATGGGAGCTACGGTGCTTATACAGGCGGCACTTACCGCTTTGCAGCAACGCTACCTTCTTCGGATGGAAACAAAAATTGCTTTAGTGGGGGCAAGTAAGTTTTTTTGGCATATATTGCGGCTGCCGGTATTGTTTTTCCAGCAACGTTCACCCGGTGATATCAGTTTGAGGCAAAGCTCCAACGACACCGTGGCGGCGTTCCTCTCCCGCGAATTAGCAGAGAACGTAATAGGCGTTCTTACTTTGATTTTCTATTTTTTTGTGATGACTCAGTATAATATGCTGCTTACGATGTTCACACTCGGACTGGCGGTTGTAAATGTTTTATACTTTGTTTATTCATCGGGTAAGATTGAAGCACTTAACAAGAAGTTGGTGCAGGATTCGGGTAAGCTGTCTGGAGCATCCGTATCCGGCCTGTACTTGATAGAAACGATCAAGGCAACAGGATCTGAATCAGGCTTTTTCTCAAAGTGGGCGGGGTATCACGCAAAGCAGCTTAACGGTCAGCAGAAAATGGGGGGAGTTGGTCAGGTTTTATCTGCTCTGCCTAACTTTTTGCTGAAGCTCTCTGAAGCTACGGTCTTGTGTATCGGCGGACTGCAAATCTTAGATGGAAATATGACAGTAGGCTCCCTGATTGCTTTTCAGAGCTTGATGGGTAATTTTATGAATCCTATTGGAAAGCTTACCTCCATGGGTATGAAAATAAAACAGCTCAAGGGCGATATGGCGCGGCTTGACGATGTGCATAAATACGCTGTAGACCAATTCAATGATCCTGAACGCGATGAAGATATAGAGTCGGCAGACCCATCAACCTTTCGCAAATTAGAGGGTCGCATTGAAGTAAAGAACTTGAGCTTTGGTTATAACGTACTGGAAAAACCGCTGATTGAAGACTTTAATTTAACGCTTACTCCAGGCTCGAGAGTGGCGTTGGTAGGCTCTTCGGGCAGCGGTAAAAGCACAGTTGCTAAAATTATTGCGGGCATTCAGCGTCCATGGGGAGGGGAAATCCTATTCGATGGGGTAAACCGCGATGAATTACCGCGAAATGTGATCAATAACTCATTAGCTGTGGTTGACCAAGATATCTGTATGTTCGAGGGAAGCGTGAATGAAAATATCACAATGTGGGATTCAACGGTGGGCGATGCGTATGTTGTACGCGGCGCAAAGGATGCCTGTATTCACCATGATATTGCAAGCCGCGATGACGGATACAAAAGCGAGGTCAGTGAAGGCGGTGCAAATTTCAGCGGAGGTCAGCGGCAGCGTTTGGAGATTTCACGCGCTCTTGCCATTGAGCCTTCTGTTTTGATACTCGATGAAGCCACCAGTGCCCTTGATACTCGTACCGAACAAGCAGTAAACGATAATATCCGCAGAAGAGGATGCACCTGTATTGTAATCGCGCACAGGCTCAGCACAATCCGTGATTGCGATGAAATTATTGTAATGCACCAGGGCAAAATCATGCAGCGCGGCACCCACAATGACATGAAAGACGAGCCGGGACTCTACGCGGAGCTTATCCGTACAGCGGTATAGGAGTGATGGATATATGAGTATGTTGAAAATGAAGGATAACGTTCCTTTTTGGATCCACGAAGAAAACCGCGCCTTGATTGTAAAAGAGGGTATTATAAACATATACCATTGTAAAATGACACGAGACGGCGAACCTGTTGGTATCCGCAGCTTTCTATTCCAGATAAACGATGGTGAACTCATTTTACCTGTTATGCCTTATTCCCGCGAGGATGGGTTCTCTGCGGCCATGCTTGCGGTCCCTATGCGTGACAGCGTTTTAGAAGAAGCGCGTGACACGGATTCCACAGCGATTCTTGCTGAAGAATGGGTAAAAAAATGCTGTCAGTATCTCGAATTCAACCGTGACAAAATCGAAGAGGTCTGCAATGAACTTAAATCAGGCAACATAAGAGAATTTCATAGTTCTTTTATGCTGCTTGCGGATGAGCGTGTAGGGGAAGAAAAACAAAGAACTTATGATGCCAACCGCCAACGATATACAGGAGAAAACGCCTATTTGCAGGGAGCTTTAGATGCTTTGCAGTCGGTTGTTCCCGGGGTCAATGCAGCAGACTCAATTTCAGACAGTGCCAAAACGGATGATGCGTTCATACAGGCATGCTCTGCCGTAGCACAGGCAAACGGCATGAAAATAACCGTTCCCAAGTCAATTTATAATAACCAGCATTCCTCCGGTCCCATAGACAGTATTTCACAGGCATCTCGTTTCAGAACACGCGAGGTTATTTTGTCAGACAAATGGTATCGTCAGGACGGCGGCAATTTTTTGGCAAAGCTCGATGAAACTGATGAGCCTGTAGCTCTTTTACAAAAAGCCCCTAAGCGTTATGTCATCTACAACCCCGCCACAGGCGAACGGGTTAAGGTGACAAAAGAAAATGCAGATGTAATAAATCCGAAGGCAACGATGTTTTACCGCAGCCTTCCCATGCACAGCCTTACGGGAAAGGATGTTATACGCTTTGTTATGCGGGGAACAAGAAAAGCAGACTGGATATGGATGCTTGTTATGGGTCTCGGCGGCGGCCTTTTGGCTATGCTTTTACCTGAAATTACCGGTCGCGTTTTTGATACTGTTATTCCAGACGGAAACCGGGCTATGCTTATACAAATAGGATTTTTGATAGCTGCAATAGCTTTGACAACCTTCGCCTTCGAGCTTACCCGCGCATTTGCCCTGCAGCGTATATCCGGTCAATCTGACCTGCAGGCGGCGGTTTGGGATCGTCTGTTAAGTCTCCCGGTGAGTTTTTTCAAAAAATACACGGCAGGTGAGCTTACGCAGAACGCCATGAGCATTTCACAGATTGAGCAGGTCCTTTCAGGTCCGATAGTAAACACCATCATCACAAGCATATTCTCGGTATTTTATATTGTTGTCATGTTTACCAAAAGCGCAAAGCTTACATGGATTGTTCTTGCCATTTCAGGGATTACTCTGTTAATTTCACTCGGGTTCGGATACTTGCAATCGAAGCACGAGGAAAAGCTTCTTAAAATAAACAATAAAACAGCAGGTAAAATGTTCGGCTGGCTTTCGGGACTCGCCAAAATCAAGATGTCGGGTTCGGAAAAACGTACTTTTTACAATTGGTCACAGATGTTCAAGGAGTCACGCGCCATAACCTTCAAGAAAGAGAGTATGGGCAACTGGTCAATAGTTTGGAACTCGGTTGTGGTTCTTATTTCGGCAATTATTTTGTATGCCGTAATATTCAACGTCCCGGGAGATGAAAGAATATCGGCAGGAACGTTTATTGCATTCAACGCCGCCTTTGGAAGCTTAATGGGGGCTGTAATTCAGTTTTCAGGAGCAGTTATGAGCATAAACGTTGTAGGACCGCTGTATAAGAAGGCAAAGCCGATTTTTGAGGCAGTACCGGAATATGACGAGCAAAAAGCAGAAGCCGCGCCGCTATCTGGTGAGATTGAGCTGAGTCATGTGAATTTCAGCTATGATCCGGAAGGTCCGCGGATAATTAAAGATGTTTCCCTCCACGTTAAAGGCGGCGAGCATATAGCACTTGTCGGACCGTCGGGCAGCGGAAAATCTACATTGTTTAGAATTTTGCTTGCTTTTGAAAAACCAGACAGCGGTGAAATATATTTTGATGGTGTAAGTTTAAGCCAGACAGACATTCGTTCAGTACGGCGCCAGCTTGGGGTAGTGTTGCAGTCAGGTCAATTGCTGGCAGGAACTATTTTTGAAAACATTGCGGGGTCGAACCCCAATATAACGCAAAAACAGGCGTTGGAGGCGGTGAAACAGGCAGGACTTGAAGAGGACTTAAAGCAAATGCCGATGGGATTGCATACTGTAGTCGCCGAAGGGGCAGGAACACTGTCAGGCGGGCAGCGGCAGCGTCTTTTAATCGCAAGGGCGTTGGTGGGTAATCCCAAGCTTCTGTTTTTAGATGAGGCAACTAGTGCTCTTGATAACAAAACCCAAAAGATTGTTATTGACAGCATAAATCAACTTAAAGTTACGCGGATTACCATAGCTCACCGTTTGAGTACAATACAGGACTGTGACCGTATCATCGTTCTGGAGAGCGGAAAAATCACCGAGGAGGGTACATACAAGGAGCTTATGGATAAAAACGGAACATTTGCCGCAATGGCGAAAAGACAAATCGTGTAGGGAGTGTGTTTCTGATGAATGATGTAATGTCCCAACTGAAGGAAAATAAATTTACGGAAAAACCACCTATAGACAACCCGGCAGAAGAACGCTTTGCAAGCGATTGGGGAAAATTGCTCGGCAAAAGCGGCCGTGCTGATTGGGAATTACTTTTAGATATATTTGTAGAGCTTAGTTTTCCTGTTGAGGAGGGACAAAGCGAAAATCCGGCGTTTTTAGCGGCCCTAAAACGCGGAGAGCTTCCCTGTGAGCGGAAGGACGCATGGATGCCTGTTATGCCTGAAGGTATACGCGTGTATTTACACCCAACACCCGCGGGACGTCTGCCGGTTATTGAGTGTGAGGCCGATGAGGATTTTATCCGATTGCACCGGAGCATTGTATGCCGCTGCGAACCGAAGCCTGTACCGGATTCACGTGGTGCTACCATTGTAAAGAATTACAACAATTGGGCGCGGGTCAATATGAACCGGAGTGCTGACGGCGCGATTCCTAAAGACCCTTCCCTTTACCGCGATTATATTGCCTTATTGTCCCATAGATACTACAGCGGTGTAGACCCTGAGGCCTTCGGCATGGCTCCCGACGATTGGCATAAAAAGTCGCTGATCATACGCCGCGAGCATGAATCCGCTCATTATATGACACAGAGATTTTATAATTCTGCGAAAAATGAAATTCACGATGAGATAATTGCGGATTTTATGGGTCTGACAGCGACGTTAGGCGAATACGACCCGGTGAAGTTTCTGACGTTTTTAGGGCTTGAGAATGCGGCGCAGTTCAGAAAAGGCGGCAGGCTTGAGATATATTTGGGCGGAGCTGAAACGGAGAGCGGGGAATTTGACCGGTTGTGTGAAACGGTGAGAAACGCGGCGAGAAATATTTCCGGATTCTACAAAGAATCAGGGGAAGACCGTATGCAGACTTTCCATGCGCTGTGCCGGACCTCTGTTGCGGATATGGCTGAGGGGAAATTTGACTGCGGCAGACGAAACTGATTTTTTTGCGGGAGGGAGGCCTTGATAATGCGAAATGTTATCAAAATAAAAGCAAAGCCGGATTATAGAAAACCCCAAGCCCCGGCGGCATCAGAGCAATTCAGGGAGATATACAACGAAAGCTTCTCCCGGATTTACAATTACATATTTTTTCGTGTTAGAAATACATGGGATGCAGAGGATTTGACAGCAGACGTATTTGTAAAAGCATTCGAGTATATAGACAGCTTCGACAGTGAAAAGGGTAAAATTAGCACATGGCTGGGCAGCATAGCCCGAAATATACTCAACGACTATTTCCGGCGTTCCTCCGTACGGAGTTCCTTGCTGACCGAATTCCCGGAGGATATGTCAGCCGGCATTGACATTGATGACGAATGTCTTACCAGGGAAGCGGTCAGGGTGCTTTTTGAGCAAATGAAAACCCTGCCCGAGCTGCATCAGGAAATTATGTCCATGAAATATATGCTGTGCCTGAAAAACAGTGAAATCGCCGAGGTCCTAAGCATGAGCGAGGGGAATGTAAAGGTCACTGTGCATCGTATTATTGCAGGGCTAAGAAAAAAAATGTCGGATTGGATGTAACTATTTTGGACCTTTCAAGTATAAGTATATGAGCAAAGCAAAAAGGCGGAAGTTTAAAAATCAAAAATAATGGAGGAATTGAAAATGAATCAAACAACCCAAGCAAATCTTGACAACGCATTTAAAGACGAGAGTTTTGCAAAAAAAGTACTTGCAATGCAAGACCTAGGGGAAGTTCAAGTGGCACTGAAAACAAAAGGTGTTGACCTCACCATTGAGGAAATCCAGCAAATGGGCGATGTCTTCAAGAAACTCATTGCTAAAAAACAAGCGGATCCCAATGCCGAACTTGACTTAGATGCGCTTGAAGGAATTGCGGGCGGAATGGTTCAGCAGCTGCAATACGAGTTCTCCAAGCAAATACCTGTTGTCGCCAGCAACGTAAATAATGATGTAGCACATGTAACTTGGTAGTAACACCCCCACAATACCCGGTGTTCTATAATAAAAATTTTTTTAATGGAGGAATTAGCAATGATCAACCCAACAACTCAAGCAAATCTCGACAAGGCATTTGGAGATGAGACTTTCGCAAAAAAAGTACTTGCAATGCAAGACCTAGGGGAAGTTCAAGTGGCACTGAAAACAAAAGGTGTTGACCTCACCATTGAGGAAATCCAACAATTAGGGGATGCAATCAAGGCACTCGTTGCTAAAAAACAGGAAAACCCCAATGCCGAGCTTGATCCAGAGGCACTTGAAGGAATTGCGGGCGGAATGGTTCAGCCGACGATGCCTATGCAATACGATTTCGGCAAACAGATGCCTATGGTCGCTAGCAACGTAGGCACAATACAGCCAACCTGGTAGACCCCATACTTTGGTAGCAACATCGGACAATGCCCGGTGTTCTATAATAAAAATTTTTTTAATGGAGGAATTAGCAATGATCAACCCAACAACCCAAGCAAATCTCGAGAAGGCATTTAAAGACGAGGCCTTCGCAAAAAAAGTACTTGCGATGCAAGACTTAGGTGATGTCCAGGCAGAGTTGAAAACAAAGGGCGTTGACATGAGCATCGAGGAAATCAAAGAGATAGGCGAAGCTACAAAGAAAATCGTTGAGAGACAAAAAGCAAATCCCGATGCCGAGCTTAGCATAGACGACCTTGAAGACGTTGCGGGCGGTGCCATTATTACAACTTGTATCTTCCTAGCCGCTGCTGCCGCAGCACTGATCGGCGGCGGTGCCGCCGCAGCCGTGTTCATGTGGTAAACAAAAACCATTGACAAATCTACTAAAGTCTATAATTTCAAATGGGGGTCGCAGGATGCTCCTGCGACCTCAGGCTTTAGTAAAAATTTAATGGAGAAGGTGACAATGATGACCCAGACAGCCCAAATAAATCTCGAAAAGGCACTCAAGGACGAGATATTTGCAAGAAAAGTGCTTGAAATGCAGGACCTAGGGGACGTTCAGGCGGCGTTTAAAACAAAAAATGTTGACCTCACTATTGAGGAAATTCAGCAAATCGGCGATGCTGTCAAGAAGGTTGCGGCAAAAAAACAGGAGAATCCTGGTGCCGAGCTTAGCTTAGACCAGCTTGAAGAGGTTGCCGGTGGCGGTATAACTATGACGATTATTTGCTGTGTTGCGGCGGTAATGGCGGTTGGAATGACTGTAGGCGGATTGCTGGGGATTTCCTGGTAGCCAAACTCCGATATCAAAAAACATAGGGGGGTAATCAGCAATGGATAAAAAAACTTTACTTGAAAATGCCCTGAAAGACGAGGCATTTGCAAAGAAATTGTTCTCACTGCAAGAACCCGAGGATGCCCAAGCACTGCTGAAGACTAAGGGCGTTGAGTTCACGATTGATGAAGTTAAGCAAATCGGGGAGCTTCTCAATAAGGCAATCAAGAAGCAAGCGGAAAACCCCGGCACCGAGCTCAGCCTAGACGAGCTTGAGGAAGTTGCGGGCGGTTCCTTAATCGGCTTGGGTCTTGTTGTTGCGGCTGGGGTCATTATTGGTGTCTGCGGCGCAACCGCCCTGGGCGTTGGAATAGCATCGGAAATTTTTAAATGGTAGACCCTATTACTATGGTAGTAACATCGGATAATGCCCGGTGTTTTATAATGAATTTTTAATGGAGGAATTGCCGCAACCGCCGGGGGCGTCGGAATAGGATCAATGCTCAAGTGGTGAGTGCGGATAGTCAGTAGGGTATACACACACCGATGCCTAAAGATATTATGAGAGGGGGATACGTCTATCAAGACTGTAGCTTGTAAGGTTGAATCAGGCTCATTTAGACTGATATCACACGACAGAAGGGTTTTCACGATACACAGCAAGCAATACCCTTTGATCGAGAAGCTTTTAGACAATCTCCCTCCCGGGGATGACGTTGGGGAAATACTTCTGACAATGCTGGAAAGAGAAGGCTTTTTAACATGGATGAGGGAAAACGCCGGGCTTGTACGCGAAAAGATGGAGCTTTCTCTTGAAATTACCGCACCTGAAAACAGCTATGTTGCTCCAAGCCTGCTTAATTTAGAGCTGACCACCCGCTGTCCGCTGCGTTGCCCGCAATGCTACTGCCATTTGCAGGAGGGCAAGGACCTGCCGCTTGAAAGAGCCTTGGAGGTATTGGAGGAGGCGGCAAGGATAGGCGTTGCCAATATAGCCTTGAGCGGCGGCGAAACTATGATGTATCCGCATTTGTATGAGCTGATAGAAAAGTGTGCCTTCCTCGGTCTGTATCCCTCGGTTGCCCTGAGCGGATGGGGTGTTGACGAGAGTTCTGTAAAAAAGCTGATAGACAGCGGCATCAATGGGGTTTATGTTTCCCTTAACGGCTCGACAGAAGAGATTTCCCGTCTTTCTCGTGACGGACATCATCTCGCCATCCGCACTTTGGAGCTTTTCGATGATTTTGAAGAAAAGGCAGTCAATTGGGTTGCACACAGCTTTAACATTGATGATTTTGCTAATGTCGCTATGCTTTGCTCGCAGTATAAGGTAAAGCGGCTAGTCGTGTTGGTATTCAAACCCGACTCCTCCCATCGGTTGGATTCCCTGCCTGACGGGGAACAGCTAAAGAAATTCGCTAAAGAACTTATCCGGTTGCGAAATGAATTTCCAGACCTGATTATAGAGGTGGAATCCTGTTATTCACCATTGCGTGCTTTAATTTCGCAAACCTTCTGGGGCAACAGCAACACTGGTATGTCAAAGGGCTGCGGAGCGGGAAGGGATGCTGCGTCTTTGGATATAGACGGCAACTTTACTCCCTGCCGCCATCTTGATTTTCCCGAGCGGTACAGCAGTTTGCAGGATTATTGGAGTTCTTCGGACACCCTGCGTAAAATACGCGCAGTTGAAAAATCCCCGGAGGAACCCTGCGCCGGATGCAGGTATGAGCCTAATTGCCTGAGCTGTCTTGCGGTAAATGCGAAGCTGAATGGGCATATTGCAAAAGGAAGCCGGTACTGCTCTTTATGGGAATAACTGCTTAAATGAAGAGTGATAAATTTGCGGTGGTATTGAGCGGAGGTATGAAGGTTGAATAATTCGTTCTTCACAAAGATGGAAAAAACTTTGCATGTCGCTGATTTTTCTAAGGGCCATAAGGAGCCTGTATGGGAAGAGATAATGCAGCGCTTAGAGAGTACCCGCGAATTATCATATGATGAGCTTTCAGATGCGGCAGGGGGTACTTCAAAGCCTTTGGAAAATAAAAACGGTGGTGTGGATACATGAAAAAAATGGTAATGAGCGGATTAAAGGGAACCGTTTTGACCATTGTTGCCTTGGCGTTGCTTTTAGGTGCAACAGCTCCTTGGGGGTTCACATATACAGAGCCCCTTAGCTCTGCGCGGGAAAAATCCGATGTTCTAAGAGTTGGTTATATAGAGAGTGAAAGCTATCCTGCGTTTACACACGGTCTCACGGGTATTGCGGCGGGTCTTGAGGAACGAGGTATCATATCAGGCTTTGACGCAGACTTCGATGAAGCTGATTCGTATACGGTTTGGAAATCAATGGTGAATTCGGACAGCAGCACAATACAGTTTGCAGAAGATATGTTTTTTTCCATAAAATCAATGGGTGCGGAAAAAGCGGCTATGTGCTTAAACAGCGGTGAGATTGATTTTCTCATTGCAATAGGTACTGTAGCCGGAATTTTCGTATCGGAAAGCGAAACAAAAAACGATTTCATGGTTCTGGGTTCCGCAAATCCGATTTTGTCCGGTATTGTAAAAAGCGAAACCGAGCGGTTTAAGCCGAATTCATACGCCTACATAGATTTGAGCCGATACCGCCGGCAGGTGGATATTGCCCACAATATTTTCGGATTCACCAAGCTTGGGGTGGTATATGAGGACTCGGCAGCGGCTTATGCCTATTCAGGCATAGACCAGGCGGAACTTTCTGCCGAAGCTAAAGGCTTTGTCATAACAGCACGTCATGTGGATGAAGCGCAGGACGAATCGGATATGGAAAGATATTACAGTGAACTGAAAAATGCTTACGCCGAGCTGATAGCGGAAGGTATAGACGCTTTATATATTACCACGGCGACCACTGAAGATCACATGCTTCCGTGGCTTTTAGAGGATATTACTTCTGCGGGGATACCCACTATATCACAAGTTGGTGAAAGTCAAGTTAAAAATGGCGTTATGCTTGGGATAACGCTTGAAGATCCAATGGATCAAGGGCGGTTTATTGCGGATTTGCTCGAACAGTACCTTGACGGTACACCAATAGACCAATTACCGCAGGTATATGAAATCGTACCCAAGATATTTTATAATTACGATGCAGCAATAAGCGGAGGCATACGGCTTTCTTTTAAGAACCTTCTTTCTTTCGATGAGATTTACCGGGATAGAAATGGCGGTAACAATGAATAAGAAGATAAATGAAAAGATCAAGGGATGGGTTTGGATCGGCGCAGTTGTGATGGTAGCGCTGACAATGCTTATAACGGGACTTCTGGGCATGATGTCACAGCGGAAAGCCGCTGCGGGGATTCTTGTGGAAACACAGAAGTTTGTCGCCGTAAGTGCCGTTGAGCAAATAGAATTTGCCGTCAGCGTAGGCAAGCCATTGGAGAAATTTTACGGCGCCGGGGATATTTTGAAAAGGGTAAGCGAAAATTCAAATGAAATAATAGCGGTGTGGCTTTCTGATGAGAACAAAAATGTTCTTTATAAGTTCCCTGATGATTTTGTTCCGGGGGATTACACCGCTGACGACGGTGACACTTATGTCAATGTTGCGGGCAATTATTATTGCGAGATCCCTGTGCGGGATACGGGTGCGATCTGTATGCTAATTGACGGAACTGTTGCCGATGAATGGGTCGATGAGTACACAAAAAAGGTAACTCAGCTCATCTTGGTGGTGTCGGCGGCGGCGTTTATCTTCTTTTTATTGCTCAAATTATTGATGAAACGGCGGTTTGACATAGGTAAAAAAACTGTTATCGCCGTTATAGCTTTTGCACAGGTTTTTATGGTGATAACCACGTTTAATTTTTTCAAAAATTCTTACTATGAAAAATTGGATTCAGCGGCGGAGATCATAGCAAATGTTATTAAAAGCGATGTGGAGAAACTGACAGTAGCCGGGATTCCTCCGGAGGAATTTGTAAACTTTGATGAATATTTACAAGGGATCTCCGATTATGTACCGGCGTTCAGCTATATCCAATTTAATTTCCATACAGGGGGGAAGCCGGAGACCGCACATATCGACCTTTCATCTGAATATATGGAGTTGTACGGCATTATCGACCAGAGGATAATCAGCTCTGCGTTGGTTTCGAATGTTATTGACACGGTTGTACTTACCGCTGTCGTAATTTTCATTATGCTTGAGTTATTGTTTTTTATTGGTACGCCGGGGACACATGACAAAAAACGCAGATACGGAAATGTCCCTGCGGCTCGGTTTTTCTATTTTATTTTTTATGCGGGCTTCAGTATGTGTGCTCCGTTTTTGGCGGTTGTGTCGTATAAATACGCAATGAAATTTGAATCCGGCGCAGGGATTTTGGTCGGCATACCCGTAACCATCGAAATGCTTGCCGGTGTTTTCGGAATCGCTTTAGGCGGTAAAATATTGTCACGCATTGGAATTGTCAAAACGCTGTATCTCTGTATAGCGGCTTGCGGAATCGGTGCTGTGCTTTCGGGATTTTCAAGTGAAATAGTTTTATTTACGGCGGCAAGGGCTATTGCCGGGTTTGCTTTTTCTCTTGCTACGATTACAGGACGCATTGCGGCGGCGGCACAGCCGGAGGAGGAATTGCGTTCGCAAATGCTTACGGCTCTTCTTGGCGGCACGTTAATCGGATTTTGCTGTGGTGCGGTAATCGGGGGACTTTTAAGTGACCGTTTTGGATTTTCGTTCGTATTTCTACTGTCGGCGGCAATGCTGCTGATATGTCTGCCGTTTTTGAAAAAGATGGGGCTTTCGGAAACCCCGTCTGATAAGTTCTCGTCAAGCGGGTTTCTTTCGCTGTTGAAAACACCCGGAACGGCGGCGTTTTTGCTCTTGATTGTATTTCCCTTGTATGCGGCCGGCGTGTTTGTTTCCTTCGGGGTACCGCTCTACGGGGCAATTATTGGATTAAGCTCTACAATCATATCTGCGTTGATTATGGCGAACAGTTTGATTGCGGCATATCTTGCGCCCTTTACCTCAAGGCTTGTACGAAAGTTCATGGGCTGCGGCAAAGGCGTAATCTTTTACGGGATATTAACTTCGTTGCTATTGTTTGTCACAGCACTTTTTCCGAATCTTCTTTTCCTTGTCTGCTCAGTGGTCCTGCTAGGGGTTGCGGATAGCTTCGGTCTTGTACTGGTTATTGAAAAATTCACAGCTGATGCCAAAAATGCCGGTGCGATGATAGGTATGACATTGACCGGCAAAGCGGGTCAGACGGCAGCCCCGCCGGTTATAACTGCGGGAGGGGGTACGCCGCTGTTTCTTGCGTTTGGCGCAGCGGTTGGTACAGTTGTTTATGCGTTGCGATTCTCTAAAAAGCATATACCTCGTAATAACTCGCCTCAATAGGCGGCATGATGCTTGGGCAAGATATATTTTTTAAGGTTCTTTGTGCTTATCACAACCCCAATTCACCCCGGTTTCTGTTTTTGACTGGAGCGGATTGCTCTTGGACACTCTGTTTTTGGCAGGGTGCAAGGGGTTGGTGATGGGTCGAAATTTGGGATTGCAGTTCTTGTGGTGACATGGTATGATTTAGGGGGGGGTTGAACATTTGAAGATTGAAAAAAATCATGGTCACCTCCTTTGCCTTGGAAAATCGCCAACACCTCTTTGCTTGTGGCATCTATAACAATCAAGGTTTTGATTGTATGGTGCTTTTTTCTTGCCGGGGAACCACTTTTTCTGCCCCTTTTTGGGCGTTCGATTTGTTGCTCGGTTACGTCACCGCAACAACATCTCTCCCTTGCCGATTCCGCTCCATTAGAAAAATAAACATTGCCAAACTGCCGGGATCCATGCTAAAATGTTGTTTGGAAACTAACTCCCGACAACCTCACGAAAGAATTTTTTTGTCCGAAAATGCACTGGGGAATTGGTCTAAAAAATACATTTCTAAAAATTTTGTCACTTGCGCTAGGGGCGGACTGCCGTAACCGTTGCTATTACAGGAAATATTAGTGGACAGTGGCTCGGTTCCCCTTTCGTAATGTAAAGGTTGTTACCTGCGAACCCCTGTTGGGATGTCATAGTTATCCGTAATCGGCAGGCAGATGGTGGAATAGTTGGCTGTATAGACAAAAACAGCTGAAATAGAAACAGGGGGATGCACAATATGGGGATAGATTGGATTGCCATTGAATCGCTTGCGGTAGCGGTAGAAGTTTTTGCCATCGTATACTTTTTGAACAGTCGTTATGATTCCAGAATTGCTTCGCCTTGGCCGCAATTTGCTACATGGACGGTGATGGTAGGTTGGGGACTGTTGGCTACATTTTGCAAATGGCCCAGTAGCGTTTATGATACGGCTAACTTCGGGTTGCTGCTTATCTATCTGCTGATTTTCAAAAAAGGGAGATTTTTATCAAAAATATTCGGGGTAGTATTGGCATATGGTGTTGCAACAGCAACGACCCTGATTGGAGCCGGCCTTGCAACAGCGATTATCGGTTCATCCTTTAAGAGCATTGTCGAGACCCAAGGCACCGCAAGACTTTTGGCAATAATATCTATCAAAATGCTCCAAATTGTGACGTTTTATATCCTCGCAAAAAAACACCTATCGTTCCGCAGTTTGAAAAAACGGCCTGTCTGGATGTTGTGCAGTATAGCCATGTTAGATTTTTTCTGCATATTTTTAATTTGGTTTCACGCACAGTCCCCCAATTTGAACACACAGCAACAGCACGTATTAACATGGATTGCAACCGGGTTGCTCATTCATCTGTTTGCATTATTCGTGATGTACGAATTGTTTGTGAAAGAAGAAAAAGAAAATACAAATCTTTCGGCAAAATTGCAGCGTGTTGACTTGGAGTCAAAATTCTATCAAGAGATTGATGCCATGTACAAGGATATGCGAACCTGGCGGCATGATTACAGAAATAACCTCATCGGGCTCCGGGCAAGGGTGGAGAACGTGGAAACAGATGAAGCTTTGAAGTACATAGACAATATTTTGGGCGAACCGGCTAAAAATCTTTCCACACTGCAAACCGGCAATCTTGTATTGGACGCGGTGGTCAGTTCCAAGCTCTGGTTAGCGCAATCCCGGAATATTGAGGTAAGCATACAGGCGGTATATCCAAAAGATAACAACATCAAAGATCACGACTTATGTTCCATAGCAGGAAATCTTTTGGACAATGCCCTGGAGGCTTGCGGGCGCATGACCGAATCCGATGGAAAGAAGTTTATTGAGTTTATCCTTCTGCTCAAGGGGAAAAATTTAACGCTGAGCATTCGCAACAGCTTCAACGGAGAAATCAATGAAAAAAATGGCAAATATGTCAGTCTAAAACAAGGGCGGTTTCATGGCATTGGGCTTGCCCATGTGGAATCCATCGTGAAAAAATACCAGGGGCATATTGAGCGAGTGCATGGAAACGGTGTCTTTGAAACTTGCGTGCTGCTGCCATTGCTTTCAACCAGAGAGGAAAAATCAGTTCCAATCAAATAGAGTGGTTGTCGCGTATACCCTCCATGTTGGGATATCCTAGTTGTCCGTAATCGGCAGGCAGACGGTGGAATAGTTAGCTATATAGAAAAAATGTTAAAAATAAGCAATGGGGTATGATATGCTACGGGTGGTCATATGAGATTCTTGGTAAAAGATTACCCTTGCGGGGAGGGAGCCTTTTGAAATTATTTGATGAGTCCAAACGGTGGGTTGAGTTGGGGCTTATGGAACGCGGCACCGCCTTTGTTGCAATAGGTGCAGGGTTTTTCTGCACAAACTTCATACTGCATAAGAAGTGGAGGGCAACATGAAACGGATATTGCTGATTTCCTCGATTGTATATTGCGCGGTACTGTTTGCCGTTCCCTGCTACACAATCTACAACTACTATGACATTCTATCAACAGGGGAAGAGTATAAAATAGATGTTGTCATAAAGGTCAAAAATGGGGATTATGCCATAGAAGGATTGTACATCAACGGTATTGTTGCTGAGGAATATGTAAAGTAACAGCCAGCGTTTTTCGCAACCGCGAAAAAACCATCTGCTACACACAGCTTGCGGAGAATATTTTTTTTGCCGAAAGTGAATCAAAAAACACCCCGAGAAAACCTGCATTTGCACACACGGTGAGCAGCTCCGGGATTAACGGTAGTGCTAACCTTTTGATGGCATATCAGTCAAGGCGGCTCTATTGGCGCCGCAACCCTTGCACCTCCTCGGCAGTCAAGTGCCGCCACTTGCCGCAGGCTAAATCGCCTAAATCAAGGGTCCCTACACGTACCCTTACAAGCCGCTTAACCGTCAGCCCAGCATAACCACACATACGTCGCACCTGACGGTTTTTGCCCTGACTTATGGTGATCTGCAGGTGATTATTGTTGATTTTTTTCACCTCCGCCCGGCTTAATTCAACGCCGTCTAACACTATAGAGCCGCGCAAAACTGGTACTGCCCTATCGGCATTGCCCTCTGTCTGGACGTTGTAAACCTTTTTGATTTCATGCGATGGATGTGTCAAATATTGCACTAAATCACCATCATTAGTCGCAATGAGCAATCCCTCAGAGTCAATATCCAGTCTTCCGGCAGGAACTAAGTAGCCCAGCTGCTTGGGTAACATCTGCCTGATATCAGGGCGGCCATGTGAATCACGGCGGGTAGTCACGACACCGCGTGGTTTGTGGAACATGACGTACACTAGCTCAGGTTGGGGAGGCAAAGGCTTGCCATCAATCAGAATAACTTGCTTTTCCGGATCTGCCGACTGACCTAAGCCAGCTGGTACACCATCCACCATAACACGCCCCTGCACAATAAGCCGCTCGGCGTTCCGGCGGGACATGACTCCCCTATTGGCAATAATCTTTGGGATACGTCCGGTCACAAAAATATGCCTTTATACTTTATCCAGCGCACTGGATATGTCGCAGATAATGTCTGACTCGTCTTCAATTCCCACGGAAAGACGGATTGTGCCAGGAGAAAGCCCGGAGGCCTTGAGTTGATCATCGGAGAGCTGGGAATGGGTTGTTACAGATGGGCATACACACATGGAAACTGAGTCGCCTAGATTTGCCATTATTTGAATCATTTCCAAGCTATCGCAAAAACGCGCACACTCCTCACGACCGCCCTTGATGTCAAAGGTAAATGTCGCACCGCAACCTTTTGGAAAATATTTATCACACACGGCCTTGTGCTTAGAGCCAGGCAGGGCGGGGTATGATACCTTCGCCACCTTGGGATGTGAAGACAAAAATTCAGCCACAGCCCTGCCGTTTGCACAGGTTTTTTGCATGCGCAGCGAAAGGGTTTCCATTCCATGCAGAGTGACCCAGGCATTAAATGGCGACATTGTGGCACCGATGTCACGCAGGATATGTGTTCTTAACTTAACGATAAATGCGGGTTCACCCAAATCGGCGTATACAAGCCCATGATAACTCTCGTCCGGAGTGTTGAATGCTGGGAATCGGGGATTGTCTTTCCATGTAAATTTGCCTGCATCAACAACACAGCCGCCTATAATGGTGCCGTTGCCTGATAGGTACTTTGAGCATGAGTGAATAACAATATCAGCACCTAAATCAATGGGCTTCAGCAAATATGGCGTTGCTATTGTATTGTCTGCAATTAAGGGAATCCCATTTTTTTTGGCTATATCTGAAATAGCTCTCAAATCAGGCAAATCCGCATGGGGATTTCCGATGGTTTCCACAAAATATGCTTTTGTATTTTCGTTTGTTGCCCGGGCAAAATTATCCGGGTCTCCCGAATCTACAAAATGTACGGTAATCCCTGACTGAGCCAAGGTTTTGCCCATCATATTAACAGCCCCGCCATATATATCCCTGGACGAAACGATTTCATCGCCTTGGGAGCAGAGGCACAAAAATGTCATATACATAGCACCGTGACCGCTGGAGGCCGCAAGCCCGGCAATACCACCCTCCAGAGCCGCAAGGCGGTTTTCCAGTACATCACAGGTTGGATTGCCAATCCGGGTGTAAATATTGCCGGATTGCTCCAAGGCAAAAACGGCACGTGAAGCCTCGGTGGAATCGAAGGTATAGGCTGTAGTCATATATAGTGGAACGGCACGTGATCGGGTTGAAGGGTCAGCTCTATAGCCAGCATGGAGGCTGAGAGTGTCAAATTTAAGGTTTTCCAAAATAATTACATCCTTTCATTTCTGGCATTTGAGCCAATGTATCGGATTGTAACATATGATTTTTAACAAGTCAATACTCCTGCTCTCAAATTTCACTTTATTTGTTTGCGTCCAGCTAAGGTCAATGTGCCAACAGCTCCTGATAATTTTCCTTATTGTCAGGGTTTCCGACCACTGACAAGCTTACATTTTTCATATCAAGGACCTCTTGGGCGAGCTCTGTCACCCGGTCTGCTGTCACCAAGTCCAGCTCTTTTACAATATCGTCAGGCTCAGGGATTTTTCCCGTCATTAGCTCATGCTGCCCTAAATGATGCATACGCGAGGAGCTGGACTCAAGGCTCATAAGCAGATTGGCTTTAATCTGCTCCCGCACCCGGTCTAATTCATCTGGGCCAGGTCCGTGCTTAGCAAAACACTCCAGCACCTCACGCACCAGGGAAAGGGCTTGCCTCTCCGTGTTCTTGCCCAATGCCGAATATACCCCGAATACCCCGGTATCAAGATGCCCTGCAGTGAATGTGTAAATGGAGTAGCACAGCCCATGTTCCTCTCTGACCGACCGGAATAGCCTTGAGGACATCCCGGTGCCCAAAACCCCTGACATAATGTTCATTACATACCGTTTTTCATGCCCTGTCTTCAGTCCGGGAAAGGCCAGGCAAAAATGATTCTGCTCAATTGGCTTTTCGCGCAAGGTTATTGCCGGGGAATACGCCGCCGGTTCGGGTTCCTTGTGCGGCATAGCCGCCAATGATGAAAGCTTTTCCTCCAAAAACGCCTTGTTTTCTTCAGAGAAACGCCCGGCAACTGATACCACCAACCGTGAAGGGGAATACACCGCGTTCCGGTAGTCAAGGATGTCCCTGGCGGTCATCTGGCGCAAGGTCTCCGGTGTTCCTATAATAGGCCTGCCTAGCGGCATATTAGGAAAAATTGCACCAAACAGCCTCTCTGATGCCAAATCCTCGGGAGAGTCCTCATACATTCCGATTTCCTCCAGAATAACCCCTCTCTCTGTATCCCAATCACCTTCATCCATCCTAGGGTGGAAAAAAATATCGTGCAAAAGCTCCGTTGCCTTTTCTAAATGGCTATCAAGCGAGCGGGCATAAAAACAGGTACTCTCCTTTGTGGTAAAAGCATTGACCTGTCCCCCTATTGCATCCATTTCCTCGGCGACCTGCTGGGAAGAGCGGCTCTGTGTACCTTTGAATACCATGTGTTCTATAGCATGGCTTATTCCGCTAAAATGCTCAGGCTCATACCGTGAACCGTGACCCATCCAAAACCCTATTGCCGCACTGCGGACAGAGTCCATAGGCTCATACACCAGGCGTACCCCGCTCGGCAAGGTTTTTTTCTCAATCATAAAAGCAAAAACTCCTTTGTTATTTCGGTTTTAGTATGCCCTCATACCCATAGAGTACACGGCGATTTAGTTTCGTAACCGTTTGTAGGGTACGCCGCCATCAACCTACCGCTCCAGAACGGTGCAATGCGGGTTTGCAGGATGCCGAGGACGGCATCCTCTACATTGAGAACTGCAAAAATTACAAAACTAAATTGCCGTGCATAGAGTAAACACAGTCTTGACAATGTGTGTACGATATGCTATCGTGTAGGTGCGGAGTGGGTTGTCGGCTTTTGCGGCTCAGTCGGTAACGGCATTCCTGAAGGATTGTATCATATGGGAAATGCCTTGGTCAAGAAAATTTCTCGTTTTGTTATTTTGTTATTTTGCGTTGTTCAGTCCTGCTCTTTATTTCCCTGCCGGATGCGGAAGGTTTAAAGAGGGGCGTTACTCTTTCATGGAGGTTCAAAAATGAAAATAAAAAGCCTTGGGCCATTAGCCCTCGCGGCGGTGCTCCTGCTGGCACTCCTGCCAAGCGTGCCGGGCATGGCGTATGAGGGTTTTGCCTGGTCTAATGCCCTAAACAGCAGCCTTGTCGGTTCGCCAACGGTTATCGCCAGGGCTTCGTCACCTGCCAGCATAAACACTGTTATTCGGGGGGGCATTGCTTCCTCTGTTATGATTGACCTCAGCAGCATGAGCGATGTGCCGGGCATACTGGATCAAACCCGGGGCAATATCATACCGATTTTCGTTTTGCAAAACAGGACACTGGCGTTGCAGCTGGCGGACTATTTTGAGGAGAACGAGGTGAAGGACACCCATATTGCTTCTACGGATGCATCCCTAATCCAAGCCTTCCGGAAAATTTCTATTTTCAGCAGGGCCAGCCTTATCCACAATGCCAAGAGCATCACTCTGGCAAATGCCTATAATTTAGTACGGAAAGCAAATGAGTGCCAGGCGAAGAACGTCATCATCAATGTCTCCGCCGCCGGGAAGGCTATTGTCGAGGCGATGCAAAAGCTGACCCTGACCGTGTGGGTTGTGAGCGATGATAAGGTTGCCGGCAACCACAGAAGCATTACCTCCGGCGCAACGGGCATTGTCACCGGCAACGCCACCATGCTGAGAGATGCCTCCCGGCTGTATACAACTAAAACCCTCATAAGAAGGCCCTTCATTACCGGGCATAGGGGTGTTCCCGGCGGCTCCGGCTTCAGCTTCATTTCTCCTGAAAATACCATGTCAAGCTTTTATATGGCACACGAGGAGTTTGGGGCGGATATAATTGAATGTGATGTTTTTTTAACTAAAGATAACCAGGCTGTCGTCCTCCATGACTCAACATTCGCCCGGACGACAGACGTTTTAACCAATCAGCTGTTAACCGATGAAGAGATAGAGGAAACCGGAAGGACAAGGGCTACCGTCAGGCCCAGGGATCTCACACTGGAGCAGATTAAACGGCTGGATGCTGGCATGGGGGCATTGGAATTTATGGGAGAAAAAATTCCGGCCCTGGAAGAGGTGCTTTCGTATGTAAAGGCTAATGACCTGGTGATATTTTTGGAATCAAAAGACAGCCGCGATGGCATCGAACAGGCTGTCGTGGATTCTATCGCCTCGCATGGGGATGAAATGTGGAATTCCGTTGTGATCATTTCCTTCATCACAGAATCCTTGGAACGCTACCGGGAGTTATCCCCTTGGGCATCCCTTGTGAATTTGAACACACTTGCAAACCCTGCCGACACGGCCAGCGCAATGAACGATATCCTGAACGTTGTTCTGCCACTAAACGCCGCTTACGGTCCCACAACAGGTGCCATAAATCAAGCACTTGCCTCCGAGAGCATCGCAAGAGGGGTGCCACTTTCGGCCTGGACCTTTCGGAGTGAAAGCACACAGCGGCGGTATATTGATTTCGGCATCACCGGAATAACCACAGATTTTGCAGACTGGACAGCAGAAGCGGTTATGAGTATAACCGCCGGCAGGACAGAGTATTCGGTCAATGCGGGTAAAAGCATCAAGGTTAGCGCGGCAACCCTTACAAATCGTGGGGCTGATGCAAGGCTACCTGTGGAGGTTGTGGTTTTGAGTGGCGGAAATCGTATTCAAGCCAAAAAAGATTCGATTAAAGGCCTCAGGGGCGGCAAAGCGGTTATTATGCTGAAAGCACAGTCGAAGGCAACCAGGGGCTGCAATTCCTACACATTGTATTCACAACCTGTTACAGTCAATGTTGCCCAGGCTGCCAAAACATCAAAGCCAAAAATCACCAAGCAACCCAAGAAAAAGCATACGGTCAAAAGAAACAAAAGGCTGACTTTGAAGATCAAGTCCGCCAAGCCCAATTTAGGCAAGCTTTCTTATCAATGGTACAGCAGCAAAAAGAAGACCGGAAAATTCAAGGCAGTGAAGAAAGCAAAAACAGCTAGCTATAAACCACCAACAACTAAAAAAGGCACCCTGTATTACTACTGCATGGTAACCAATACGGACAAACACGCCGTGAACAAAAAGGCAACCAGAAAAAGCCGCGTGTTCAGGATTAAGGTCAAGTAACCCCCGGGAATAAATGGCTGCGACTGACCGATATTTTGGAGCGTACGCGGCGTGCTATTCTACCCTTAGTCTTTCAGCCAGGTCCCGGTCAGGCTGTGCAAGAATTGTTTTGAACCGCTCGTAGGTCACAAAACCCGGCTTAGAACCCTGCGGCTTTTTTACGTACTTAACCAGGGTATAATCGACCGGAACCTTGGGGCTGTTTTTTGCCGCCGAATAATAGGCGGCAACGGCGGCAGCCTGAACCAAGGTCTCCTCTTGCGGCTCTTTTCCCTCAACACTGATCACAATATGGCAACCAGGAATTTTCTGTGCGTGAAGCCAAATATCATTTTTTCTGGCAGATTTCATGGTCAGCTCATCGTTTTGGCGGTTGTTGCGTCCTGCCCGGAAGCTTATCCCCTCGTCAGAGACAAATTTATAAGGCTCCGACAGCCTGGCAGGCGGCCCCTTGCGCCGATGCATAGGCTGAAGCTCCTCCTTGATTTCCTGCAATTCCTGTTTTGTTTGCACTCGTGAGAGCTGTTCGGCAACACTCTCCCAGTAGATAATTTCCCTCTCGCCCGCCTTGATTTGCTTTTTCAGCTCTGCCTCGGCGTTTTTTGCCTTAGCGTACCTTTTATAAAACCGTGCGGCGTTTTGCTGAGGAGAACGCGTAGGGTCCAAGGCAATTTCCCGCAGGGCTCCGTTGCTGTAAAAATCCTCAACCTGTGCAGTGGGCTGCCCTTTTTTGATATTGTGCAGATTTGCCATCAGCAGGTCGCCGTTTTCCCGCAGGGCTTCACGGCCTTGTGCTTGAAGCAGCTCCTTTTTTTGCATGGCTATTTTGCCCTTGATTTTTCCGCATTGGCTTGTCGCCTGCCTGAGCATTTCCTGGACCAGTCTTTTAATTTCATCGTGCAGCTCCCGGTTTGTGCAGCAGACATCAAGCAATTCGGAAAAGCTTCCCTCAAAGGGCTTTGCATCGGTATTCCGGCTGTTCAAGAGAGGCAGGGCGGATACGTCTGCGCCCTTGGCGGCAGACAGCAAAAATGGGACGAGCTCCCCTCGCTTAATCCTTTCAACCTGGCAAAAAAAACTCTCCTGCAGATCTCCCGCAGCCAAATCACGGCAAACGGCAGGGGAAAGTCCAGAAAAAGTATCCAAAAGCCACTCCTCCGGCGGTTGCTCGGCCGGCTTTAGGCTCAAAAGCACCTGAAATTCCTGCTCTGTAATTGCAGTGGGGTCGTTTTTGCCCTGGCCTGGAGGATCGCGGTAAAACAAGCCGGGCAAAACCGGCCGCTGGGCAGACATATCGCTGTCAACCCGGCGTATAGAGTCAATAATCCGCCCATCTTGGCCGGTCAGTATGATGTTAGAGTTTCTTCCCATCATTTCACAAATCAAGGTTTTGCGGGATATAACACCTAATTCATCGGCAGAATCCCAAAAAAAGTGTAGAACACGCTCCAGATGAGGCTGGTATATCCCGGCGAATCTTCCGTTTCCTAAATATTTGCGCAAAAGCATGCAGAACATAGGCGGCTTATCCGGGTTTTCCCGGGGCTGTGCTGATAAATGGGCGCGGGGATTCCGTGAACCCGCAGACATAAGCAGCCTAAAGCCGCCTCTCTGCCCCCTGCCCAGAATATGCACCTCATCGCGTGCTGGCATATGGATTTTATCTATCCTGCTGTTGTGCAGATATTCATTCAGCTCATGCGAGAGGGCTGTAATTACAAAAGCATCTACAGGCATTGATACGGCTCCTTACTTACCCTGCTCTGCCTCGCCTCTATGCCGGGGAGCTGTTTTTCCAGATAGGCGCAAAGCTTGGGTATTATGATATTTTCCGTGGCAAAATGACCGCAATCCAGCAGACTTATGCCAAGCTGCGCGGCCTGGATGAACTGGTGGTGCTTTATATCGGCGGTGACAAGGGCATGGCAGCCCTTTGCCGCGGCTACGGCAAGCATGTCCCCGCCCGAGCCGCCGCAAATGGCCAGGCGCGAAACCGGTTTTCCGGCGGAAAAAAACCGCACAACGCCGCAGCCTAATTTATCCTTGCACAGGCTGGCAAGGTCCTGCGGCTCTATTGGCCGGGGCAAGCCGCCCCACCGCCCTATACCTTCGTCATCCAGGGGCTGGCATCCGCCGGGGAGACCCAGCAAGGAGGCAAGCTCATCGTTAACCCCGCCAGGCGCGGCATCCAAATTAGTGTGGGCAGAAATGGCACCGAGCCTGTTTTCGCAAAGCTCCAGCAGAACCTCCCCCGCCGGGGATCCGTCTGTGGGAAGCGGCGGTGACAAAAAAGGGGCATGGTGCGATACAATAAGCTGAGCCCCTATGCCTAACGCCTCCCTGATGGTCCCGGGGGTTATATCCAGTGAGGCAAACACCCGCTTTACCGGGGAAGAAAAACGCCCCGCCAAAAGTCCTTTAATGTCGTTCCTGTATCCCGTGTCAAAGGGTGCCCATCCGTTCAGCGCGTCATATATGTCCTTTACCGTATACAAGGTTAATCCCTCACTCTCTAAATTTGCCGCATTAAATTTAGCCCTGTCAACATTATAGCCCCGCCGGACGCTTTGGGCAAGAGCTATTTCCGCAATTGAGACTGATTGTCCGCCCATCTCACCGCCCCCCCGCCCTCAGCCACACTCATTAATGGGTATCGTGGTCATAATTAACAAAAAACAATGCTTATTTTTGTGCAAAAAGTCCTTGCGAAAGCTTTATTAATGTGCTATAGTGTATGTGTCACTGAAATTTTGAACGGCTGTCAGCCTCTGGATTGCCTGAGCCGGGCAGGGTTTCCGTGCAGAGAGATGCCGCTGACAGGGTATCGCTAAAAAAATAGGAGGTTTTTCCCATGGACCATAAAGCTTTTACTAAAAAAATATCCTTTTTCCTGGTGCTTGCAATGCTGGCGGCACTGTTGCCGGTCGGAGCCGGCGTCACTGTCCTGGCTGATGGCAAAGCGGAAATAGAGGCATACACTATACCCGACCTTACCGTGCCGTACGACATAGGGGTCAGAGTCCAAAGTGCCCCTATGACCCAGCTTACCGCGCCGTCGCAGGAGCCGGAGGATATAAAGGCGATCCGGACAATGGTGTATGACGATGACGAAATTACCCTGACGGCCAACGGAGAAAAAATTGAAATGTACTCTGTATGGGTCAACAATACGCGTATCTGGAATGGGGACAACCTTGCCGGGAGAATGAGCTACAACAATCCCGAGACAAATCCTCGCGTCCGTATGCCGGTTGCCATTTTTTCCGCCGATGAGGGCGATGTTGAGATAGAAATTAAAGGCAAGAGCGGCAATAGAATAACCGGCACCAATGCAACTGTATCTCCACTGAAAAACGAATATACCGTTGATGTGACCGGTACCGGCGAAACATCGACAACTAAATTTACCATCCCCACGGCAGTGGCTGCTGGTGCCTGGGGCGAAGGCGCCGCCTGGGGTCAGTACGTTGTGCAGTGGGACGAAGACATTGCGAAGGCCCTGGCTATCTTCATCAACCCGCCGGAGGAGAAATACATAGAGGATATTGACGGCATATCCGAGCGGGGCGATTTTGATGCCGTGTTTGAGGCAGGGGTTCACGATCTAAGCCAGGCCTACGCTGCCAGGCTCACGACCGGGCAGGCAAATACCCAGCCAACGGCGCGTCCTGGAGATCCTACGCCTACGCCGTGGCCGAAGGCTGATGACTACTCCGAATGGTGGGCGAGTACCCAAACCTTGAATATGTTCTCCGATGTGCATAAGCTCCCCTCCCGTGAAGGCAATGCTCAGACATCGGGCAGCATCCCCAAGAAAGACTCTGGCAAGCCCGTGAGCGTAGGCCCCAACACTCCCGCGGAGGATAGCAACATTGAGGGGCGCAAGTGGTACATCGCGCCCGGTGCGGTTATCCGCGGAGGCATAGGCCTGAAGCAGAACAGCGGCATATACGGCTTTGGCGTTATTGACGGCAGCTGGAAAAACGGCCATATGCAGCACGGCGACAGCTCTGCTGTCCTTCCCATACAGACTGTTTCCGATAAAAATGTAACTGTAGACGGTATTACCATCCTAGACTCCAACGCCTGGAACATCCAACTGCACATGGGCGAGGGTGCGACCATCAACAATGTAAAAATTGTATCTTCGCGGCACCGTAGCGATGGCATATCGCTCCAGAGCTTTAGGGATGTGGAAATTACAAACTGCTTCCTCAGAACCTGGGACGATGCTATTGTTTTGAAAAACTACAGGGCAGACAACAACACCGACCATGCCTATGCCAAAAGCACCTCGGACGTTACCGTACGCAACTGTGTGATTTGGTCAGACTTTGCCCAAACATTAGAGATTGGTGCCGAAACAAACAAGGGCAATGCCTTCCCTGACTATGGCGCGGAAATAAAAAATGTAATATTTGAAGACATCACTATTGTTAACCAGATGCACAAGGCCGCCATAGGCATTAAAAACAGCGACAACGCTTTGGTTAGCGGCATTACCTTCAAAAACATCGACATTGAATATGTAGGGCTTAAGAATACCACTGCTGTTACCGGCACGAATGACGGCTGGCCATATATCATTGACATAAACAATGTAATCTACTCATCCGAGGGCTGGACGACTGTCCCCGGGAATGCCAGGGGTGCCATATGGGATGTTCTGATTGAGGACGTTACAATCCACAGGGGTCATCCTGACTGGGAGGTTCAGGCCCGTTTTGCCAATGCCGGCACCGCACCCGCGGCATCGCGGACCGGAGTGGGCTGGATACATGACGTATACCTGAAAAATATTATATACAAGGGCTATGACAAGCAGGGCGTGACCGGTGGCGATGTGACCGGATTAATTGCTTCTCGTGCCAGTTTTGGCGCGGAGGTCACTGTTCTTTCCAGCAGCGAGCCCAAGCCGGGTGGTATAGAGCCCAGGAAGCTCCTTGACAGCTGGACCGTTTCCTTCAACATCAACGGCGGCACCAGCGGCACCATGACGGATCAGACATTTGTGGATGGGGCCGCGCAAGGGCTGAGGCGGAACACCTTCTCAAGAACCGGGCATACATTTGAGGGCTGGGCGGAATCCGCGACCGGTGCGGTGAAATATACTGATCAGCATGCGGTTACCTTCAGTGATTCGGCCCCTTTCTTTAACAAAGACGTCACCCTGTATGCTGTCTGGAAGCAAACCTCCGTTTCATCTCCGCCGCCAAGCAGTTCCCCACCGCCGCAGTCATACACCGTGAGGTTCAGCAGAAATGGCGGCTCCGGGTCGATGGCGGATCAAAAAATTACCCGGGGTGTTTCCACCGCGCTAAATGCCAAGCCCACCTCCCTTAAACGTACAGGCTATAAATTCGATGGCTGGGCACTCACGAGCAAGGGCAACAGAAAATACAAGGACAAAGAGAGAGTATCCAATCTGGCCGCACCCAACGCTACTATCACCCTCCACGCGGTTTGGAAAGCAAATGCCCCATCTGCACCGGGTAGCCTCAAGCTTAAAAGCTCAAAGAAAAGACAGGTTGCCGTTACATTCAAGAGGGTTTCCAATGTCAGCGGCTATCAGGTACGGCATTCTCCGGCAAAAAATATGAAAAAGGGTGCCAAGATCACCACAATTAAAAGGGCAGCAACGACAAAGGCAACCATTAAGAAGCTTGCTTCAAGGAAAAATACATGGGTACAGGTGCGTTCGTACCGTGACAGCTCAAATGGCACCCGGGTGTTTAGTAAAAAATGGAGCAAAGCGAAGAAAGTGCGGGTGCGCTGAGGGCAATCCGGCATCTAAAAAAGGAGGAAGTAGCGTATGTTCAGGATTAAAGCTAAGCGTAAAATATCCATAATTGCGGCACTTTGTTTTCTTAGTCTGCTGCTTCCTGCGGCATCCGGGGGAAGCTCGTTGCCGACAAGCCCCGGTGATCCTATCCCGCCTGAATTCACCAACCCTATTATCGTTGAAAAGGCAGACGGTGGGCTTATCTATACTGCTGATCCCTCGGTAATAACAATCCCGGATACAGACAGCAACGGCAATTTCATCTACAGCAACGGCGTTAGGCAGGAGCGTATGTGGATGTACCCAAGTCAGGACGTTTTCCCAAACAATGCCTGCAACACCATGGATAAATACCACGTTTTTTCGTCCTACAACGGCCAGGACTGGCTTGATCACGGCGAAATTCTGGCGGCAGACAATCTCTCCTGGGGTCTCAAGCCCTCCGAGAACAATGGCGATGCCTTTATGTGGGCACCCGATGCCGTGTGGAATCCGGTTGACAGGAGAGTATACTTCTTCTACCCTCACCCCACAGGTCACCCCTGGGGCGACAACTGGCGTGTAGCTGTAGCAGTTTCCCCGCCTGACAGCCCGGCAGGACCGTTTACGGATTTAGGCCCGGTTGACGGAATAGGCGGCAAGCACGGCTATGACCCCAGTATATTTATTGATGACGACAGCCGTGCATACCTTTACTGGGGCGGTGCCGGCAGATGCTTCGGCACTGAGCTTACTTTCCGTTATGACGGCGGCGGCAATCCGATAGTACCCTCTATTGATACGGAAAACACCAAGCTGATTGCCACCGATGGAAGCAACTGCACTACACCCAACTGTGTGCGGCAAGGTCTGTCGTGTTCTTCCCTTAGCCTTGTTCCCGGCGGAAGCTCTGCCGGAATGCTCTACCATGAAGGACCCGATATGGTCAAGCGCAATGGTGTGTATTATCTCATATATGCCAGATATAACAACGACAATGCGGGCGGGGTAAATGGCGGACCGTCTATGGCGGCGATGATTTCCAAAAACCCATTAGGACCATTTTGGTACGATGGTATTGTGGTTATGTCTAATGTTACTGCACCTGCACCTTCCGGCAGTCTTGCCGGGGAGCATTTCGATGAACCCATCAACACCTCCCACGGCTCTATTGTGGAGTACCCCATAGGATCAGATAACTGGTTTGTGTATTACCACAATGGGGCGTTTACCGGAAGGGGTGACCTGCGCAACGTATGCGGCGATCCAATCAGCTTCAACAGCGAAGGGCGTATACAGCCTGTTAACCCAATGCCAAACATTCAAGCCAACTACCGTACTCCGAGCAATACCCAAATCAGCCAGACTGCACCCAGCGGTGCATCCTACCATTCCACCTCGGGATGGACAGTTGCCGGCGGAGCCACTAACAACAACGGCAACATAGGCGATCTGCACAATACAGGCTCCTGGGCTCAAGGCACGGTAAATGTCGCCGGGGGCGGCAGCGGCTTGCTTACATTCCACTATGGCATTGGCAACGAGTATACATCGAATCCCAGGGTTACCGTAAACGGAACTGAATATTTCGTTGCGCTTGTTCCAACCAAAAGCTGGTCTGCCAATTGGTATGCAACTATTGAGGTTGAGTTTGCCCCAGGCGATAATGTAATCAGGGTTTTTAACGGAACTATTAACTTTAACGGAATATATACTCAAACAGGGGCAGTTTTGCCGCCTGCCGTATACCCGCAGATTCTTCAAGCCGGGGATGTAGGCTACTACAGGGCAGATCCTCCGGCACCCGCGGCACGCACACCTTATATGACCTGGCCGTGGGGCGACCCCATTGAGCCCATTGCAACGCCCTCCGCCTCACCCACTGCCGTGCCTACGATCGCGCCTACGGCAGCACCGGACGAGACGCCCACACCCCCGGCACTAACCCCATCGCCCGCCCCCGGTAGCTGTGACGATGGCTGTATCGACTACACTACACCCGCCGACATCATCGTCAATTCTAGCGGCACACCAACAATTAACCTTACCACTGAAACCCTGGATCTAGCCGGGTTTGTCCCTGTCGAGTTCGACATTGGCAATGGCTACAAGGCGGTAAAAGCCGCACTTGACGATGCAAAATTCCCCAAGTTGCTCAATAAAGGCTTGACGCTAAAGCTCAAAAATGCGGGCGGAACAGAAGTAATTTTCCCGGCAATAAACCCCCGGCCTAAGCCAAAGCTGGCGGTCAACTACGAAATCGCGGCATCCGGCGGGGAATTTGGTCAGTGGGTGCTGACTGAAAAGAAAGGTACAACAGCAGTAAAAACCAACATACAAATCGGTGTTGCCGCACTGAACGGCAATGGCAAACCCGGCAAAACAGTTGATGCCAGCGGCTGGGGCAGATTCCAAGCAGACGGCGGCATTTGTATCAAGCCAATTGGCGAGAACGAGAAAAACGGTAAGCCGGTTATGCTGAAAACAACGTATTTCTACAGGGCGGCACCAACGGATGCCGGCGGATTCACCCCCGGCTCGGCACAAAAGAAGGTCCGTGCCACAAGCCAGATGAAGCCGACTAAGTATAAAATAAACGTAAAGAAAAATGTCATCCAATACAAAGCGAATACAATCATCAGCATCAACAGCGTCATGCAGAATGACGGCATGCCGTTTGCAGTCAAGGGTGGAGTATCTGTTGTGTCAGGTGAAACCTATGGGTTCCGGCAGGCGGCTACGGCCAAGAAGGCGGCAACGGCGTTGCAGACGGTGACGGCATGGTAAGCGGAAGGGGTGATAGGGAAATGACCAAGCTGGAATTTCTTGCGGTTCTTTATGGGCTTAAGGAGCTTTACGAGCTTGAGGCGTATGAAAATATGGGAAGGGTAATCGAAAAGCTTATAGATGAAGCAGAGTCGAAAAAATGCCATCCAAGCGAAGATTGAGCGGCATGATATGCGGAAGGGGCGATAAGGAGTTGTTTTTTGAGCCCTTTGAAAAAAGAGGATGATTAGCCCTCGTGTAACTGTGTTATAAAAGCTCAGGCAATGGCTGGGAGTTTATAAAAATAAAAAAGGCAGGGTTGCCTGCCGGAAAATTAAAGGAGGTTCTCGTTATGAGAAACACAGCAAAACATACCAAGCGCGCGCTTTCAATTGCCATGGCACTTACCATGCTGCTTACCCTGTTGCCTATGGCAATGGCGGCACCACCGTCACACAGCCTTGACGACTTCGTGATCTTCGACTTCAGCAGCCAGTACACCTCAAAGGTGCAAGATGACAATGGCGCTGGCTACAGCTATGTGTTCAACCGCCCGGTTGATCCCACCAAGCCTTATGGGCTCGATCACCCCGACAACAACAAGGAATACAACCGCTACAATATTCCTGACCAGTCTAAGCTCACCCCTGAAGGTGATCAGGCCATATACTCAATGGTCAATGAAGGCCCCAACGGCGAAAAAGTGCTTAAGCTGGAAAACTCAAAAGACTTTTTCTATAACCTCGCAATGGAAAGGTACGAGGAGGACAATGAGGTAGGGCGTGCCGCAAACGGCGGTGCTTTTTCGGGTTTCCCAGAAAGTAATTTCCCCAATAACTACCAATACCTTGTTATGACCTTCAAGGGCGATACTGCAAGGATTGGCCTTACCGTTGATGGCTCAGGAGGTACGATTAAGGGCCAGAACTTCCAGGCCTACTGGGAAAAGTGTGCGCAGGCAGAGCTGGGCAACGGCTGGCGTACTGTTGCGTGGACATTTGATGATGACTTCCTGGATCCTCTCCGCTTGATGCTCAGATTGCCCGGGGAATTTTATATCCGCGACTTTTATCTGACCAACACCCTTCCCGCCCAGGGTCAGACATATACTGTTTTTGATGCAGCCTACTCCCTGCGCAGGGGCGCAGCTGATCAATACCAGCATGACGACAAGGTGATGTTCGGTAGTGCCGAACTAACCGACGAGGGCGGGTCATATTCAAGAAGCAACGGCACTCTTACCATTACCAACAACAAGGGTGTCGCGACCCACTGCCCAGGCGGCAAGGTCATAGGGGTTGGCCCCAATCGTGCGGTTGCCCCTATTAGCGTTTTAAGAAGCTACCGGTACTTTATCATTGAGGGCAGTGCCTCTGCCAAGGATGTTTTTGCCCCTATGCTTGGCGGCGAGGGAATTGGATTTGACTTTGGATATCAGCCGCCAAATCCGGGGGACCAGAATGCCCAGTTTGTCCTACCCAATATCGGCTCGGCAGACAGCGGCCAGACAGTTACCGGCAGCAACCAGATTTTTGTGTTCGACTCACAGGCGTGGGGAAAAGGTCCTATCGCAATAGGAGACTATAATGAGGTCGGCTTCCATTTCCGCACAAACGGAAGCGTTGGCATCAGAAGAATCTACCTTTCCAACGAGCTTCCCAGCGTAACCTTTGACAGTAACGGCGGAAGTTCCGTGGCAAAACGCAATACCGGAGTTGACGGCCTGGTAAGCAAGCCTGCCGACCCGACTCGCCCCGGCTTTAGGTTTGCCGGATGGTTCACCGCCCGCACAGGCGGCAGTGCCTGGAACTTTGCCTCCAGCCGGGCTACAACACACAGCACCACCCTGTACGCCCGCTGGACCCAGATTAACCCGGTTAAGGTAACCTTCCGCGCCAACAAGGGCAGTGGATCCATGACAGCCCAGGACTTCCTGCCGGGCACGGCCCAGGCACTTAAAGCCAACGCTTTCACCAGAGCAGGCTGGGATTTCAAAGGCTGGGCCACAAGCGCAACTGGCAGGGTTGTTCATACAAACAGAAAGAGCATCACGGTTAACGGCCCGATCACCCTTCACGCTGTATGGACAGCTAAAAGGCCCAAGGCCCCCAAGACTGTAAAAACCAGCAGCAAGAAGAAAAAACAAGCCACCGTTACCTATAGGAACGGCGATAGCAACAGGGTAGACGGATATCAGGTCCGCCACGCCGCAACAAAAAACATGAAGAAAGCAAAAAACCTCAAGGCCAGCACTAAGCTGAGTGCCAGCATCAAAAAACTCCCCAGAAAAAGGAATCGCTGGATTCAGGTGCGTTCCTTCCGCCGCCACTCAGACAACAAGCAACTCTTCAGTAGCTGGACCAAGGCCAAGAAGGTAAAGGTAAAATAATCGGCTCTTGCGGAAATTAAACTAAAAAAGGCGGCTCTCGTTCAAAAGAGGACGGGAGCCGCCGAGTCGGAATTCTGCCGCCGGGCAGGAAGGAAGAGAAGCATGGCCAGCCTTATGACAGGAAGCTTTTTTAATGCGGTAAAGGGGTTATATGACTCATTTGCCGCGCTTGACCCTGCCAACCCGCTCAGGCGGGCAGTGTCGGCGGTTATTGTGGCTATTGGAGCATTTTTGATTATTAAAATTGCCCGCAGGCTAGTCAACCGCGCACTTAAACGGCGCAGTTGCAGCCGCACCGATAAGCGCATTAACACCATGCGCAAGCTAATCAACAGCATTATCACATACACTGTGGTTATTATGGCGGCAATTCAGCTGCTGCAGTCTGTTTTTAGGGTAAATATGTCGGCAGTACTCGCCGCCGCCGGTGTTGTCGGCATTGCGATAGGCTTTGGCGCGCAAGCCCTGGTGCGGGATATGATCGCCGGTTTTTTTATTTTGCTCGAGGGCCAGTTTGCGGTTGGCGACAAAGTTACAATTGCCGCATTTACCGGAACGGTTGACGAGCTGGGTCTGCGTTCAACACGACTGAAAAACCCTGCGGGTGATATTTTTATTGTCCCTAACGGCGGTATTCTCAATTTGATTAACCATTCGCTGCTGCCTCGTGCGTTTTTTGTTTCAGGGATTTTCCCGCAGGAAACAGACCCGGCAGGGCTGCTGCAAATTTTCAACGAAGCTGGCAAGAAAGCCCAGGAGGATTTTTGCCTGGAGGAGGCTCCATCGGCCTCGGTTGCACCTGTCGAGGAGGGTCACTCGGTGCGGTTAAAGGTAACCTGCCGCCCCGGCTCAGCCGATTTGATGGGGCGTGAAATTTTGCACAGGCTGGCAGGGGCATTGGCGCAGGCGCAGGAAAAAACCGCAGATGGGAATGAATTGGAGATAATCGGGAGCGAATAGGAATGTATTATAGGTTGCCTGAAGGATAATTGTCAGCTATAAAAAAAGGGGGTGTATTCCTGTTGGAAAACCAAAATACCGGATATAGCAAAGACAACAGCTTCCCCCCATCAAGGGAGCCGATAATCCGCAGGGCCGATCCCTGGAGGCAAGCCCGCATACTCTGGCTGGCACGGAGCCTTGACAAAAAAAACATTCTGCCCGACCGGCTTTGCAGGTGCGGGTTGCTTTTGTTTGCTGCGTCCGGGCTGCTTTCGGTATTATTCTGGGGCATGATTTTTGCAAACAAAACCCAGACCCTGCGCTTTGGTCTTGGGGCGGTTTTGCTGTTCGGCGTTCCTGTGCTGGCAGCAACCTACATCAGGCAGGCCTACGGCTTGGCCTCTTGGATTCACCGTTTCAAGGACCCTGTCCTTACACTTGCGGGCGATAGGATTGTTTTAGAATTAACCCGCCGTCAGGCAAGAAAAAAACGCGCTGAGGAGCGTTTTTGTTGGACAATGCTCTATTCCGGAATCAAAAGGATTGATTACGACCGCACCTCTAAAATTTTAAGGGTATACGGTGCATTTGACCCGGCTGGTAGCCGGACGGGCAGCATGGCCTTTCTCCCGGAGGGCATGAAACGGCGAAATGTCGAATCAGCAAACCGCAACCAGGCTTTAGAAATACCCCTTTATTTTTCGGGTGCCGAGTCAATTCTGCCGGATTTGCAGGAGAGGAGCGGGGTATACATACGCCCTGCCGTAAGAGGGGATGATTTGGCAGATTTGCGCGATCTGCCCGGGCTAAAGCGTGAGAAGGAATTAGCAAAGCCGGTCGGCCTGCTTGCTGCGGCTGTTACCCTGGCGGTTTTGGCCTCGGCACTGTTTATAGACATTTACCACAGAAACAGCCCCTATATGCCATACCCGCAAACTGAGGATAAATATTTGTCTAAAGCCTTTGGCCTGGGAGATGATGTAGTTCTTGACGGCTGTGAGATTACGCTTTCAAAAAGCATACTCAGAATCAGACAAAACGGCAATGAGGTATGCTTCCGGATTATCCTGGAGCTGCTTAACACAAACAGCTCGGCTATTCACATCAAAGCAGGCAACGGCGGCAACCTGGCACTGACTGCGGTTTTATCATCAGGGGAAACGGAAAAACTAGAGATAACCGACCAGCCGCCCCGGGGCTATCTTCCCCAAACCGATCAGCCGCTCCCCCAGCGCCTAGAGCCTGAAAAGCTTACCAATGCCGCCCTGTTTTTCTGGATGCCTGACAATGCTGATGAAATAATTTTGGAAATAGACAGCGACAACTGGCCTGCCGACAATCCTTTCCGGGATATTAAATACACCGGTGGAGTAAATGCCCGGGGACAAAAAACGAATCAGGTGAAATTCTCCATTAAAAAAGGATCGTTTCCGTGATAAATGACCCCAAGCAGGTTCTTTTTTGCGCGGTCTTTATATGCGAAAATGCAGCAGGCCGGGCGCAGGAGCTTTTGCACCAGGCTGAAATCCAAAAATTTTTCTTACAAAGGGTATTGCCTTTTGGTGCAATCTCTGCTAGGATAGAGCTAGCAGGGTATGAGCATAAAAAAGCGGCAGCTATGGGAGTACTGCTCACCAGGGCGGCCCATGCGGGATGATGGCGTTAGCCGCGGCGCCGTGTGAAATTTGCCTGAGCTGTTCAGGCGCAGAATTAAAGGAGGACTAACCAATGCGAAAATTCAACCGCACCCTTGCAGCCGCGCTTGCGCTGATTTTTTTCCTAGCACTGATTCCGTCCACAAGCCATCTTCCCGAGGCATTGGCAGATGAGACCAATTACCCCGACACATTGCTTTTTGAGGATTTTGAGGGCTGGAAGCTTACCGCTGGCCGCGCACCGTTCTTCCTCAGCGATAATTCACCTGACCGGACTTCCGAAGGAGCAACTATGAGTACCAACTCAGGGAGGCGTAGCCTGACCTTTACCAGCGCAGGCGGGTCATTTACCCAGACTATGAGCTACCCAAGCCTTGGCGAGTGGAGCGGCGTGAAATTCAAGTGGCTTCATATCAACCTGTCATCGGCTGATGGCGTCTTTGCCGATTTTAACATTAAATTAGGATCAGGCCCAGCCGTGGCAATGGACACACTTACATATAGTACAGGCCTTTTCCCCGATGCTCAAAACGCTCTTACAGGAGATTCGCGGAGCTTCTATATTGAGCTCCCCTCAGCCCTGACGCCCCAGGAGGCCAACCCGGTTGTTATTTCCTCCAATAAAGCCGGGGTCAGCCTGAGTATTGCGGAAAGATTTCCCGATTCGATGTATCTCATAAACGAAGATGTAGACCGCGCTGTCGGTGCGGACAGCCTTCCTAACTGGATGGGTATGCCCAATCCTGTGCCTGGCAATAATTTGTCTCAAAACAAATCCGGCCTTGACAGAATGTGGTCTTGGATAGGGGTTTTGGTAGACAAATTGTGGACTGACAGAAGGTACTTAAACGGCCAGGGGAATTATAAATCCTCAATTATCGCCGATCCTACAAGTGGAAGTGGCAAAGTTTGGAAGCTTGACGCCAAAACCGGAATGGAGGCGGGTGTAACTAAGCCTGCTTATGTAGGCGGCCTTGGGATGGGCCTTCATGAAGAGACAGACTATACTGAGCTAACCGGGATTTTTGAAAACAAGGCTTACAAATACTTCAATATGCGCATAAAGGGCGAGGCCGGCGGGGAGGAAAATATTTTTGCCATGAAGGTTTCCCCTGACGGCTCCGGCAGTACCGACTATATCAGATTTGCCGATATGAAGGATCCTGACGGAAATCCCATAAAAATCACCAAAGAGTGGACAGATATTTCTATTGACTTAGAAAAAACAGCGTTTAAGACCTCTGAAGGCACAGTGAATATATTCCGGGGCATAAATATCAGGGTTCTCATGGAGACCCCAAAAATAAACACCGAAACAGGTCTGCCGTTTTCCTTGGATCTGGACAACTACGACAGCGATGACAGTGTGATAAAGGAGGGTGTTATTTACATTGACTCTATGGAGTTCAGCGGATCGGTACCTATGGGCGAGGTGCGTGTAGCGGCCAGCCCATCTAATGCGGCGGATATAACTAACGGCCCCGGCAATTATACAGCAGGAAGCACCGTAAGGCTGGAGTGCGACCCCTATCCGGGCTTCGACTTTGCCGGCTGGTATCGTGACGGAAACAGAGTCAGCATGGCTAACCCCTTTAACTATACCATGACGGCGGCTGACGTGGCAAAGAGGAGCATCCGGTTTGAAGCACGCTTTACCCAGTCCTACACCGTAAGGTTCAGCGCAAACGGCGGCAAGGGAAGCATGCCTAGCCAGAAGATCACCCGCGGGGTGACAACTGCCCTGAGGGCAAAGCCGGGCAACCTTAATCGCGCAGGATGGACCTTCAAGGGCTGGGCAACTAAAAGTGGCGGCAATGCAGTATATAAAGACAAAGCAAATGTGAACAACTTAGCCTCCGCAAACAGCACTATTACCCTGTACGCCGTATGGGCGGCCAAGAGACCCGCGGCACCTAAGAAGCTTAAGGGCAGCAGCAAGAAGAAGCGTCGGATTTCTGTGAATTACAAAACTGTCAGCAATGTAAGCGGCTATCAAATCCGTTATGCCGACAACAAAAAAATGAAAAAAGCAAAAACCATAAATATCAACAAGCAAAAAACAAAGAGCAGGACTATTAGTAAGCTGGTAGCGGGAAGAACCTACTGGGTGCAGATTAGGTCATACCGTCTCAGCAGCAACAGCAAAAAGAAGGTAACTACTAAAAAATGGAGTAAAGCGATCCGTGTAAGGGTACGCACATAGCCTAAGCCAAAACAGCCTCCGTTCTAGTTTAGAACGGAGGCTGTTTTGACTCCAATTTTATCAGGCATGGCCATCATGGAAAAAACTATTGACTCTCCCCCCTCATTTGCGGTATAATCCACAATGCCGGGGATGTAACCGGTTTATTAATGATGAAAAGGAGATATAGAATGAAACTTGTGCTGGCGATTATAAACCATGATGATGCCCATGGCGTAATACAAAACCTGACCCAAAATGGGTATCATGTAACCAAGCTTGCTACCACCGGCGGATTTTTGCAGACGGGCAATGTAACCATTATGGTTGGCGTGGAGGAGGAAAAGCAAGAGGGGGTTATGGACATTATTAAAAAGTATTCCAATTCCCGGCGTCAGATTGTCCCATGTGAGCCTGGGCTTTCTGCCGTGACCGAAGAGGTTATGATAGGCGGGGCTACCGCATTTGTTTTAGATGTTGACTCATTCCACAAATTCTAACCGCCGGGAGCAACCCCCCGGAATGACTGACAGGCGGCCTGCCAGCTTGATCTTAGCGGGAGATGACCCGGAGAATCTGATGAATGCCGGCATGGCTTTGGCCGCTGAGTGGCTGTGCCTTGAAAATCCCTCGCCCTGCCGTGCCTGCCCCAATTGCCGGAAGGTACTGGCGGGGCAGCACGTTGATGTTGCCGTTATAGATGAAGGCGAAGGAGCTGCCATCAAGGTAGACGTGGTACGTAGGCTCCGGGCAGATGCTTTTGTGCGCCCATTTGACAGTGAGGGCAAGGTATATATAATCCGTTATGCCGACAGCTTAAATACGGCGGCGCAGAACGCCCTGCTGATCCTCCTTGAGGAACCGCCTAAGTACGCCCGCTTTATACTGCTGTGCCAAAATACCGGGACACTGCTTCCAACAGTACGCTCACGGTGCGTTATCAGGCGTTTGCCGCCGCGGTCACAGCAGGTTGTTGCCAGCCCGGAAAGCAGTGAGCGCGCGGAGAGGTATGTTAATACGATATTTTCAGACTGGGGGCGTGCAGAGGCAGCTTTTTCGTGGGAGAAATTAAACAGGGAAGAGCTTCACCAGGTTTTGGTATGTCTGCTGAACGAGCTTCGGGCAAGGCTGGACAATGCCGATGCGGACACCCGGTTTTTTTTATTGGACAGAATGGATTTAGTTAGCGAGTGCATCTCCGCATTGGGGCAAAATGCCTCGGTAGGCTCGCTGTGCGGGATTTTGGCATTGTAGTGCCTAAATCCCTGTATGCTTTCTTATAAGCTTTTCTATCTGTAAAACGCTTTGCTCAAAGGTATTGCCTGTTGTATTGAGGATTATCGCGTCCTGGGCAGGCTTCAGAGGGGCAATGGAGCGGTCTTGGTCCTGCCTGTCGCGTTCGGTAATATCATGCAGGATGGTTTCGTAATCAAACGTTTTTTCGCCGCGCAACAAAAGCTCATCATAACGCCGCCTTGCCCGCTCCTCGGGATCGGCGGTCAGGAAAATTTTCAAATCTGCGCCGGGAAGCACCACTGTACCTATGTCCCTTCCGTCCATGATGACATTGTGTTTTTTCGCCATATGCCTTTGCTGTTCCAGAAGAAAATCCCTAACCTGCTGTTCCTTTGACCTGTCTGACGCGGCCCTGGAAACGCTGTGCTGCCGGATTTCCTCCGAAACATCCCTGTCATTCATAAGAACGCGCTGCTCGCCATTAACATATTTTAATGAAATTGTCAGACCGTCCAATGAAGGCGATCCGGTTTCCAGGTAATGAAGCCCGATAACCCTGTACATTGCCCCGGTATCTACATACAGAAAACCTAATTTTTCAGCAACTGTGCGTGATATAGTGCTTTTCCCCGCACCGGAGGGGCCATCAATAGCTATATTATATGTTTTCATTGTTAACTCTCCTTTACGCCTATACTCCGGCATTATATCACAAGCATTTAATTGCTTCAATATGCTCGTCAACCTCTTTTGCGAAGGCAGCCGCTCAGATGGGGGTATGACCCCTCCTGATCATTCGTCACTCCGCACACTTTTGTCCCGGGTTTGTCATAAAAGGCATTCTGACGGCACGAATGACATGGTTTTCATGTTTCACTGCATTTCGTGCCACCAGGATGCCTTTTATGACAAAATCAACACAAACGATTTTAGATGTGCTATGCTGTGGTTAGCTGAAAAGCAAAAAAATTTTCAGGAGGTCTTTCCCATGAAATCTACGTTCAAAACCACACGCGTGAAAACAAAAATCTTAGCAGCTCTGCTGGCCTTTCTCCTGTTGCTAACACTGCTGCCCACACCGCTTACACATGCCGCTTACAGCGATGACATCAATGAATACAACATCGTGTCTGAGCATTTCACTTTTCATGAAAGTCTTCACCCAACGATGCTCCGCTGGGTTTCCCCTGGAAAGTTCAACTGGTTTGTAGATCGTATGAATGAGATGTACAAAGCCATGCACGAACTTACAGGCAGCGTACCATCCGGCGGTGCTAGAATAATTATAAGGAGTAATAGTCTGTGTTCTCTCAGTGTAGGTTCTGCACAACACGCCCATATAGGTTCCAATATCATATGTTGGTTTGAGAGCTCTATGGTGGAAATCCTTGGCACAATCGGTCGTTCTACGGAAAGTGATTGGAGCTTTCATTTAACCCCACATGAGCTTGGCCATCTATTCCATGACACTCACGGATGGGTCTTTAACCGAGAGGGTTGGGCCGATATGTTATCTCTTTATGTGCGACATGAAATCGGTGGGAGAGGTCTTGGTATGAGGCCTATGGAACTTGCTGCCATTTCAGATTGGTCAGATAACCACCGTGATCTCCTTCGATTTGTCCATCCCCTATTTGTAAACAACCCCTACGATTTCAGCGATTGGGATGACGACAGCTTTGAGCGCGGTTGGAGTGTTCTGCAACAGGTGTTCCGCAGTTACCCCTCAAAAATAGCCTATGATGAAACAAACGATGAAAAGCTGGTCATCCCTTTTGTGGAGAAAATCGCAGGAGTCTTGGGCATAAGCGTGAATGCTTACCTGAGCGATTATTGCACAGAGGATGCCCGTGCCCGATGGACGGAATTGACCGGCAATCCGTTCGCCCACAACCATGCCGGCTGCTGTATTGACTATGCCAGTGCCACCGATGTCATCGTCAGCTCCAGCGGCACACCCAAGATTAACCTCACCACTGAGACCATCGACCTGGCCGGATTTGCAGCCGCCGAGTTCAGCTTGGACGGCGGAACAAAGTGGAAAGCTGTAAAAGCTGACACATTCGGCGATAAAAAGTTCGCCAAACTACTCAACAAGGGCATGACTCTGCACCTAAAAGACGCAGGGGGCAGTACAGTAACATTCCCGGTAATCAACCCCCGGCCCAAGCCAAAGCTGGCAATCAACTATGCCATTGCCGCCGACCTGACAGGCAGCACTCCAGGCCAGTGGGTGCTGGCCGAAAAGAAAGACGCATCAGCAGCAACGGCTGATATGCAAATCGGTGTTGCCGGGCCAAATGATAGAGGCGTTGAGAACAAAGGCAAAACGGTTGACACAAATGGTTGGGGCAAGTTCCAGGCAGACCGGGGTATTTGTGTTAGAGCCTTGCCGGGCGGCGACAAGCCTAAGGTGCTGAAAACCACATATTTCTACAGAGCCGCTCCGAGAAAAATAAGCGATACGGAATACGCAGCGGCCGGCAAGCCCAAGAAAATCACAGCGAAGGGTCAGCAAAAACCGACCAAGTACAGACTAGGCACCAACAAAGCCAAGGCTGACAACACCTATGTCAACGGCACGGCATATGCGAAAAAAACAGGGTTTACCTTGGCAAGCGGTGACCAGGTGTGGCATGGTGCCACGGCTAAGAAAGCGTCAACGGCGAGGCAGACGGTGGTGCAAACAACGTTTTTCTCTTAGGACTGCACCATCGGATGTCGATGACTGAAGCCGACCACACCGCCAAGCCCTACGGCACGGCATATGCCAAAAAAGCGGAGTTTACGCTGGCCGCGGGCGATCAAGTGTGGCACGGTGCTACGGTTAAGAAGCCGGCTACGGCGAGGCAGACGGTGGGTTAGGGGCAAGCATTCACCCGGATGATATTACTGATATCTTTAAGGAAATTATTTACACACCCTCGCTTCTGATTGTTTCGATTATATTCTTATTTCTAATCCGGGATGCGGCAGACCGCATTGTGAGCCAGGTTATAACAAACACAGCGATTGTACATTGCAAAACAATCATCCACGGCACATCAAAACGCCATGTATTTTCATCGGCGACGATTCGGTGCGTCACATACGAAAGCAACAGCCCCCCCGGTATGCCGAAGCAAATGGCACGCATGCTGCAAAGCAAACTTTCCAGGCGTAACATTCGAACGATTCCTGATTTTGTCATGCCTACACTTTCTAATGCCGCAAACTCTTTGGCACGTGTGCGTACATTTGTGGATATTGTGCTTATGACGTTGGTCAAGCCAATAAGGGTAAGCATAGCGATGAACAAATATGCCGCCGTCATGACAACCCGGACAATGGCCGTTTCCTGGTCGCGCTGAGCTTGCAGATTCGAAACGCCAAAGGTGCCGTGTTCTCCATCCTGAAATAGTTCGATGAGTTCATGTGCGGCGGATTGAAATTCACTCGAATTTTCTGCCGTGACAAACCACCAAAAACCAACCCCTCCGCTATCTCCGTTGTTTTGGATGAACAAATCGCTGTCCGGCGGCACAATCACCATGCTGTCGCCCATGCGGGACGCTATTTCGGGCAAAGTATGCTCTAAACTCAAAACACCGTGAAGCTCTATGTTTCCGTCCGATTCGTAATACCAAGCTTCATCTCCTTCGATAATCGTCTCGCTTTCAAACGCCCAAGTCTGCCCCGAGAACACATACGGCTCCACCCTGATTTCACGGCGGTGGTCGTCACTCCATTGCCGCTCGAAATTCACGAGAATGTTGCTGCCGAGTGGCACGCCGGCAAGTTGGGATACCCTTGCATACGTTTTATCATCAAGTGTGACAAACCTTACCCAACGGTATCCCGGTCTGTCCCGGGTTTCAATCGGCACAAAATCATCGTCTAATAGCGGGCTTGCATCGGCCGTTCTTTCCTCCGGTGAAATTTTAACACGTGGCGAATTGCCGGCTTCGGCAATCATAATAACATCGCCCTCCTGCTTGAACTGCGCGGTCAAATCCAACGCCTGTGCATATGAAAGGCAGCCCCACTCTGCCTCGTCAATTGGCAGACTATTGTCAATCCTGCTCGACCAATTACTGACGGTAACATTTGCCGAAGAGCCGCTCAGCCAATCGTTTTCCATCAAGTTTTGCATTTGCAATCCAAAAGCTCCGGCGCCGATGAACAGAACCATGCTAACGGCAAGTGAAATAACCGTTGCGCGGAAATTACGCTGTGAGCGTTTGATTGATTTGCCGGCAAGTGTTCCTTCAAAACCAAACAGTATTTTCACAATCGGGTTTGTGCGTACTTGTTTTGCGCTGATTTTGACTACGCCCACACCTCGAATCGCATCAATCGCCGGGATTTTTGCCGCTTTTCGTGCAGGACGCCACGCAGAATACAGTACCGTCAGGCTCGAAAGTGCAACGGAAAGTAAAATGGCTATCCACGAGAAGACAAAGGGGATTGAAATATCACGCACAAAACTTCCCTGCATACCGCTTAGAATATCATTCGCAAGAAAAATACCGCCCCAATGGAACAGGCTTCCAAGCATTATACCGAGCGGTACTCCAATGGTGATCAGAAATAAACCCTCGTATACAACCGTCCCTGTGATCTGCTTTTTCGTGGCACCCACACTTTTCAAAATCCCGAATTGACCCGTGCGTTCCCCGGCACTAACACGAAAGCTGTTGGATATGACTACGAAAGACACCCCGATCACCAGTAGATTTACCAGCACGCCCATGCCAAAAACAATGCCGTTATACATCAATGTATCCGGGCTGTTTGCAACCCGCTCTACCCATGTGATTCCGCTTGCCGCAACGCCGAAAACTGCGGTAATGAGCGCACCGGAAAAAACAATTCCTAAAAGCGTCCAGAAGGTACGGCGGCGGTTCACTTTAAGCTGGCTGTATGCCAAATTAGCTGTTATTTTCATCACCGCACCTCCTCATCGCGGATAATCAAACCGTCTTCAATGGTGATTATCCTGTCGGCTTGGAGTGCAATCTTCTCATCGTGCGTAATGATCAGCAGTGTCTGCTTGTACCTCTTGTTGGCAAGTTTCAGAAGGTCGATGATTTCACGGCTTGATTTGCTGTCGAGGTTTCCAGTCGGTTCGTCTGCAAGAATCAGCGCAGGGTCATTGATTAAAGCTCTGCCGACTGATACGCGCTGCTGCTGCCCGCCCGACAGTTCACTTGGCAAATGCTTTGTGCGGCCGGTAAGTCCGATAGTTTCAAGTATTGTTTGCAGTTTTTCTTCGTCCGGCTTGCGGTTGTCGAGCAGGCGCGGCAGCATTATGTTTTCCTCAGCGGTCAGTGTGGGTATGAGGTTATAAAACTGATAAATCAACCCAATATTACGCCGCCGGAAGATGGCGAGTTCGCTTTCGTTCTGCTTGAAAATCTCATTTCCGTCAACTGTGACGCTCCCCGATGAGGGGCGGTCAACACCACCTATTAGGTGCATGAGTGTGGATTTGCCGGAGCCGGATGCTCCGATTATGGCAGCAAACTCGCCTCTTTCCATGGAAAAACTCACGCCGCCCAGTGCGGTAACGGTAGTGTCCCTCTTGCCGTAGATTTTGGTTAAATCTTTGACCCGTAAAATAGCCATGTATTTGCCCTCCTAATTTTGTGATGACTTCATTTTAACAAGCCAAAGTGACTCTACTGTGACTATTCGGAAGATAAAAGTGACCGTTTAGTCACTTAAAAAATTTCAAGATAAAAGCCGCACCGCAACCATTGCCGCCCCCGTCTACCTCTACATCCCCATTCTGTCCCCTCATAATGGCCAGGGCAAGAGGCAGCCCGATACCGTAACCCTTATCGCTCCGGGAACCCTCAAAGCGCTTGAATAGATTAGCGATTTTGTTGTTTGATATCCCAACACCGCTATCGGTTACGGAAATCCATCCGCAAATAGGATTCATGCCCGATTCCACCCGGATTTTCCCGCCGTCCGGCGAATATTCCGAAGCGTTTTTTATTATGTTTGAGAGTGCCTCGGCAGTCCATTTTCTATCACAGAACAATCCCGTATCACATGATATTTCTACTTTTTGGCGTTTCGCTTCAAGCAATATCCGAAGCGGTTCAAGGGCAAGATTTACAAGCTCGTCCGCCTGTATATTCCGCATGGAAAATTCTATTGCACCCGCATCGAGTTTTGCCATTTTAAGAAGTGCTGAAACAAGCCACTCCATACGTGTAAGCCCTATCTTTATGTTAGCGGTAAACTCTTCTTGTTTGTCAGGCGGTGCGTTATCAAGTAAATCAGCCATGACCATCATTGAAGTCAGCGGTGTTTTTAGCTGGTGCGAAATATTGGCGAGAGTTTCAGCCATCATATTGCGTTCCCTCCCTAATAAACCGACCTGCTCATTTTTAATGTTCGCAAGAGTATGAATGTCATTCTTTAGGATTTTCCATACGCCTTCGGAATTATCGCGCAAATCAACATCCTGCCCGTCGATAATTCTGCGTATGTCAGCGGATAATTTAGTTACTTCACTTTTCTTAATCCACACGATAACCAACCCCCCGTACGGTTTCGATGTTCACAGCGCTGCCGAGTTTCTCCCGCAACCGCTTGACATATACGGTCAGCGTATTGTCTTCAACGAAATTACCCGCCGAATCCCAAATGCCCTCGAGTATCTGTGAACGCGTGAGTATCTGCCCCTTGTTCAACGCAAATGTTAAGAGCAGACGGTATTCAAGAGCGGTAAGGTCAAGCAGTTTTCCGCATGTGTATGCTTTGCCTGCCGCCGGATCGATCGTTATGCTGCCGAGTGAAACCCCCGAGCGTCCGTTAACATCACGAGTGTTTAAGGTTCGTTTCACCCTGGCAAGCAATTCCCGCAGGCGAAACGGCTTTGTGATATAGTCATCAGCACCGCTCTCGAACGCCTTGACGATGTTCCCCTCATCGTCTACAACGGTTAGAAAAATCACGGCGGTATCTGCATTTAGTGTTTCCCGAACATCAAATCCTGTCCCGTCCGGCAGCTGCATATCGAGTATAGCAAGGTTAAAATCGCCGCCTAGTGACGCACTTTCCGCTTCTATGACCGTATTTGCGTGTGTAACAGCATAACCCTCTTGTTCGAGTGCGTAGATAAGTCCCGACGCAATTATCGCATCATCCTCAACAAGTAATACTTTATTCTTCATATTTTTCCTTACTCCTAAGTCTCCGTGCATTAAATTTATCCCGCCAGCGGAGAGCCAAGCGAATACCCGGTCAACAATTTATGTGTTAAACGGTATGCTCCTCTCGGCTCATCCTATCACAGGCAACCCAAAATAGCAAACAGGCGGCACCAATCATCGGGTGTTACCTGTCCTATCTTAATTTAACGAGCAAAATAATCGTTTTGTCATTGCAAAAATGTGTCTCAGATGCAATTTCCGCGAATTGCCATTCTATGTACTAGATTTCTTATGATCAACGCACTTGACTATTTCCAATAAAAACTAAGTCTTGCAAATCGGCACGCATTGATGTAGAATGCCTCTTTGGAAGGTCTGCGGCAGAGGGGTTGGAGTATGATTACTATTATTGGGGCAGGATTGGCAGGATGTGAAGCGGCTTGGCAGTGTGCCCAAAGGGGGGTGCCTGTCAACCTGATAGAAATGAAGCCCACCCGGCGGTCGCCGGCACACCATGAGGATAATTTCGGGGAATTAGTCTGTTCCAACTCATTTCGCGGTGACAGACTGGAAAACGCACCGGGGCTTCTTAAAGAAGAATTGCGCCGTTGCAAAAGCTTGGTAATGACAATTGCTGAACGCTGCCGCGTTCCGGCGGGAGGTGCACTGGCGGTTGACCGGGCGGTGTTTTCCTCATATATTACAGATGAAATTAAAAACCATCCACTTATCAATGTAATAACCCGGGAAGCAACGGAAATCCCAAGCCACGGAGAGGTTGTTATTGCCACAGGCCCTCTGACAGACGGACTGTTTGCCGAGGATATTGCGCGGTTGCTGGGAAACCGTGATTTCCTATACTTTTACGATGCCTCCGCTCCGTTAGTCGCCGCAGATAGCATTGACCCAGAGCATTCATTTAAGGCGGCCCGTTATGGGCGAGGTGGAGCCGACTACATCAACTGTCCTATGAATAAGGAGGAATTCACATTATTTCACCAAGCCCTATCCGCCGCCAGAGAAGCACCTGTACATGGTTTTGAGGATAAAAAAGTCTTTGAGGGATGCATGCCGGTGGAGGTTATGGCACGACGCGGCGCAGATACCCTGCGCTTCGGATGTATGCGCCCGGTAGGCTTGCGCGATGAGCGTACTGGAAAGGGGTCTTGGGCGATTTTACAATTACGGCGTGACAACAGTGCAGGACTGGTGTATAATATGGTAGGGTTTCAGACACACCTTCTTTTCAGTGAGCAAAAACGAGTCTTTTCGATGATACCGGCATTGCGCAATGCCGAGTTTCTCCGTTATGGCGTTATGCACCGTAACAGCTACATCCAATCTCCAGGCTTGCTTAATGAATGGTTTGCACTCAAGCAAAATAATAGGATTATGTTTGCCGGGCAGATCACCGGGGTGGAGGGGTATATCGAATCCTGTGCTTCAGGATTGGTTTGCGGAATTCATGCCGCCCGGCGTTTTTTAGGGCAAGAGCCTATATCCTGGCCTAAGGAAACAGCTATCGGGGCGTTGTGTGGCTATATAAGCGGTCCGGGCGGACATAGGTTTGAGCCAATGAATATAAATTTTGGATTACTGCCCGCTTTAGACAATCCACCTGGGGATAAGCAGGAGAAAAATCGCAAAATATCTGAGCGGGCGTTGGCGGCAATTGACCGACTGTCAATTGATGATTAGCAATTCAGACGATAGAAAGGTGTTGCCTTTATGAAAATCATATTAGATGCTATGGGCGGTGACAACGCTCCTCTTGAGATAGTCAAAGGAGGATTACAGGCTGTACAGGCCTACGGTGTGCAGGTTGCGCTTGTGGGGAATACCGAGGAGGTGCTGAAAGCACTGAAAGACTTGGGTCACAGTGATTTGCCGCCCGGACTTTCGCTGAACCACGCCTCTCAGAGCGTTAAGATGACCGATGACCCTGCAAAGTCAAGCCGGGACAAGCCCGACTCCTCCATGACAGTTGGATTCCGCATGCTTTCTGAAAACAAAGGGGATGCCTTCGTTTCGGCTGGCAATACCGGTGCACTTTTGTCGGGTGCCATATTCGGTCCGGGACGTATAAAAGGGATTCGCCGGGCCGCCCTTGCCCCGGTAGTGCCAACTAAGACTGGCGGCGCATTGCTGATTGACTGCGGAGCTAATCTGGAATGCAAGCCGGAATATTTATTACAGTTTGCATATATGGGCAGCATTTACGCCGGAACGTTGTTTGGCAAAGAAAAGCCTGTTGTGGGGCTTTTGAATATAGGAGCCGAGGAGAATAAAGGAACTGCCCTGCAAAAAGAAGCATATTTTCTGATGAGTCAGGCAGCGAAGGAAGGGGGCATAGAATTCGCCGGAAATGTTGAGGCGCGGGATGTAGTGTTCGGTGCCTGCGATGTTGTGGTGGCGGAAGGATTTTCAGGCAATATTTTCTTGAAAACAATGGAAGGCGTAGGGCTGTTTTTTGCAGATATGCTAAAGGGGATGTTTTACAAAAACACTTTGAGCAAGCTGGCTGCTATTACAGTTAAAGAAGATTTGCGTCAATTCAAAAAGATTTTGGATTATTCCGAGGTAGGGGGGTCACCATTGCTCGGCATTTGCAGGCCTGTAATAAAAGCACACGGCTCGTCAAACGCCAAGGCTGTTCAAAACGCAGTAAGGCAGGCAAAGGAGTTTGTTGATGGCAGGATAATTGATGCAATTGGGGCAAATATAGAAGCTATGAATACGAGGAGCAATAATAAAAATGAAGCTTAACTATACATTCAAAAATACGAATATTTTACAAGCCGCCCTTACACACAGCTCATGGGTTAACGAGAATGGCGGCGAACACAATGAACGATTGGAGTTTTTGGGAGATTCTATTTTGGGGTTTCTTTCTGCCGAATATCTCTATCAAAACAATCCGGGAATATCTGAGGGTGAGCTTACACGCATGCGGGCAGGTCATGTATGCGAACAGACATTAGCACAGGCCGCCCGTAAAATAGAATTAGGGAAATACTTAAGGATGGGACGAGGGGAATTGGCAGGCGGAGGTGCTGAACGAGATTCCCTCCTGTCAGATGGCTTTGAAGCAGTACTGGGGGCGATCTATCTCGATGGCGGTATAGAACCCTGCCGTGATCTTGTGTACAGGGAGCTTATGCTCACCCCGATGACTATTTCGACACAGGATGCTAAAACTCGTCTGCAGGAGCTTGTACAGGCGGAAGGAAGCCTGTCACCCGAATACCGCCTGGTATCAGAGGAGGGTCCCGATCATCAGAAGGTTTTTACATGTCAGGTGTATGTAGACGGAATTTGCCGGGGTCAGGGGAGAGGAAAAAGCAAAAAGGCCGCCGAGCAGGTTGCGGCAGCAACGGCTATTGGTACTCTATAGACCTAGCAATCAAATAGGAGTGATTAACGTTGAAATACAGCAGATGGCAATCTCCTAAATCCGCTTTTCATGGATTGCCTAAAAATAGCGAATGGTGGTGAGTGATGAATGGGTCGTCTGCAATCCCTTTTTATACAGGGATTCAAGACATTTCCCGACAAAATTACCCTTGATGTCCATGATGGCGTTACTGCTGTGGTTGGGCCTAACGGCTCCGGGAAAAGTAATATAGCCGAGGCTATGCGCTGGGTTTTAGGTGAGCAAAATGCCAGGGCTATGCGTTGTGATAAAAAAATGGAAGAGGTCATTTTCCACGGTACGGCGCAGCGTGGGGCATTGGGCTTTGCCGAGGTTTCACTTGTTTTAGATAACAAAGAAAATCGTTTTGGAACAGATACCGAACAGCTTGTTATCACACGGAGGCTATACCGTTCGGGCGAGAGCGAGTATTATATCAACAAAACAGGGGTACGCCTGAAGGATCTGCAATCGCTCTTGATGGATACCGGATTGGGTTCAGGCGGGTATTCGATTATCCGGCAGGGTATGATTGACCGGATTATGTCTGAAAAACCGATTGATCGGCGCAAGATATTCGAGGAAGCCTCCGGAATTGCCAAGTACCGCAGCCGCAAAGAAGAGGCTGGACGCAAGCTGATTTTGGCAGAGCAGAATTTACAAAGGGTAGACGATAAAATCGAAGAATTAAAACCTCAGGCCGAGAGCTTGGCAAGGCAAGCGGAAACAGCTAGGTGTTTTTTGATTTTGCGAGATGAATTGCGTGAAAATGAAATAAATTTGTGGATGAATGAGCTTGATAAAATCCGGGCGGGAAAAGATTCGTTAGCCAATGAGTTCAGAAAATCCAGGGATGCTTGCAGGCAAGGGCAGGAGGCATTGGAGGCACTAGTAAAATCCGCAGGGCATATGGAACAGCAAGCCATAGAACTGAGCGGGCAGACAGAACGTCAAAGAGCAGCACTGCGTGCAACCGAGGAACAGCTTCACCAGGTTAGTCAAGCGTCCGTAGTTGCACAAAGCGATTTGTCGCACAATCAAGAACGCCTGGAAGCTTTGCACTTGACCGATGAGCAATCTGGCAGTCAGATGAACTCATTGCAAGAGCAAATGCTCCTCCAGCAGGAGCACCTCTTGGCAATCGAGGGGAAAATCTCACATATCAAGAATGAGCTTGCGGCTTTGGCAGGACAGGCGGCTGATTTGGCGGGGGGGAGTGGCGGAGTAATTAAAAAAATTGATGCCCTACAGTCCATGCAGGGATTGGCAACGGCAGCCTTGAGTGAGATCAAGCTCTCCATGTCGGCAGCAGCTGCGCAAAAATCAGAGTGGGAAAGCCGTTTGGTGGCATTAAATAATGAGGGCGAAGCTCAAAGGGATGTGCTTCAAAGCGGCCTGGAGAAAAAAGAGAACATAGAGCAAAAATTAAATGATGCCAATAGTCGTATGAATGAGTTGGCAAATGTGCTTTCAGGATATGCCCTGCGATTAGGGAGCAGAACAAAAAAAGTTGTTCAGGCAAAGGAAAAACAAGAACTCTTACGTCGAGAAATACACGAAAAAGAATCCAAAGCACGGATTTTACGTGACTTGGACCGGGAATACGATGGCAATCACGCAGTCAGCACCGTTATGTCCGGCAATCTGCCGGGATTACATGGGGCTGTAGGGCAGCTTATTCAAGTACCGGAGGAATTAACTGTTGCCATTGAAATAGCCTTAGGTCAGGCACTGAACCATATCGTTGTACAGACCGAGCATGATGCCCGGGAAGCTATTCGGTGTCTGAAGGAACGAAATGCGGGAAGAGCTACATTTTACCCCCTCACAACTGTAAACGGCACTGAATTTGGTGAGATACGCGGTGCCGGCTCCGGCTGTGAATATCTAGGCATTGCCTCCAGGTTGATTTCCTGTCAGGAGCAATACGCCGGGGTTATCCGGCAGCTTTTAGGGCGCACAGCCATATGCCGAACCTTAGGCGGTGCACTGGAACTCTCTAAGCGGGAGAACCAGCGTTTGCGGATTGTCACCTTAGACGGACAGATAATCAATGCCGGAGGCTCCATAACAGGCGGTAGCGTAGGCAAAAAAGTGGGAGCTTTGTCTCGCAAAAATCAGCTTGTTAAAATAGAGAGTGCCTTAGAGGGGCTCAAGGATCAATCTGAGGCCCAGGACGCGGATTTAGCTGAGGCTGAACGAGCATTGACCGCAGCACGGTATGACAAGGATGTGGCAGAGCAGGAGCAAAGGGGCTTGCAGCAGGAGCTTGCAGCCTTGAATGCCGAGCTTCGTTCAAGCGAAGAATGGCTTAAAAACGCCCATAAGGGCAAAGAGTTACTCCACGCTGAACGTGTATCATTGGAAAACCGCCTGAAGGCCGCCCAAGAGAAGGAGGTTCACTCTAAGCAGGAAATTCAAACCCTTAATGATCGTATTGCAGGGCTTGAGGCTCAGGCCTCAGATTTATCCGGGCAGGGCGAGGCCTTACGCAACAAGCAAAATACGCTAACCCTGCGGCAATCGGAGCTTCGCGAACAGTTAGCCGCCTTGACAGTCGAAAAGGAGAGCAAGGAGGCTTTAATTTCCGATTACCTGGAGCGCTTGGCGGAATTGAGTGAATCGGAGACATCACGACACGAAAAACAAAGGTTTTATGAGCAGGAGGGCCTGCGCTTAATGGAATTGATACAGGAAAAATCAGACTTTGCCAAGAGGTTAAAACTAGAAATTGATCAAAACAAGGAATTAATAGAAAATCTTTCGGAGTCTCAATTGGATTTAGAACGGCGCAGAAATGAAAACCGGCGTAACGAATCGGCACAGCACGAGCAAAACCAAGCCTTAATCAGACAGGCAGATAAGCTGGAAAACTCAATTCAGTCCGGACAGAGGGAAGAGGACGATATTTTAGGGAAGCTATGGGAGCAGTACGAATTAACTGCATCAAACGCCCAGCGATTGCGTACTCCTATTGAGGGAATTGCCAAGACAAAAAAGAAAATTGGGGATATAGGCAGGGAAATTCGCAGCTTAGGGGATGTAAATATCAAAGCCATTGAGGAATTTGAAAAAATCAACGAGAGGTATCAGTATCTGATAACCCAGAGAGAGGACGCAGCGGGTTCCAAAAAAGAGCTTGATAACATAATCAGCGAAATTACCGGAGAAATGCGAGTGCTGTTTTCCGGGCAGTTTGAACGCATCCGTCAGGAATTTGCAAGCACATTTACCGATATTTTCGGAGGAGGCGAGGCAACGCTGGAATTAGAAGAAGGCACGGATGTTTTAGAGAGCGGCGTGGAAATCAAGGCTCGCCCGCCCGGCAAAAAGCTGCGTTCCATTTCACTCTTGTCAGGCGGAGAGCAGTCATTGGCAGCTATCGCACTGTATTTTGCAATGTTTAAGGTACGCCCATCGCCATTTTGTGTTTTAGATGAAATCGATCATGATCTAGACGATGTAAACGTAGGCAGATTTGCCGCATATTTAGGCAAGCTGGCAAAAGACACTCAATTTGTGGTTATCACTCACCGGCGCGGCACAATGGAGCGTGCCAATATGCTCTACGGCGTTACCGCGCAGGAGCCGGGTGTTAGTAAAGTACTCGCTCTTTTACTTTCAGATATACCGGAGGATGCGGCGGTCTAGGCTACTTTTAGGATATAGGTATTGTCTGTTGATTTTTTTTGGAATGCAGCCTTGACCGGGGGCTTCCCTTTATGCTACGCTTACATAAGCTTCAACTACGAAAATTGACTACGGAGGGTTATTATGCAACCTAACTTTTCGCGCCGTATTTCGGCGTTGCAGCCATCGGCTATCCGGGAGATTCTAAAAGCACCTGACGACCCTGATTTAATTACATTCGCTGCGGGCAATCCCTCGCCTGATACATTTCCGGCAGAGAAAATGGGAAACTTAGCCGCGGAAATTTTTGAGAAGGATTACGCCTCGGCATTGCAGTACGGCATCAGCGAGGGCTATGAGCCCTTGCGCCGCGATACCGCCGCCCGCCTAAGGGAAAAGCACGGCATAGGGCGGCGGGAGACAGACCAATTAATTATCACCTCGGGGGCACAGCAGGCTATTGAGCTGTGTGCCAAGGTGCTGCTTAATGAGGGTGATACCATACTGTGCGAGGACCCAAGCTTTATTGGCGCACTCAATGCCTTGCGCTCATACGGCGTAACTCTTGGGGGAATCCCCTGCATGGAAGACGGCATGGACTTAGATGCGCTGGAGGAATATCTCAAAAGCAATAAAAACGCAAAGCTTATTTATACCATACCTGATTTTCAAAATCCGACAGGTGCCGTTATGCCGCTGAAAAACCGATTGAAGCTAATTGAGCTTGCCCAGACCCATAACGTTATGATCCTGGAGGATAGCCCATATTTTGAATTGCGGTATGACGGCAAGTCTCTCCCCTCGCTCAAAGCTCTTGACGAGAGCGGCTGCGTGATATATGCCGGGAGCTTTTCTAAGACTATAGCACCCGGGATACGGCTGGGCGTGGCCTTGGCATCCCAGCCGATAATACAGAAGATGGTGGTTGCCAAACAGGTTTCTGACGTCCATTCCAATCTGTTTTTTCAAATATTGGTCCACCGCTACATTGAGAGATATGACTTAGATGAGCATATCGCCCGGTGCCGGAAAATCTACAAATCGCGCAGGGATACAATGTCAGGGGCACTGTCCTGCCACCTGACGAGCAAGCTGACCTGGCAAATTCCCCAGGGCGGGCTGTTTATGTGGTGCAAGCTGCGCCAGGGAGAGGATAGTGCAGCCCTATGCCAAATGGCTAAAGAATACAAGGTGATGGCGGTACCCGGCTCGGCATTTTTGGTAAATGATTCATTGAGTTCTCATGCGGTAAGGCTCAATTTTTCACTGCCGAATGAGGAAGCAATTAAAATAGGCATAAAACGACTGGCGCAAGCGGCAGACAGTCTCTCCGTATAAATAAAATTTCGGGAAAATTTACAGCTTGCATCTATAGAAACGCTCGTTTATAATTGGGTTGCCCAAAGCAAATACACTCATATTAAACGAGGAGGTCTCTGCCATGAAGTCCTTAGAAAAACGCTTTGCAGCACTGCACTCTTGCGCCCAACTCATAGCCCTTACCGGTTTGCGCCTGACCATATGCCTCTTGTTTTGCAACCTGCTCCTAACATTGTCAGGCAACCCATTCTCTTACGATACATATTTCAAATATCAGCTCGTGGGCGTGGTCAATGATGTCATACGCTCCGTTTTGATTTTGAGTACGCTGGGTACTATTTGGATGCAGTATTTACATAGCCGCAAGGGGAATGGCGATTAGGCATTGCAGCCGTAAAGGCTATTACTCGTTCTTCAGCATCACCGCCAAAGTGAAAATTTGATCGGCAACCCTTATATTCAACGTGCCATCGTATTTTTTCGCCAAGGACGAGATGCTTTTCAGCCCTAAACCATGATAGAATTTGTCTGATTTTTTTGTCTTTGGTATTTCATTGCTCTCCCCTGTTTGCGCTGTTGGGTTTTCAATGCTGATGGAAATGTATTTGGAATGGGCATTTACGGCGAGGCGGATATATCGTTCCCGCCCCTGGGGCAGGCCGGCACACGCTTCTATGGCATTATCCAAGCCGTTGCCTAATATTATGCACAGCTCCAGTATATCAATCGAAAGCTCGCCGGGCGGGAGGGTGACGAAGGAATCAAGCCGTATGCCCAGGCTGTCCATCCCCTGCTTTTTAAGGTTCAAAATGGCATCTAACGCAGCATGCCCGGTATCAAACACACTGTCGGCCTGCTTAATATCTCCGATAATTTCATCTATGCAACGGCTGACCTCCCCTAGATTGCCCTCCTGCACGAGGCCCAATAAACCGGACATATAATTTTTCATATTGTGAGACAGCGTACGGATTTCAGCTTGCCGCCTGGTCATTTCCCTGTAGTGCTCTATTTGCTGTTCTCTGAGAATCAGGTTTCTTTTTACCGCCTCATTCTCTGCCAGCTTTTTAGAAAACACAATCAATAAAATCCATAATAAAACGATCAGCAATGCTAAGGCTACCACAATGAGGGAGGCAACTTTCACTGCTGCACCATCGGCAACTGAAAGCCAGAGCAGAAAAAGAGCGGTTAAAAATAGCATAACCGGCAGCACAATAAAAGTTTTGACGGATATATTGCTGCAGCTCCCTGCTTTTTTATATGTTATTATTTTGATTATGGATAATACTGCGGCATTGGGGGTCAGCAAGATTGCCAAATACGCTAAGCCGCTCACCATTTCATCCGTGCGAAGCGGGAGGGCATCAAGCTGCATTATAATAGCCAGCAGTGAGTAGGAAATCCATTCGGCGAACAAACACTGCATAAACAGAAATATACTCAATGCAATCTTTATATACCATTTTGCCGGATAGGGCAGCGAGAGCAGAAAAAACAGCACCAAGCTGACGAATGCCAAAAAATATTCCTTGACAGGGCTTGTGTGGCATAATATCCAAAAAGCCCATACAGCACCATTTAAAATCAAAAATTTTCTTTTGGCCATAACTGATTTTCCCATTAGAGCAGCATAGCATTGCCCGATAATTATTATTGAAAAGGTAATGCCGATAACTTCCATAAAAAAGTTTATTCCTAACATAAAAACCACCCCCGCCATAAATTAATTAAAGCAACGGATAACATCCTGCCGTTTTCCTCTGCTTACCATTACACAGGCACACCATCAAATACATGAGTATTGCTTCCGGTTAAGCATTTTTCAGCATCACCGCCAGGGTAAACATCTGGTTGCATACGTTTACATGGAAGTCGCCGTTGTATTTTTTTGCAAAGCCCTTGATAGTAGCCAGGCCAAATCCGTGATGGAGGCCATCGGACTTGGTTGTTTTTGGTATTTTATTTGAGCTGTGCTTATTTTTTGTTGAATTTTCAATGCAAATAGAAATATATTGCGACTGGACCTTCATTCTAAGGCGGATATAACGTGCCTCCCCTTCCGGCAGTGCATCACACGCCTCAATAGCGTTATCCAGCCCATTGCCTACTATAACACACAAATCAAGCACATCAACGGCAAGCTGCCCGGGCAGGTGAACACTCGTATCAAACAGTATTCCCATACTGTCCATCCTCTGTTTTTTGAGCTGTAAAACTGCATCTAATGCAAAATGCCCAGTATCAAACATACTGCATCTCAAATTTATATCATCGGTGACTTCTTCTACATAATTGTTAATCTCATTCAAATCACCCTCCTGCATAAGTCCCAGTAATCCGGTCATATAATTTTTCATATTGTGAGACAATTTTCGGATTTCAGCCTGCTGCTGCTCAATGTATTTGTAATGATCTATTTGCTGGGAGGTGAAAATCAGGGTTCTTTTTACCGCCTCATTCTCTGCCACTTTTCTAGAGAATACAATCAATAATACCCATACTAAAATAATCAATAATACTACGATCATCATAATATGGGGACCGGTTGTTAAAACACCATCGTCAGACCCGAACCAGAACATGAAGAGAACAATTAAACCCAGCATAACCGGCGGCGCAATAAAAGTTTTGATGGATATATTACTGTAGTTCCCTGCTTTTTTATGTGTTATTATTTTAATTATGGCTAATACTGTGACATAAGAAGTGAACATGTATGCCAGATACGCTAAGCCGCTCACCAGTTCATTCGTGCGGTGAGGCATAACATCAAGCTGCATTATAATACCCAGCAGTAAGTGGAAAGCCCATTCTGAGAAGAAAGACAGCATATACACAAATATACTCAATATAATCTTGATATGCCATTTTGCCGTATATGGCAGCGAGAGCAGAAAAAACAGCACCAATGCAATAATTGACAGCCATTCCCTTAGAGGGGTTATTAAGCATACTATCCAAAAAGCCCATACAGCACCGTTTAATAACAAAAATTTTCTCTTTGTTATACTCGGGTTTCCCATTAGGGCAGCATAACATTGCCAGATAATTATTATAAAAAAGGTCATGCCAATAATCTCTATAAAAAAATCCAACCCTAACATAAAAAGCACCCCGCCATAAACTTATTGAAGCAACAAATAACATCCTGCCGTTTTCTTCTGCTTACCATTACACAGGTATTGTTTTTCAGTATAATATCCTTTTGTGTAATTTCAAAAATATGTGCCATATTAACAAGAAAGCTTTGGTGTGTGCGTACAAAGCCATAAGGTGCAAGAAATTTTTCGGTATCATTTAACCTTTCCCTCTTTATGTATTTCCCCTTTTCAGTATGCACAACAATATGGTGATCAGAGCTTTCCACATAAGTAATATCCTTTATTTCTAAGCATACAACATCTGAGTTGCTTAGTTCAATGGTATATTTTACTCGTTCCATTAAATATTTTTTCAGAGCGCGGCGAAACTCGTTATCTAATACATCAATTCTGATGGGTTTTATAAGGAACTGAAATGCGTTTAAGGCAAAGGCGCAGGAAACATAATTAGTAAACCCTGATATAAAGAAAATTACGGTATTCTTATTCTTGCTTCGTATTTCATTTGCAGCTTGAATTCCGTTAATATCCCCCATCTGTATGTCGAGGAACAAAAAATCGAAGCTTGCCCCATTATGGAACGCACTAATCAGCTCTTCGCCGCTGCTAAACTCAGTTATGTCCATGGTCAAGCCGTTTAATTCAATGCCTTGTATATGGCCAACAATTATATCCCTGCAGGCTTTTTCATCGTCACATACTGCAATACGCATTTTATCACATCCTAAAAAACAGCAATTACACTGCCATAGTTTATTTCTATTGTCTGTGGCATGTTAACACTTATATCGTTTCCCTCAGAAAAAAACTTTAGTACTTCTAAAAAAATGCGGCAAAATGCACATATTTGCAACATGAAACCACATAATAATTGTTTGCATTGAACAATTCAAACTGAGGGCAAAGCCGCGCAATCGTGCTTTGCGCCTTGTCTTGCGCGATTTTCCCCCAGTTTGTCTGGCTAGCGGCAAAATGCCGATCATCCTCCAAGGGTCAGCTGCTCCTGACCCTTATCCTGCGGACGTACAACTGCCCCGGCAGCAGGGAGTGAGCGTACCCTGAACCGTCCGGGTACGCCTATGCCGCATAGGCCTGCCGGAACAAGGGCGGTCGCCCTCTGATTTTTTTTTGGGGAAAGCACCCCTACTCCCTGCGTATTGCGAGTGGCTTTGGGTGCGATTGAGGAGGTGTGGAAAATCACACACCGCTCGTCGCTGCTCATTACCGCCATCTCACAGTCCTCGTAAAGAGTTAGAGCTGCTGCCAATGGGCTTTTGTCTGAAAATGCCTTGGCTAGCTTTTTCCGGTTGGTCACGGTGGCGTATGCCGAAAGCTCAACCCGGGCTAATTTTCCGGATTCAAACAGAAACAAAATATGACCGGTATAATCACCTGCCCGGCAGGCAAATACAAGGGATTCCCCATCCTCAAGACCCAGCTTTGCCGGAATGTATTCGCCCAGTGCCGAGGTTTTGGTGTCGTCAAACTCGTACAGGCGGGCCTTATAGCACTGGCACAGACTTGTGAAAAACAAAACCTCCTCCTTGTTGGAGGCTTCCCAGCTAAGCCAGCCGGAATCGCCCTCCTTGTATTTATGCTCCCCCGACATTCTAAGGGACTGGGGCGTTATTTTCTTAAAATATCCCCCACGTGACAAAAAGGCATTTATGGGGTAATCCGGCAGATCGTCCCCCAGCTCGGCATCGGCGTGATCATAAATAAGCAGAGTGCGCCGGGCAACGGCGTATTTTTTTTCAATGCGCTTCAGGTCGCCGATAATCAGGCGGTTGATTTTAGCCTTTGAGTTGAGGGTAATCTCTAGCTCCTCCAGCTCTTTTTCAAGGGACGATACCTCCTCAATGCGGCGGAGAATGTACTGCTTGTTGATGTTGCGCAGGCGTATGTCGGCGATAAAGGAGGCCTGAATCTCATCAATCCCAAAGCCTATCATCAAATTGGGTACAACCTCGCCCTCCTCCTCTGTCTGGCGAATAATATTTATAGCTTTGTCTATATCCAAAAGCACTTTTTGCAGCGCATACAGCAGATGCAGCTTATCCCTGATTTTCCCGGCATCAAAATACAGCCTGCGGCGCAGGCACTCCTGCCGCCATGCGACCCACTCCTCCAAAATGCCCCTGACGGAAAGCACATGGGGGGTTCCAGCGATTAAGATGTTAAAATTGCAGGAAAAGCTGTCCATAAGGGGGGTCTTCTGAAACAGTCTTTGCATCAGCTTTTCGGGGTCTGTTCCACGCTTTATGTCTATTGCCAGCTTTAAACCGTGCAAATCGCTCTCATCGCGCATATCGGAAATCTCCCGCAGCTTGCCTTCCTTGATTAGCTTCCCCACGGAATCCACGATAGCCTCTGCGGTTGTGGAATAGGGGATTTCGAAAACCTCGATTACCCCGGCGGCAGGGTCATGCCTCCATCGGGAACGCACCTTAAACGAACCCCTTCCGGATTCGTAAATTTTAGAAATCTCATCCCGCCGGTAAATGAGCTCCCCTCCTGTGGGGAAATCAGGTGCCGGGAGAGCCTCCAGCAAATCACAGCCTGGGTTTTCTATATATGCGGCGGCGGCGCGGCAGACCTCCCCCAGGTTAAAGCCGCAGGTTTGGCTTGCCATGCCTACCGCTATGCCCTGATTGGCAGAAACTAATACATTAGGATAGGCTGTGGGTAGCAGGGCCGGTTCTTTCATGGTGCTGTCATAATTATCGTAAAAATCAACGGTGTCACGGTCTATTTCCCCAAAAACCTCGGCGCAGAGATTATCCAGCTTGACCTCGGTGTATCGTGAGGCGGCGTACGCCATGTCACGGGAAAACACTTTGCCGAAATTCCCCTTGCTGTCGATGAATGGGTGCAGCAAGGCACCGTTGCCCCGGGTCAGACGTACCAGAGTTTCGTATATCGCCGCATCCCCATGAGGGTTTAGACGCATGGTCTGTCCTACTACATTGGCACTCTTAGTCCTCTGTCCGGTAAGCAGACCCATTTTGTACATAGTATACAGCAATTTCCGGTGCGCCGGCTTAAACCCATCTATCTCAGGGATAGCGCGGGAGACTATAACGCTCATGGCATAAGGCATATAGTTTTGTTTGAGGGTATAGGTAATAGGTTCGCGCCGGACATCAGCAGAAAGACCCTCTACTTTTTGTTTTGGCATAATAATTACTATCCTTCCAGGTTAAAAATCCAAGGCTATAAAACAGGTAACGCCAGGACAGAGCTTATCATATTTCATCCGGCATTGCAATAGACCCCTTGAAAAGCCACACACCAAACGCGCTTACACATAGCCTGCCCTGACAAAATTCACACGGCAATTTAGTTTTGTAATTTTTGCAGTTCTCAATGTAGAGGATGCCGTCCTCGGCATCCTGCAAACCTGCATTGCACCGTTCTGGAGCGGTAGGTTGATGGCGGCGTACCCTACAAACGGTTACGAAACTAAATCGCCGTGGCAAAATTCATTTACGCTATTGCTATCGGCAGAGGAAGCTGTTATAATTGGGCGGTGATATAAAATCACGGTTTGACTGAAAGGGCGAAAAATGTGAGGTTGTTGAAAAAATATCTTCCGCGGGTTGAATTTGACTCGTACGAGGACTTCATAAAAAATTACCGTCTTAACATTCCTGAAAGCTTTAATTTCGGATTTGACTGTGTTGAGGCTTGGTCGGACGTTGAACCAGACAAGCTCGCCTTGTGCTGGTGTGATGATCGCGGGAATGAAAAAAAGATTACATTTTCCGAGATGAACCGGCTGTCAAATCAGGCTGTACATTTTTTCACCGAAAAAGGTATAAAAAAAGGCGACCCGGTACTGCTGATCCTGCGCAGACGGTGGGAGTATTGGGTTTGTGCCGTTGCTCTTCACAAATTGGGGGCTATTGTAATTCCGGCGTCATTGCAGCTTACCGCAAAAGATATAAGCTACCGGGTCCGGGCCGCCGGAATAAAAATGATGGTTTGCGTACATGATGCCTTTGTTATTTCCCAGGCGGCACAAGCACAGGTTGACATACCCAGGGTTATTATAGGGGGTCACAGTGATGGATGGATGGATTTTAGCATTGAAGCTTATCCAGAAATATTTCCGCATCCCGTGGGCCGCGCCGCAACCTGCAACGAAGATTTGATGCTTATTTATTTCACCTCCGGAACTACCGGAATGCCTAAAATGGTGCAGCATAGCTTTCTGCACCCCCTGGGCCAGATTGTCACAGCGAAGTACTGGCAGCAAGTGCAGGAGGACACCCTGCACATGTCGGTTTCTGATTCGGGGTGGGCTAAGTTCGGATGGGGTAAAATCTATGGTCAATGGCTGTGCGGTGCGGCTGTTTTTGCCTATGATATGGACAATTTTGTTCCGGCAAGCCTTTTGCAAAAAATGCAGGATTATAAATTAACAACATTTTGCGCCCCACCAACTATGTACCGCTTCATGCTTCAAGAAAAAGACATTAAAAAATATGATTTATCGTCTATAAAGCACTATGGAAACGCCGGTGAGCCTCTTAATCCCGAGGTATTCCGCAGATGGAAGGAAATTACCGGGGGGGAGTTAAGAGAAGGCTTCGGGCAGAGTGAATCAAGTGTGTTAATTGCTAATTTTAAGTGGGTCTCTCCCCGAGCCGGCAGCATGGGGAAGCCCTCACCATTGTATGATATTGATTTAGTTGATGCTGAAGGCAAAAGCTGCGAAAACGGAATTGAGGGCGAGATTGTTATACGAGGGCTTGATAATCCCAGCGGGCTTTTTTCCGGATATTACAAGGATGATTCGTACAACGCCAAGGTTTTCCGTAACGGCTATTATGCCACAGGTGATGTTGCCTGGCGTGATGATGATGGGTATTACTGGTTTGTAGGGCGCAATGACGATGTTATTAAGTGTTCGGGGTACCGGATAGGGCCTTTTGAGGTCGAATCGGCTTTGATTGAGCACCCGGCAGTGATAGAGTGTGCCGTTACTGCCGCACCCGACCCGGTACGCGGTCAGGTAGTTAAAGCTACCATTGTGTTAGCCCCCGGATTTGCTCCCGGTGATTTGCTGATAAAAGAACTGCAAGCGCACGTTAAAAAGGTAACCGCCCCCTACAAGTATCCGCGTATTGTGGAATTTGTAAGGGAGTTGCCCAAGACCGTCAGCGGGAAAATCAAACGAGCACAAATACGAAAGGAAAGCGAATTTGGAAAGGAATGATGAACACCATGAGCCAATACAGGACACATAACTGCGGGGAATTGAGAAAATCTGATATAGACAAAACAGTACGCCTGTCGGGGTGGATAGACACTGTGAGAGACCATGGCGGGGTTATCTTTGTAGATTTGCGGGACCATTATGGGGTAACACAGGCTGTTTTTCACGATGACAGCGTAGTTGGACAGCTAAGCAAGGAAAGCGTTGTTTTGGTTGAAGGAAAAGTCCGGCTCAGAGACAAAGAAACGGTTAATGATAAAATTGAAACCGGGGAGGTTGAGCTGCACTGCGAGCGAACCGATGTGCTGAGCCGTGCCGAACACTCCCTGCCCTTTGAAATCAGGGAGTCGGAGAAAATCCGGGAGGATTTGCGCCTGCAATACCGCTACCTTGACCTGCGGAATCCTGCGGTGCATGAAAATATGGTGTTGAGGTCTAATGTTACTGGTTTTTTACGCAAAGAGATGGAGCAGCTAGGCTTTTTAGAAATTCAAACACCTATTTTAACCGCCTCCTCGCCTGAAGGTGCGCGTGATTATTTGGTCCCTAGCAGAAAGCACCATGGGAAATTTTACGCCCTACCGCAAGCACCTCAGCAATTCAAACAGCTTTTGATGGCATCGGGGTTCGATAAATATTTTCAAATCGCACCCTGCTTTAGGGACGAGGATGCCAGGGCCGACCGTTCACCGGGTGAGTTTTATCAGCTTGACTTTGAGATGGCATTTGCTGGGCAGGAAGATGTTTTAGGCGTTTGTGAGACAGTTTTGCATAATACATTCAAGGCCTTTTCGGATAAGACCGTCAATCCTGCTCCATTTCCCCGCATTCCCTTTGCCGAATGCATGCTCAAATACGGCACAGACAAGCCTGACCTCCGCAATCCGCTGATAATACAGGATTTGACCGAATTTTTTTCCGATGCCGACTTTGCTCCCTTCAAAAACAAGCCTGTACGCGGAATTACCGCGCCGGGCTGCGCTAAAATGCCCAAGTCATTCTTCGAGAAAATGCTCGGCTTTGCCACTAGCATAGGAATGAAAGGGCTGGGGTATATCTCGGTTGGCGAAGGCTTTGAGCTAAAAGGCCCCATTGTCAAGTTTTTGTCACCTGAGAAACAAAAAATTCTTACCCGGTCCATGTCTGAACACGATACGGTTTTCTTTATTTCCGATGTACCCGGATGCATCGATTCCCTTGCGGGACAAATTCGCACCGAATTGGGCGAAAAGTTAAACCTAATAGATACAGACAGTTTTTCAATATGCTTTGTCGTGGATTTTCCTATGTATGAAGCCGATGCCGAAACAGGAGGGTATAAATTTACCCACAACCCCTTTTCAATGCCGCAGGGGGAGCTAGAGGCACTTGAAACGGCCTCCCCCTTGGAAATCAAAGCCTGGCAGTATGACGTTGTATGCAACGGCATTGAGCTTTCCTCCGGTGCGGTCAGAAACCACCGCCCCGACATTATGCGTAAGGCTTTTGCCATTGCCGGGTACGATAAAGCTGTTTTGTCAGAAAAATTCCCGGCACTCTATACCGCCTTTCAATACGGCGCGCCGCCCCATGCCGGAATGGCACCCGGGATTGACCGTATAGTCATGCTTCTTGCCGCCAAGGAGAACATCCGTGAGGTCATACCGTTCCCCATGAACGCTAATGCCCAGGATATGCTGATGGGTGCGCCCTGCGAGGTTACCGAATTACAGTTGCGCGAGGCGCATATTAAAATCAGGTAGAGAGGTCTAAAGAATGAACCAGTGCTATGTTTGCCGTGCCAGTGCCCCGAAAAATGCGGTAACCTGCCCTTCCTGCGGGTTTGAGCTGGAACCCCCGGAAATACAGAACTCTTCGCTTAACCCGGAACAAAAATCAGAGCTTGAAGCCGCTGACGGCACGGCGCGTGAGCCAGAAGCTCTCGTAGCAGAGCCTAAGGTAAATGTTTTCTCAAGGATTGCGCGGATTTTCCGGAAATAATGGGGATAAAATGACCGGAAAATGGGGTTCTGGATGCCGCTTTAAAAATAATGCTTGCATTTCTGAAGCCTTTGTGGCATAATGGTCCCAATGATGCGGATGCATTGTTGATTTTGAGGAGAGAGAGGTTGCCAGCATGAATACTATGCCGAATATCAGCGGGTACGGCATACGCGGTGCAAATAGCATCCAACCGGTATCAACAACTCCGGTACACAGCCAGAAAGTCCAGCGCATGACCACAACGACCCCGGGAGTAATACTTGATGTTACCTCAGGAGTTGGTTCAGACGGAACAATCCAGGCAGATCCTTACAAGCAAATTTACACGCCAGGAGCTGTTCCCGGCATGAAAGACAGCAGTGAGGATGAAAATAAGCCCTGTCAAGCTTGTCAGAACAGGGTATATATCGACCAGTCCAATGATGGGGGAGTGTCTTTTAAGGGTGGCGGGAAAATTGCGCCAGGTGCGGCGGCAAGTGTTGTTATGTCGCATGAAAGAGAACACGTTGCCATTGCCCAGAGGGAGGCATTGTCAAAAAACAGCAATGTGCAGACTTCGGTACGGATTCATACGGATGTATGTCCTGAATGTAAAAAGGTATATGTTTCCGGAGGGATGACCGAGGTCAGGGTGACCACACCGGCCCAGGCCAAGAATACATACAAAAAGCCAGATCAGGCACTCGGCAAAAACTTCGATAAAGCAGCTTAGTGTTCCCATGTGTGTGTGGTTGCGCTTCAGTTCTTTTTGTACTATAATAGGAACCCCAGATATCTCTGTTTCAGGGTGAAGGGGTACGAAAATTAAGGAGAGGGTATAATGTTCAAACTCGCAAAAAAAGCCGGTGTGGTAGTACTGGCAGTGGCAATCCTGGCTGGGCTGGCGGGGGGTATCTTGCCTATTTTACCCAGTGTCAAGGCGCTTGACTTCAATGGTATTCAGTATTACTGCTCTGAAGGCAGAGCAAGAATCAGCGGTTACACAGGATCCCAGTCCAGTCTGACAATTCCCGGCTCGTTACCTAACCCCACAGACGGCAATATGTACCAGGTGGGAGCGATTGATGCCTTTGCGTTTCAGAATAGGCTTGGCCTTATGTCTGTTACCTTGCCGTCATCGTTGACTTCTATTGGCCAGCAGGCCTTTCAGGGCTGTGTCATGCTAAGAACAATTAACATCCCAAGCAAGGTTATCAACATTGGTGCAGGGGCATTCAATGGTTGTACGTCACTTGCAAGCGTTACCGTCCCCGGTGGTGTCACGACTATAAATGCGAATACCTTCTCAGATTGCAGAAACCTCCAAACTGTTACTATTCAGCAAGGCGTTCAGGGAATCAATGCTGAAGCATTTGCGCGTTGCCCATCCCTAATGAGAGTCAATATCCCCCGCAGTGTTACCCTCATCCGGCCTGATGTCTTTGTAGATTCTCCCATAGTGCGAATCTGGGGATACAAAGGTACTGTCGCCGAGGCGTATGCAAAAGGGGGCGGGGCGGTTACCAGCGGGGGGGCATCACGCACTATTCCGTTTTCCATACGAGTTGACCCCAAGGTTGGCACGCCGAAACTTTCCAAACAGTCCAAGGCAACTCACAATGTGAAGAAGGGCAAAAAGCTGAACCTGAAGCTTACTGCTAAAAACACCGGGACAGGCGGTACGCTCAAGCTCCAATGGCAGAGCAGCGAAAAGAAGAAAAAGGGCTTTAAGAATATTAAAAAGGCCACTAAATCCAGCTACAGGGTTCCTGTTAAGAAAACGGGTACATTGTATTATCGTTGCCGGGCCACGCATACGGTCGGCAATAACAGCAAGAGCAGAATATCCAAGGTTTTCAAGGTGACGGTTAGAAAATAATTGGAACGCGCAATACACAGGGGTGCCGGCACACAGTGCCGCCCCCCTTTTTTTGCATACAGCGTTCACATATTATTCACATATATGTATTGACTTTGAGGATGCCCGGGTGTATAATGCTCACCAGGTGAAGGAGCGGGGAAATTTTTCTCCCTCAAACAAGAAACAGAAAGGGCGGAACAACAGTGAAATTTGTCTATCTCTTCTCCGAGGGAAACGGAACCATGCGTGAACTCTTGGGCGGCAAGGGTGCCAATTTAGCAGAAATGGTTAATTTGGGCCTGCCTGTACCCCAAGGCTTTACCGTAACTACCGAGGCTTGCACAAAATACTATGATGACGGTGAACTAATCAGCCAAAGCATTCAAAGCGAAATTATGAGTAACATAGCTAAGCTCGAAGAAATCGCCGGATCCAAATTCGGCGATCAGGAGAAGCCTCTTTTAGTATCTGTTCGCTCGGGTGCCCGCGCCTCCATGCCCGGAATGATGGATACTATTTTGAACCTGGGGCTTAACGACACGGTAACCGAGGCTTTAGCTAAAAAATCGGGAAATCCCCGCTGGGCGTATGACTGTTACCGCCGTTTTATCCAGATGTACTCGGATGTTGTCATGGAGGTCGGAAAAAAATTCTTTGAAGAGCTTATTGATGAAATGAAAGAGAAAAAAGGCATCACCGAAGACACGGATCTGACAGCAGACGATCTCAAGGAGCTGTCGGCGCAGTTCAAAGCCGAATATAAATCAAAGGTCGGTGCCGATTTCCCTGCGGATCCCAAGGAGCAGCTTATGGGCGCGATTAAGGCTGTTTTCCGCTCATGGAACAATCCTCGCGCCAACTACTACCGCATGATGCACGATATCCCCTATTCTTGGGGTACGGCTGTTAATGTGCAGATGATGGTTTTTGGCAACCTGAACAACAACTCCGGTACAGGCGTTGCCTTTTCCCGCGATCCTGCCACCGGGGCCAAGGAGCTGATGGGTGAATTCCTTATCAATGCCCAAGGAGAGGATGTTGTAGCCGGAATCCGCACCCCCAGGCCTATTTCGGAACTAGCCGAAGAAATGCCCGAATGCTATGACGAATTTGTACGTACCTGCGGAGTCCTTGAAGGTCACTATAAAGATATGCAGGATATGGAGTTTACCATTCAGGACCGCAAGCTGTATATGCTGCAAACCCGCAACGGCAAGCGCACAGCTTCCGCCGCGCTGAGAATTGCATGCGATTTGATTGACGAGGGAATGAAGACGGAGGAGCAAGCAGTTTCAATGATAGACCCCAAACAGCTTGATGCCCTTCTTCACCCGCAGTTTGACACAGCCGCACTGAAGGCTGCGAAATCAATTGGAAAAGGATTGGCCGCCTCCCCGGGTGCCGCCTGCGGCAAGGTATACTTTACAGCTGAAGATGCCGTAAAAGCATCATTGGCGGGCGAGAGTGTAATTTTAGTCCGTATGGAAACCTCTCCTGAAGATATAGAGGGGATGAACCATGCTCAAGGAATTCTCACAGTACGCGGCGGAATGACCAGCCATGCCGCTGTTGTGGCACGCGGAATGGGTACCTGTTGTGTTTCCGGTTGCGGCGACATTGCTATGAACGAGGCGGCAAAGCAGTTTACCCTTGGCGGCAAGACATACAAAGAGGGCGATTTTGTTTCCCTTGACGGCTCAACCGGCTTAATTTACGGCGAGGCAATCGCCACAGTCCCCGCATCAATCGGCGGCGACTTTGACCGCATCATGAAATTGGCAGACAAATTCCGCACCCTTAAAGTGCGTACCAATGCCGACACCCCGCACGATGCCGGACAAGCCATAAAGTTCGGAGCAGAGGGCATTGGGCTGACTCGCACTGAGCATATGTTCTTTGAGCCTGACCGTATAGGACCTATGAGGGAAATGATTTTAGCATCAGATACCGCTGAACGCAAGAAAGCACTGGCCAAGCTCCTCCCAATGCAAGTCGGTGACTTTTCCGGTATCTTTAAGGCAATGGGCGACAGGCCGGTTACCATTCGGCTTTTAGACCCTCCCTTGCACGAGTTTTTGCCTCAAAAGGAATCAGATATTATTGCCCTGTCTAAGGAAATGGGTGTTACTGCTGATGCCCTGAAGACCAGGATTTCCAGCTTACATGAATTTAACCCCATGATGGGTCACCGTGGTTGCCGCTTGGCAGTGTCCTATCCTGAAATTGCGGAGATGCAAGCCAGGGCTATTATTCAGGCAGCTATTGACGTGAAAAAGGAAACCGGGGTTGACGTTGTGCCGGAGATTATGATCCCGCTTGTTGGCGAAGTTAAAGAGATGGGATTTGTCAAAAACATCATCAAGGAAACCGCCGACAATCTGATTAAGGAATCCGGTTCACAGCTCAAATACCTTATCGGTACAATGATTGAAATACCGCGTGCTGCTCTGACCGCTGATGCAATTGCTAAAGAGGCAGAATTCTTCAGCTTTGGAACCAACGACCTTACCCAGATGACATTTGGCTTTTCTCGTGACGATGCGGGTGCATTTCTTGACGATTACTACGGCAACAAAATCTATGAGTCCGACCCATTTGCCAGGTTAGACCAGACAGGCGTTGGACAGCTTGTCAAAACGGCTGTTGCCTTAGGCAAAAAGAGCCGCCCTGACATCAAGCTCGGTATCTGCGGGGAACACGGCGGCGATCCATCTTCAGTGGAGTTTTGCCATAACGTTGGGCTTGCCTATGTTTCCTGTTCACCCTTCAGGGTACCCATTGCTCGTTTAGCGGCAGCCCAAGCGGCGATTAAGAGCAAGTAAACGAACCACACACAAAAGGGCCCCACCCATTCACACTTTGTTGTGATAGGTGGGGCTTTAATGATGGGCTGTATACCGTTACTCAAAAGAACCGCATTTTGGGCAGACAAGCATACCGCCGGGATATGAGTGGGTGCATTTGGGGCATTCCCGGTTTATTTCCTGCGAGGCCACATTAGGCAGCACACTTGTATTGAAATACCGCCGATTAACACACGGTTCAGAGTAATTTTGACCACAGAAAATACAAAAACAAACATAATCCTCATTAAGCCTGGAGCAGCAAGGGCAAGATTTCACTGCAAATCACCTCCAATTAAGCCGAGGTTAACAGCAAGAGGACGAAAATTCAAGTGATCGGCTGAAATAAGCCGATAGACAATCCCTTGGTGTTCCCCCTCTGTCGCCCGCATTCGGGAATGACCGTGTAAGTGGCCGTAATAACAGCGTCTGACTTGATATTCGTGCAAAACATCTAAAATGGGACGGCATCTGTAGCCGTTGTACAGGGGCGGATAGTGCAAAAAGACAATCAGCTCCCCATCGGTAAGCCGCCTTCCGGCATCAAGCGAGGCACGCAGGCGTATGACCTCGCGGTTAATCATCTTTTCATCCTGCCCAGAGCCTTTTTCCTCCTCGTAAAACCATCCACGTGTTCCGCAAATTGCGGCTGATTGGTGCAAAAAGGCGTTATTGTGCAAAATACTAAAATTATGCAAGCTGTTTTCAGACCAAAAACGGCTCATTTTTGCCTCGGTATCCCAGAAATAATCGTGGTTCCCTTTGAGGAGCAGTTTCTTTGCGGGACATTCTTTTAAAAACAAAAAATCGGGCAGTGATTGGGAAAGATTCATGCCCCACGATGTATCGCCGCAGAGCAAAAGTGTATCCTCAGGCAACAGCTCACTCAAAGAACGGCTGATCTTTTGCTCGTAGTTTTCCCAAGCTCCGCCGAAAACGTCCATCTTTTTTGGTAAATTTACAGAAAGATGCAAATCCCCTATGGCATACAGCAAAAAATTCCCTCCTAAACAGGCTTTATTATAAGAATGAAGCAAATATTTAACGAGCATACTATGGCAAGAAGGACAATCCGAAATTTGAAAGGAGAACGGAAAAATATGCCTAAGGGAAGAAATAATAACATCAACTGCACAGTTGAAACTTGCGATTTTCACGGCTCGGATAACTGCTGCCACGCATCCAGTATCAAGGTTGGTACCGAATACGCCCTTGATAAGACAGAAACATTTTGCTCGACATACAAGCATAAACGATAGTATACGATTAGAGGGGGCGGCACAATTGCCGCCCCCTTTTTCACGGTGTGTAACCAAAGATGCGGACAACCACGTCCAACACTTTCCGGACAGCGGCATTAGCTTTTCCGGAGTGTTTAAGTTTTTCGGCAAGCGGCGGACTTAGCATATAATATAAATCTGACAGCCTTCTGCCAATAGCATATCTATTGAGGGTGTTGTCCCTAAACCGGCGGAGAGCCAGCACTTGAGGCGCACACTCATCTCCGTATACGGCAGTCGCTATATAGCAGGAGGTAACCCGCCTGCTTGCATCGGCCGTATCATGGTTTTCAGAGAGCGGACGCATCTGTATAGCGTGCTTTAGGCTGCTGCGCTGAAAGCATGGAAGATCCCTGCATTTATTCTGAAATTCTAGCGACCGTTCATACCCGGGTATGTTTTGAGGGTCAGCACGAACATAAAGGGCTGTAGGCAAAACTAAAATATAGTCATATATGGCTAAAACCTCAAATACCGGCATATATTCAGGAACGGCTTCAAAATCCCCGCCTAAGCCTATCCGTGAAGGAAAGTGACGGTGTTCCGCCGCCAGGACACGCTGCGCCGAATCCACCTTGATATAACGATAGTAGTCATAGTAGCCCCCCTTGAGCCGACAGGACTCCAAATAATACACAGACATGTTGTTTACCGAAATTTTCAGCACGTCAGACTTTATGTTCCCGGTAGTCAGTCTTAAATACCAGTGACCCAAAAGACGGTTGAGCTTGCCCTCCTTCAGCTCCTCAGCGTTAGAAAAGCCTGTGTCAAAATAATCCCAGATTTCTTTACAGACCCGGTGACCCTTTTCCACCAAATATGCCTTTGTTTCCTCATTGCGTATGCACTCGAACAGCACGTTCCAATTTGCCCATAGGACCTCCTCGAATATGGGTTCTAAGTCAAAAACACGAGAAATTGGGAAGGCAAAAGAATTGCTCTGGGCATTCCACTTGAAAACCTCGACTTCGAGGAAGACACATGGGTCAACCGAATCAATAGTAGCCTCGCAGCTCTTTTCAAATGCATCGAAATAAGCGGCCTTCCATTCCTCTACCTCGGGAATAGCATCCTTTTTGAATAGGTTCATTGCGTTGGTATAGGCAAAATCTTCAGGATCCTGTAGGGGCATGGGGCTTAAATTATAAGTTTTAGCAGCAATATGACCCCATAACGCCTCAATATTGTTTACCTCTTTGGTGAGAACATTGCGATATCTTGAGTCGGCAGACTCAAACATACCCGCCTTCATATCCTCCTGGGCAAGAGCCAGCTGGAGATGTATCTCCTGCGCGGCAGCTCCGTCAGCACCAATGACATCGTCATCTTCTTCAGTGTTCTGCTGTATTCCGCGGTCTGCCTGCTCTTCCTCATACCGCATCACAGCCTGCTTGACTGTGGCTCGTGTGCCGCAATGGAAGCAGAAGCCCAAAGCGTGTTGGTCATCAAGTAGTATTTCTTCCCCGCAATGGTGGCATATCGCTTTTACCATAGACATGGAGTTCACCTTCCTTAACATAGTCGTTCTTCCTTGAAAAAGTTCTGCTACTTAATACTATAATCCCCCCAAATGAACACAGTCAAATCATTTGATGCCGAAAACCCGCGTCCTTCCTTTTGATCCACAGTAACAAAATACATATGGTTATGTACAAGCTTCTTGCCGCCCTCCAAAACATTTCCTGCGGTTGTGTCAATTAACCCTACACCTGAGGCTACGCATACCGCATCACCCTTACGCACTAACGCCATGGAACCTAATCCCATGATAACTGTTTTTCCTTTTTTTACATCTACCTGACGGAATCCGGTTCCGCCTTGGGTTACAGCTCCATTTGACGCCATCTTTTCGTAAACACCGTCAATAACAGCATTAAGGAACCCCTCCTGGCCAAGCAGGGCTGTAGGATCAATTTCATTGCCATCGTCTCCTGAAGATACGTTCCCGAGGATTGCCGCAATCTTTTGGTCGATGATTTTTTCAATGGTTTCTTTAGATTGGGTATTTAACTCATCGGCGTAGCTAAGAGTAACAACCGGGTCCTTCTGCTTGCCCAAATCTGCGGCAACGGCACCATAGCTCACAATCAAGGCAGCAATCACAAAAAACACGGAGGTACAAATAATAACCTTCCTTCTTGCCATATGGCATTCCCCCTGTATGTAGGAGCCGGGCTAGGCCGGCTCACGGATTGATCGGGCTACGCTTCAAGCCCGAAGCTAACTGCCAAAGCTGAATCCACCTCATACATAAGGCTCTCGTCCAAGGATCCCATACGTTCCCTAAGCCTTCGCTTGTCGATAGTGCGGACCTGTTCTAACAAAACCACCGAATCGCGGGAAAGTCCATAGGTACGAGCGGACAGTTCAATATGGGTAGGCAGACGCGCCTTGCCTATCTGGCTTGTAATGGCAGCGGCTATGACAGTTGGGCTATGACGGTTGCCAACGTTGTTCTGGACAATCAGAACCGGGCGTATACCGCCCTGCTCACTGCCCACGACCGGACTCAAATCTGCAAAGAAAATATCCCCGCGCTTTACTGGTTCCTCGCACATCCTGGCAACTGTGCCGGCTTCTAAACGGATACTGGCGTTCACAAAAAACCACCTCTTTCGGAAAATTCTGACCTCTCTGTAATGGTCAATACCATTTTCCCACAAACAAGGGGTAATTATACCGCCGTGCACACAAAATTTCTTCTTGCATTCGTTTGAAGCCCAGTATACCGCGTCATTATATCACATAAAAATTTTTTTATCAACGGCAAAAAATAATTTTTAGGCGGGAAATTTTCCCGCCTAAAAATTAGGCTTACTCTAAATATCCGCCGCGGGAAGGGAAATTTCTGTCTTAAACAAGTCGCCATCGCAGGAAATGGAAAGCTGGCCGTTTTGCAGCTCCATGAAGCTTTTGACAATTGCCAGACCCAAGCCGCTTCCTTCGTCAGAGCGCGACTCGTCTCCGCGGGTAAAGCGTTCGGTAAAGGCAACCGGGTTAGGCGGAAGCGGGTCCTTAGATATGTTGTTCTGTTAGGATATCACTTTGCAATAACCCTAATTTTTTACAAAATGGAACAATATAATCTTTTGGGGCTTCGAAAAATTTTTCATTGTATGAAAGGGCAACATAGCCATTGTCACATAAAATTGCTGCTGCATCAATTGTAGATTTAACCAAATTTTCAAAAACAGCCTCTGTCGCTCCTTCTTTAATCATTGTAATGCTTATTTTTTTTGCCGCAACTTTCTGTTGCTCATTTGTAAATAACTTCATTACCTGACTCTTAGCAAGCTCCTCTGATTTGACAGCTTCTGTTTGGGGGACTAAAAAAGTTATTTGAATACCATCAGAAATATGTTTTAGAACTCGCTGTGTAGCCAATAACTGATGTGTAATATCGAATGCAAAAATAATTACACTCTCAGATTCTCCGCTTTTTTGCTCCAACAGTTGATCTTTGATTGTAGGCCAAGAATCTACATCTATTATAGACTTTGCATTAGCAACTGGTGTCAAAGCAGTGAGTAAACAATCCGACTTTTTGCGATTTGAACTCGTATCAAATTTATAGCAATGCTTACGAGCCTCATCAAGTTGAATTTCATTTTTCAGATACTGTATGTAGATGTCATCTTTTGTTTTTTTCTTAGATGCTAAGCGGGGTAAAATGACAAACCAAAGCAATAAATTCAATATAGCTACTATTGCTACGACAAAAATCTTTTGGATGTCCTCTATAGTGACACCCTTATTGCTCTCCTGAGCAAGCATCTGAAAAATCTCCATTTAACATTTCCTTCCTGAAAATAAATTTAGTTGCAAAGGACGATACTGCCCATAGAATCAAAATAGTAGCTAGTAATAGAATCTCCTGAAGCGAAAGTCCCAACCCAAAGGCAATAAAAACAAAAGAACAAAAGAGTATGAGAAGCGATGCTCTAGCCCGATCTACCTCTTCGCTTACAATATCAGGAGAAACAAGCATTCTGAATTCACATACAAGCAGACAAAAACTCCATAGTAGGAAAATAATCGGGATGACAAAAGACCACCCGAGACCTTCAGATCTGAGCACACCCGAACCGAGCCATGCCCCAAAAAATATTAAAAAAAACGAGTCCTCATTGGTGAAAAGGCAGTCGCGAGCCCTGTACAAATAACAACACCTCTCTATGATAACACAGTTGCCTACTAACGTCAATGCATTTTCTAAAAAAACCAAACACCACAAAAACACCGCAGCAATTTTACCACAACTTTAGACAACAATCAATGCTATTCGACTACTGTTTACAGTTTATTCATATTTGCTGCCGATACTCAGCTATCAACCTAGGATGCGGGCACTTAAGTACACGCACCTGTGCATTCTTCTAAACATCAGCCCCCGGCAGAGAAATAGCCGCCTTAAACAAGTCGCCGTCGCAGGAAATACATAGCTGACCATTTTGCAGATCCATAAAACTCTTGACAATTGCCAGACCCAAGCCGCTTCCTTCATCAGAACGCGACTCGTCTCCGCGGGTAAAGCGTTCGGTAAAGGCAACCGGGTTAGGCGGAAGCGGGTCTTTAGATATGTTGCGAAGAGTTATCGTCACACAGCCGTTATTACTTGAACCGTCTATATATACACGAGAGCCGGGCATAGAATATTTTAAAATATTGCCAAGCAGATTTTCAAATACACGCCACATCATCTTACCATCGGCTAAAGCAAATGGGAATTCTCCGCCTATGCGGACATCCAGCCCGGCCTCCTTCATACGGTCGTTTGTTTCGCCAAGTGACTGACTTACAAGCTGCATCATATCTATTGGGGCGATTATTGCCGAAATTTCTCCTGATGCTGCTTTAGAGGCTTCAAACAAATCGTCTGTTAGGTCTTTGAGGCGTTTTGCCTTTTGGGTGATTACCTCCACATAACGAGGTGCATCCGGGTGGTCAAGCCCCTCTGATTGAAGTAAATCTGCATAGGTAATAACAGAAGTCAGCGGCGTTCTCAAATCATGGGACACATTGGATATAAGCTCTGTTTTAAACCGTTCTGATTTCATAGCGTTGTGTACTGCTTTTTGCAAACCCTGCCCCGCCCGGTTGAGGGAACACGCCATCCGGTATACAAAGCTTATTCCTTTTTCATCAACCTTAACCGAATGATCGCCCTCGCTGAGCTTTTTCAAAGCCTGCTCCAGCTCCGAGAGCCTTGCTGCCCACTTAGCAGTTAAAAATGCAGAGCCCCCAACACATACTAGCATCATAAAAAACGCCATGCCGTAAGCTTGATTTGCCGTTGGTATAACAACAATAAACGTGCTTATGCCGCTGATTACCGCCGCGTATGCACCCATTTGCAGGGAAACGTTCCAATGCCTGATTATGCCCCGGGAGGAATTTCGCACAGCTCTGAAAAACCCGCAAAACACTATTCCTATCAAGGTATGGCGCAGAAAAGTACGGTTTTTGAGCCTTTTGACAGCCGAAAGCAGCCACCACAGTCCTGCCAAAGCGCAAAGGAGGACACCCATGCCTGCCAATATTGCAGCTACCGATGTCTTAGTATAAATCGGCTGGGTATTGTAGTATAAATCAAGAGCACTTACCGTAACATTCACTGCTAAAAACCCAAGCAGACAGGTTACCAAAAGACCGACATCCAACCACGGCCTATCCCAGAAACCTATGTGAAGCTCTTGGCATCCGGGGTGCCTGCCGCAGACAAGCAGCAGATGTATAAGGCAGAGCAATGCGATGAGTCCGAGACCCAGCATGGCGATCAAAATCCCTCCCGCCTGCCTTACTTCGTCATTGAAGGTGTTTTCTAATTCCGATAGGGCATCATCGGTCATGTAGAAATACGCCTCGTACTGGTCATCTGAGTATACGGGGATTTCAACATACTGCATTTCCTCAGCCTCATCCGCCGGCTCATCAACCGCATATTCGTCATCATAATAGTCCCCTGCTGGCGGCGGCTCCTCAGCCGGTTCATCTGCCGGCACTGCCTCAACCGAATGCGGAATGTTAGGACCAAGGCCATACGCAGGACGCAGATATCCGGTATATACATCTGCATTCCCATTATTGAAAAGATACCAAACCTTCTGCTTTTTTAAAAAATAATCGGATGGCTTGCTTTCAATGTTGTACACAGTTCTGTAGGGAGTTTTGACATAAAACCTAATTCCGGGCATCTCCCTTAGGGATTCAATAGTATTTTCATATGTTTCCTTTGCCTCTGTGCTGTCCTCGGAATACCAGCCTGCCGTGTCGAGGACTCTCTCAATCCGGTAGGCTGACTCTCTCGACAAGTAATGGCTCTCGTAAAAGGGCCTGCCCTCGATGAGATCCGCCATGGACTCGAACACATATTCCCCGGAGTCGGCGTAGATTAACAGCATCAATATCCCCGCCAGGGACGATATGCACAGGATAAACGATAAGGTCTTGACACCTAAGTGTCTGCTAAAGCTTTTCAATTTTGTAGCCAATTCCCCACACCACCTTTAAATATTTTGGTTGCTTTGGATTTATTTCAATTTTTTCGCGTATGCGCCGGATATGCACTGCCACCGTATTTTCGGGGCTGTATGCGGGTTCATCCCACACCTGTTCGTAAATTTGGCCTATGGAAAATACCCTGCCGGCGTTTTTCAGCAAAAAAGACAATATGCCGATTTCCACCGGCGTCAGGTGAACCGGTTCCCCATCCACTGTTACCGTTTTAGCGTTTTCGTCTAAAACAAGGCCGCCTGAAGTGTATACCCCTGTTTGTTCTTCCCTCGCGCCTAATTGGGTATATCTTCTAAGTAAGCTTTTAACGCGTGCCGTCAGCTCCAAGGGATTGAAGGGTTTAGTCAAGTAATCGTCGGCACCGATGGAAAGCCCCATGATTTTGTCTGTATCCTCGCTCTTTGCCGAAAGCATTAGAATAGGCGCATTGCACTCCTCCCGGATACGTATTGTCGCCCTGTGACCGTCCATTTGTGGCATCATAACATCCATAATGATAAGATGCAGGTCATTTTTTCTAGCGATATCAAACGCCTCGACCCCATTATACGCCTGTAAAACGGTGTACCCCTCGTGGCTGAGGTAGATGTTGATTGCCTCGCAGATCTCACGGTCATCGTCACAAACTAAAATATTCAGATATACCCGCTCCCCTCGTACAATTTGCTGCTGTTCCCCGGCATTTGCATTTTGCAGTCGACCGGATTAGCCTGCTTCACTATACCACACCCCCATGTTAAAGTTAAAGCGGAAAGACTCCCGGGCTTCCCCCCCGCTCTCCGTTTTTTATGATAAGGCATGATTCTTACAAATGGGCTGATGCTTTTCTTACGGATTTCTTAAGCAAAAAAATTTACAGAGGGGGCTTGCAAAAGCAAAGGGTCAATGATAGACTTAGTGGGTTATAAGGCAGAGGGGAGGCGTGGAACTATTATGAATGCAGATATATGGAAATATACAAGGAGCGGCTTTGATAAAAACGAGGTCATCACCAATGGGAATCGGTTCCTGATAGGCAATGGGTTTATTGGGTACAGGGGTACAATGGATGAATGGGGCAAGGATGAGCTGTCTGCGGTCAATCTTGCCGGGATATATGACCAGAACGGAGACAAATGGCGCGAGCCGGTCAATGCCCCCAATGGTGTTTTCTGCAAAATTTTAATTGATAGAATTCCAATGGCTTTAGGGGAGACGGAAACAAAGGAGCATACCCAAACCATTGATTTCCGCCGCGGGGTGCATGAGAGGGAAACTGATTTCGGAAAAGCTACGCTAAAAAGCGAGAGGCTTTGCTCAATGGTCAGGCACAATCTGATTGCCTCAAGGCTGACGTTCAAGCTTTGCGAAGACTCAAGGGTTGAGATTATAACCGGAATAGTTACTGATATATGGGACATTAATGGGCCGCATCTGTTTGACCATGCCTTCAAAACAGGGCGTGTTTTGGTGGTATCATCAAAAACCGGAGAATTATCGTTCCCCGTAGTGGTCTCTCAGGCGGCGGTGTATGATTTCCCTGCCGATGAGGTCCATGAAATGGCTAAAACCGGACTTTACCGGCATATTTCTTTTGACGGCAAGGCGGGACAGGAGTACACTCTTGCCTTATTTTGTGCCGTATACAGCGGTCAGAAAGGGGAGCAGCTTAATAAATCGGCAGAGGATTTGGTGATAGAGGCTGAAAAACTGGGGTTTTGCGGCGTTTTAGCCGAGCATGAGGCGGCATGGGATGCTCTCTGGCAAAATTCCGAGGTGACATTAGAAGGTGATGACAAGGCTCAGCGTGCACTAAATGCCAGTATTTATCATCTTCACAGCATTGCCCCGCGTCACGCAGATAATTTATCGATCCCGGCAAGGGGCCTTTCGGGTCAGACTTATAAGGGGGCGATTTTCTGGGATACCGAGATATTCCTGTTCCCTTTCTTCGCCCATACCGATCCTGCGTTGGCCAAAAATCTTCTGCGCTATAGGATTGAAACCTTGCCCGGCGCATTAAAAAAAGCCAAAGAATACGGTTTCAGAGGGGCGTTTTATGCTTGGGAGAGCCAGGAGGGCGGTGCCGAGGGATGTAGCTACTTCAACGCCAATGACATTTTTACACGCCGCCCGCTACGCACCTATTTCAGAGACAAGCAAATCCACGTATCAGGCGATATAGCCTATGCCATGTGGCACTATTTTGCCCTTAGCGGGGACGATTCCCTCCTGCGGGAGGGCGGTGCCGAAGTGATTTTTCAGGTTGCCCGCTTCTTTATATCCAGAACCCACCAAAGGGTGGACAACGGCAAGGTTGAATTACTGGATGTTGTGGGGCCAGACGAGTATCATGAAAGGGTAAATAACTCGGTCTTTACAAATCAAATGGCAGCGTTTTGTTTAGAAAACACCATAAAAACAGCAGACTATCTCAAGGGGAAATACCCTTCCGAGTATAGGGCATTGATGGATAGGCTGGATTTCAAGGAAGATTTGGCATTTTGCCGTGAGCTTCTGCCTAAAATCAAGCCGCAATTTGACCCTGAAAAAATTATTGAGCAATTTGACGGATATTTTGACTTAGAGGATTGCAGCTTAAGAACAGTGAGCAGCCGCATTCTGCACAAACAGGAATATTGGGGGTCAAATAACGGCGTGGCGGCGCACACGCAGATTATCAAACAAGCGGATGTTGTTGCCATGATGGCACTTTTCCCAGAACTCTTCAGCCCCGAAGCCGTGCGGCGTAACTGGGAGTATTACGAGCCGCGCACCGAACACGGCAGTTCGCTCTCCGCCTGTATGTATGCGCTGACTGCCTGCCGGTTCGGCAGAGCCGATTTGGCGTGGGATCATTTTCTCAAAACAGCATCCATTGACCTGACCGGCACTAGCAAAAGCTGGGCAGGCGAGATTTATATAGGCGGCACCCATCCGGCAGCCAATGCCGGGGCGTGGCTGATTGCTGTAATGGGATTTGCCGGGCTTTCAAAGCAAAACGGCAGGATAATGCTCAGCCCATGCTTGCCCGAGCAGATAACACGATTGAGCTTCCGGGTCATAGCGGAAAACGGCATCAGGAAAACAGTCACCGTAACACATGAGGGATATGAAATACAATAGGTTTCCCAGGAAATTAAACTGGAGGGGGATATGACAGCAGAGCAGAGGGAGCAGTGTCCTGATGTGTTGAAAAAATTTTTAACATACCATGAAACTATCGCCGGGCATTCCTCCAAAACTATTGATGAATATTTTTTAGATATGCGTCTTTTTTTCCGGTTTTTAAATCTTAGCCGGGGGATTGTGAGTGCTGTGCCTTTCGATGAGATTCCCATTAAAAATGTGGACATAACGTTTTTAGAAAAGGTTACGCTTGATGAAGTTTATGAGTACCTGAATTTTTTAAGCAGGGAACGCCCAAAACAAAAAAACAGCCCCAAAACCGCTTATGGTCTGGAGGCATCAGCAAGGGCAAGAAAGATAGCTTGCATACGTTCGTTTTTTAAATATATAACCTCAAAAACACATCAGACCGATAAAAACCCGGTTGTAGACATAGAATCTCCACGGCAGAGAAAAGCCTTGCCTCAATACCTAACCCTAGATGAGAGCCTAGGACTGTTAGAAAGTGTGCAGGGGCGTCACGAAACAAGGGATTATGCTATTTTAACAATTTTTTTAAATTGCGGGTTGCGGCGTTCTGAGCTGGCTGGTCTGAATCTTAGTAATTTGAAGGAGGATAAAATACGTATTTTAGGCAAGGGCAACAAGGAGCGTGATTTATTCCTCAACGAGGCCTGTTTGACCGCGCTGAGGAATTACCTTGATGTCAGGCCTGACATAGCAGGGGAGACAGCACTGTTTTTGTCCGGGCAAAACAAAAGAATGCACACTAATACGATACACGCGCTTGTAAAAAAACATCTCTTAGCGGCAGGATTAGATGTAACAAGGTATTCCTCTCATAAGCTGCGCCATACCGCTGCCACCCTCATGCTGTCAAATGGCGTGGATGTCCGCACATTGCAGCAGATTTTAGGGCATGATCATTTGAACACAACTCAAATTTATACCCATGTAGACAATTCTGAGCTACGGCTGGCAGCCCGCGCCAATCCGTTGAGCCGAGCTAAGAAAAAACGTTGAAATCCCTGCTGTCGAACAGGGCATACACACTACATCGGCAAAAGCACCGTGCAAAAAAAGAACCCGCTAGGGGGTTCTTTTTTTGCACAGAAAGCAACAAGGGGGACTCTCGACCTCGCCCACAAGACAAGTGCCTGAAATCTTTGGGCAATACAACCCAACAGACAAAATGAGCTGTTGCAACTTATTTTGCATATAATATGGCAACAGCGACGTTGCCGGGTGTTCGGATATTTCAACTCTATCCGGCCGCAAAAAACCATTCTCTTTCATGTTTTGAACAAAAGAGATGGTTTCTTCATCGACATTGGAGTCGCTGGAGTTCAAAAGATAATTATATACAGTTTCAGGAATCCTCAAAATCTTGTCTGTGTTGACGTCATAGACATAACACTGCTCGGATGTTTTGAACGTGTGTATATACGGAGCATCCTTTATGTCACCAAGTCCTTTCTTAAATCTGAACTGCCAATAGCAGAATATGCCTGCGTAATAATCGCTGTGTTTCACTCAGTGAGGGGACTCTATGGTTCAGAGTTCCTTCTTAGCAAATGCTCCGGGAATAAACTGTCATCGACAAAACACTGTAATTTGCTGTACATGAGCGGCCATGTCACATGAAACGCAGTCATACGGAATACAGGGTCTATGTTCACAATAACAGAGATAGCGCCATTTTCTGTGAGTTTTGCATATTCGGAGTTTACTTCATCGTCCATTGTTGAAAACACATCAAGCGAGCCAAGATGACTGTGCCAAAGGCCGATTAAGGTCATATCCGATTTGTATGACAGGGCTTTCTCGTTCATTACTCGTTCAGTATACTCTTGGTCATATTCAAAGGATGATTGCGTATAAACTGAGTTAGGCCCCGGTTCAATCGTTTCAATAACATACCAAGTTCCGCTTTCGTGGCATCCCAAAAAAGTGCCGCCTGTTTCAGTTTCGGTTTTTCGAGAAACCTCTGAAACAACAGATAAATATGCTCTCTTTGAAAATACAATCTGCACACGATACCTCCATTGAATAGTTTTGCGGTGCAACAAGTTCATATCCATTATGGTGGTGCTACCAAGTCATTGCAGTTCTCAAAACAATCGTTGAGGGAATTATTACTATCTGAGTTTAGGGCAACCGTTTCCGCCATTAAGGTAGTATAGATAAAAATATTTGCTATCTCCATCAATCTTACAAGTATTAGTGAACCTATCCAGCATAGAGCAATAGCTCCCTAATTTTCCTTTCGGAACGATAATTTTTCGGGAACAGTCGCATTTTTTGGTGTTTTCCTTTTTCATATCTAATCTCCTCTGTTAAATGACTACATACGCAGCCATGTATTTTGGGATTGCTTTTTGCTCCTCAGCGATTGCCTTGAAAACCGAAATGACTTGGTTGAGCCAACATTTTGTGTTTCTTTTATGATGGGGGGTATCGTACCGGCACGAAACCTGTGCCGGTACGATATGGACAACAATCCTACACAATGAATTTATGCTTTCTTTTGATAGAGGTTTCCGTCTAAGTACAGATTATCCCCGCTGAGTTCGTAACGGTTCGATTCACCACCCGCATACATGATTCTGTTTCCACTGATTGTGTATGTTGAATCAATCGTACCAACTCTTTGACTGCAATACCGATATGTTCCATCTTCGCGGAAGGTAAAGGAGTTAAAGACTCGATCTTTAAACCTTAGTTCCCATGTACCGTTAAGCATTAAGTATTCCTCCATTTTATTGATTTTTTATTGAGCTGCCTCTTACTCGTGAAGAATTTGCCAACCTTCCCGCAAAAGGCGTTGACGCAACTTGGAAATTGCCGCTTTGATGGCGTTCATTTGTTGTTGTGCCTCAGGCGATACTTCCGTAGCTTTTCTACGTTTTTCGTCTATTTCACTCTGGGAAAGAGTGATGTTCGGGTTATGACTTGCCCTCCGTTGCCTTTGAAGATTAAGCATATCCTTCGTGAGTTGTAAGAACCCCAAATTGTTCGGGTCATTCTTTTCAGGCTTAAATCTCTTAGTAGCGGTATCGAGATATGTTATGGCTTTGTCCAAGTCGGCATTTGAGGGATTGTAGCCGGTTTGAGCCAAACCTGTGGCATACAATGTTCCAAGTTTATCGTGGAACCTGTATCCGAATTCTTTAAAGTTATTTGATTTAGCTTGAGCGGCTTCGAGAAGTCTTACGCCCTTTGCGACATCACGCTGCATATCAAAGTAACCCTCACAAAGTATAATTCCCAACTCAAATTGTGCCAAAATGCCCTCGAATTCATCTTCGATCCTGCCGGCATCGTAAGCCGCCAAAATTTCTTCAAGATATTTCTTTGCTTTTTGGCGGCACTCTGCATCCATTGGTCGGTCAAGCAAAGAACGAGCGTATCGGTTTTTGGCTTCAATGTTCCCTGCATCGGCGGCTTTCTCAAGGAAAATATCTTGCCATGCGGCACTATTCACGGGGTCATTCTGAACATCGGGTGGCTTTCGCCATACCATTTCGTAGAGAGCATCTTTGTTCCCCTGTTTTGCGAGTCCTTGTACCTCCGAGAGGTTCATGTTTTCGTAGTTTGCCATTGTCTTTCTCTCCTTTATTAGTTTGTACTGGCGAGAAGATATCGTTCTAGATTCGTTCCAAAAGGTACACCTTTTGGAACGGTGTCTATGTTGTGGCGAAAAGTTATCAAAACCTAAGTTTTTAAGTATTTTCAGCAATAAAAGCACGCCTTGGAAAATATTTTTGAAAAATGTCGAAAAACCGCTTGACACATAGGATATATCATGCTAAACTGGCATAAGTTCCAAAAGGTGTACCTTTTGGAACAGAGTCGCTTTATATCCTAGCTTATAATAGTGGAATAAGGCGTGGATTTGAAGGTTTTTTTTGATAAAACCCCTTTTAGATAGAGTGTGGATTTATGGGGTGGATATCCGCACATTGCAGCAGATTTTAGGGCATGATCATTTGAACACAACTCAAATTTATACTCATGTAGACAATTCTGAGCTACGGCTGGCAGCCCGCGCCAATCCGTTGAGCCGAGCTAAGAAAAAACGTTGAAATCCCTGCTGTCGAACAGGGTATACACACTACATCGGCAAAAGCACCCGGTTGGGATAGTAAATCCTAACCGGGTGCGGTGGATTAATTGCGTGAAATTAGTTGGAAGTTACTCTAACCGGGGACGTGGCGGCTTTTTTGCCCGCTCCAATCCAAACTAAATCATTGGCTTCCACATCATGTGAACCCTTGCTCACAGGGTTGCCGTTGATGAATGAGCCGTCCTTAAATTTGAGTTTGCCGCCCTTGGCAATCGCCTTCATCGGTTTCAACAGGCTGGTAGCCGAAACTTTTTTGGGTTTGCTGCCCGGAGTATAGATAGGCGCAGTTTCAGTGCCGCCCTGTTCGGCTGCCGTTTTCCAGTAGTACACCGTTTTCTGCACTTTGCTGCCGTCAAATGGTGCTACACAGATGCCTTCATCGGCGATTTTACCCCATTTGCTCACTGTCTTGCCGGGCTTCGCACCCGTGCTGTAATCGGCAATGCCGATCTCAACCCTCGTATTTACATTGTCAGTACCCTTGGTTGTAAGTACCCAACCTCCGGCAGGACCTGTTGGTCGGTCATTGATTGCTTTTACTTTGTAGTTGACGGCAAGTTTAGCTTTTGCATCGCCGTCTTTGGGACGGGCATTGATTTTCGGGAAGGTAATATCCCCGATTTTGATTTCAGAGGGTTTGTTCAGCAGCTTGGCAAGTGCCGTGTTAAATGTGTCTACACTGGTCGCTTTTTTCACCGCTTTGCCGTTGTTGGTTACATCCTTAATGTCGGCATCTTCAAGTCCAACTAATTTTTCTTGGGTGAGATTGATGTAAGCAACAACCTCTTCTTCACCCTCTTCGTTTTTGCGTATGCCGGGAATCCAGACATCGTTTGCGGGAACTTCGGAAATACATTCGCCCTTGCGTATATCTTCCAGAGTGCAATTTCCGTCACATGGCATTGTCACCACCTTTACCTCACAATCAGCACTAATTCCGTTGACCGTTGTTGCTGTGATGACAACCGTACCCTCTGCGTGTGCAAACACTTCTCCATTAGCACCCACGTCTGCAATACTTTCGTCACTGCTGCTCCATTCTATTCCCGGTTCAGCAAGCCTCGGTGCAAGTGTTGCGATTAACTGGATAGAACTTCCCGCTCTCATTGTTGCACTGGTTCTGTCCAGGGACAGGCCTGTAGGAGTTTCCATCCCGATTTTATGCGTTTCCGTTGGCACGCTTAGCATACCGAAATATGTTATAGCACCTTTTGTATACCTGAAGTATATGACACTGTTGGTTTCGCTGCTAAAGTTGTAAAATATTTGCACATCGTTTGTGATAACCTCAGTGGGTTCTGTGTGGGAAACAGGAGTAAAATGTACCGTCATAATGTCTGACAGCTTATCCGGATCTATGATGTCTCCAACCATAAACGTGGGTCGTCCGTTCGGGTATTCCACGATAAACGCAGGCTTATTGCGTTCATATGCTATGTGTGTGGGATATTGATCATTAGTATACTCCCATCGGGAATTTGGTGTATTTCTCAAAGTATCTACTATTGTGCCGACTCTAAAATTTGCTACCCCTGTTGAACCTGCGGAACTGCCCAGTCCAACAGGAAGGTTAGATGAGATGTAGAAACATTGAGTCATTGTCCCTAAATTATATCCCACTATTTTTCCCGGACATTCTAATCTCGTGCCACCGGTCCAATTACCGTATGTTGTGTTAGCACCATCGGCAAATGAACGCACGATTGTCCCATCTAAACGTCCTGCTATTCCCCCGGGGAACAAAAAAGACTGTGTTCCACCGCCAGAATCACCTGCTCCGGCAGCTTGAGTGCCGGTCAGCGCATAACAATCAGAAATTCTCCCTGTGCAACTTCCGGAAATACCGCCGGCATAACTCCATACTGATTCCCTAGCACCAAAAGCACCGGCGTATATGCTTGCTGTAGAAGCATTAGCACCACTTGAAGCAGTGGTATTCGATATTTTGGGAAACCCACTGCCTACCGCTCTTGCACTTGAAAAACTGCAAGCATAAATTGTGCCTGAGTTACTTCCTGAAATACCGCCAGAATGTATGTACGCCACCTGTCTTCTTGATATATACAGTGCAACGCTAGAGGATCTGACATGGCAATTTTCGATTGTCCCAAAATTGCTTCCGGCGATAATTCCTGCATAATAGTTTATATTGTGATTAATTCTATTGCCAGAACCACCAGGACTTAAGTACTTAATCACCGAATTTGTTACACTCAGATTCTTTATGACGCCTCCGGCACCAACCCTAGGAAACAATCCGGCATATACATACGCATTAGGGCTATTTGAAATAGTGGGTTCTTTCTCATCTTTAAAACCACTAATTTCATAACCATTTCCATCAAAAGTGCCTGTAAATTGCACTCCCGAGGCACTTAAGCCAAACGAAGAAATGCCGGACAGGCTAATGTTTCTTGTCAACACATAGTTGCCATTGGTTGGAAAACCTGATGTGCCAATGTTTGCAAATTTTTGAGGGGTATCTATGATAATTGCATTTGCGGTGGAATATGATTCAACGCTGCTTAAATCATCTACATCAGCATTGCGTGTACCTCCGAGGGACTTGTAGACAAATGTATCATTGAACCCAATATCCCGCTCTATAGACAGATTTATGTATTCTGTAATTAACTCATAATATCTGTCTACATGGCTGGCGGGGAGAAGTTCCCATATTCCTTCAAATCCTATTCGATTGTTGCCATCTCCGTGAAATGTGAGAATTTCCATATCCTGAGCCTTTGCGCTTGCAAAATTGCTGCTCCAAGTATTTATAGTATTCATGACGGCATCGGCACTGGAGCCGCTGGTAATGAGACCGCCTCTCCCGCCGTATGTTTCCGCCCGTGACTGATATGTGGCAGTTCCAGTGTAGGCGTTTTTTCCAGAGCTAAACATGAGAGTTAACATTCCTTCTAGCCCTCCGCCCGTGTTAACCGATGAGTACGACTCTGTTTCCGTAGAAAATATGCCTGCCTCTGCCCATCCTCCAAGTGTATATTCTGTTAAGAAATGTGTGCCGTACCGGGTGAATATCGTTTTGGGGGATATTGCGTGGTCAGTTAAGTCCTCCAGAAACGATGGATTTAATTGTTCCTGAATGACGTTTTTTGGAATAGAACCAAAGTCTATATCATAGATAGCTTCCCGCTGCCATTGGACACTTTCGGCAAACATCGCATCGGAAGCTTCCCGCAGTGATCTTTTCAGATTAACACCAATTTTTTGCTCCATGTTAATTTTGCCTAGATTTTCCCTTCCCAGTTCGCCCTTGGCAGACATTCCTTGTTCAAAACCATGACCTCTTGCGAACTCGGTCATTGTTCTCCCCTTGGTAGTGTGAACACTTCCGGCGATTGTAGGTTGAAAGTGGCAATATTCCTCACCAAGAACTTGATAGGTATCACTTTTGAACATAGGCCGTTTCAGGTTGACGGTAAGAAGCGATTCCCCCGAAAGAGAATCAAATCCCCGCAGCAAATTCCCCAAACCGTAATCCTCAGGTTTCGTGATTGCTAAAGCCGGAATCAGACCAACCCCCGGCAACAACCCCAACACCATCACCAATGCCAGGGCTAAAGCCCCAATTTTTCTTACGTTTTTAGCCATCTGTTTCATTTTGCATAACCTCTTTCATTTTTTAAAATCCGTTCCAAAAGGTACACCTTTTGGAACGGTGTCTATGTTGTGGCGAAAAGTTATCAAAACCTAAGTTTTTAAGTATTTTCAGCAATAAAAGCACGCCTTGGAAAATATTTTTGAAAAATGTCGAAAA
>WRLU01000002.1 GCA_009777475.1 Oscillospiraceae bacterium | reverse complement strand
CGGCACCGGAATTGTCCTACGAATGGTCGAGGGCCAGCGGCAAGGTGCCTGACGGCAGCTGGCTGCCTCTGGGCGACATCGCCACCCCGGGAGTCAAGGCGAAGGAGGTCATCTTCTTCCGCACAACGGCATCAGCCCAGGGCGGTGTCTACACCCCGGCAAGCAAAATGTTTAAGGTGACCGCTAAGGGTCCAAAAAATTGAAGACTGGGACTGAAGAGGGGGAACCCGCTGGTATGAGGAGGCTTATATGTATCATAGGTCCGACAGCCTCAGGCAAAACCGCGTTGTCCATACGTCTTGCCCAAAAGCTTGGGGCAGAGATTGTTTCCTGTGATTCGGTACAGCTATATAAAGGGTTTGATATTGGCTCAGCTAAACCTACAGTGCGTGAACGTGCGGGAATCAGGCATTTTATGCTGGATATAGCAGAGCCGCAGGAGATTTGGTCCGCGGGGAGGTATGCTGGAAAGGCTTTGGATGCAATTGAACAAATTTTTAAACGAGGAAAACAGCCAATTATTTGCGGCGGTACCGGATTGTATTTGAGTGCCGTTACGAATGGGCTTAACAACATCCCTCCCGCGCCCCGGTTAGATCACGGCTCAGGGGCATATGAGGAGCTTTTGCAGGTTGACCCCGATTACGCTGCTACCATTTCGTGCCGTGATATTAGGCGTATTTGCAGGGCGTTAGATGTTTATAAGGCTACAGGGAAACCATTTTCCTCATTCCATGTCCAGGCCTCACCGCCGGATTTTACGCCGGTGTATATCGGAACACTTAGCTATGACCGAAGCAGTGATATTGAAAAACGAGCGGATGAAATGCTGAGTGCCGGGTTGATTGAAGAAACCCAGGCACTGCTTGGGATAGGCGTGCCTGACAATTGCCCGCCCATGCAGGCGATAGGCTATAAGCAGGCCAGGGCTGTTTTGCGCGGTGATATGTCCCAGGCCGAGTGCCGCGGTGAAATTATTTTGCGTACACGCCAATACGCCAAGAGGCAGATGACCTGGTTCAAAAATCGCACGGACGCAATCTGGCTCCAACGCCCCTGCGAAAATCGCACAAGGGCCTCACAGGAGCATTTTGAAAGTGCCATGAAGATATTAACAGACCCTCCCTGGGGGTCTGACGCGCATTAGGCAAGAACCTGAAATATCATATCATTCCTGTTGTAGTTCATCGCCTCCAAAAATTCAATATGAATCCTCTCGATTTTTTCACCTGGTGCCAGAATGGGAATACCAGGGGGGGAAGGTGCGATTGTAGCAGCAGCGGTTTTGCCGATTGCCTCTCGTCCTTCAACTTGTTTTTTTGGGGCCCAGAATGCCTCATGGGGACTGGCGGTTAAAACCGGATGAGGAAGGGTGAGCTTACTGTTCTTTTTCTGCCCTGATGGGCGCATCGGTATGCTTTCTATGGCTTTAAGAAGACGTGCCAGATCATCGTCTGTGTTGTGAGGGGATAGCAAAAATACAATATTTTCGCTATCTGCCATTTCCGCGATTACACCGAATTTTTGTGCAATGTCATGAGCATCGCCAAAGCCCTTCCCTGTGCATAGGGTAATACGGCATGGGTCGATAGGTACTCCCGCCCGCTCAGAGGATAAGACCCGCTCATCCTGAGCAGAGACAGCGGCGGTAAAATTTCGTATACGGTTAAAATCCCATGCGAAAATTCTTGAAACGATAGAATCTATCGAGGAAAGCAATACAAATGAAGGAGAGGCCGTGCCGAATACGGCTGTTTTTTCGCGCAGAATACTAGCGGGAACAGAGCCGTCTGACAGCAAAAGAGCACTCTGTCCTAACGCTCCCAGGGTTTTGTGCGCTGAAACAGTCCAAAGCCGGGCGGGCGGCGTATAGTTATCCAGAACAAAAGGCAGATGAGCCCCATGAGCCCCATCACACAATAAGGGTGCATTAGTTTGGGGGGCTGGTGCAATTACGCCGTAATAGCTTGGCTGTGTGTAGATGGCGGCGGCAAAGCCTCCAGGAATTTGAGAAGAGCAGACCCTGCCCGGAACTCCCCAGGGGTAAATAGTTTCACGAAAAAAATAAACCGGATTCAAGTCAAAAAGAGCGAGTGCGTGATATACGCTGCAATGGCTTGCCCGGTCAACTAAAACGGTGTCACCCGGTTGCAGCAGTGCCGACAGCATGGCATAAATGCCCTGGGTTGCCCCGCCTGTTAGGTAAAAACAGTCGGCGGCGCGGTAAAAGCCTGACATGAGCTTTTCCGACTTACGAACAGCCCCCTCATCAGCCTCGAAATAAAGGCTGCCTGTTTGGGGCAATTCTGTTACATCCAGCGGGGCGATTTTGTCAAATGGTGGCGGTAAAAGCCCTTTATGGCCGGGCATATGGAAGCGTGCGGGGTTTTGCCCCGCATAGCCTGAAAGTCTGTCGATCAAAAAAGAATTCATTACTACTTGCCGCCAACGTATCTAAATCCCACATCAACACGTCTGTTTGCGCCGCCGCCGCTACCTGGCTCGGTACGAATCATAGCAGGGTCAATTGAAAATTCGTCGCAAAGCAGCTGTGCCACTACGTCTGCCCGCTTAAGGGCCAGACCCGGATTCTCACCCTCCGAACTAAAGCCCGCCACAATGACAAGATAGCCTGCTAAAGAGCTTCTTGGCGGCAGAAATGCTGACAGGTCATTTTTTGATTTTTCCGGATTGCTTATTTCAGTGCTGTTACGGTGAAAAACAATTGGGAGCTTTTGCTTTGCCCAGAAAGGCAACTCATCAACCGGTGCGGGATTGGGGATGTCATTGTACTTATCCGCGGTTTTTGGTTTTTCCGTTGCTTTAGGCTTGGACGCTGGTTGTTTAGATGGGGCTTTAGGGGAGGAGGTGCCGGGTGCGGAGGTTGCCTGCGGCAGCTCCGACCGCGGGGTTGTTTTTTTGTTTTCAGATAAGGAAGATTCGTTTTCGGCAAGCTGGGAATCCGGTGACGGCTCATCAGTGGCTTCCAGGGGGAAATCATAAGGTGATTCTTCAGTATTAGGGGCAGGGGAGTGCGATGGCAAAACAAAGGACGGGGTCGGGGTTAGGCTATTTGGCGGCAGGGAAGTGACCCCGCCGTCGCCCAAATCATGGGGAGCCGGAAAAGCTAAGACAAATACCAACCGGCAGACTCCATATAAGACAAAAACCACCAACAAAGCCAAGGCACCAAAAAAAGTCCAGCCTTTAGGTGTGATTTTATATTCTCTCACGGTCAACCCTCTCCTGCGTAATATAAAGCACTCTGCTTAAGCATTAGTTATTTAGTGATAAAATCCAAAACATCCTTCAAACGCCGACCCTCGCTCTCAATGGCTAAAAACTGGCGTTTATGTAGATTTTTTCTCTCATTGATAAGCTCACGGATCTGCTGGATTTGACGCTCCAGGGCATCAATCTCTACATTATGGCGCTCCACAACCTCCTCTGTCCGCGAAGCGAATGAGGAAGAGTATTCGTTAAGACGTGAAACGCGGTCGATACCGTCATTCAGGAGAGCCTCGAAATTAAAACCGGATGTTTCTACAATTTGGAGTATAATCGAACGGCGCAACTCGGACGGAAGAGTGTCAGGCAGTGTCTTAATGTAGGACTCAATCAGATATATAGTATCAACGCCGCTGAGCTTCATATTGAAGCTACGGTACAGCTCGTCCAAATCTACGTATCGGTCAATGTCGGTTACCGAAGGGCCGGACGGCGGCTGATTGAAAAACATATCGGATTCGGAGCTGCTGCCAGAAATACTGTCATCATAGCTTTCGGCGTAGCCATCCGGGGTATTCGTGGTACCTTCGGCAACGTATGCGGATGTGTCGGGGTATTCCGCGGGTGGCTGCACAAATTCGGTTTCAGGCGCGACCTCCTCTGCCCTAGCGTATAAATCCTCCGGTGAGATGTATGGTTCCTCAGGGGCATACGAAGCCTCCTGTGCTTCATATTGCTCTAAAAGCTGCCCGAACCCGCCGGGCGAATCGGGTGAAGGGACAGTCGTGCCGGAACCGACTGGCACCGAGGTCCCTCCTGCTTCCTCGCGCTTTTCAACCAAGCCCATTTTGGACAAGGCATCCATCATATTTGAGTTTTTCTTGGGGGTCATTAAACCAACCTCCTATGGGCTAAGTAAGCACACGTATACATTCTAACTAAAAAAAAACCAAATGTCAAATGTTTTTTTAAGAGTGCCAAAAATGGTCGATTGGTGCTGGAACCACACTATCTATCAGGTTTTTTTCCTCCAGTCTAACAATATCTTGTGTTCGTATGCCGAGGCCATTGCCAGCAGTGAAGTGAAATCTACGTGGGGGTTATAAATATTTTCTATCTCATCATGTATTTTTCCGGTGTTAGATAATATTTCACAGGCATCGGCTATCAGGGCTCGTTCTGTTTTTTGCAGAAAGCGCAGCCTGTGGCGGCGGCTTTGTACAGCTTCAGCAGGAGCACAAGCATCAAGCCGTATTCTCCTGAAGGGTTTTTCCGGGTATGGGGCGGTTGCACTTGAAGTGACAAAGGCCAACTTTAGCTCAGGCAGTATAACATGGGCAAGGCGGGAGGGCTCCATTGGATCATGACAGGCATATATCAAAAGCCCGCGCTCCAGAGCGGCATTGAAAATACCAGATAGCATACAGTGTCCATTGTGGTAGTTGTCCTCTAGCTCATACACTCTTTCGCACATGGCGTGTACTGTATCCCATAAGACAAGCCAGCCATTTTCGGTCAGGGCAGAAAGAAAGCGCTTGTTCACCCTCCCGGCTTCCGGTGACCTGGTATCACATTTTTTAATTTCACGCTTGATTATGCCCTGGGTGCGCCGGGCGATTTTTTCAAAAACCTCATGGGTGAAAATTAGGTTTCTCTGCTCATCCCTTAGGCTTTTGACCGCCGAGAGTATTCTGTATAAACGGCTGTATTCTTCAAGGTATATGTTGGAAAGCTCAATAACCGATTCCCGCTGGCCGAAAACTGCCATATCATTAACAAATTGCGTAAGGGGCAGATAAGTTTCTAAACCCAAGGGGTATTTCGGCTCCAAAATATGAGGGGCGGTGCCATCAACTATTCCTACTCTCAATTCAGGGAAAAATACCCCATCTAAAGAATTTGGATCTGCAGAACATAAAATTTCTTCACGAATGATGCCTCTCTTTTTCATTGATGCGCCGATCCGCCTCATAAAAGTTGACTTTCCATTACCCGGGGTACCCTTTATAATGAAAAAGCGGGCTGCGCTTTTGTCGTGTACCCAGTCTTCGTAATAGGATACAAAGCCCTTAGGTGAATTGGCACCCAAAAAAAACCGAATAGCCATATAATCCCTCCTTGCTTTTTTCATTCTTAGCATATGCGCAGAGGGTGTCAGGGGTTCTTCAGGTTCAAATTGGCGTGGATTCGACAAAACTTGCTATTGACAAGGCCAGCTACATATACTATGCTGTAACAGCGTGAAAATTTAATCTGAATAATTAGCAGGGGAGAGAGTCTATTTGATAAAAGCATTGGGATCGAGGATACACATAAGCAGTGCAGACAATGATATTTCCATGGAATACTACTCGCAGGTCGGTGATTTGCTTCACAGTCCGGCTGTCAAAGACCTTGCCGGATGGGGGCAGCATATGCACACAAGCCGTCTTCAGCATAGCATCAACGTATCCTATTACAGCTTTTTGATTTGCCGCAAAATGGGACTTGATGCCCGTGCCACGGCGCGGGGCGGGCTTTTGCACGATTTGTTTTTCTTTGATTGGCGGGAGCTGCGCTTAACCCGAGGCGACCATGTCAGGCTCCACCCGCAACACGCCTTGGAAAACGCTAAGGCTATCACTGCGCTGAATGACATGGAGCAGGATATTATTGAAAACCATATGTGGCCATGCAGCAAGCGTGTCCGCTATAAAGAAACGCTTGTTGTCAGCTTTGTTGATAAATTCTGTGCCGTAACAGAGTTTTTTGACTATGTCCGTTTGTACATCAGAGGTCTGGGCTGTCCATTGCGTTAAGGGAGGATGATTCTATGAAAACCTGTTTCAGTGCTATACAGCCCACCGGGATTCCAACACTGGGCAACTATTTAGGCGCGTTGCGTAACTGGGTTAATCTCAGCCGGGAATATACCGGGATTTTCAGCATTGCTGATTTACATGCAATTACTGTGCGTCAGGATCCGGGCGATTTCCGCCGCCGGGTGCGTGCCGTGTATGCAATTTGCATGGCATCAGGGTTAGACTTCAAAAACGGCGCGGTACTCTTTCCCCAGAGCCAGGTTGCCGCGCATACTGAGCTTACCTGGATTCTCAGTTGCTTTACAATGTATGGGGAGCTCAGCAGGATGACCCAATTTAAGGACAAAAGCCTCAAAAACTCCGACAATATAAACTCCGGACTGTTTACCTATCCCATTTTAATGGCATCAGACATATTGCTTTACGGAGCCGCTGCCGTGCCTGTGGGAAGTGACCAAAAACAGCACGTTGAGCTAACAAGGGACATTGCCGTTAGATTCAACGGTGTATATGGCGATGTATTTGTGCTTCCCGAACCCTTTATACCGGATATGGGTGCGAGGGTTATGAATCTCCAGGATCCAAAGCGCAAAATGGAAAAATCAGATCCTAATCCCAACGGATACATTTCTATGCTGGACGATAGGGAAGCTATTATAAAGAAATGCAAACGTGCCGTTACCGATTCGGGCGGCGAGGTGCGGTATGACGAAAAGCTTAAGCCTGGAATATCAAACCTTATGACAATATATTCTCTCTGTGCCGGAAAATCTTTAGAGGAAACAGAGCGCGAATTTTCCGGCCAAAATTACGGCACATTCAAAACGGCAGTGGGTGAAGCGGTTAATACCGCATTAGCACCGATACGAGATTGTGCCAACGAATACATTGGCAATCCGGCTCATTTGGACAAACTGATGAACGAGCAAACCCGCCGCGCAACCGAATTGGCAGCACCTATGCTGAAACAGGTGAAAAACGCCATGGGATTTGTGGCTGATTAGACTGCCCCGGAGGTTAAGGCACTGTGGCTGAGCTGTACAACCTGTATCCCCCGCTGAGGGTATAAGCGTCAAACCCATTTTGGATTAATATCCGGGTAGCAACATAGCTTCGCATGCCGCTATGGCAAAGTGCATATACAGGCTTAGCGCGATCAAGCTCGCCTATACGATTCCTTAAAGAATCCAGCGGGATGTTGATAAAGCCATCCGCCTTACCGTACGCAACTTCTTGCGGATCGCGGACATCCAGCAATATAACGCTACCGTCACGAGGGAGATAATCAACATCATGCCAATGGAAATTCTTTACCCTTCCGGTTAGCACGTTTTCAATTACATAACCGGCTATGTTCACCGGATCCTTTGCGGACGAATAGGGAGGCGCGTAGCATAACTCAAGCCGTGATAAATCATAGGCCGTCATCCCCGCGCGGATCGCCACAGCAAGCACATCGCAACGCTTGTCCACTCCATCGAATCCCACGAGCTGCGTGCCAAGGATTTTTCCGCTTTCCTTTTCAAAAAGCACCTTCATGGATAAAAATTTTGACCCGGGATAATAGCTTGCGTGACCTGAATGCCAAAGAAACACCTTATCGTAACGCAACCCAAGCCTTTTGGCGTTCTTTTCGTTTACGCCGGTGAAGGCTACCGTCATGTCAAATACCTTTATAACCGCCGAGCCCTGTGTGCCGGTATATTCAGATGGGATGCGGCATATATTGTCGGCGGCAATCCGGGCCTGCTTATTCGCGGGACCCGCCAGCGGTATCATGGCAACTTCCTCCGCGATAAGGTCCATCACCTCCACGGCATCCCCAACAGCATATATGTCGGGGTCAGATGTGTGCATATGCCCATCTACTATAATTCCGCCGCGTTCATTTACATCCAGACCCGCATCCTTTGCGAGCTTGCTTTCAGGATTGATGCCGATTGCCAAGATCACCATATCAGCTTCCAAGCTGCCGTTTGACAGCTCAAGGATAAGGGCATTTCCACGCTTTGTTATCTTACGCAGGCCATTGCTCAGGTGCAAGGCTATCCCTTTCTCACGCAGTCTGTGATGTACGTCACAGACCATATCAATGTCCAGCGGCGCGATGACCTGGCTTGACAATTCAACAATGCTTACATTCAAATTGGCATTCTTCAAATTCTCTGCCATTTCAACGCCTATAAAGCCGCCGCCGATCACAGCCGCGCTTTTGGGATTGAATTTTTGAATATGGCACTTTATGCGGTCGGCATCCTCCATGTCGCGCAGTGTAAATACGCACTCCGAATGTATGCCCTCTACCGGAGGCTTTATCGGTGCCCCTCCGGGAGCCAGCAACAATTTATCATAGTCTTCCAGATAGGTCCCGCCTGTCAGCTTGTTTTGCACACATACTGTCTTTGCAGTGCAATCAATGGATAAAACTTCATTATGTATCCTCACGTCCACATTAAAGCGTTGCCTGAAGCTCTCTGGCGTTTGAAGAAGCAGGCTTTCTCTCCTTGCAATTGTACCCCCGATGTGGTAGGGCAGCCCGCAGTTTGCAAATGAGATATATGCCCCGCGTTCAAATAAAATGATCTCTGCCCGCTCATCTAACCGGCGCAAACGAGCCGCTGCCGTAGCACCGCCGGCGACCCCTCCTACAATGAGAACTTTTTTCATACGGAAACACCCCTTGCTATGCTTAGGCTTTTAACCCAGAGCAATATCCAGTATCATCATCAGCAAAAAACCGACAATGACACTCATTGTACCTATATGGGAGTGATCTCCCAAGCGTGACTCTGGTATAAGCTCCTCCATCACAACATAAATCATTGCACCTGCCGCAAAGGACAAAAGCCACGGCATGACCGGTATAAGCCACATAGCTAACAATACGGTCAAAACCCCGAAAATCGGCTCGACTATACCGGATAAGCAGGCTATTCCAAAGGATCTGCCGGGCGATATACCTTCCCGCCGCAAGGGGAGAGAAACTGCCGCACCTTCCGGGAGGTTTTGAATACCGATACCGATTGCCAGGGCTATAGCTGCGGAATACATCGCCGGATCGTCATGCTGCAAGGCTAAAGCAAATGACAATCCCACCGCCATGCCTTCCGGTATGTTGTGTAAGGTCATGGCAAGAAAAAATAACATTGTACGCTTGGAGGTTGAGGAAGGACCCTCACGCATGCCGGATAAAAGATGGATGTGCGGTATAATATGATCAAGCAACAGCAGAAACAAAGCACCGGACGCGAATCCGCAGGCCGCCGGTATCCACCCAATTAAGCCCTGCTCCTCCGCTAACTCGATGGAAGGGAGCAACAATCCCCATATGGAGACCGCAATCATCACACCTACCGCAAAGCCCAGAAAAATCTGCCTGGATCTCTCTGAGGCAGATTTGCGGAACAAAAAAACAGTCGCTCCCCCCAAGCAGGTCATTGCAAAGATAAAGGCCAGCCCGCCGCCTATCATCAAAAACGATTGCATAATTCCCTCTCTTTCTCCAACTTTTATATCTGGTATAATCCTCTGCGCCGACCAGTACAGTATACCATAGTTCTCTGTGAAATCAAGCTTTAGTTCGATTTCAGAACCGCACCTGATGGAGGTGCCTGATTCTGCTGATCGCTGGAAGAGAGAAGATCCTATGTCAAATATCCCTTGCCATGGAAATGAGAATGCCCTAATTTGACGCACATAATACGTATAATTAATATACATCCGTAAGATTATCAGCATTTCCCGATGTTACTCACTTTTTGTAGTAAAATAATCGCATTACTGTTGGGGGGTATTGTTATGTCTGCGTTCAGCGAAAGATTAGCGGAGTTAAGAAAAGACAGAGGGCTGAATCAGAGGGAACTCGCGAAGATTTTGTTCGTAAGTGAGGATATGATTTCTGCTTATGAACGAGGCATATCCCAAATGTCTGATGATACAAAAATTAAATTAGCGAAATATTTTAATATTTCTTTGGATTATTTGCTTGGGCTTATAGATGATGAGATAGATTACCAGAGAAAAGATATTTTGGTTTACCCCAAATGCTTTAATCAAGATGAGATTGATAAGGTAGAGCATTATGTGGACTTGCTTGAGATGGAGATCGAACACAAAAGGCAACTCATGCCACAGCTTCAGCTAGGTGAAATGTGATGAGGAAATTGTACTTAGCAGCCGCATTCGTTGTGCTTATATTAGTTTTGGTATCCTGCGAAAGCCCCAATTCCGAGCCTGATGGGGAAAACGCTGTAGGTACTGTGGAAGCTTATCCATTTGCCCCGGGGATGGATAAGTTTGACGGCATGACTGTTACGGCTCAGGGAAAAGAGATTGAGCTGTATTCGACTTTGACTAACCCTAAACGTTCCTTTCTTGTATTTGAGGAATTGCTAAAACCTGCTGCTGTTGCCATGTTCGACATGACCGGCAGGGTTGAGGTGAGAGTTGATTATCCGGCGGGCGTGAACAGCGTGATTGTCAGACCGGCAAGGGCGGGCATTGTACCGGAGCTCAGCGGCGGCACAGTGACCTTCGAGATATCAAAGCCGGGTCAGTACTCGGTTGAGTTCAACGGTGACCCGGAAACTGACAATCTGATGATTTTCGCCAACCCTCCTGCTCCCCCTGTTCCCGATGGTGCCACAGTGGTTGAGGGTCGCATGGATGTTGATGCAGGTAACAATGTAAGCGGCGATGACTGGCATAATAACCACCTCTTTCTCAAAGAGAATGAGATTCTCTATTTGAAGCCGGGCTCGGTAATATACGGCGGGATTAAAATGGCATCAGGCAGCAAGGTAATGGGTCGGGGCATAATCACCGGCAAGGAATTTGGATATGATCATCCCAATGCCGTCAATGCCATACGTGGCTGGGATGCTGAAAATTTAGAAGTCGAGGGGGTGCATATCCTTGATCCTAACCGCTGGGTAGTCGAGTTTCTGAACTGTGACGGCGTTAAGGTGGAGAATATAAAGATAATCAGTGCGCGCAACAACGGCGATGGAATCACCATACAGAGTACTCGCAACATGACTATAGACAGCTGCTTTATCCGCTCATGGGATGACAGTATCGTGATCAAAAATTACACAGATACGAACAGCTTCAACATCACAGCCAAAAATTGCGTTATCTGGACAGATTTAGCCCAAAGCCTTGAAATCGGATTTGAGACCAACAGGGGTCCGGCTTATGGATTGAAGGCGAATGACGATCCCAGGATTTATGACATTGCCTTTGAGGATATTGACATCATTCACAACTTCCACAAGGCTCCTATCTCTATCCACAATGGGGATAACTGCAAGATATACGATGTTACTTATAAAAACATCATTGTGGACAATGCGCAGATGGGACAAGAGGGGGATGGATGGAAATTTCTGATTGACTTTGAAAATGACAGCAGTGGATATACACAAAATGAAGGCGATCGTGAAATCAAGGATGTTTCGGTGGAAAATGTCTGGGTTCTTGGCGGGGAACGTGATTCCTGCGGTGCTAACCTTGTAAACAATGATGCCGGGGGCAAGTCGGTGATGGGCGGAATAAGTCTGAAAAACATCTACTGGAAAGAAAAAGAAATTGTGTTTGATGACCTGCCAGACTCAGTGTCGCAAGAGCATAGCGGATACCTGCCCTACCCGGGTTATACCGATGGGGCGTTTTCCTAGCCTGTTTTGCGAACCGCGGTGGTTTTGACTACATGACATGACAAGCTGGAGGGATGGCTGTGTGAGCTGATTTTCGAGCTGTGTGATATTGGCTTTTGTAAAGGGGGCATAACCTTGAAAACACTTTTGATTGGCTCGGGCGGGCGTGAGCACGCCATAGCCTGGAGGCTCTTCCATAGCCCTAAGGTCACTAGGCTTTTCTGCGCTCCAGGCAACGGTGGCATGGCGGAATTCGGAACATGCTTGCCTATTGCCGCTGTGGATGTGGATAAAATGGTTAGATGGGCAAGGGATAACGGCATAGAATTTGCCGTAGTCGCCTCGGACGACCCATTGGCGGCAGGGATGGTTGATGCCATGGAATCGGCAGGCATTCCTGCATTCGGCCCGACAAAGGCGGCGGCACGGATAGAGTCCTCTAAAATTTTTGCCAAAAACCTTATGCGTAAATACGGTATTCCCACAGCGGCTTATGAAGCCTTTGAGGATTGCGAAAAAGCTGTTGCCTACGCACACAAGCAGGGGGCATCAGCTGAAAAGCCCTTGGTCATAAAGGCCGATGGCCTGGCTCTTGGGAAAGGAGCACTGTTGCCTGAAAGTATAGATGCGGCAGAGGAAATTTTGCGTGATATGATGAAAAATGGCAGATTTGAGGATTCGGGGCGCAGGGTAGTTATTGAGGAATATATGGAGGGCAGCGAGGTCACCGTTCTCTGCTTTACCGATGGCAGGGAGCTTGTCCTCATGCCGCCGTGCCGCGACCATAAACGAGCGTTCGATGGCGACAGGGGCCCTAACACAGGTGGAATGGGTGTGATTTCCCCAGTGCCGGATTATACAGAGCAATTGCAAAATCAGGCCTTGGAGCAAATTTTCATACCTACCATAAGGGCATTAGAGCAGGAGGGCTGTCCATTTAAGGGTGTTTTGTATTTTGAGCTTATGCTAACCGGGGCGGGGCCCAAAGTGATAGAATACAACGCTCGCTTTGGTGACCCGGAGGCGCAGACAGTGCTCATGCTGCTGGAGAGTGACTTAATGGAAATTATGCTGTCGGTTAGATCCGGTCAATTGGCAAAAACGCCGGTACACTGGGCCAGCAAGGCGGCAGGATGTGTTGTTATGGCAAGCGGCGGGTATCCAGGCAGATATCAAAAAGGTTTTGATATCACCGGATTGCAGAACCTTCCTGAATATGTACAAGCTTTTCACGCCGGGACATCCAAAGAAAATCACGGCGGCTTTGTCACGTCCGGGGGACGAGTTTTGGCCTTGTCTGCCGTTGCCGACACTATAGACGAAGCACTTGATTTTGCATATGCTGGAGTAAAAAAGGTTCATTTTAACGGTGCTTTTTGGCGTAAGGACATAGGCAAAAGCTGATCGTAAAAATCTAAAGAGGTAAATTTTTTGCCTGTTTGGGCTATCATATAGGCTTGGCAGATTTCCGCAAGATTGTTAAGCTCAGAGTCCTCCAGTGTGAATTTATACACATTGCGGGCTGATGCCTGCCTGATATAAAAAAGCGCGTCCAAAACGCCGGGCGAAAGGGTGGGTAGATCCTTAAGGGCGCAACTGGGGCAAAATAAAACCCCTGCGGAAATATCTATCCTCATGCTACGGAGCGTTTCTGTTCCGCATTTGGAGCATCCGTCAAGAGCAGGGGTGAATCCGGCGCGGCAGAGTACCGCCATCTCATATGCAGCTTTAACAAGTGCCATAGGGTACTTGTTTTTTGACAGGAGATTCAAAGCTAAAAGGGTTAACCTGAAAATTTCGGGACATGGGGATGCGGGAGGCATAAGTGTTTCTGCTACCTCAGCAATATATGCACCCAAGGATAGGCGTCCTATATCCTGACGCAGCGGCCAGAAACAGTCTATAACCTGGGATTCTTTAATGGTCAGCCTATCCTTATATTCCGACAGAAGCATTTTGCTGCAGCACAGAAGCTGCGCTGCAGCCGCGTGGGGATTGCCTCGTCGCCTCGCCTGCCGCGCCGAAACGCTGATCTTTCCCTCCTCAGGCGTGACAACAGTTAAAATCTTGTCGTACTCCTTATAATCAACATCACGCACAACAAGAGCGTGAACGGTCGTAAACAATAACTCACCCCCCAAAAAAGATCATCTTCCAAATTCACGCCTTAAATCAGCTCCGGAGAGCCTCAGGCTCACAGGTCTTCCGTGCGGACAGTGGAGCAAATCATTGCTTTCCAAAACTCGCTTGCACAAGCATTCCATATCCTCGTGTTTAGAGGAACGCCCCAGCTTAACTGCCGCCTTGCAGGCTATTGCACACAGGGCATTTTCCCTTAAATCAGGCTTTTGACCGTTGCAAAGCAGTTGAGCTATCCGGCTCAGTGCTGAGGGGATATCCTCGTGTTCAAGTTCACACGGTCCTGCACGTACGGCTATTGTATCTTGCCCAAACATTTCCAGACAAAAGCCTATGCTTTTCAAAAAATCCTGATGTGAAACCAGCGTATCACACTCACTTGCCGTCAATGTCACCATAACAGGTGCGATAAACTGTTGGCTCATTAACCCATCGCCGCCTTGGCTGAGCTTGTTGTATAAAAGACGTTCATGCGCTGCGTGCTTGTCGATGATCCAAAGGCACTCCTTGGTCTCGGCCAATAAAAAACCGCCCAAAGCTTCTCCTATGTATCGGTGCCTGGGAATGATTTTCTCACAGACCGTTTCCTGCGGTTGGAGCGGGGCGGTCTCTGCGGCAGCGGCGTGTTTGGGAGCTTCTATTTCTGACCGGGTGTATACAATAGTTCCCGGGTAGGGAGTGGCAGATGGGGATGAATCAGCTAAATCAATAGGCTCCCGGCTGACCTGTGGTGATATTCGAGAAAATGATTCCGACATCGGCCCGGATGGGGAAATTACAGTTTGATCTCCGATAATTTCGGTAGCAGTTTTTAACGGCAGTGCAGGAGACTGGACAACAGATATTGATTTGCCAGGCACAGAGCTGTCAAGCGCGGTGCGTACAGCATGATACACCAGATGAAAAATCATTTTTTCATCCTTGAACTTAACCTCGGTTTTTGCCGGGTGTACATTGACATCAAACTCATCCGGCGGCATGGAGAGGTGCAGGACGCATACAGGGGATTTTCCTGCTGGTATAAATCCCAGATAGGCCTCGTTCAAGGCGGCAAAGAGCAATTTGCTTTTTATAGGGCGGCCCAGCAGCATAAAATACTGCCCGCTTCTTCCGGCGCGGGCTGTTTCGGGTTTACCGGTAAAGCCGGAGACAGAAATATTGTTTTCACGGCGTTGGACTTCAACGAGATTTTTAGTATAGTCCAGCCCAAGCAAGCTATAAACACAATTTTTCAAACTTCCGTCACCCGGGGTGTGCAGTGAGGTTGATCCGTTTTTTATCAGCCGCATTGAAATGTTGGGGAGGCCTAAAGCGGCACGCAGGACCGTTTCGTTTACATGGGCGGCTTCGGTGGAGTCTTTTTTTAAAAATTTTCTCCGCCCTGGAGTATTGAAAAAAAGATCTCGTACAACAATAGTCGTACCCTGGGGGCAGCCTGATTCCTGCATACTTATAATTTTTCCGCCCTCAAGCATCACGGAAAAGCCTAACTCGCTGTCTGGTGTCCGGGTCATAAGCTCAATGCGGCTGACTGATGCAATTGCCGCCAGAGCCTCGCCCCGGAAGCCCATTGTGTTTATGGTGTCCAAATCGCTTTCGGCACGTATTTTAGATGTGGCATGACGCAAAAAAGCGGAGGCGGCATCTTCCTTATCCATACCCGAGCCGTTGTCGGTGCATCGGATAAAGGATACGCCTCCGTTTTTGATTTCCATGGTGACTGACGAGCTTCCCGCATCAGCGGAATTTTCCAAAAGCTCCTTGACAACCGATGAAGGACGCTCCACAACCTCCCCGGCCGCAATCAGATTAGAAATATGGGATGGTAGTACGAATATATTTGGCACCAAGCATCACCTCAATGTGCATTAGGATATTTTTTTCTTAAATAGATCCCTCAGCCGTCTTTTTGGTGTAACGGCCAATATTGCTTCTTTGGCGACAACAGGATATTCAAGCAAAATGTTGTTATCCTGAGTGAGGCGCAGAATTCCCACCTGTTCGCCCCTGGCTATTCCCGCCCACAAATAGCGGGGGAGTACAACCTCGAGCTTTACCTTGTCGGCTTGTCCCTTTTTTAGCAACAAACGGATATCTTGGTTTACAACAGCCTCAACCGAGTTTTTTTCCCCTCCGTAAACCGGCAGCGTTGCCAAGGGCTGTCCTTCATTGAAAAAATGCCGCAGGGTATAGCTGTCAAAGCCATAGTTGAGTAACGCGGCGTGATCTCCCCAGTCATTGCTTGCCTTGAGAGTAACGCAAATCAGCTGCATATTGCCTCTTGTCGCGCTTGACACCAAGCATCTCCCTGCAAGCTTAGTAAATCCTGTTTTAACACCATCGGCACCATTGTAATTCCAGAGCATTTTGTTATGGTTTTTTATAGTGACACCGTTTAGCTTATAGTATTTTGTACGCACAATTTCAGAAAATCCGGAATTATTCAGGGCGGCACGAGTTAATTTTGCCATATCTCGTGCAGTAGAATAGTGTTCAGGGTGATTTAGCCCATGGGGGTTGGTAAAATGACTACCTGTCATAGACAGGCTCCGTGCCCGCTCGTTCATCATTCCGGCAAATGCATCAATGCCTCCTGCACAGTGTATAGCGAGTGCCGCCGCCGCATCGTTGCCGGATTTAAGCAAGAGACCATACAGTAATTCCTTGACCGAAATTTTTTGTCCCGCCTCCAGATAGATTGACGAACCCTCTACACCTACTGCCTGAGGGGATACATTTACAGTGTCATCAAGCTCGGCATTTTCTAAAACAATCAAACCGGTCATAATCTTAGTAGTGGATGCTATAAAGCTTTTTGCATTGGCATTTTGTTCATATAAAACAACCCCGGTAGCTGCATCCATTAAAATGGCACTTTTTGCCCCGGATACAAGGGCTGTGGCAGCTGGGTATACCGGCATACAAAGGCACACGCCCGCAAGAGCTATGGATAAAAGCTTTTTCAAAATCAATTCACCTCGGGGACATTATTCCCCGGATGAAAATAATTATGAATAGGCCCCCGCAGAAATTAAAGCTTGACCCAAAGGGGCGAGCCATCGGCTTTGTCAGGATCAATGCCGTCTGCTATGGCTTTGTTGAAGGCTATGGCTTGCATTGAAAAGAGCAGTGGGATTCCGCGGACGGCATAATTGGCGTATTTGGGCAGAGGGACATTCAATTCCGCCCCAAAAACATTTTCTTTATTAGACGACATGGTAACAATCTGCGCCCCGCGACAGCGAATTTCGTGCAACAGCTCTTTTTGGTAGGTGTTATCTAACGGAGAAACGACTACTATGACCAATGTATTTTCGTCAATAAGGCTGACCATACTGTGGCGAATGTCCATGATATTGGAGTAAAAGGTAGGGATTTTGCACATCCTTCCTGTTACAATGGCACCGGCCTGTGCCAGGCCCGCCAGCTCACCATCGGCTACTACAATTATTTTATTCCAGGTACCGCTCTGCCCTATACCCTCCAGCTCCGCGCGGTAGAGATTTATAAACTCCTCTTGGTTTGTCGCTGCCTGCCGAAGTTCGTCTAACAGGACTAAATCGCCGGATAAAAGTCCGATTATGTATAAATTAGTCAGGTAGACATTAGAGGCGGTGCGTGTGGTACAAACTGTTTCATCTAAAATCCAAGGCATTTCAAAAGCAAAATCGGAAATATCGGCTAACCTTGAGCCGGCCTGAGGGCAAATGCAAATAGCCTGTGCCCCTGCCTCTGCCCTAGCCTTCTGAACCGCCGACAAAACCTCGGTGGTCTGACCCGAACGGCTTGGTACAATTAACAATGTTCCGTTCAGCATATCCCTGTAATAATCCATGTTCAGCATGAGGTCGCCCGAGGCATATGACATGGTAGTAAGCCCTCCCCGTAATTTCAGGGACAGCTCAGCTGAACGGCAAAGGGCAAACATCAGCCCACACCCGGTAAAGGTCACGCTGAAGAAGCCTGAAAGGGCGAAGAAGTCCTTGATGTTATTTTCCTCTCCCTGCAGATAGGCACAGGTCTGCCTGAGTGATATGTGCTGAGAGAATAATTCGTCTTCAATTCTGTACACAGCAAGCACCTCCAAGTTACGCGGCACGGAAAGTACAGTGCCTCTCCACACTATCATATACTGTTTTTTTGCTAAAGTCAATATCCGAGTTGTGAAAGTATTTTGCCCTCCGGGAAAACGGCAGAACCATTTGTGGGAATGGCAGATCGGGAATCATAAAATATCAACAAATTGTGCAGATACCTTATGGAATTTACAAATTAAAAAAAAATTCCCTCCATACGACAAACCCCTTGACAAGGCAATTGACACAGTGTATAATCTGTAAAGTTGAACAATGGCGTTCATCAATCGATACATGTGCCTCTGGTCAAGCCCGGGGGGGGTTGAATATTATCGTGCGATGGGCGCCTTTAATTGCCGAAGGAGGAATGCTTATGCAACAGGAAGGACAAGTACGGATACCTTCCGGATGTGCCATATCGGGGGTTTTAGATAAAACTGGCAGACGCATGAGCGGGGAAACCATAATAAAATCAATCTCCGTTATGCATGATCGTTCAAACGGTCTTGGCGGCGGATTTGCCGCTTATGGGATTTATCCGGAATACAAGGATTATTATGCCATGCATATATTCTATAATTCGGTGCAGACGAAAAGAAATTGTGAGGAATTTTTAGAGAAGCACTTTGATATTATCAACCTATCAAAAATACCGACCCGAAAGGTAAAGGAAATCACCGATGAACCGCTGATTTGGCGTTACTTCGTTGCGCCCATGCCGACAAAGCTGAGTGAAAGTCAATTGAATGAGCGTGAGTTTGTTGCTAAGTGCGTCTTCCGTGTCAACACGCAAATAGAGGGGGCTTATGTCTTTTCCTCCGGGAAAAACATGGGTGTGTTTAAGGCTGTCGGCTATCCTGAGGATGTCGGCAGATTTTATAGACTGGAGGAATATGAAGGCTACTGCTTTACGGCACATGGGCGTTATCCAACCAATACTCCCGGCTGGTGGGGTGGGGCGCATCCCTTTGCGCTACTTGATTATTCTGTTGTACATAACGGCGAAATATCGTCATACGATGCCAACCGGAGAGCGATCGAAATGCACGGCTACAAATGCACCCTTCTTACAGACACTGAGGTTATTACCTATATTGTTGATTATCTCCACAGAAAAAAAGGGCTCGGATTTGATGAAATTGCCTCGGTTGTAGCCGCTCCATTCTGGCAGACTATTAAATCCATGCCCCCAAAAGAGCGGGAAATTCACGAGTATTTGCGAGTCATGTTTTCGGAGCAGCTCATTACTGGACCATTTTCCATACTCGTAGGCTTTGAGGGCGGAATGATGGCACTGAATGACAGGCTTAAATTACGAAGCATGGTAGTAGGTGAAAGCGGGGATACTGTGTATGTGGCCAGCGAGGAAGCGGCAATACGTATTATTCAGCCCGGCCTTGACAGGATATGGGCACCCAAGGGCGGACAGCCTGTTATTGTTTGCCTGAACGGAGGTGGGGAATAGTGCCGATCAATTATATATACTCAGAGTATGAAATCGTCAGAAACTCAGACAGGTGCATCAACTGCCGCGCCTGTGAAAACCAGTGTGCCAACGAGGCTCACTACTTTGCGGAGGGTTCAGAAAATACACTTTGTGACGATAGCAAATGCGTAAATTGCCACAGGTGTGTTTCCCTTTGCCCTACCCACGCGCTGAAAATTATCAAAAACGGCAACACATACAAGGATAACGCGAACTGGTCAGACAGAACAATAAACGAGCTTTACCGCCAGGCGAGCAGCGGAGGGGTTCTCCTTTCGGGAATGGGCAATCCTGAGAATTATCCGGTATACTTCGACAAGCTTTTACTCAACGCTTCACAAGTCACCAACCCTTCTATAGACCCGCTGAGGGAGCCCATGGAGACCAAGGTGTCGTTGGGCTCAAGGCCAGGAGAAATTGAACGCGATGAAAAGGGTTGCATTAAGAACAATCTGCCTCCCCAGCTTTCCCTTTCCATGCCAGTTATGTTTTCGGCTATGAGTTATGGCTCAATTAGCTACAACGCTCATGAAAGCCTTGCCCGAGCCGCTCAAGAACTCGGTATTCTCTACAATACCGGAGAGGGAGGGTTGCATGAGGATTTTTATAAATACGGAGGGAATACCATTGTGCAGATTGCATCTGGCCGTTTTGGTGTGCATCCTCAGTATTTAAGTAGCGGTGCGGCAATTGAAATTAAAATGGGGCAGGGTGCAAAGCCCGGCATCGGCGGACATTTGCCGGGGACGAAAATTGTCGGTGATGTTTCGCGCACCAGAATGATTCCCGAGGGCTGTGATGCTATTTCTCCCGCTCCGCATCACGATATTTACTCAATAGAGGATCTGCGTCAGCTTGTTTATTCCCTCAAGGAGGTGACCGAATACAAAAAACCGGTGATCGTCAAAATAGCGGCTGTACATAACGTCTCTGCAATTGCCAGCGGTATTGCCCGGAGCGGGGCGGACATTATTGCAATAGATGGGTTCCGTGGCGGGACAGGGGCAGCACCCACACGCATACGCGATAATGTGGGAATACCCATTGAGCTTGCGCTTGCCAGTGTTGACCAGAGATTGCGAGATGAGGGCATCCGTGGCAATGTCTCTGTTGTTATCGGCGGCAGTGTGAGATCGAGTGCCGATATTGTCAAGGCAGTTGCTTTAGGTGCCGACTGTGTATATATCGGCACGGCGGCACTTTTGGCCCTGGGTTGCCATCTTTGCAGGACCTGTCACTCCGGTAAATGTAACTGGGGAATCGCCACACAGATGCCTACTTTGACTAAACGCATGAATCCTGACATCGGGTACAAGCGGCTTGTCAACCTCCTGACGGCGTGGAAGCACGAAATTAAAGAGATGATGGGTGGCATGGGAATTAACTCAATAGAAAGCCTGAAGGGTAACCGCTTGATGCTGAGGGGCGTAGGCCTGAATGAAAAAGAGCTTGAGATTTTAGGAATAAAACACGCCGGAGGTTAAAATTATGTACAAAGTGCTATATGAAGGTAAATCCAAGGTGATATGTGAAGGGCCGGACAAAGATAGCCTCGTCATCCGCTTCAAAGACTCGGCCACTGCCTTTAACGGCGAAAAAAAAGAGGAAATACCGGGGAAGGGCAGGCTGAACGCCGCTATATCCAATCTTATCTATAGCTACCTTGCTAAAAATGGTATTGAGACTCATGTTATCGAAGTAATTGACGACATCTCTCTTGTCGTGAAAAAAACGGAGATTGTTATGGTAGAAATTATCGTTAGAAACGTGGCTGCGGGAGGCTTTTCTAAAAAATATGGTATTGAGGAAGGCTCCCCCCTTAAAAATACTACTGTTGAATTCAGCGTAAAAAGCGATGAATTGGGTGATCCCATGATTAACGAAAGCCAAATTACCGCAATAGGCTTAGCAACTGCCGATGAATTGCAGGAGATGACCCGGCAAGCCCTCAAAATCAACAAGCTGCTAATTGATTTATTCGTTAAAGCCGGCATCAGGCTGATTGACTTCAAGCTTGAGTTCGGCAGAAGAAATGGCAGGCTCATCCTCTGTGATGAAATATCCCCCGACTCCTGCCGGCTTTGGGAGGCTGGCACCGATAAAAAGCTCGATAAAGATCGTTTCAGGCGAGACTTGGGTAACCTTGCGGAGAGCTATCAATATGTACTAAGGAGACTTCAAAATGTATGACGGACATGACAGGTATCAAAACCCGCTGTGCAAAAGGTACGCTAGTGACGAAATGCAGCAAATATTTTCTGATGATCTAAAATTCTCCACCTGGCGCAAGCTTTGGATTGCCCTTGCAGAAGGTCAAAGGGAGCTAGGGTTAGGTGTTACAGAAGAGCAGATTGACGAAATGAAGTCTCATGCAGGCGACATAAACTATAACTCGGCGGCAAATTTTGAACAGGAGCTAAGGCATGACGTTATGGCTCATATCCTCGCTTATGGTGAGCAGTGCCCTAAAGCAAAGCCGATCATCCACCTGGGCGCGACCTCTTGCTATGTGGGTGACAATACCGATATTATTTTACAGCGCCGGGCAATCCAAAAAATAAAAAAGTTGCTTATAAATGCTATTTCTAAGCTGTATGATTTTGCAGCAAGGCACAAAAATCTCCCCTGCCTTGCTTATACTCACTTTCAGGCGGCACAGCCCTCTACCGTGGGCAAACGTGCCGCACTGTGGATTCAGGATTTTTTACTAGACCTTGAACAGCTTGAATTTGCCCTGAAAAATCTAAAGCTGTTAGGTTGCAGAGGAACCACCGGTACAGCGGCAAGTTTTCTTTCGCTGTTTGATGGGGACCACGAAAAAGTAAAAATGTTGGAAGAAAAAATCGCCAACAAAATGGGCTTTAAGGAAACATTCGCGGTAAGCGGTCAGACCTATTCCAGAAAAGCGGATTATTACATCCTATCGGTGCTGTCAGGTATAGCCCAGAGCTGTTATAAGCTTTCAAATGACATTCGTCTTATGTCACACATGAAGGAGGCAGATGAGCCCTTTGAACCGGGGCAGGTCGGGTCAAGTGCCATGGCATACAAAAGAAATCCAATGAGAAGCGAGCGTATTGCCTCCATCGCCCGGCATCTGATAGTAAACGCCCTAAATCCGGCGCTGACGGCGAGTGGGCAATGGTTAGAGCGTACACTTGACGATTCGGCAAATCGGCGTATCGCAATCCCAGAGGCTTTTCTTGCCGCAGATGCCATCCTGTCACTTGTTATCAACATTATGGGAGGACTTACTGTATATCCCTGCGTGATAAAAAAGCATATAGATGAAGAGCTTCCATTCATGGCGACTGAAAACATACTGATGTACTGCGTGAAAAAAGGGGGCGACAGACAGACATTACATGAAAGGATACGCCTGCATTCGGTTGAAGCGGCAAATCAAATAAAACAAGAAGGCAAGGAGAACGACCTAATTTCCCGCATTATTCAAGATCCGGCATTCGGATTAAGCCAAGATGAAATAAGCTGCCTGATGAACCCTGAGGAATTTATAGGGAGAGCAAAGGAACAAACAGAGGAGTTCTTAAATACGGTTGGTGTTATAATTGACTCGAATAAGGACCTTCTGAGTGATGATACTAAAATTAGAGTATAAAGGAAGTGGAGCTATGCTTACAGCGGTAGTAGGTATCAACTGGGGGGACGAGGGGAAAGGGCGTATGGTTGATTTACTCTCAAAGGAGTATGATCTTGTGTGCCGTTATCAGGGCGGCAACAACGCCGGACACACAGTAATCAACGACAGGGGCAAATTCATCCTCAATCTTCTTCCATCCGGGATTTTGCGCCCTGAAACTGTCAACGTTATGGGCCCCGGCATGGTAATTGATTTGGAGCATTTGTGCAAGGAGCTTTCAGGCTTGAAGGAAAAGGGGGTTAGCGTTACCCCTGACAATTTGAAAATCAGCGACAAGGCGTTTATCTGCCTTCCTTACCATAAACAGCAGGATATATTGGAGGAGGAACGATTAGGCGACAGGCAATACGGCTCTACAAGACGCGGAATTTCGCCGGTATATGGTGACAAGTATATGAAGAAGGGCTTGAGGCTCGGCGATCTGCGTTATCCCGATACGCTTAGGGAAAAAGTAGAAAATATCCTTGATTGGAAAGATATTATATTTCGGTCATACGGCTCGGAGGTCCCGCCTGCAGAAGAAATTATAAGCTGGCTTGAAGCATACGGCTCAGGCCTTATAGCTCACGTCACAGATACGACAGAGGTTTTGACTAAGGCGGATGATGCCGGGAAAAAGATTCTTTTTGAGGCACAGCTCGGTGCCCTGAGGGATATTGACTATGGTATTTACCCATACACGACATCATCACAAACCTTGGCGGCTTACGCGCCGACCGGTGCGGGTATACCGGGAGCTAAGCTTCACTGTACGGCGGGCGTTATGAAGGCATATTCAAGCTGTGTTGGTGCAGGGCCGTTTACTGCGGAGCTTTTTGGGCAGGAGGCCGATGTCCTGCGCAAGGCAGGGAACGAATATGGGGCGGCAACTGGCAGGCCTCGCCGGGTCGGCGGCTTTGACGTCCCCGCCAGCAGATACGGAGTACGTATGCAGGGTGCGGATTATCTTGCCCTTACAAAATTGGACGTACTGTCATACTTAGATAAAATTCCGGTTTGCGTTGCATACGAAATAGACGGCGTAAAAACAGATGGATTTCCCATCGGCGATGCCCTTATGAAAGCCAAGCCGGTTTATGAATACGTGGAAGGCTTCAGGGAAGACATATCAAAATGCCGGAAACCCGGAGATTTACCGGATGCGGCAATGAAGTACATCAAGTTTATTGAATCTGCGGTGGGCTGCCCTATAAAATATATTTCCGTAGGTGCCGGACGTGACGATTATCTGGTCATGGAGTGAATTGAGTGAAAAAGGTTTATGTAAATGAAAAGTGGTGTCTGGGCTGTCGTTTGTGTGAGTATTATTGCGCCTTTGCCGCAGCCGGTGGAAATGATATGGCCAAAGCACTCAAGGGTGTTAAGCCCAACTCTAGAATTAAAATTGAGAAACACGGAGACATAAGCTTTGCCGTATCCTGCCGTCACTGCAAGGAGGCATTGTGCCTCAGGGGATGTATCACCGGTGCGCTGGGAGTAACGGATGGGGTCGTTGCAATTGACCATGAGCGTTGCGTGAGTTGCTACACCTGTGTTTTGCTCTGCCCTTACGGTGCGGTTTCCCCATCGCCGGAGGGGCCGGCGCAAAAATGTGAGCTATGTGTAAAGACAACAGATGGTTCGCCCGCCTGCGTAAAGGGATGCCCCAATAGAGCCATTGTTTTTGAAGACAGGGGGGAGTAGCTTGAAGTATGTGATTATCGGAAACTCCGCAGCGGGTATCGGCTGTGTTGAGGGCATACGACAGATAGACCGGGAGGGCGGAATTGCCGTAATTACCGCCGAGGCTCACCATACATATTCCCGCCCCTTGATATCATACTTGCTGAAGGGCAAAACCGATAGGGAAAAAATATTGTATCGTCGTGAGAATTTTTACTCAGATAACAATTGCCGTTTGCTGAAAAGCACACTTGTGTCAGCCATTGAGCCAGAGGAAAAACAGGTGGTTCTATCTAACGAGGAAAAAATCCCTTATGACAAATTGCTTGTGTCAACTGGTTCCCGCGCCTTCATCCCTGCCTTTGAAGGCCTTAGCTCGGTGAAGGATAAATTTACCTTCATGAGCCTTGACGATGCTATCGGGCTGGAAAAGTCGCTTGACAAATACAAGCGGGTGCTTATTGTCGGCGGCGGGCTGATTGGTCTGAAATGCGCAGAGGGAATACGCGACAAGGTTGCCCATGTTACTGTTCTTGACCTTGCCGAGCGGATAATGTCCAGTATTTTAGACGATGGCGGAGCTGAGATAATGCAACGCCATATTGAATGCAATGATATTAGCTTTAGGTTAGGCGCAAGCATCAAGCGTTTTGAATCTAATTCCGCCTTCCTGGAAAATGGGGATGTTATCGAGTTTGATATTTTAGTGCTTGCCGTTGGTGTATCTCCCAATGACGAACTCTTGAACGGCATTGCCGATACAGACAGGGGTATTGCGGTCAATGAAAAATCCCAAACTACCGCTCCCGGCATATATGCGGCGGGTGACTGTACTAAATCCTTCGACATATCAAGCGGGCATAATAAAAACATGGCACTCCTGCCCAATGCCTATATGCAGGGGGAGTGTGCCGGAATAAACATGGCGGGGGGAGAAAAAACATTTGACAAGGCTATCCCTATGAACGCCATCGGATTTTTCGGTAAACACATAATCACAGCGGGAAATTACAGCGGAGATGTATATTCTGAGGAGCATCCTGGGGGATATAAACGTATTTTTTACGGCAACAACAGGTTAAACGGATATATTCTCATCGGGAATATAGAAAAAGCCGGGATATACACAAGCCTTATCCGGGAGCAAACGCCTCTTGACACAATAGACTTTGAGCTTATTTGCAAGCAACCAAGGCTTATGGCATTTGCCAAGGATGAAAGAATGTCCAAGATAGGGGGAGTGTAACATGATTATTTCGGCAGCGGGAGTTGGTTTCAAGGAACTGAATCAGCAGATACGTCAGGGCAAGGGCGATGTTATTGTGGAAAACTGTTGTGGACAGAGATTTATCGGTAGCGGCATAAATGGCAAAAGGCTAACCATAACCGGAACACCGGGCAACGCCTTAGGAGCATATCTTGATGGTGGAGTCATTGACCTGAACGGCAATGCCCAGGATGCCGTAGGCGACACTATGAACGATGGTAAGATTATCATACGCGGCAACGCGGGAGATGCCTTAGGCTACGGTATGCGGGGCGGAAGCATATTCGTAAAAGGCGACTCGGGATACAGGACAGGCATTCACATGAAGGAATATAAAGACAAAAAGCCCGCTGTTATAATAGGCGGCAGGGCGGGCAGCTTTCTGGGTGAATATTTGGCGGGCGGGCTGATTGTCGTATTAGGGCTGGGATGTGAAGGGCACGAGCCGGTCGGCAATTTTACCGGGACAGGCATGCATGGGGGGAAAATTTTCATCAGAACTGACAAAGAGCTTACCAATCTTCCGGAACAGGTTACAGAGGAAATCGCCTCAAAGGATGATTTAAGTGAAATTGAACCCTATACTTCTGAATTTTCCGGCTATTTCGGAATAGACCCCGCGGAAATAATGCAAAGCCGATTTTATCTGTTAAAGCCAAATACAAAGAACCCATATAAACAGCTGTACACCACAAATTAAACAGATTGGAGCCGGATGACAAATGAGAAAGCTAAACGAGGAATGCGCCGTTTTCGGAATATGCCTGACCTCAGACGAATCTGTAGGTCTGACATATAATGCACTGCTGTCGCTTCAGCACCGTGGACAGGAGGGGGCCGGAATTGCCGCAGTAAATGACAAGCATATCTTCTGCCATAAAGATGTAGGCCTTGTCAACGAGGTGTTTTCAGACAAGACCCTTGGGCTGTTCCCCAAATCTGGTGTTGCTGTTGGACATACCAGGTATTCAACCACCGGGCATAATAAAAAAGAAAACATGGGGCCGTTTGTCACCGAATATCTGACCGGGAGAATTGCCACTGCCCATAACGGAAATATAACAAACGCCAGGGAAATCAGGGAAATATTAAAAGCAAGCGGATTGAGGTTCAGTGCGACTAGTGATAGTGAGGTCATATCGGCATTGATTGCCTACTGCATCACCAAGGAAAGAGATACAATAAAAGGTGCCACTACCGCTGCCAGCTTGCTGGGAGGGTCATTTTCACTGATTGTAGCAACCAGTGAGGACAAATTGATTGCTATACGCGATCCCAACGGCTTTCGCCCGCTTTGTTTGGGCAAAAACGGAACCGGATACGCTGTTGCCTCAGAAAGCTGCGCCCTTGACGCTTGCGGATATTCACTTGTGAGAGATGTGCGCCCTGGGGAGGTTCTTGTTTTAGAAAATGGGGAAATAGTGCAGCAGGGTGTGCGTTTGGAAAATAAAGAGGCAGGACGCGGACTGTGTATTTTTGAATATGTTTATTTTGCCAGAAGCGACTCTGTGATAGATGGGCTAAGCGTGTACGATGCCCGTTACAATATGGGCGTTGTACTTGCCCAGGAGCATCCGGTAGATGCTGATGTTGTCTGCGGGGTGCCTGACTCCGGATTAGATGCTGCCTACGGCTACAGTGCCGAAAGCGGTATACCGCTGGTAGCGGGATTTGTAAAAAACCGTTATATAGGACGCAGTTTTATTTATCCTGACCAGGCCAAGCGCGACAGCGCGGTGAGAGTCAAGCTAAACCCCCTGGCGGCTAGCATTGGGGGGAAACGCATTGTTCTTATTGATGACTCTATTGTAAGGGGTACAACAAGTGAAAAAACTGTGAGAAGCCTTAAAAATGCCGGTGCCAAGGAAGTTCATATGCGGGTTTCCTCGCCGCCGTTTCTTCATGTCTGCCATTACGGCACAGATATAGACAGTGAGGATAAGCTAATAGCGAATAAAATGAGCAGGGAAGAGATATGCCGTAAAATCGGAGCCGACAGCTTGGGTTATATTAGCATAGCCGGCCTGAAACGCGCTTGCAGTGCCTGCACACTGCCGTTTTGTACAGCCTGTTTTACCGGAAGCGGCAAATCAAAACGCGCATCTAAGGATGTTTTAGAAAAAGGCGATGACAAAAAATAGTCCATCAATGGTTAACGGCAGTTGCCTTAAATATGCTTGGCGGAAAGGGGGGCGCAACGCTTTGAAAAAGAATAAAATTCTGTGGGTTATCTTGCCTTGCGCAGTGGTATCATTGCTCTATCTATTGCCTGCGTTACTGTCGTATACAACAGGCTACACTCATGGCTGGTCATTATTTAGCTTGTTTTTTCTTTCCTTTACCCTTCCTATTGTCATATGTGTGATTCTCACAATATTAAAAAAACCAAAAATGCTGTGGATTGCAGGAGTTCCTCCGCTTTATTCTTTTGTTGCATTGGCGATAGAGATTCCACTATCAGATTTTCAGTATATGTGGTATGACGACTTTATGATGATGTTCATATGGGCAAGCATATGTGTGGCACTATCGCTGTTGTTCATTTATTTAATAAAAAGCCAAATAAAAATGGCATATGGACTAATTATTACACTTGCGTTGGCACTATCAATAAGCCTTCAGTTTTTATCGTTGATGTTTGAGCTTGAATTGGATCCGGTGTTGCAATATGGGCTTGCTTTTTGTATCCAACTCGCCATGTGTGTGGTTATCACCATATCAAAAAAGCCAAAGCTGCTGTGGATAGTTATGGGTCCTGCAATTGCTAATTTTGTTGTTCCATACCCAGAGTTCGATTGGATTGATTTTAATTTTGATTTTATTTTTGATGATCTAAAACTACCAATAGCATTGCTTGCACTGGGGGCAGTGTGTATATTGTCGTCTTTGCTGCACCTTTACTTTTCAAAAAAGAAAATTAATAAAATTTTAGCGAGTGTTATCATCTTTTTATTGATGTTGGAGTTGTTTATAACGATAATTGGGTTCGCGATGCAACCTAATATGTATGGTGGCGGTATAGAAGGCATAATGGCTATAATTCTATTCATAACATATTTAGCCGTGTGGTCACCAGTCGTTTTGACAGTTTTAATTGTGCTTACAAAGCAATACAAAGTATTCTGGATTGCTCTCATACCTTCAGCTGTTCAATTTGTCATTGTTGCCTCAGATAGTACTGATATGGCTTTTTTGTTCTCGGATGGATATAAGTTCATGGTTGCGTGTGCCTGTGTTGCATTAGCGTACCTATGCGTATTCATAGGTAAAAAAATAAAAAACAAAAAAGGAGACGATACCTCATGTTAAAATTAAAATCTATTATCTCGCTGTTCCTAGCTTTTATCCTGCTCGCATCATTCAATCCCTTTACATTAGGCACGGAGGATGGATTGACAGAGCACTTTTATCCCGAAAACATGACAGAATCTGAGATAGAGAACGCAATCAAACGAATTACCAACGGAGAAAATGTAATTTTTGGTAAAGGCATAGATTACCACGGAACAGAAAATTTCGATGAGGGGGACTCCGATGAGTGGGAGGGAGACGGAAGAAATAAGACTCACCAATGGCTAACAGCGGTTGCCCTAAATACGCTTGGCGGAAGGGAGGTGCGAGGCTTTGAAGCGTAATAAAATCCTGTGGATTGTGATTGTGGGGTTGATGGTGCTGGAGGTGATAGAATCCACATTAGGATTAACATACAAAATAATAGGTCGCCCTTCTATCGTATGGGTAATGTTTGTTTCATTTTTATTGCCTATTGTTACCTGTGCACTTATCGCAATTACAGCACGATACAGAATCCTATGGATTGCCGCTATTCCTTCAGTCATTGAAGTTGTTTATGTGGCTTTAGTTTCTGGGAAATTAGATAATTTAATATTATTCCCTATGCCTAAAATTGTATCAACACTTGTAATTGTCCTAATAGCGTATCTGCTGGTGTTAGAATTTAAAAAAGTAAAAAATAAAAAAGGAGAAGATATATAATGTTAAAATCACTTATCTCGCTGTTCCTAGCCTTTATCCTTCTTGCATCATTCAATCCCTTTACATTAGGCACGGAGGATGAATTAACAGAGCATTTTTACCCAGAAAACATGACAGATGAGGAAATCGAGGAAGTAATTCAGAGGATAGTCAATGGAGAAAACGTAATCCTTGGTAAAGGCATAGATTACCACGGAGCAGGAAATTCCGATGAGGGAGACTCCGATGAATGGGCAGGAGATGATAGAAACAAGACCCATCAATGGCTAACGGCGGTTGCCCTAAATATGCTTGGCGGAAGGGAGGTGCAACGCTTTGAAAAAGAATAAAATTTTGTGGATTGTGATTGTGGGGTTGATGGTGTTTGAATTGACATTAGGATCGGGTCATGCCGCTATCATATGGTTAACGTTTATTTCATTTTTATTGCCTATTGTTACCTGCTCGCTTATTGCGATTACAAAACGATATGAAATAATGTGGATTACGGTCATTCCCTCAATTGTAGAGATTATTTATGTATCTATAACTGAGATGCGACCCCATGATTTAACATTTTTACCCATGCCTAAAATTATATCAACCTTCATAATTGTAGCTGTAGCGTATCTATTAGTATTAGATTCAAAAAAAAGCAAACAAAAAAATAAAAAGAAAGAGGATGACTAATTATGCTAAAACTTAAATCAATTACCGCACTACTTCTAATGTTCATATTCCTTCTCGCACTTATCCCGGATTCACAAAGTGAGGACAAAAATCCCGACAACCAAACCGAGCATTTTTACATAGAAGAAATGACCGATTTGGAAATCGAAGCAGTTATCAAGCTTATCGCTAATGCCGAGGATGTAGTTTTTGGCGATGGCATCGGATTTCATGGAGAAAAATACGGAGATTCTGACGAGTGGGAGGGAGACGGAAAAAATAAGACTCACCAGTGGCTTACGGCAGTTGCAATGGAGATGATTACTAACGAATTTACGCTTACATCCCCTTTTCTTTCAAAGAATTTCTTCAAATTGAGTGCCTCGGAAAAAGCAACGCTCATTCAATACTCCGATTGGCCTGATATTTACGAAACAAAAGATGTGAATAGCTGGCATTTTTATTATGGTGATATTAACTCGCCGCATTACGGTACAAATTACTGGAGGAATCATTTCGATGACCATACGGCAAAAAGCAGATTTATACATTGGTATAACTCAGCTGTGAGCAAATATAGAAACCACAGCCGGGTGGATGCCTACAGGGATTTGGGAAAAGCCCTGCATTATCTCCAGGACTTAAATGCTCCGCCTCATACAGGCGATAATACTGTGAATGCCATTTATGTAGTTGGTAAGCATCAAAAATACGAACAAACAGCAGATGAAAGAAAAGCAGAGTTCCGCGTAACCAGCGGGGGGCTTTACACTCATCATGTTGCCAACACCTTATCCAGTGTAGCAGATACAGCCGCACGTTATTCCTATGGTTACTATGATATTACCCTCACCCCTCCAATGTACACAGATTCAATGTATGCCAATATGGGTCTTCCGCTTCAACGTTCACAGCGTGACACAGCCGGGCTGATTTACCGGTTTTTCCGCGATGTTAGTGCTTATGACCACGATGATCACTGGTGTGACGAGGGGATAGTTTACGATGACAGCAAGGACGTAATTGTCCATGGGTCAAGGCCGGGATTTGAGATAAATCTTACAAAAAATACAATTAGGTATGCTCCAGGCTACCAGCCAAAGGCCTACAGTCCTGATGGTGAGTCATGGAAAGAAATTAAGGCTAACCGCAATGGTGAAACAATGTTTGATGATGTGAATTTTGCTAAAACATTAAGAAAAAAATTCAAGAATTTAAGTTCGTATAGAATGCACTTATCAAACAAAGAGATTGTGAAAAAAGATGGAAAAAAGAAGCCTCCAGAGGATGCGGAAATTATTGATTTTCCAACAATCAGAAGAGGAATCCCTTACAAGACTTATTTGTTTGTAAATTACAAAACAGCAGCTGAAGACGTTCCAGCAAATGCCCCGGCGGGAGCCTGGTGGCTGGTATTTAAGAGCGGAGAGGTTGTGCCTAAGGAGGGCCTGGAGGTTGCTGTTGGCATGCGGGAGGGCGGCAAGCTCAAACCTGACGAGGCAAAATACGGCAGGCTCTGCATCAACCACAATATAGCGGTCAAGCCGCTGCCTGATTCGGGAAAACAGCAGAAAATTACATACTACATAAGGCAGGCGGCAAGGTATGAAAACGGCGAATATATTACCGGTAGCAATGCGAGAAGTAAAACCGTATCAAGCCAGCGCCCCAAGCCGAAGGTTACAATTAACGAAAAAAAGGACAATTTCAAGGTTAAGGCCGATATGTACGTCACAATTCGAGGGCAAACTACATTTTACGACAAGGACGCGGTAAAAGACAAGACGAAAAATCCCATCTGGATTTCCCGCGGTCAAACCGCTGAAATATGGCTGGACGCCATCGCCAAGAGACCAGTAAGCGAAAAGCTGCTCTTGCGCTATTAATGGGTAGGAAAGAGAGGAAGTAGGAAAAATGAAAGCATTCTTAATTTTGGAAAATGGTACGGTTTTTGAAGGCAGGGCATTTGGTGCTATGGGCGAGGCTGTGGGGGAAATTGTCTTTACAACAGGCATGACCGGTTATTTGGAGACCCTGACAGACCCCAGCTATTATGGGCAGATTATCCTCCACACCTTCCCCCTCATCGGCAACTACGGCGTTATTCCAGCTGATTTTGAAGGTGTCACTGTAAGGGCTAAGGGATATATCGTAAAGCAGCCGTGTGAAGAGCCCTCTAATTTCCGGAGCGAGGGGCGGCTTGATGCCTTTTTGAAGGAGCAGGGGGTTGCCGGGCTTTACGGCATAGATACGCGTATGCTGACAAAAATCATCAGGGAAAACGGCGTTATGAACGGAAAAATCACAACTGCCCCGCCTGGCAAGGCTGATCTGACTGAGGCTAAGGGATATTCTATACGTGGTCCTGTTGCCGCGGTTTCGTCACCGGAGGCTCAGACCTCCGGATCCGGGAAAAGGCGCATTGCGCTGCTGGATCTCGGTGCCAAAAGCAGCATTGCCGATTCATTAAAGGCCCGGGACTGTACCGTCTGTTCATTGCCGCATAGCACATCCTGGCGGGAAATACTAGAAATCAAGCCGGACGGCATTATGCTGAGCAACGGCCCCGGGGATCCTGCCGACCCGGCGAACAGCGGGATTGTTGATACGATCAGGGAGCTTGTGAAAAGCCAAATACCTATTTTCGGTATATGCCTGGGCCATCAGCTTTTAGCCATGGCAAACGGATGCAGGACCCAAAAGCTTAAATTTGGCCACCGCGGAGCAAACCAGCCGATTAAGGAAATTTCAACAGGCTGCATATATATAACCAGCCAAAATCACGGTTATGCCGCGGTGTCGGAAAACAGCTCCTTTGTCAATGTAAATGACGGCACCTGCGAGGGTATGGATTATGGCAGCTCGTTCTCGGTGCAGTTCCACCCTGAGGCGAGGGGCGGCCCATTGGATACGGCGTTTCTGTTTGACCGATTTATAGAAAGGATTGATGCTCATGCCACGCAATAAAAACATCAAAAAAGCCTTGGTTATAGGCTCAGGGCCTATTGTCATAGGTCAAGCCGCTGAGTTTGACTATGCAGGTACTCAGGCCTGCCGGGTGCTTCGTGAGGAAGGGATTGAAATTGTTCTTGTAAATTCAAATCCCGCCACAATTATGACCGATAGTGAAATCGCCGACAAAATATATATCGAGCCGCTTACTCTTGCCACGGTAAAGCGCATTATTGAAAAGGAACGCCCCGACAGTGTTTTATCCGGGCTTGGCGGACAGACGGGCCTGACGTTGAGCATGCAAATGGCGAAGGACGGATTTTTAGATAAAATGAACGTGCGTTTATTAGGAAGTCTGCCCGATACTATCGACAAGGCAGAGGACAGGCAAATTTTCAAAGAGACCATGCAAAGCATCGGCCAGCCGGTGATACCCTCTGTCATTGCCGTTGACGTTGAAACAGCGGTAGCCTTTGCCAAAGAAATCGGTTACCCGGTGATTGTGCGTCCGGCATTTACCATGGGCGGCAGCGGCGGCGGCATTGCCGAAAACGAGACGGTTCTTAGGAGCATCGCATCCAATGGTATCGCGCTTTCGCCAATAGGTCAGATTTTAGTTGAAAAGTCCATTACTGGATGGAAGGAAATTGAATTTGAGGTCATGCGTGATAGTGCAGGCAATGCTATTATTGTATGTTCAATGGAAAACTTTGACCCTGTAGGGGTACATACCGGCGACAGCATTGTCGTTGCACCGACAGTTACATTAGCAGACAGAGAGTACCAAATGCTCCGCACGGCATCTCTGGACATCATACAGGCACTTGGTGTCGAAGGGGGCTGCAACTGCCAGCTTGCCCTGCACCCTGACAGCTTTGATTACGCGGTCATTGAAGTTAATCCTCGTGTTTCACGCTCATCTGCTCTTGCAAGCAAGGCTACAGGATACCCGATTGCCAAAGTGGCGACCAAAATTGCCATAGGGTATACTCTCGATGAAATCACGAATGACGTTACCGGCACAACCTTTGCGGCGTTTGAACCGGCCATTGACTATGTTGCGGTAAAGCTCCCTAAATGGCCGTTTGACAAATTTGTTTATGCCAATAAGGATCTTGGCACCCAAATGAAGGCGACCGGGGAGGTCATGTCCATAGCGGATACATTTGAGGAAGCAATCCTCAAGGCCGTCAGAGGAGCAGAACTCGGACTCAATGGACTTGATTTGCCCTGGCTTTCCGGTAAATCTGACAATGATATATGGGGTCTTCTGAATGAGATTACCGATGAACGCCTGTTTGTTCTGTATCAAGCACTCAAACGCAGCTTTAGCGTAGACGACATATTTGACATAACAAAGGTAGACCGCTGGTTTTTGCACAGGCTTAAATATATTGCCGAAAATGACCTTAGTGCAAAGGTAGACAGTAACCAGCTGATTTACAAGATGGTGGATACCTGCGGAGGCGAATTCGCGGCAAAGACTCCATATTTTTACTCAATCAAAAACGGCACCGAGAATGAAGCCCTGCCCTTCATAAATAAGAGCGAAAAGCCCAGAGTTGTTGTCTTGGGCAGCGGACCTATACGGATAGGACAGGGAATTGAGTTTGACTATGCCTGCGTTCACTGTGTATGGACACTAAGGGAAATGGGATATGAGGTTATTGTAATAAACAACAACCCTGAAACAGTATCAACAGATTTTGATACTGCCGACAGGCTGTACTTTGAGCCGCTGAATATTGATGATGTAATGGGCGTTATCGAAATTGAAAAGCCAATAGGTGTTGTTGTTGCTTTTGGCGGCGGCACGGCTATCAAGCTTACAAAGAAATTACATGAACGCGGGGTAAATATCATCGGTACATCGGCAGAGAGTATCGACATTTGCGAGGATAGGGAGCGTTTTGACGATCTGCTGGAAAAGTTTCAGATAAAACGCCCAAAGGGTGTTACAGTTTTTACCGAAAAAGAAGCCCTGTCAGCTGCCGAAAGGTTAGGGTTCCCAGTACTTATGCGTCCATCCTATGTACTGGGCGGACAAAATATGATTATTGCCTTTTCTCCCGGTGACATCAGCGAGTATATGGAGATAATACTGCGTCGTGAACAGGAAAACCCGGTTTTGATTGATAAATATTTGAGTGGCTTGGAAATTGAGGTTGATGCTATTTGCGATGGTAAGGATGTTCTGGTTCCCGGTATCATGGAGCATATTGAGCGTACGGGCATCCATTCGGGTGATAGTATGGCGGTGTACCCTGCCATAAATATATATGACTCAATGAGAGATAAGATTTTTGAAATTACACAAAAGCTTTGCATGGCGTTAAATGTAAAGGGGCTTGTGAATATACAGTACGTTTTGTATCAAGACGAAATTTACGTAATAGAGGTAAATCCTCGTGCATCGCGTACCGTCCCTTACATCAGCAAGGTTACAGGTGTACCCATGTGTGAGCTTGCAACCAAGGTCAGTATCGGGAAAACTCTGTCTTCCCTTGGTTACTCTTCTGGAATTGCCCGGATCCCCCCCTACACCGCAGTTAAGGTTCCGGTATTTTCATTTGAAAAGCTGGTCGGACTTGATACCCATTTAGGGCCTGAGATGAAATCGACCGGAGAGGTTTTGGGTATCGGGAAGAATTTACAAGAAGCTCTTTATAAAGGGCTTTTGGCGGCGGGATATAAATTGCACGGCGCATCATCCGGACGTGGCAGTGTATTGGTCACTGTCCGTGACAGTGACAAGGCTGAAATTGTGGAGATTATCAAAAAATTCATACACTGCGGCTTTTCCCTGTATGCCACAAGGGGTACAGCTAGCTTCCTTGCCCAAAAAGGATTTTCTGTTGAGGTGGTGGAAAAAATCAGCGAATGCTCAGAGAATAACACCGCAACCCTTTTGGAACGCGAAAAAATTGACTATATCGTTTCCACGTCAGAAAAGGGCAGAGACCCCGCTTATGATGATGTTAAAATCCGCAGAAAGGCCTGTTCTCTCGGCATACCCTGCCTAACTTCAATCGACACGGCAGGTGCCATAGCAGACAGCCTGCTCTCAAAATACAGTGAGATCAACACTGAGCTTGTGGATATTAACGATTTAAGAGAATGCAGGAAGGCACTGCCTTTTACAAAAATGCACGGTTGCGGCAATGATTATATCTATATTAACTGCCACGAGCTTGAAATCAATTCCCCCGAGTCGTTGTCGGTGTTTTTGGCAGACCGGCATACCGGAGTAGGCGGAGACGGCGTTGTGCTTATTTTGCCCTCTTCGGTTGCAGATGCTAAAATGAGAACCTTCAACCTTGATGGAAGCGAAGGCAGTATGTGCGGAAACGCTATCCGGTGTGTTGCAAAATATCTCTATGATAATAAAATAGTGGATAAGCTGCATATGTGCATAGAAACCTTAAGTGGCTTAAAATCCGTTGAGGTATCCACTAAAAACGAATTGGTGTCAACAGTCAAGGTGGATATGGGGAAAGCAGAGCTGCGTCCGGAAAAAATCCCTGTAAAATTATCAGGTGACAGCGTTGTCTCAAAGGAGGTTATTGTTGGCAAAGAACACTACAAAATTACCTGTGTTTCAATGGGCAATCCCCATGCTGTGGTTTTTTCAAAAAATGTAGACACGCTTGACTTGCGTAAGATAGGTCCGCTGTTTGAAAACAATTCCCTTTTTCCTGACAGAATCAACACCGAATTTGTTGAAGTTTCCGGCAGGAATCATCTGAAAATGCGCGTTTGGGAACGCGGAAGCGGAGAAACATTGGCCTGTGGGACCGGTGCCTGTGCATCGGTAGTTGCTGCCGTTCTTAACGGTTATTGCGACAAAGGTGCCAAGGTAAAGGTACAGCTTCCAGGCGGTGAGCTGTTGATTCAATACACAGATGAAAGCGTTCACATGATTGGCGAATGCATAAAGGTATTTGATGGAGTGGTGGAGATATGAACCAACTTGTTCTTGTTCTTGATTTTGGAGGTCAATATAAGGAACTGATTGCCCGCACAGTCAGAGGGCTGTCGGTCTGCTCGGAAATACATCCGGGAACTATTCCATTAGAAGAAATAAGGCTCAAAAATCCAATTGGCATTATCCTAACAGGCGGACCTGACAGTGCCTACCGTCCTGATTCCCCTAAGTGCGATAAGGAGCTGTTTAATATTGGCGTGCCAGTTCTTGGCATATGCTATGGGATGCAAATGATGTGCCATATGCTCGGCGGAATGGTGGAATCCGGAAAAGAGGGGGAATATGGCTGTGTTCAGGTTACGCCAAATAGCAAATCGGAGTTGTTCAAAAAGATAGAGGCACCATTTGCCGGACTGATGAGTCATAGGGATGCCGTTACTTGCTTGCCTCCAGGCTTTGCTGAAACTGCCTCTACTGATGTTTGCGCCGCTGCTTGTGAAAACACAGAGAAAAAACTCTATTGTGTGCAATTTCACCCAGAAAGTAACCACACCGAAAAGGGTTCCGATATTTTACGGAATTTCCTTTTTAACATTTGCGGTGCTGTTGGCGATTATAAATTAGAAGATTACATAGATATACAGATACAGCAAATCCGGCAAACCGCTGGCCATGCAAAGGTGTTGCTGGGACTGTCGGGCGGTGTGGATTCTTCGGTATGTGCCGCATTACTCTCAAAAGCCATTCCGGGTCAGCTAGTTTGCATATTTGTTGATCATGGGCTTATGAGGCTGAACGAAGGAGATGAAATAGAGAGTGCGTTTTCAAAGCGCGACCTTCGTTTTATACGAGTAAATGCCCAAAAACGGTTTTTATCAAAGCTTTCAGGAGTAACCGATCCGGAAACAAAGCGTAAGATTGTAGGCAGTGAATTTATTAATGTCTTTACAGAGGAAGCTGACAAGCTTGGGAATATCACATTTTTTGCGCAAGGTACTATTTATCCCGATATTGTAGAGTCTGGCGGGGGTTATGGTGCTACTATCAAAAGCCATCACAATGTCGGAGGATTGCCTGAGGTGCTTGGTTTTTCTAAAATTATAGAGCCTTTGTCCAACCTGTTCAAGGATGAGGTACGCGTTTTAGGTCAAAAGCTAGGGCTGACACCTGAGCTAGTTAATCGCCAGCCATTTCCGGGTCCGGGATTAGCTATTCGGATTGTTGGGGAAATAACTCGGGAGAAGCTAGATCTACTTCGTCATGCAGATGCTATTGTAAGACATGAAATAGGAAAATTGAAGTCTAAGCCGGATCAATATTTTGCACTATTGACAGATACCCTTTCAGTAGGAGTAAAGGGGGACGAAAGAACATACGATCCGGTTATTGCCGTAAGGGCTGTAGAAACAGATGATTTTATGACCTGCGACTATGCCGCTGTTCCACATGAAGCCTTGAAGCGTATATCCTCACGGATTACAAACGAAATACCGGGCATAAGCCGGGTAGTGTATGACATTACCTCCAAACCCCCTGCCACGGTAGAGTGGGAGTGATTAACCAAACAGCCGTAACCCTTGCAAATACAGGGGTTACGGCTTTGTTTTTTTTGCTTGTGATACTGTTATGATACTATAAAAAAGAAAATCCCTCTTTGTGGCGGTTCAAGTCTGCGGCGAGGTCAGAGGCCGTATCCTGTTTAGCCCCCTGTTTGTGCCCCTTATTTGTCAAGAGCATGACGGAAATCCACCCGCACTTTTCGCACAGCAAAAACCTCCTCAATCCATTGCAATCACAAGGATTTAAGGAGGTTCACCTTGGAGGCGCCACCCGGATTTGAACCGGGGAATGAAGGTTTTGCAGACCTTTGCCTTACCACTTGGCTATGGCGCCGGGTACTCACATTTACTCCCCTAAGTCTGCACATGGGTACTTTCGTGGAGCGGGAGACGAGATTCGAACTCGCGACCTTCACCTTGGCAAGGTGACACTCTACCACTGAGTCACTCCCGCATATGACAATGAACAAAAGAGTACGCTGCCCGGCTTGCTGATTGTCATTGGTGCCTCCGGTCGGAATTGAACCAACGACACGTGGATTTTCAGTCCACTGCTCTACCGACTGAGCTACAGAGGCAAATTTCCGTGCAACCAGTGCAAAAAAACAACGCCACACAACACGACAGCCTCTGTATTATACACACCCTTGCCGGGCCTGTCAAGTGTTTTTTCACATCTGTAAAAAAATTTTTTCGGGTGCAAATCCCCAGTGTAAGCTTTTCCCTCAACTCATACGCTGACTACAAGAAAATCCAGCAACAAAAAAGGCAATTCGAATCCAATTCATGGACTCTATACCGCCTATAAAGAACCTTTTCCCATTGCCTTGTGTACCTTAAGCATATTGGTGCCTTCGGGTGAATCCAAGGGTATACTGGCCGTTAAGACAGTCGTGTCACCTTCGTTGACGTATCCGCTGTCCATCGCAGTCTCTATTGAGTCGTCAAACAGCTCGAATACATTGTTTTCAAGATTGGTCAGCAGAGGGGTAACTCCCCAAGCGAGCATAAGCTGGCGCTGTGTTTGTAAATTGGGCGTACAAGCTATAATAGGGCAGGACGGACGGAACTTTGAAACATGGCGGGCAGTATCGCCTGATATGGTAACAGTTATTATTGCAGCCGCATCAAGGTCGTGGGCGGTGGTGACAGTTGCTTCGGAAATGGCGTTGGTCACGGTTTTCTCCGGGATGTAGCTACTCTGACGGAACCGCCGGCAGTAGTGTATATCCGCTTCTGTGCGCCGGGCAATGTTTGCCATGGTCTCAACCGCTTGAGCGGGGTATTTGCCGGTTGCCGTCTCGCCGGATAGCATGACCGCGCTGGTACCATCGTATATAGCGTTGGCAACATCGGAAATTTCGGCGCGGGTCGGGCGGGGATTTTTAATCATGGATTCAAGCATCTGTGTTGCTATTATGACGTTTTTACCCTGCCGGTAAGCCTTTTTAATAAGAAGCTTTTGCAAAACCGGAAGCTCCTCGTATTTCAGCTCAACGCCCAGGTCACCGCGTGCGACCATCAAACCGTTTGAAATTTCTAAAATCTCATCGGCGTTATTTACACCCTCTGAATTCTCTATCTTTGCAATAATCAGCATTTTTTCGCCACCCCAGCGGCGCAACTCATCCCTGAGCTGGCACACATCCTCTGCTGATCTGGCAAAGGAGGCGGCTACAAAATCAAACCCCATCTCAACGGCAAAGCGCAAGTCTTGGCGGTCTTTATCGCTTATAAATGGCATATTCAAATGTACATTAGGGATATTAACGCCTTTTCGGTCTGAAATTTGTCCTCCGTTTACTATTGTGGTGATGATGCAATTACCCTCGCATTTATCAACAATCAGCTCAATCAGCCCATCGTCAAGGAGGATGCGCCCACCAGGCGATACATCCCCGGGGAGTCCGGCATAGGAGATTGAGGCACGAGAGGAATCTCCCATAATATCATCGGTTGTCAGGGTAAAGGATTCACCAGCACTAAGGGTGCTTCCTCCGCCTTCAAATTTCCCAAGACGAACCTCGGGGCCCTTGGTATCTGCCAATAATGCAACCGGGCGTCCCTCCTCCTTAGCGATTTTACGGAGCAGCTCTACATGACGGCGAGTATCTTCATGATCTGCGTGGGAAAAGTTGATTCTCAAAACATCCAGTCCGTCTTGCACCATTTTTCGCAAAACCTCCGGCTTCTGGCTAGCAGGACCTAATGTGGCTACAATTTTTGTTTTTCTCATAGATTTATGATATACCCCTCTCCTAAAATATCGTTCAGGCAAATAACAACCAAGAGATAACCCAGTCTAATTATGCCACGGTGCTATGATAATTGTCAACAAAAATTTTCGCAAAATAATTTTTGTGTTGTCTTTTTGTTTTACCCATGTTATACTTGGGACATTGAAAAAATTATAGAGGGGAGTCATGGTAGCTATGAAACACATTAAGGTAATCAGCGGTGCGGCATTGAAAAAAAGTATTCGTGAGGGAGGCTGCGGTGCCTGTCAAACGTCCTGCCAGTCGGCCTGCAAAACCTCATGTACTGTGGGCAACCAGAAATGCGAAAATCCCCGGCAGTCAAAAAAAAGTCTGCCTTTAGCAAAATAAGTGATTCACACTTATCATTTACTTGGTCGCTATGTGCTTTTGGACATAGCTAGCGGGGCGGTGTGTGAATTAGACCGTGATGCCTTTGATCTGGTCAATACAATCACCCCGCCCATGAGCGATGAACCTCGTGAAAATCTCACGCCAAGACAGCGTGAGGCCTGGGATGAGCTTTACGAGCTTCAAGAGCAGGGGCTTTTGTTTGCCCCCGAAATGGGCATGCCGGAGCTGCATTCAGCCCCTCTCAAGGCTCTTTGCTTGCATATTTCTCATGACTGCAATTTGCGTTGCGGGTATTGCTTTGCCGCAACCGGTGACTTTGGCACCGGAAGGCGTTCGGTTATGTCGCCTCAAACGGCATCAGATGCCATAGACTTTTTACTCTCCCGGTGCCAAAACAGGATTAATTTAGAAATTGATTTTTTCGGAGGCGAGCCTCTGCTTGGCTGGGATACCGTTAAGCACACGATTGAGTACGCACGAGCCAAGGCACCGGAGAAAAATTTCCGTTTTACCCTTACCACTAACGGACTTTTACTGAATGATGATATTTCTGCTTATGTCAACCGTGAAATAGACAATGTAGTGCTTTCGCTTGACGGCAGGGAGAAAGTTAACGATGCCTTGCGCAAAACAATGAAAGGGCAGGGGAGTTATGCTCATGTCCTTCCCAAATATAAGGCGTTGCTTACAGGGAGGGACAGGGATTATTTTATCAGGGGTACATACACCTCCAAAAACTTGGATTTTGTCAAAGACATTGAGCATTTGTCCAGAATGGGGTTTGAAAGCCTATCGCTTGAGCCTGTTGTGCTTGCCGAGGAAAATCCTCTGGCAATCAAGGAGTGCCATTTGCCTCAGCTGTGTGTTCAATATGAACAGCTCTGTGAAAAAATGCTTTCCTCAGAACGACAGTACAGTTTTTTTCACTTTGAGGTTGACTTAGAGCAAGGTCCCTGCTTCCACAAGCGTGTGCGGGGATGCGGTGCCGGACATGAGTACGCCGCTGTTACACCGGAGGGGGATGTGTTTCCTTGCCATAGGTTTGCAGGAATGGAAGATTACAAAATGGGCAGCGTCTCGGATAAAACCTTTTCCCCGGAAATTTCCGACCTCTTTCGGGGCTTTGATGTTTTCTCCATGCCTGACTGTAAAAGTTGCTGGGCAAAATACTATTGCGGCGGCGGATGCGTTGCTTCTAATTTGACTGTAAACGGCAATCTGCTTCAGAGCGATGCGGTTGGGTGTGCCCTTGAGCGAAAAAGGCTTGAATGTGCAATATTACTAAAAATCGCTCGGTTTGATGACCGGCATAACTAAAACAGGAAATAAAAAGAAGTCGTGAGAAATCACGGCTTCTTTTTATTATTCTCAATATATGTCATCGTGGTGGCTTCAAAAACACTACATATTGATTTTTATACCCTGCATAAAAACCCCAGGATTCGAGGTTAACATAACATTGTTTACATAAAATTTGTGCATAACATAAAATTTGCGCATTATCAGCTTTATGTCATTGATAAGTCTGTAGAAATTATGTATGATATAAGGGAACAGGAAATCAAGGGGGGTGAGTGCTTGTCCAAACCGCTATTGGGCGTAATCGGTGCCGGACATATGGGTTCGGCTCTTCTCACTGCAATTTTAGATGCCGCTGTATATTCTCCCGGCGAAGTTTGGGTATCATGCCTTGATGACGTTCAGCTGGAACCATTTGCCGTCATGGGCTGCCATGTCGGCAAGGACAATAGAGCCGTTTTGGAAAGTGCCGAGCTGATTGTGCTGGCAGTCCGTCCCTGCGATATGTCCTCTGTACTAAAGGAGGCTGCCCCCTCATCTAAGGGTAAGTGCTTTCTGTCATTAGCCGCAGGAGTTTCAATCCAGGCTATCGGCAGTGTGCTGCCGCCTGGAGTACCGATTATGCGTGCAATGCCAAACACAGCGCTTATCGTGGGAAAGGGAACAACCGCATTGGCGTTTCCTGGGGGAGTTCCTGAACGATACGTGAATGCGGCGCGGGAGATTTTTGAAAGTGCCGGAATAATGGAGGTGGTGGAGGAAGGTCTTATGAGTGTTGCCACCAGTATCAATGGGTCTGGTCCGGGGTATTTCTTTCGTATTGCATCCGTCATGGCAGGCTTTGCCCGGGAACAGGGAATGGATTATCCCACGGCATTGCGTTTGGCGGCAGGAACGATGCAAGGCGCGGCAGAGGTGCTATTGAAAGGGGAGTGCAGCCCAGAGGATCTGGCAAAACGAGTAGCCGTCCCCGGAGGGACTACCCAGGCGGCTTTTCTGACTATGGATCGTTTAGGCTTTGATCACGCACTCAGGCATGCGATGCTCGACTGCGCCGCCCGCGCAGATGAATTAGGCAATAGTCCTGTTCTATGACTTGTCCGTTTCTCATACCCTTGTTAGTACAATGAGCATGGGGGAATGGAAAATGGAAAGAGAAAATCATTCGGCAATCTTAGGGATTTTGGCAATTTGCTTTATAGGCGGGGCGGCAGCCGGCTGTCTTTGCTCTGTCTGGGGGGGAGAATCTGCCGACATGGCGGTGTCCGACTATTTGGCAAATATCACTCAAGGCAGCGTGGTGCGTCCTGATTTATTTTCTGCGGTGATAAACCAGCTTCAGTACCCTATTATCTGCTTTTTTCTTGGTCTTACAATCTTAGGCGTCTTCTTAATTCCGGTCTGTTTTGCGGCAAGGGGGTTCTTTCTGGCTTTTGCAGCCACCTCGTGTCTGCGCGTATTCGGGACAAGCTCCGGGCTTTTGCTGGCAGGTGCCATGCTTGCTCCTGGCGCGTTAGTTTCGGTCCCATGTATGTTTTTGCTAGGAACCGGCGGGGGTGCCTCCAGCCTAGCACTCTTTATGTCAACTGTGCCTAAGGGGCAGAGGCCAGTATCATTTCCTGTAGTGTCTAAACCGATTTTACTGCGTCTTGGGCTGTGCCTGATAATTTTAACAGCCGGCGCAATTGCTGAGACTTTTGCTTGCCCATGGCTGCTTCAAGCGGTTTTACCGCAAATTGCGGCAATCACGTAAAAAGGAAAGAGGTTTTGTTATGACCGAATCAAACAGAAAAAAGGGATGGGATACATAATGTCTGGTTATTTAATGGAATACGAGCTTTATTTGAAGAAGGAAAAGAAGGTGTCGAACAATACCCTGTCGTCCTATATGCGTGACGTGTGCCAATTTGAGAAATATCATCAGTCAGATCTCTCTCAGGTTGATTCGTCTGTGATTTCAGCCTATACACAATGGCTTTTGGAACAGGGCAAATCGGACTCTACGGTTGTGCGTTCTATTGCCTCTCTAAAAAGCTTTTATAACTTCCTCCTGGACAACGGATATGTCTCTCAAAATCCAGTGCGTGTTTCCACTCCTCACCGTGCGGAGAGAAAAATACCGCAGATTTTAACCGGCAGCGAGGTTGAGCGGTTGCTGGAACAGCCTAAATGCAATGGCACAAAGGGCTATCGCGACAGGGCTATGTTGGAGCTGTTGTATGCTACCGGGTTGAGAGTCAGTGAGCTCATCGCATTGGATGTGAGTGATGTTAATATCGGTGCTAAATATATCCGGTGTTCGGTTTCCGGCAGAGAGCGCGTTGTTCCGATTTACCCCAAGGCGGCTAAGGCTTTGTCAAATTATATGACGCGGGTCAGGGATAGAATGATTGAAAATCCCGATGAGGTCGCCCTCTTTGTTAACGTCAGCGGCGGACGGATGAGCCGTCAGGGATTTTGGAAAATTATCAAATACTATCAGGAAAAAGCTGAGATAGACAAGCAAACTACCCCGCATACCCTCCGGCATTCCTTTGCAATGCACCTTTTGGAAAATGGGGCGGATCTTCGGAGCATTCAGGAAATGATGGGGCATGCGGATATTTCCTCTACACAGATTTATGCCAATATGATTAAAAAGAAGCTTTCGGAGGTATATCAAAAATCCCACCCCAGGGCTTAACCCCCATCGAATTGTATAAAAATCCAGCAATATTGATTGCCGGATTCGCACATGATTCTTGCTCAATACATAGAGGCTATAAGGAAGCGGAAAAGGGCTGCTCTGACGGAACAGCCCTTTTGTGTTGTCTGCTATATGGCATTATTTGCAACAGATTTCTTTGGCTTCACGGTAATCGGTTGTGGCATCACCGGAGGCTGGCGGGAAGAATTCATCAACCGGGAAATTTATCCGCTTGAATAACTCGCAGGGATGATCATCTGAAGAGCCTACGCATTCCTTTTTAGGCATACAGAAATCGTAGCTGGGGATAACTAACTGGGTATCCCTCTCCAGACGGATGATCGAAAACTGACCCAAAGTGCAGTAAACACGTTTTTCCCCGCCGTCAAGGAGTAGCTCCTCGTCAAACAATTCGCTGATTCCCGCAGGAACATCGTTGAGCTCACAGCAATAATTTTGCTTGCAATCGCACACGTCCGACATTTTAACATTAAGGCAGATAGGATCTACTGTTTCAACGATTGCGATAGGCATATTAGCTTTTTGCATGAGCTGTAAATCACTGCCGTCAAGATTGGTTTGGCTGGAGAAAATTTTGGCATTGCCTTCACTTCCGAACAAAATGACACGCTTATCGAAAGTGCTTAGTCCCTGAATTTCACAGGGCCGGCCAACACCGGCAAAGGCATCCATGGTGATACGATAGAAATATTTCACATCAACCGTGTAAAACCCTCTATTGAATGCCACGCTTTCTACATCAATGTATAGGTGCTATATATAACAATAAGACCGATGCCCAGCCTCATTCCAAGGGAGGGGATGGTGTGAAGGTTTTTCAATTTTTTATTTTAGCTTGTCCGAGTTTTTACGCTTGTAAATGGCATCTAAGACATCTAAATTAACTGTTTTTTAGGCAATGATTCAATCAGCTTCTTTTATGTGAGGTGTGGCAACCGTGTCGGCTCTGTGCCGTTTTCTTCTATGGACGTCCATAGCAAGATCATACGCGCATTGAGAAAGCCCCTTGATAATTTGTCCTTTTTCTTCAGGCGTAGTTTCAATTGCCAGCATTAATACGGTTCCACCGTCCGGCGTGATTTGAATTCTTTTATATTCACTGATCTTCTTATATGGGGCGGCTAATTGGTTATTTTCTTTTTCAGTTAAGCTGAAGGGATATTCCGTATCTGACGGAACCGCAGGTCTCTTAAATGGCATATCGCACCTCCTCGTAGCATTCATATTCAAAAGAAGCTTTGTCCTATGAGGTAAATGCGACCCCGGGGAAACTCTACCCGGGGAAACTCAAAAAAAGGGGCTTGACAAAAAAATCTGTATATTGTACAATGGGGTGTGTGGGTCTGCTTTTTTTCGGAAGGGAAGCAAAACACACTGGTTTTTCCGCTTTGAGCTGATTGGCAAAAAATAATCAAAAATTTTTTTATTATCGCTAAAGATGGGGAAGCTTCTTCACGATATACCTATTAAGAGAGGTATTGTGCGTACGGAACGCCATCTGCTAGTCTCCGGGGACGTTGTTGGGTGCTTGGGCAGTGAGGGCAGGCGTTTGAACACAATAAACCGCAATGAAAGAGAGGGCTTTTGAATGCTGAGAGGCTTGTATACCTCCGCAACGGCCATGATGGCCTACAGCCGCCGCATGGATGTGGTGACCAATAACCTGGTGAATGCCGAGACAGTCGGTTTCAAGCAAGACACCATGACCACTCGTTCGTTTCCGGATATGCTGATTTCCCGCCTGAATGATCCGTCTATATATCAATACAGCTATGTGGGTCCGCATAATCTGGGTATGCACGTGGACGAAACCTTCACTTCCTTTTCACAGGGTTCGCTTGAAGAATCCGGAAGGTCCCTTGACTTTGCCATTGAGGGCGATGGCTTTTTTGTAGTGAGTCCGCCGCCAGGGTTATTTCTCCGCAATGGGGACGAGGACGAGGAACCGCGTTACACTCGCGCAGGAAACTTCGCGCTTGATGCCGAGGGACACTTAGTTACTCCAGGCGGGTATTATGTACAAGGACGCAATGGGGACGAAATACAGATCGGCAGTACTGATTTCACAGTAAATCAAGCCGGGGAGATTTATGTCACAGATGACAACGGCAACCAAGAGTACATTGACACAATCCGGGTGGTGCGCTTTGAAAATCTGCATACAGACGAAGATTTGGCGCGGCACAAATACACCGGGGCTTATCCCTACAAGGATCACACCGTACTCCGCAAGGAAGGCGACAATCTTTACTCCGTATACGTGAGACCGGACGCTGACGACCCCAACGACCCGGATTTTGATGAATTAGCCGGCGAGCCTGTTGATGTTGACAACGCGCGTGTCCTCCAGGGTTATTTAGAAATGTCCAACGTTGATTCGGCAAAAGAGATGGTCCGCATGATGGAAACTCACAGGGCATACGAGGTTAATCAGCGGATGGTTGGTATGTTCAGCGAAACTCTAAAGATGACGGTTAATGACATTGCCAGGTTCTAAGATAATTAAGATAAATTTTAATGTTAATTCCGGCTTGTCCGGGTCAGGAGGATTTTGTTATGTTTCAACCATTGCATAATGGCGCGATGGGTCTGTCCGCCCAGCAAAAGAACTTGGATACCATAGGCCACAACGTGGCAAACGTCAACACTCAGGGGTTTAAGTCCGCTCGTATGGACTTCCAGGATAATCTGTACACTCGTATGTGGCGGGGTACCAATATGGATCAGGGTGTTCATATGAACACCAACCGGGGTGTTGGCGTGAGGGAATCTCAAACTGCCCGGTTTTTCGGCCAAGGGGCGTTTACGGAAACAGGCAGGGCGTTGGACTTTGCTTTACAGGGGCGCGGGTTTTTCGTTTTTGAAAATCCTTTTCCCAGCAATGATCCCGAGGATGATTTTCAGGACTATCTCTTTAGCCGTAGCGGAACCCTTCATTTAGTGCCAGATTCCGATGATGAGCAAACCGGCTGGCTGGTTGATTCCCAGGGCAGGTATATACTAGATGATGGCGGAGACAGGATTTCACTGCTTTCATCCCACAGCAACATCTCAGTACAGAAGGACGGCAGTCTGTACGCTGAAAATGAAAATGGAGAGAGAGAGCTGATTGCCCGGATTTGGTTGCTCGATTTCACTAACCCCGGCGGGCTTTTGGCCGTAGGCGGAACCTATTTTATGCAAACCGATAACTCAGGGGATGAGATAGACCTGGACGAAAGCAGCACTTACGTTGTTCAAAACTATATCGAAAGCTCCAATGTAGATCTTTCCCAGGAAATGACAAGACTAATTCGGGCACAGAGAGTTTACCAGATGGCATCCCGCTGTGTTACTGTTGCAGACCAAATGATGCAGACAGCCAACAGCATTCAATCTTAATTGTGTCAGCTGTCGGCAAAAGTCTTGAGTGCGTGCCCACGTTCTTGTTGCAGGCTTTATTAAATTTTGAAAGGGTGTGTTTTTTGTGGATGTTCGGAATTGCAAGCGTTGCAAGAAAATCTTTAATTACCTGGGGAATCCGCTATGTCATGCGTGTATAAAAAAAACTGACTTAGAGTTTGAAAGGGTGAGGAATTTCCTTTATGAGTTTCCCGGCTCTTCGATGGAGGAGGTGTGTGAGGAAACCGGTGTCTGCGAGGTTATTATTCGCAATTGGCTTCGTGAGGGCCGCTTGATTTTATCGCAAAACAATGCTGGGCTGTTGCAGTGCCAAAGCTGTGGGATACCTATTGTTACAGGGCAGCTGTGCGATAGATGTATCGCCAAGGTAAGGGGCTCGGGTGCCGATTTACTTGAGAAAATTAGGCCTGCGCCGGAGGTACGCGACCCCGGGCAGACCAGCAAGGGAAAGATGCACGTCCGGGTTCGTCAAAAAAATTTATAAAATTTTTTCAAAAAGACTAAAGTTATCTTAAATTGTTACGATACAATATATAGGGGCAAGTAACAGCAAGCCTTTTCCCAAAGCTCCGGATGAAAAGTATCCTTGTGAATTGGCGGAAAATTACGTAAAAGGAGGAGGTACTAAATGAAAATCAGCGGATTAGCAAATATTGGCTTTGAAAGCTACAGGAATTCAGGGGCTTGCCGTGTCGATAAAAGCAAGCCGTTGCTCGGTGCCGACACGTTAGACATTTCCCAAAGCCTTTTTTCCGATGCTTTGGCAAAAGCGGCGATGGATTCTCCTATTGATAGAATGGACAAAATTTCTGCTATCAAGCGTGGAATAGCGGATGGCTCGTATGTGGCTGACAGCGCAGTTATTGCCGAAAGGATAATACGCAGTATTCTCGGCTAAGAAGGGTGGGGTTCGGTTTGGAATTGAATGGGCTGGTTGCTCGCTTCATGAGCATCATGCGGCAGGAAAAGGATATTTACTCCAAACTGCTCGGGCTTTCAAAAAACAAAAAGGAAGCTATTTTTTCTAAAGAAACCGATGAGCTTGATGCAATTGTAAGGGAAGAGCATGGCTTGCTGTTACGCCTTGAGCAGGCTGAAAAACGCCGAATGAGGTGCGTTGAAATGCTAGTCACCGAGATCGGTTGCAGGCCTGAGGATGTTACAATGATGACGTTTGCCGACCATGGCACTGTGGGGCAGGCGGATGATTTGCAAAAACTGCACACCGAAATGGGAAGTTTGCTCAAGCAATTAGAAGAGTTTAACGCAGAAAATCACCGTTGTTTGGAGTCAAGGCTTGAGTATGTACGCTTTGCCATGGATGTTTTGGAGCCGGATAATGACCCAGGGGTATACGGAACAGATGGCACCAACTCTGATTTTTCAGATAACCCGGCTCGGCCCGGTATTATTGATCGAAAGGTTTGAGGAATTTTGAGACCTACATTTTTTGGACTAAACACGGCTAACTCCGGCCTATATATGGCGCAGCTCCAAATTGACGTTGTGGGGCATAACTTAGCCAACACAAATGTCCAGGGCTATACTCGCCAGAGGTTTGCCTCTCAGGCGGTGAATCCCGGATACTATCCGCCTCAGCTTGTCAACGCCCAGAGGGGTACCCCCGGCTACGGCGTAAAAGCACTTAGCCTGGATCAAATCCGCGATGTATTTTTAGATCGGCAGTTCCGCGATCAGCAGACCAAGGCCTCTTATTGGAATACTCGTTCCGGTGCCCTCTACTATGTGGAGGATGTATTCAACACCATTGACTCCAACTCGCTTGATGGCGTACTGCAAAGCTTTTTCAATAGCATCCAGGAGGTTTCTAAAAACCCGGTTGACCAAGCCGTACGCACTCATATGGCGAATGAGGCCACGAGGCTGTCGGACGTTTTGCGCATGTACCACGAGCAGCTGGTTACCCTGATGGAGCATCAGGATTTCGCATTCAATCAGCAGGTGAGGCATACCAACGAAATCCTGCGTAAAATTTCAAGCCTGAACGATGCTATATTCCGCTTTGAAATGGGAGGCTCGTCTGCCAATGATTTGCGGGACCAGAGGAACTTGCTTTTAGATGAGCTTTCTTCCCTAGTGAATGTTTCTTATGCCGAAATTCCCTTCTCCGAGGATCAAAACGGCCCTATACATAACATCTACGGAACCGAGATGTCGCAGCTTGTGATTTACGCCGGCCCTCCCCAGCCCGATGCCGGGTGGGACGATATGTACGACAATCTTCTGGTCTGGCATAGGGCATATTTCCCGCTTACCGATGGGCATGACAATATTTATGGCGAGGGAGAAATAGAAGGATGGCTTGACGATGACCTTTTACTTGCAGTCTATGGAGAAACACCCACCGAGGATGCCGAGTCGCGGATGACCTTTTACAAGGCGTTTTTAGGCGGGGAGTTTCGTTTAGCAACAGGTCAGGCGTGGGAGGGTCTTGAAGAAAAAGGCGTAAGCGGCGATGACCTTGAATTAAACGGAAGATCCGAAAATGGCGTTCCGGGTTATAGCGGCGGAGAGCTGCAAAGTTACCTTGATCTGAGGGACGTTTGGATTCAGGCTGAGGATATTGATCCAGATTACAGAGGTAATTTGGGCATTCCCTACTATATCAGTGAGCTGAACAAGTTTGTAAACGCCTTTGTACAGGTTTTCAACAGCATACATGTTAATGGATTCACAGCACCCTACAGCGGCAGTGCCTCAACAACTGGATACGATTTCTTCAACCCTGAGGGTTTATCCGCCAACACAATAGGGGTTTCTGAGGATATTATCCGGTCGGTCTTTAATATCGCGGTTTCCTCAGAGGAGGTTTTTGCGGAGCCTGACGGTCACTTCCATACCGGCAATAATGAAATAGCCCTGATGCTCATTGCGGGCATGCGGAGTGTGGAGCTGTTCAGGGAGTTTGAGCTTGACACCACGGCGGAGGGCTTTTATAAAAACTTTTTAGGTAATTTGGCAAGTAACGTGTATAGCTCCAATGGAATGGCAACCTCATACTCCGACCTGCTGGCAAGTGTTCAAATGCAAAGAGAATCGGTATCAGGAGTCAGCGAGGACGAGGAGATGACAAACCTTATCCGATTCCAGCACGCATACAATGCCTCTGCCCGGTGCATAACCACAATTGACGATATGCTAGACAAGCTCATTAACGGCACCGGCAGGGTGGGTCTCTAAAAAATGCCTTTGCGTAATAATGCATAAAGGCTCATGGGAGGAATAGAAATGGCAATGCGAATTACTAATAACATGATGGTGGGTAACTACAATCGGAATTTATCAACCACAACAGAGGGTATGTTCCGCTTGCAAAACCAGCTGTCTACAGGCAGAAAAATCAGCCGCATTTCAGAGGACCCGGTGAATATCGTAAAAGCACTTTCAGCTAACGCCCGGCTATCAGATGTTGAGCAGTACCAGCGCAATGTGTCTGACGCAAATGCTTGGCTTACCCAGACGGAAACAGCACTGAGTCAGCTCAATGACGTTATATTGCGGGCATATGAGCTTACCGTACAGGCCGCCAATGATACCTTAGAGGCCGCTGATCGGCTGAGTGTTGCTCAGGAAATAAGGCAGCTGCGCGATCAGATACTGACCATAGCCAATACAACCCTGGGTGATAAGTTTATTTTCGGGGCATATAACATAACCAGGGAACCCTTTATAGCTGGTGAGGATGGGGCGTTTTTATATACCCATTGGGATAGCTGGGTGGATATGGTTGGCGACTATGGAACAGATCCGGATGATTACAACGAATTCGGGAATATACTCTATGAGGTCAGTGTCGGGCTGGATTACTACAGAATTGAGAATGACGGTGACTTTGCCGGGGCTTTTGCAGTAGGGCTGAATCCTGCTTCGGCCTTCGGCCTTAATAGGGACAGTGTGTACTATGTTCTGTATGCGCTAGGTGAAATTTTAGCATCGACCGAGGAGCCTGACCCTGTGGGGGTATTAAGGGATACCGATGACCCATTATGGGATGGTGACTGGAATCCCGATTCCGCAAATTATCCTAGTCATCCTGATATTTTCCCATTTATAGAACGCCTTCAGACTATGCAGAAGCATGTTTTAACGCAAATGACCGAGGTAGGAGGCCGTTTGGCCCGACTTGAGATGCTGGAGGATCGCTATGCTCAGGATTCTATCAACTATAGGCAGATGAAATCGGATGTTGAGGACTTAGATTACGCCGAGGCAATGATGTGGTTTACAATGGCTGAGTCAGTATATCGCTCGTCTTTGTCTGTTGGCGGGAGGATTTTGCCCCCCACCTTGATGGACTTTATGAGGTAGACCTAAGACTACTATTATCCAGGAGTATTTTCTGTTGAGAAACAGTGAATACATACAGATCCCAGTGATGGTAAATTTATTTTTAAAGGAGTGATTGATATGTTGCCCAAGATAGTGATTAGGACAGAGACTGGTTCTTTTTCTATCAACAGCCAAATGGCAAAGCTTAGCGTCCGCCCCGCACGATATGAGCTGAGCATGGACGGTAATGCTGGCGAGAGGATCCGAATACAAAGCGAACAGGGTCAGCTCAAAGTTGATAGCACCGAATTCTTTGCAAGCATGGGCAAAACTCCCCCGATGAGGCAGAATGGGGAATACAGTGCCGCCGCTATGCAAAAGGGAATTTCCAGGATTGGTAACATTGCAAGGGAGGGTTTGCAGTTTTTGCGGATTGAGCAAAATGGAAATGCTATTCCTGCGGTTGCCGCTTCTAAAAAACGCCCTGATGTTAAATTAGACATCAAGCCTACAAAGCCGCCTGAGGTTTCGTTCAAGCCGGGGACACTAAGAATTAAAGCGGATACAATGAACTTTGACTCAAGCTGGGAATATGTTGAGGGTTCAAGTGAATATGTCCCGCACGAGGTTGTAATTGAGTTCACGCCCACTAGTATTGAGATCACACTGGAGCCCGGGGTTGAGCTGAATTTCCCGGTTTCTGATGGTCTTGGTGTCAGTGTGGACAGCGCGGTATAGGTCATAGGATTAAAAGAGTTAAAAATTGCATCCCGGTCGTATTTTTCGATTGAAAGAGCAGACCGGGGTGCTGTGGTGTCTTATTTTTACTAATGCCTGCATCTCGTCTGTCTGCTTATTCGGGGCGTTGGTTACTAGTACTTGAGTCTGGATATAATAGGGTGTGTTTTAGGAGGGTGAGCATGAAAGTTCATACAATGCGTTTTGGCGAGATTGATATTTCGGAGGATAAGGTCCTTGTGTTTGAAAATGGCATTCCGCCTTTCAATGAGTGTACCAAGTATACCCTCATCTGTTCTGAGGAGACGGATCCGTTTTTGTGGCTGCAATCATTGGATGATGCCGATCTTGCCTTGGCAGTGGTTAACCCATTTCGCCTCTTTCCTGACTATGCCCCATCGGCCTCGGATGAGGTGCTTGGAACAATAGGGAATCCGCCTTATGAAGATATTTTGGTTTTAACAGTGGCGGTGATTTCAAGTAATTACAGGGAAATGTCCACAAATTTAGTTTCCCCTATTTTGATCAATCCTCATACTAATCAATCCAGGCAAATTATTATGGAGAACAGCCCTTATGCAACCAAACAGCCGATTTATGACCGCATTGAAGCGCTTGTGATAGGAGGGGAAATCAATGTTGGTTCTAACCCGGAAGACTAATCAGTCCATTACCATGGGGAAAGATATACGCCTGACCATCCTGTCCATAGAAGGCGACCGGGTAAGCGTTGGTATTGATGCTCCCCAGGAGGTGAGGATATTCCGCAGTGAATTGATTGAAGATACCTTGCGTGCCAATAGGGAATCACAAGGATCTGCTTTTTTTTCTCAGGCTGCGTTTAAGAAGAGCCGTGATACAGATGCCGGGAAACAGAACAAAAGATAAAAAAGTCACAGGCCTTAATCCTCAATTGAAAACGTTGATTATATGGGGGCGTACAGGCTTCGACGGGGATGTTGAAGCACGGTAAGCGGGTCGTGGTGTCCACCACGTTAAAAGGGCAACCTTATAAATTAAAGAACAACAATTCTGAAGTTCTTGTCGCTGCTTAAGCAGTGACCATCCTGCCCGGGAGGACCACGGCCCGGGATGCGGGTGTCGTGCAGTGGTGAACGTAGCCCGGTTAAGCTTTGCCCCGGATTATGTATTGATGAAGCTACTCAATTCCGTAGCCTGACGGTCGGCGGCGGAAGGCGGGAATGTAAAAGACTGTCTTTACCCGAAGAAAGCTGTGTGAATATGTTTTCGGACGCGAGTTCGATTCTCGCCGCCTCCACCAACCCAGGGCATAAACAAAAATTATCTTGTTTATGCCCTGCTTCTATTTCGCTCAACAGTAAATCGTTGATTGTAACTGGGTTTTCCCCCGAATTGAAAAAGTATGAGCAATATCGCCGATGTGGCAGATGAGGGGCGGGGGGTTTGGGTGTTTTGTGCGGACACAAGGACTTTCTCATCCTCTGTTACTCCATCTCTCATCTTTATCCCACCGCATTTTTTTTGCAAAACCCTATTGCAAAATCTAATGAAGAACTGTATAATAGAAAATATATTCTTTTGTGGCAAGTGTAAAGCTCCGCAAGAATCAAATAAATTCAGAAAATTTAGCGAAAAGGCTTGACAATTATGCCGAATTGTGCAACAATTTTCATAGCAAGCAAGCAAGCAAGCAAGCAAGCAAGCAAGCAAGCAAGCAAGCAAGCAAGCAAGCAAGCAAGCAAGCAAGCGGATAGTTCCGCTTATTTGTCATACGTTAAAACGCTCGGACTACATAACAGGCGGTTTCCCCTACCACGAGGGGAGCCGCCTTTCTGCGTTTTACATAAACCCAAGTCTGCCGCCTAAGGCGGAAAATCCAAAATGAAAACAAGGAGTGTTCTGTATGAAAACCAACAAATTATCTCAGAAAATCGCAGCGTGGGTGCTGACCTTTGCGTTTGTGCTTGCCCTCATCCCCGCCGTGCCCGGCACGGTATACGCAGAGGAGGACCTGTCCGTAATCGGCACAGGCTGGACTTATAATTCAGCCACCAACACCTACATCATAGATAACGGTGCGAATGTCGTAATCTCGGGATCAACCACAACCGACAGGTTGGGTGTGGGTTCGCCTGCGAATACTGCTGGAGCCGAGATCAATATCACCCTGAAAGGCGTGAATATTACCCCGGCGACAGGTTTTCCGCTACAGATTTGGCCAAATGCAAAAGTAAACTTGACCCTTGAGGGAGAGAACTCCCTTGAGGCAACGCCAGCGGCCTGGTCGGCTATAGACGTAAATTATAGTGAAGATCGTCCTGCAACCCTTACCATAAACGGCAGCGGCAAGCTCCAAGCCAAAAGCAACGGCAGCAATTCCGCAGGGATCCGTGTCAGGGACGGCAGTACGCTCAATATAAACGGCGGTACGGTCATAGCCCAAGGCGGCAATTCGGGTGCAGGGATAGGCGGCAATCTCGTGGACGGTAGCAACCCAACCAGCGGCACGATCAATATCACCGGCGGCAATATTACAGCCACAGGCACCGGGGGCGCAGGAATCGGCGGCGGCAGCAACCAATCCGGCGGCACGATCAATATATCCGGCGGCACAGTCACGGCCACAGGCACCTATGGCGGGGCAGGAATCGGCGGCGGCAGCAACCAATCCGGCGGCACGATCAATATATCCGGCGGCAATATTACAGCCACAGCCCATACCGGCACGAATATCGGCCCAGCCATCGGTGCCGGTTATCAGGGCACAGGCGGTACGGTCACCATCACCGGCGGGTGGGACTACTGGACAAATACAACCGGCACTCCCCCCGCCGCTCAGACAGGAAGCGGAGTGTTTCCATGGAGCGATACCTACCGCTACATAAGGCTCGAAAAGATAGAGTATGACTTTTTCGTCAACACCCAAAAAGTGCAAAACCCCTCTGTTACAACAATCCAATCCGCAATCTCCAACGCACTTAACTCTCCCGGGGCTACTGTCACCGTTTCGGGAAAATTTATGGAAGCAGACCGTCAGCTGAGTATATACATCAATGCTTCAGACAAAAAAGTCATTTGGAATGCCGAGTATTCGGGTAGTTACAACGATACCTCCGGCAGTAGAGACGGACTGGTGGATATCTCCGGTTCGGGAAGCATGGAACTCACCGCCGCCGGCAGTATTGTGAACACGGCCAATACCGCCATCAGTGTGACCAACCCCCATCTTACCATAAACGGCGGAACCCTCAAAGCCACGTCATCTGCACTTTCGACTAGCGACAGCGGTATAGTTACGATAAACAGCGGTACACTCCAATCCAATTCCGGTTCTAACACCGACGGTACGCTTTATCTATGGGGATCACCTGCCATCATCATCAACGGCGGTACCATCGAGAACACGAATACGGCCAACCGAGTGGTTAACTCGAGAGGCAATCCGACAATCTACCTCTCCGGCGGGACAATCGCCAACGGCGGTATTCATAAAGTGGGTGACAACGGCGTTGTCTACTACACCGGAAACAACCTAGCAAAAATACGAACATCAAGTACGAGTTCTTTCATCCTCGGCACAAACCTGTTCCAACTCGACGGCGTACCTGTGCTGAGTCAAACCTACAACAAAGACGTTTCGCACAAGTCTGTCACGGCGACATTCCACAACGAGTTGACTGTTACCTCCGTGACCTCGAATAACAGTAACGTCAAGGCGGTGCTTGAGAATAACGAAGTCACGCTTACAGGGGATTACAACGGCGACCTCACACTTACTATCAAAGGAACGCTTGCAAACGGAAGAATCCCGGTTAGTTTTACCACAGCGGCGTTTGGGGTGAATGTGGAAAAACCCTCAACCACCGTCACCGTCACCGCTCCCGCCGATATAACTTACGGCGAAACTCTCGGCGACCCGAGTGCAGAAGCGGCGGCGGGCAATGTTGGCACATTCACTTTCCGCTACACAGGAACAATGGCAAACAATACCCCCTACAATTCCAACGAAAAACCCACCCTGCCGGGCGAATACACCGTAACAGCAACCCTTGTCAGTGCAACCCATGTGGGCAGCGACAGCAAAAACTTTGCCATCGACAAGAAACTCCTCACATGGAACGCAGACGGCACGGTGAGCGACAGAGAATTTATCAGCGGCAATACCGCCGCAACAATCGCAACCGCACCCACTTTGAGCGGTGTAATAGGCGGCGATACCGTAATTGTCAAGGACGGCACGGTGAATTTCGTAAGCCCGAACGTGGGAACGTGGGCGGTCACAGCGACTGGTTTCGGAATCGAAGGTGCTGATTCATGGAAGTACACCGCCCCGGCTGTACAGCCGACTTTCGCAAACGGCGAGATTATACCGAGTTATTTCAAAGCCGTAAAAGGCATACACTACACTACTACGGAATTAAACAACGGCTGGACTAACGGCGATTTTGTAATTACAGCAACGAGTAGTTTTGACATCGACTATGAAATCAGCAAAGACGGTATAACTTGGTCCGTTAGCATTTCCTATTCAGACGATACCGATAACGGCAGTGCGACATTTTATTTAAGAGAATGGATAAGATATACCGATACAGGCGATATATCGGCACAGGCAACCGAAACTTACAAAATCGACAAAACCGCCCCGACCGCAACGGTGCAGTATAGAGACAATGCGTTCCGTTCGTTCCTCAACACAGTTACATTCGGTCTGTTCTTCAAAGATACGGTTGACGTGACCATTCAAGCAGCAGACAGCGGCTCCGGCGTGGCAAAAATCGAGTATTACAGGGCACCAGAGGAAATCGCCAACCCGCAAACCATCAACGCTTGGGCAGAGGACGATTCGCTCACCGCAGATGCAACCGAAAAGTTTGTACTGTATGTTCGTGTAACAGACTTTGCGGGAAATCCTGCGATACTCCTCGACAGCGGCGTTGTGGTGTTCACCGACAGCGGCTTGGAAGCAGAAGCAACGTATCCGATTGGTTCTTCACGGGATTTAACCGTTAATATTGCCATGAACGGCAACACAGTTGAGTCAATCACAGGCAACGGTATTACAGAGGACGACTACACCACAGGCACAGATACAATCACATTCAAGAACGACTTTTTGGAAACTCTCACTGCAAATGAATATGAGTTTGATGTAGAATGGAATCCAATGGGCGAAACTTACGTTGACGGCACAGACAGCCCGGCTGACTCTGTAATCACACTCAGAGTCATTCTCACAGATGTAATCGTTACTTACTCAAGTCTGTCAACCATCAACACAGGGATTGCGAAATCTACGGAGCGGCCTCTCACGATTCTGTTTGATACAATGCCGGCTTCCGTTGCTGTGGCTGCTTCGACTACTACTTTGACATCAAATCCTTGGGGCAGTCCGGACGATTATACCTATGATGCCTCGACAGGACTGCTTACGGTAAGCCGCATACCTACAGCGTATTCATTTGCTGTCCGCGACGGAGCTGTTGCCGGGACTGTTTATACGTTTAACTTTAGTAACAAAACCGATGTAAGCGGCAGTATCAACTTTACCCCCGGCAGTGCGGAGTACACAGGTGCAGAAATTGACTGCACCCCGGCGACAGGTCTTGACGACGGCACATGGACATACACCTACATAGCGGGCACAGGAACTCTCGGCACAAACAATAAGCCGCTTGGTGCGGGAACATATACAGTGAGAGCAACTTTCGAGGACGCCACAAGAATCGGCACGGCAACGGGTACGTTCACCATTACAACACCGCTTCCGACACCAACACCACTGCCATCGCCAACGCCACTGCCGTCACCAACGCCGCCCCCCAGTGCTGCACCAAGTACACCACCCAGTGCTGCGCCGGGATCCGTCAAGCCCAAAGCCCCGCCCAAGGCCCAAGGCACTATCACCGTAAACCCCGATGGAAGCTACACCGCCAAGGCCAAACCCGGATATACGTTCCTAGGATGGTACGATGGCAAGGTTAGGGTGTTTAAAGCGGCCACCTATAAGCCGACCAAACCCGGCATCGAACCCCGGTTCCAAGCTAAGACATTTAAGATTGTCTACACGCTCAACAAAGGCAAGCTGGCAAAAAAACTGCGGGTGACAAAATTCACCTACGGCAAGGGGATTTCCAGGAAAAACTTTAAGAAAATTAAACCCACCCTCAAAGGATATAAATTCCAAGGTTGGTTTTCCAAAAAGAAACTGACCGGGAAGAAAATGACTAGCATCAAGAAAACCCAAGCCAAAAAGGTGACCCTCTACGCCAAGTGGAAAAAACGCTAGGCACAACACAAAGCAAGCACATACATCGGCATCAATGATGAGCCGGCCCAGCTAAAGACCTCCGGCGGCACTCAGACGATAACGGACGGCGACACCTACACATTCTGGATGGCGGTTCCCAAAAAGGGGAACAAAGCCGCCAGTGCCAAGGCGATGATAACCTAGCAGTTCAGACCAAACAATCGCCCCCCCCTTCATCGAACTAGGATGGAGGGGGGCTTTTACTCTTTGTTGTAACCGCCCAATACAGGCGTACAAAAAACAATGGGGTGGTCTTGTCAATGTTGCCCGGATTCTGAATCCAGTGTTGAAAAAACTCCTTGACAAACATCGTCTGACTATGCCGCTTTTATTGCGGAAGCAGAGGAGGATATAAATTATGCCTAAAAAAACATTCAGAGAAGACTTGAGCAGGGAAACCAATCCCGCCCTGCAATTCATCAGTCAGCCTGTGTCGGCGGCGGAGCCGATGCACACCGAGGCACCCCCTGCATCACGGTCGGATTGATACATACGGCGGCTGCGGAAAATAGCCTGTTCACGTTCGTCTTTGCTTATGCTCATCAATACTTCTCCTGCCACGGCTAATCCCTCCTTCGATTCAATCACTCGGTTTACAATGTCGCATTTTGCTTGGCTCACGGACTGATAGCATCCACGAGGGATTATTCTTCTATTTCGCCTATACTCCTTTAAAATATCCTATCAGAGGATTTCTTCTTTTTTGAAATATCATCGAACACCTTGGCTAAAGAACTTTTCATTATTCCATTAGGCGCATAAATTACTGCACGATTTTCCTTTCCGTTGCTTGCAAACGGAATATCCTGCATATGAAAATCTGAAAGTCCATAACAATTTTGAAAAGTTCCTTTTAACATTGCGATGCCAGCTCCTTTCAATTATACAGCGACCGCATAATCGCATCCCGGTAAACATTCCCCTCCGGCAGATTCATAGCCGAAAAGGCTTCCTGTATCTTGTAAACCGTGGTGCAATGTTCTTCTATAATATCAAGCGGTCGGGTTGTTCCGTCAACATTTTCCGCATCCGTATAATCGTAGGAAACAAAGTGTATAGATGCTGGTTGTGTCGGAAACTTCGGGATTCTTTCTTTCCCGCCAAGCCGCCTTAGAACTCGTTCATAAATTGGATTTGGGCATACGAAATATAAGCCTGTCTTGCATAAATCTTCACGCTGAAGGACTTGTCCCTTGTAAATAATTTGCGGGATAATCCGCTTGGATACGTTTTCCCAGTTGAAGCCTACTGTATCGGACACAATCCCCCGCTTTTGAAGGAGTATTTCCCTTGCTGTCCTGTAATTGCCTGTGGTGTCAATAGTCTGAACCTCGATAGCCGTAAACTCGACAAGATTGCCATCACCATCTAAACGAGCCAAAACCCAATCAACAAAATAAGAGCCTGTACCTTCTCTTTGGGGAAGCCGCAATTCCCCGCCCCAACCTTGTCCAAAGACAGCGACAGCACCGTTTTCAGTTTTGGCCTTTTCCACAGCAACACGCCCCGCATACAGCTTCAAATCTTGGTTAAAAGCGTTTCGAGAAATAATACCCAGCATTTTATAATCCTCGACATAAAGACGGATGGGACAGCAAATGACACTCGGCATCCCCGCCGTTTTTTGCCTGATGGCGCAAACCCCGGCAATGCTGTTATCGCGCGAAAGAATTTTTGTGCATTGGCTTCCTAAAAACGGACAAAGCCTATTTGCCGCCGCTTTCAATGCCGTTTCTGATTTGTCCTCGGCACGGTAGCCGAAAAATTCCGTGATATAACCCGCCATCACATAGCCTCCGTCAAAACAGATTTTATTGAAAGCCCAATCGCATTTGCCAACAATGGGGGGACGGCATTTCCAACTTGGGCGAATTGCTGCGCCTGTGTTCCCGTAAAAACAAAATGGTCAGGAAATGATTGAATCCTTGCCGCCTCGCGAACTGTAAATGCCCGGTCTTGATCATAGTGGAAAAAGGCTCCCCAATGCGGATCACATTTGGTCATAATAGTGGAGGCCAGACCATCCGGGTCAACCCTTCCATATCTTTTTGTATGGTCTGATTTTCTGGCTCTTTGCATACCCTTTGGCAATAAATCGTTTGGGATGTCCGTCCAGTTTCCACCCGGCTTTATGTATTTCATCCGCGTTAGGTTTATCTCCGTTAATCTCGGCGCTTCATGATTTATTACGCCTGTTGAACCTGTACGTGCCCGTTTTTGATAATCGCAACTTGGGCCGTTTGGATATTGTTTTATCTTTTCTCCTTGCTCCCCATTTTTTAATGGGGGAAGGTCGCCAATAGCATCAAGGACTGTAACAAATTTTGAATCTGTTTCAGGTGTTGGCGTTTTTATCAATGATTGGCCTTCAAACGTTGCTGTGAAGTTGGGGCGGATGGGTGCATGGAATACTGGCTCCGGGTAAACCGATGAAGGAAGATTTTTTCCACGAAGGCCAACGATGACAGTCCTCCATCTCATTTGCGGAACGCCGTAATAAGCTGCTCCCAAAATCCGAACCTCGGCTCCATATCCTAAGTCAGCCAATGCGTCAAGGATTGCATGAAGCGTAGCCCCATCCTCAAAAGAAACAAGCCCCGGAACATTCTCTATTAAAATGGCCTTTGGAGCAAAGGTATCCACAAAGCGAAGATACTCTTTGAATAGATGATTTCGCTCATCCGATGTGCTTCTGACAGGGGCATTGATTGAAAAACCTTGACACGGAGGCCCGCCCGCAATGAGGTCAAGTTCTTCCCTTTCTATGTTCAGTTCTTTCCTAATTTGCTCCGGGTCGAGAACCCTAATATCTGCCGTTACAACTTTTGTACTTGGGTGATTGCGTTGATATGTCTGTGCGTACTCCGGGACAATTTCGTTTGAAAACAAACCATGAAATCCTGCCTCAGCTAATCCTTCGGAAAGGCCGCCCGCTCCGGCAAAAAGGTCAATAAATTTCAAGTCTTGCATAGACATAGGGCGGCCTCCTCTCTCAATAATTTCTGCATTTATTATTTTAGGAAAAAGATTCTATTGAATCATATCTGGCTATCTTCATTTGAAAAATGGTTTCCTTAATTTCTTCCACGCAATCAGGCAGATATTTTTGAATCTCCTTGCCCCAAAAACGCAAAACCATCCAGCCCATACCGTATAACTGCCTGTCCGTTTCTCTGTCGCGGGTCATGTTCTGCTCAATCTTGGCAATCCAGTATTCTCGGTTGCTTTGGATTTTAGGTTTCTTATCGTCTCAATCTTTCCCATGCCGGAACTTGCCATCACAGAATATGGCGATTCTATATTTTGTGATGGCAATATCCGGTGTTCCGGGAAGCATTTTATCGTTTTTCCGATAACGGATACCCTCATGTCACAAAGCCCTTCTAATAGCTATTTCAATCTTGGTATTGCTGCTCCTTATGCGGCTCATATTATATCGCCGCTGTTCTTCTTCGGTTCTTTTGGACTTTACCATCGCCAATACCCTCCATAGTTTGGAAGCCACTGCACAGGTCGCCAAAGACAGTATACTACAAGACATTGAGGATTTCAACAGAAAAATTTATTTCCCCAAACCTGCGTTGGGTTGAAACTTTAATTGTCCAGACCTGATTCCTGTTTTTATAAATAAATAGATGCGTTGCCGTTGTTGTTACCGTCCGATGTGGTAAGGGTGCGTAAACTCCGGCAGGAGTTTTCCACGCTTTCCACATTGCCTATGCCTGTATTTTTGCGGGGCTTATTTTGCTTGGCTCACGGACTGATAGCATCCACGAGGGATTATTCTTCTATCTCGCACATACTCCTGATAAAGACTGCCTCGAGGATATTCGTGTTTACCTCACGCCTCACGGCCAGCAGATAGTTGATAAGTCAATCAATGTAAAATGTCGCAAGGCAGAATTGATTTGGGTCTACATTGATGTAATAATATATATATGCTCTTTAAATGGATACGCCCACCCCCGCCCGCTAGGTGTTGTTGTTCGTCCCACATGGCAAGGGTGTGTGAGCCTTGTCCAACGCAAAAGGTTTTCCATGCCTTCCACACTATTCAATGTCAAGAAAAGATACCTGAATATCAAAAACCTTCGGGGGATCCTCCTTCCCTTTGTAATAATCAATGCGTTTGATGATTTTTTTGAGCATTTCATTTTTTTGAGCAGGGGTCGCCTGGTCATAGCTTTGCAGCACACTGTGAATTACAGGAATGAAATCCTGGGATGCTTTTGACATATTCTTTTCTTTCTCTTGTAATCTTGAAAGCTCCCCTAATGCTGCCGTAATCTTTTTTTCTGTCAATGACATCCGCTCTCTAAAAACAGATGAGGTATATGTACCATCCTCTAAAAATTCATACAGCTTTTGCTTTTGCATATTCAAGCGGTCAGCTTCCCCCTGCAAAACGGTTATAGAAATATGCAGTTCATCATCGCGCCGTGCTTCAGGGGCAATAGGAGTAATTCTATCCAGCTCCAATTTTAACTGAGACAGCACTCCCCTCTCGACAAGCTTCATATTGCACATTCTTACACAGCCTCGTGTTCTGCAAAGAACGTATTCATATTCTTTATAAGGGAAACGACTCATGGCCAATCCGCACACTGAACATTTCAGCAGTCCGGCAAATGGATATTTGATTTCACCATATATATTTTGAGGCGGCAGATATCGGCTTTCCCGGATAGTCTGGGCTCGGTCAAATACCTCTTGCTCAATGATAGCAGGGTGCAAGCCATCCGAAATAAGAATCTCATCAAGCGGACGGAAGACAACTTTTTCCTTGTCTTTTTTGTCACGCATGAGTTTTCCATACACTACCTTACCGGTATAAGCCTGATTGGATAAAATTCTCCGAATAGAAGCCATATGCCAGGCTCCTCCCTTTCGAGCGGTTATTCCCTGTGTCCTGAATGTAAAAGAAATCGAACCCGGTCCCTTATTCTCTTCGGTGTACATCCTGAAAATCTGTCGTACAATTTCAGCTTCCTCTGGTATAATTTCCAGTGTAGCTGCTTTTCCAATGCGTGCGCTTTTGTATCCGTATGGAGCAGGTCCCATGTGTGACCCTTCCTCCGCGGATTTACGGATTCCTCGCTGCATTCTGCTACGTATTAATTTGAGTTCCTGCCGTGCCATAAATGCCTGAAATTCGCTATAGGTTTCATCTAATTCATTGTTCAAATCATAGGTTTTATTAGGTGTTACAATTTTTACATTCGCATTTTTCAAGGTCTCTAAAATAATGCCCTGTTCCTTCATGTTACCCCTACCTAAACGATCTATATCTATACAGAGAACAGCTTGATACCGCTCTGCTTCTTCAAGCAATTTTAGTATTTGTGGACGAGAAAACAGGCTGTCTCCACTGACAACCTCTTCATATACCGCAATAATTTCAATACTCTGCTCAATTGAAAACGAGGTGAGTATTTTTTTATGCCGCTTTAAGGTTTCCTGGATCGGTTCGTTCTCTTCCGCCCGGGATTTGCGGAGATACATAGCGGCCTGCATAGGGTCACTCCTTTGGGTTCGACTTAGTATCCTAACTGCGCTTTAGTCCTCTCGCCTATGGTACGATTCGAGCTGCTTTTTGTTGATATTCGGCTACTCAATACATCTAGCTATTTTATGATGCCCAACTGTACCACAGAAGCAGAAATATCTCTATAAGATGGTTGGCAAGGGTGATTGCTTCCGTGGCGGCATTGATATGAAGGTTTTAGGGGGGCAAAAACCAAAAAACCTGACGACAACGGTCAAGGGCAATTCTTGTTTTTGCCTTCTTGAGTGTCATTATCTTCCAGGTTGGCGATTGCATAATTCAGACACTGGATAACCAGCTGGTTCAAAGATATTTTGTTTCGGGTTGCTAAGACTTCTAACTGCTGTACAAGTTCAATAGGCAACCGAAATGTCTTGCTTTCGCTGTCATAACCCTTTTGTATTTTGAACATATTGACGCACTCCTTTTTATGTATTATGCAATCTATATGTCCTAAAATATAGGGTTATTTTGCAAGACAAAATGTTTGCAAATAGTTTTTGTCTGTGGTATGATGGAAAGTATAGCATGGAAAAAAGAGAGGAGCGGTCATAATGGCGTTCGGATTGGGTAAAGCGTTCAACAAATTTGCAGAAGTCGGCAATGCACTCAACAAGGGTGCAAATCAAATAGTCGGAAAAGAGGTGTTCGGAGAAATCAAGAAAATCGAAGAACCCCATGAATTTCCACCTTATGACAGTTTCCCGGCATATTCTGTTTCTGAACCCCGGCAATGGTCTCCCTTGACGGGTGAAGCCAAGACGTTTATGCTAGAGGGAAATACTCTATCCGTTTCTGCTAATTTAGACGCTTGTATGCAGTATCGAAAGCTTTTCAAGAGTTTTTTACGCTCGTAAAGGGCATCCAATTAACCGTATTTTGGGCAACAATTAAATTTATTGGACAACTCCTTTTTCGGCGGCAACACGCCTGGAAATTCGATAGGCGGCATCGCTCATCCCTTGCCGTATCCGCTCTACCCGCTCAGGACTTGTTGGGAATGGAGCAATTATGACCTTGCCGCCACGCTCAAAATGCATAATGATTGTTCCATCCGGCTTCGTTTCACGATGAGTTTCTACAACGCTCTTATGTGCCGTTCTGTCTGTGTGTGGCATAAGTTTCAACCCCCCTTAATGTAAACTTATGTAAAATATATTTTGTCTTATGTTAAACATTACCGCACGCCTCCCTTTTTTCCAAATAGATTGCCGCAGACAACGCTTTGTTGGCGATACCCCGAAGCATAGATGCTTTTACTTTTAATCTCACAGCTTCTTCTGCTGTAACAACGCCATCCCGGAATATTGCCTTGACCGCCTCCCTTACTATTCTAATATCATCCTCGACATATTCCATTTGAAAGGCCGCATCGCCATCTGTAATCGGATTTTCGATTTCGGGGAGATATTGTGCCAAATCAGGGTTTACATATCGAACATGCCAATTTGCCAACAGAGGTGTTCGGTAAACCTTCACCATTGATGCAACCAAGTCTTGGCTGACAGGCGTATGTCCATTTTCGTATCGAGAAAGTGTTTCTGCATTTGAAATATTAAGGAGGACAATCGCCTGTTCTTGCGTTAAGCCTGCCTGTTCTCGGCAAGTTTTGTAATACAACTTGATTGATTTGCTCATTCAATTCACCCTCCTTTCAGCGTATAATAACAACATGAGTGACTAAGTGCTTTTAATGTTGAGATAATCACAAATGCACTCCTGTGTGTTAGGGCTTCTGACGCGACCGTTAATCACAGCGGACATGTGTTCACGCCTATACCCAAGGGCTTCGGCTAAATCCTTAATGCCCATACCCCGGTCGATTAGTGCCTTTTTGGCTTCTTTGCACCAAGTCGGCAATTCGTATTTTTTCATGGTTCGTCTCCTTTCTCACTTTTGTAATTGACATTTGTGTGACTGTGCATTAAAATGGGGGTGTCAACCTTTGAAGATAAAATCTCAATGTTGCTGTAAACCGTCCTCGCCAAGCCCGGAACGTAGATGTAACTTCCTGTATTTCGGGTTTGTACGCATCAAGAATGACAGCGGCGATACCAAAGGCGGCGAACGCAATCATAAGGTAGACAGCTACGTCCATTCTTTTTCCTCCTTGCAATCACAGCGTTCTCCGGGGTCAAGATTTGACCCGCAATGCGGACAAGTGTTGTATCTCATAGAGCCACCCTCATTTCTTCGTGGCCTTCGGCAAACCAACATATATTTTTGCCTGCTTGTTGGTTCATGTAATCGCAAGCATCGGGGTAACTGGAAAAATAACTTATGCGTTCACGTCCTCCAAATGGCGTTGCGAAAACAGAAACCTTTGTGTATTCACGCATTTTAGGAAATTCATCAAGCCATACTTTCAAAATCTGGACCTCAGCGGTGGCTTCCATGAACTGTTCCTCGCACTCGTCTTTAGGCGCGGTATTTAGGTAATCGGCTGAGTAGCAGTTTAGGTTGTGCTGTGCCATTTCAAGGCGGCTCCTCAAAATCATTTCTCTGGTCACGGCTCTTCTCCATTCTACCCGGTGCCTTATCGCACCTGCGGCTTGCTCGGGTCGTTACGCTGCGACCCAAATGTAAAGGTCTTCCGGGTAGCCAATGCCGCTTTTGAAGATGTACCCGGTGTCGGTGTAGGTTTCGATGTACTTCGGGTTGACAACCCTTTTCATAGGCGGGTTGATTGCGTTGTACAGTCTGGCACGTTCGTTGTGAAGCCTGTCCCACTCGGTTCTCTGGTCGGGACGGAAACGGTTGCAATAGGAAAGGAGGTCGATTTCATGGTTCACTTTCGCAATCTTGGCGGCGGTCATAATCTCGGGCAGTTCTTGTGATTTTCCCCTCATCTCGTTCACATCCTTTATCATCCCCATACAACGCTTCAACCGTTGTACCGAGGGCTTTGGCAATGCGTGTTGCCGTAATCGCACTGGGTACTCGTTTGCTGTATTCGTACTGTTGGTATTGCTGTTCCGCAATTCCCGCTTCTTTCGCGACCTGCTTCTGCGTCTTGCCGGACGCTTCACGCGCCGCTCGTAATCTCATCTGCATTGTTCCTTCTCTTTCCGGAATTAACACCTACATTTGTGCGTGTTGCAATCCCATGATAACACCCACGATTGTCTGTGTCAATACCCTTTTCAAAATTATTTTTGGAGGCCGTTGGCATGTTCGATTTTGGTAAGCACCTGAAAACGGTGCGTAAATCAAGAAATCTAACCCAAAAGCAACTTGCGGAATCCATAGGTGCCAGCGAAAGCGGTGTACAAAATTATGAGCTAGGAACCAGGAAGCCTACATTTGATATGCTCATCGCCCTAGCGGACTACTTCGATGTGTCATTAGACTATCTCGTAGGGCGTTCGGACGATCCAAAAAGGAGGTGACACCATGTGCAATTTACCTAAACGGTTCAAGATTGTCCGCGAGGAAAAAGGATTTACCCAGAAACAGGTGGCAGATGCCGCAAAAATAGGGCAGAGGCAGTATCAGGATTATGAATATGGAAACCATACGCCATCTGCAGTGATTTTCATTGCCATCGCAAAGGCTATGAAGGTATCGTTAGATTATCTTGTCGGTCAATCCGATGACCCCTAGCGGACTACTTCGATGTCTCTCAAGACTGGTTGGGTTACGCTTGTGTGTTCCTATTGTAGTCCCTAAACTTATGGATGTCAAGCTAAAAACCCTAACTTTATTGATTTTAGCATTTTGCACAAAATTCGAGGTGGTTTCATGTACAAAACAGACAACCTAATGGAGCGGATAAAAATTATAGCTAAAATGCGTTCAATTGCGTTAAAGGAGGTGTATGGTCTTGCCTGTTTGAATAAGAACGTATCTGCCAATCTAAACAAGGGCTCTATGCTTAAGGCAGATAACCTTGCAAAAATTGCCGATGTATTAGACTGTTCTGTGGATTACCTGCTGGGGAGGACAGACAAGCTAGAGATAAATAGGTAAGAGCTTTTCATTTTGGGTTCCTCCTTTCTCTTGTTTGCGGATGTATGCTCTCTTAGTGTGTTCCTATTGTAGTCGTATATTTACGAATTGTCAATATGTTTTTCGTAATTTTACGATAATCTGCTATATGCACAAAACAATGTAAAAAACACTCTGCAGATTTAGGCAAGGTGCGCAATGTGAAGGGTGGCTATAAAATTGAAAGAGGTATTTCAGTTGAACGAAATAATCATTGAGCGAGTCACTGCCTTAGCTAAAGCAAGGGCTGAAAGCCCAACAGCATCTATGACGGCCTCAGGAGTTAGTAAAGATTTTTTTTGCAATTTGCGAAAGAACACAAGGCCGTCTGTTGAAAAAATAGCGAAACTTGCCACCTACTTCAACGTCACAACTGATTATCTGTTAGGGCGCACAAATAATCCGGCTCCACCTACAGGCAATGACCCTCCGACCGCCCCCGAGGGGGAACTTGGGCGTGAAGTCGTAGCTCGTGCTATGACCGAGATAGAGGGGTTAAGCGATGACCAAGTGCGTGAGGTTATTCGGTATGCCGCTTATATAAAGACCCGGCAAAACGAATGACCCGCTCCACATCCTCGTTCGAGAGATCGGTGAGTATGTACCGCAGTTGTTCTTTGAGTTTTTCATCGTGGTGGCCTCCTTTCTTTTTCGTGTGCTACGCTTGTATGCTCCTAGTATAATCTCAAAATAATGAGATGTCAATACATTTATCTTAATTTATTGAGATTTAGCTATATGCACAAACGCAACAAAAACACACCCTGCCGATTTGGTCAAGGTGTACAATATAGGAGTGGGAGGGTTATAAAATTGAAAAAGGATTTTAACGATTTCCTCAAAACGATAGACAGGGATAAACTGTCATAGGGAACTCAGCACATTATCAGCGAAGAGAACCACCGTGCGAAAGTGGCTTTGGGATAAAATCATGTCACCCTAAAAGGCAACGCTCCAACATCCTTTCGTTTTGGTTCGGTACCAACATTATACTTCAATATATTGAGATGCGCAAGGGGATAATTTATGAAATTTTTTGAACGCTTTGAATCCTTGGCACGTAAAAACGGCACCAGCCCAAATGCTGTGGCAAAGGAACTTGGAATATCCTCTGGAAGTGTCACGGCGTGGAAAAACGGAACCGCACCATCAATCAATAAGGCAATCCAACTGGCCGAACATTTCAACGTACCAACTGACTACCTTTTGGGTATAGACCGCCATACTTCCAATGACTCGCTTAGCCAAGAGCGCAAACAGCTTGAGGAAAAAATTATGCGGTTGTCAGCGGAGGATGTTGACAAGGCTCTTGAATATGTAGAGATGCTAGAGATGAAACGAAGACATCAAGAGCGTTGATTTCTTCATCAGAAAGCGTAGCAAGCTTGTCTATAAGCTTATATCGCTGGTCTTGGGGGGTAGTTAGCTTTTCTGTCATTGAAAGCACCATCTTTTCATATATTTTTGAGCTATTTTTGCTTTAGTCGCGCCGAGAATCTTGACATATTATACCTTATGAAAAACTGAATGTCAAGCATCTTGTTCGGTTTTTTTCAAGAATTTTGACATTCAGTTTTATGTTGTCTGGTGTCCAAAGTATCGGCGAAAAGTCCTTGTTGATCCAATCTCTGAGCGATTGAAGGAGCTAATAAAACAAAAATGTTCAGAGATCAACGGTTGGCGGTGCACCTTTGGAAACCATCAAGAAATACATTGAGAACCAAGAACGGTCGCAAAGGAGGCGGGCGGATGGAAAAAGCGTATAAGTTTCGCATATACCCAAATAATGGGCAAATATTGCAAATACAGAGGACATTTGGATGTTGTCGGTTCGTCTTCAATCACTTCCTTTCCCGGCGAATTGAACTGTACAAAGACAGTGGGGAAACTTTGAACTACAATGCCTGTTCGGCGGGACTTACAGCACTGAAAGATGACTTTCCTTGGTTGCGGGAAGTGGATGCTATCGGGCTTCAATCGTCCTTGCGAGATTTGGATTTTGCCTATCAAAACTTTTTCCGGCGTGTCAAAAAAGGCGAAAAGCCCGGATTTCCAAAGTTCAAAAGCAAGAGGCGGCATCGAAAATCCTACAAGACGAAGCGTGTTGGGAGCAATATAGATGTGTTTGAAAAACACATCAAGCTCCCCAAATTGGGACTAGTCCGGTCGGCGATTTCAAAGCAAGTGACGGGACGCATACTCAGCGCAACGGTTTCCCAAAATCCAAGCGGGAAATATTTTGTGTCCGTCATTTGTACGGATGTAGACATTGAGCCGATGGAAAGAACATGTGTCATGGCGGGAATAGACTTGGGGTTGAAAGACTTAGCTATAACGTCAGATGGTTCAGTTCATCCAAACCCACGGCATATCCGGCAATCGGAGAAGCAGCTTGCCAAAGCTCAACGGGAACTGTCCCGAAAAACAAAGGGTAGTAAAAACCGGGAAAAAGCAAGGAAAAAAGTTGCCGGAATTCAAGAGCGAATCGCCAATCAACGAAAGGATGCGACACATAAACTCACGACAAGCCTTGTCCGGGAATACGATGTAATTTGTTTGGAGGATTTGCACATCAAGGGGATGGTGAAAAACCACAAACTTGCCAAAGCAATAGCAGATGCAAATTGGGGTGAGATTGCCCGGCAGTTGGAGTATAAGGCAATTGTGCGGTTGCGGATACCAAAACAAAGCGGTCAAGGATTTGTCTGTGCGGTATTGGATTTGTCCGAAATGCGGGGCGGAGTACGACAGGGACATAAACGCCGCCAACAACATCTTGCAAGAAGGATTGAGAATCCTTGCGGGGTAGCCCGCAAACGGTACGGCGGGACACGCCGGAACCTAACGCTTGGGAAGTCCGTGTAAGACTGCGTACGGCAGCGGTGGACGGCGAACCAAGAATCCCCCGGCTTTAGCCGTGGGGAGTGTCAATAACATTATTATAGTACGCGGAGGCGGTATATTGAAGATGAAGGGTTCTTTGCATAGAATTTCAAAGTGCAGGGGTGAATTAGGGTATAGCCAAAAACAACTAGCCCAGAAGCTAGGTGTATCTCGCTCAACTGTTGGAATGTGGGAAACAGGGAGAAGCAGCCCTAATCCATTTGAATTAAAAGAATTGTCAAAAGTTCTCAATGTGTCAGTTGATTACATTCTGGAGATTGATAGCTTGTCAGAATTACCAAAAGAAAAGCCAGCGTTAGGCGAAATTTTAACAAAAGATGAATCAAGACTTTTAACTGCTTTTCGAGCCGTCAACTTAGAAAAAATCCGGATAGCAATGCTGGAGATTTTCGAGGATTACGCCGATGCAAATGTTTTTAGGATGGCAACTGATTCCAAGAAAAGACGCTCGACTGATGAAGATATTTGCACCTAAATGCCAGCGGTGCGGCGTAAAGCATTGGCATTTTTTTACATTGTAAGCCCACATTCTTTTGCATGTTTCCTTATACGCTCTGGAATTTCGGTAGCATTATACAAAACCCACAAATATTTTTTGTGCGATTGTGCAATTTGCTAAAATCTAAAAAGCTTATAGATTTTCTATTTACAGCTACTAATTTACAGGTTATAATAGGACGCACGTATGAAGCATACGAAAGTAAAACGAAAAGAGGGTTTTGGTTATGTTCGATAATATTGGCGCAAAAATCAAAGTTTTGGCACAGGCTATTGCTGGGGTGGGTATTGGGGGTGCTGTACTGATAAGCACTGTTGTGTTTTTGCATACAGCGATGTCTCAGGGTGCTGTATCGCCAGCTTTAGCTGTTGGAATTCTGATTTTTGGTATCCTGACTTCATGTATTTCATCGTGGCTTGTGTATGGGTTTGGAGAGCTTATTGAAAAAACCACAGAGATTGCGAAAAATACAAGTTTTGCTGATTCAGGACAAGAAAAGTCTTTTGAGATTACTTGTAAATGCGGAGCAAAAAATACAAGTCCTCCTGATTCAGTGGGGAATGGTACTAGATGCCCGAAATGTCAAAAGCTGATTAAAGATACTGCGAACGTCTGCCCTTATTGCCAAATAAAACTGTCCGCAATTTCCCCATCGAAGTAATAGTCATTGTTGCCTGTCCTTTCTGCCGGACAAGGGATTGTGTCATCCCTAAATTTGAGGCACTCACCGAAAAGATAGAACCGCAAATCAATAAATTATGGAGGAATTCAAATGAAGAGAACAATTTCCATATTGACCCTGGGTGCCGTGGTACTGCTGTTGACATGTGCCTGTGTTGGGCCGACAGCTGAAAATCCAACGCCAACTGCCGAGCCGACAGCTGAAAATCCAACGCCAACTGCCGAGCCGACAGCTGATCCAACGCCAAACTCATTGCCAACTGATGTTAGGAATGCTAGATGGGGCATGACAAAAGATGAAGTTAAGGCAGTAGAAAAAGAGAACATTATTGATGAGGAGGAGACTGACATTCTTTTTAATGGGCGAGTAAGCAACAAAGACTGTAATATTTTGTATAGCTTTAACGACAAAGGCGAGTTGTATCGTGTAGCTCTCCTGTTCGAAGAAGCACATACGAACCCCAATAGATACATATCCGATTACAACACAATAAAAGAAGGGCTTATTGAAAAGTATGGTAAACCAGAACTCCCCACTGATTCGTTTTGGGACGGTGGGGAACGCCTTTATAAAGATAATCCATCAGATTATGGCATGGCTGTCTTGATGGGCTATCTGCAATATCTCTCAACCTGGGACAACAAAAAAACTTCGATTAGTCTCTCATTACGTGGAGTAAGCCGTAAGGCTAATTTGATAGTTACTTATGAATCAAAAAAGATAGATGCCCCCAAGGAAGACTCCGACCTGTAGTTTTTTAGCTAACCAAGCAAGAAAGTCTCCCGCCTATAGAGGCGGGAGTATGTCACGATGGATTAAGAGAGGGCGATACTATGCAAGCCGCTATGTATCTCCGCAAATCCCGGGCGGAAGAAAACGCGCCGATTGCCGATACCTTGGTGCGGCATCGTGAAATCCTGACGGCATTTGCCAAGCGGGAAAAGATAATCGTTCATTCGGTATACGAGGAAGTTGTCAGCGGCGATAGTCTATATGCTCGTCCGCAGATGCTTCAGCTCATGGAGGACTTGCCAAAATACGAGGCAGTCCTTTGCATGGATATTGACCGTCTAGGCCGCGGTGCAATGCACGAACAGGGATTAATTCTTGACACCTTTCGCCGGGCGGGCGTGTTGGTTGTCACGCCCGGAAAGACCTATGACCTTGCCGATGACATGGACGATTCCCTAATCAGCTTCAAGGCACTCTTTGCCCGGGAAGAATATAAGATGATTCGCACACGGCTTCGGCGCGGCACCATGAAAGCAGTAGGGGAGGGGTGCTACCTTTCCAATGCACCGTTTGGCTATAAACAGATAAGGGTCGACAAAAAGCCCACCCTTGAAATCGTGCCTGAGGAGGCGGAAGGTGTCCGTCTGATTTTCAGGCTTTACTGCGAAGGGCAGGGATGCCAGCAAGTCGCCGACATCCTGCACTCTCTTGGATACCGCCCCCGGCGCGGGCAGAAATTCAACCGCACCACGATAGCAAAAATCATACGAAACCCGGCTTATATCGGCAAAGTGGTTTGGAATCAGTTTGCACATGATAGGCCGACAGCCCCGGGACAAAAGCACACAAAGCGTTTGAAGCCCCGGGAAGAGTGGTTTATTGTTGACGGTCTGCATCCTCCTATTATAGATGAAGAAACATTTGATAAGGCCAACCGTCAATTGTCCGGGAAGTATCATCCTCCCTATAGAAAGGCAGGGGAGATTAAAAACCCTCTTTCCGGTGTTCTGTTTTGCTCGTATTGCGGAAAAGCTATCACCCGCCAACCGCTGTATAATAAACCGCATTGCCAACCAATTTTGCTGTGCGGTACGGCTGGATGCTGTATGTCAACAAATATGGATATAGTCGAAGAGCTGTTTTACCAAGCCTTAAAAACCTCTGCCGGAAGCCTCAAGGCAGATTTGCCGGTATCCGGATTTGTCGCTGTCCCGGATATTGAACAATCCGCCCACGCCGAACTGAGCCGTTTACGGCAGCAGCTCACCCGGCAGCATGAGCTTTTAGAGCAAGGCGTTTATGATGTAGACACCTTTATTACCCGCCGGGATGAAATCAACGCTCGGATAGCCGAAACGGAAAAGCTACTGAAAACACTTGGAAAAAAGACCACAAAACAAGAGCTGATTGGCCGGGTTGAGAATGTTCTTGAAAATTACTGGGAGGGTACTCCCAGTGAACGAAATGCTCTAATCAAATCAGCCGTTTCAAAAGTTATCTACAACAAGCCAAAAGGAAGCGGCTGGGGGGCATTGCCAGAGTTGCAAATCGTGGAATGGCGTTGATGTGCCACACTCCTATATCCTGCACACACTCTTTCACGGCAAGCATCGTAGATTTTTTGCGTATGGATGCAAACCGCCTCTTTTATCTTGTTGTTGCCGAGTGTCAGGGACTGATCTCCCGCGTTTGCGGGGGTGTTTGCGATTGCTCTTTCAGGCATGGTAATGTACCTCCTAATATGAATTTCAGGAATTTAATTCCTTTCTGATGTCATCATATTCCAGAGGCTCAAGATGTGTGAAAGGATCGAAGAGGCGAGTTGAGTTTTCTTCATCCGCTTAAATTGTACAAAATAAAGTTTTTGTACAAAAATGAGGCACGGAGGTCATCTCCCGCCGGGCTTTTGCAGTGAGCTTGATATATCCGCCGTTGAAGCTCACCCTCTTACAGGTGTGTCCCTTTTGTGGGTAAAAGGCAAAATTAGATTGCCTAATGTGAAAAATCCCCCCCCTTGACAACTCAGGTGGGAAGTGTTAAAATACCGATTGAGGGCCGATTTTGAGTAAACAAAACACCGGCCACGGCGTCCGTTTGGTGATATCAACACCTCGCGGAACGAACGCAGGACAACCCGTTAAAGACATCCTCCTACGAACGCATGGGATTTTAACCCCACCAGCCATGGCTTGCCTCAAGTATAGCACAGCCGGGGCGGTGCGGCAATCCCAGAAAACGTAATTTTTTGGCGTGTAGGAGAGCTGAGTGTCTCCGCGCGCCGTTTTTTGTTTACCGGGCAGAGCAGGCTTCGCCGTTTCGTTTAGGCACTTCTCTGCCCGCTGGCCCTCCAAATCAAAGAGAGAGAGGTGGCTATTGTGAAAATTTTACTTGACCGGCAGTAAAATACGCGCTATAATTAGCACAATGTGCAGAAAAATTAAAATTTTAGGAGGAATTTTACCATGAAAACAATGAAGAAATTAGCGTTGTACCTGTTAATCCCAGCACTATTAACCGCCTGCGGCACCCGGCATCCCTACGACAACCCCGATGAATTGGGGGTAATTTACGAAGGGGAAAATCAAAGGGTTACTCAGGTGAAACGGTTGACACCTGAGGAGATGGCTACAGTACCTGTTGTGAAATCTATCACTTACTTTCCCCTTTTAGAGGAACAATTGTATGACGGACTCGTCGCTTTTGCAGCTATCGGCGAGATTGCTAGTGTTCGTGAAATGCGGGTGGATTTTTATGACACATCAATCAACAAAAAAAAATTTAAGTATTATACCCTCTTTGATATAAAAATTGATAAATTATACCGAATAAAAGATAGCCAAGTTGAGACTGGGGATACCATCACAGTTTACTCAAGTCATTCTACTTATGATATGGATAAGTCTGTGACTCCCATGCTGAAAGAAGGGGATGAGTATCTGATCTTCGTCAGCGAGGTTTCTGAAATTATGGAAACTGGGTGGGCTTACGACCTGACCCCCATCAGTAAATATGCAGTAGAATCTCCTTCCCACCATTTCATTATAAAAAATGGGGATTATCTGGAAGTCCCGCATTGGTTTGATGATGAGCTCAGGGACTACGACAGCGAAAGAATCTCAAAGCGTGAAGCCTATGGAATCAACAATGACAATACAAATTATCCCGAGTGCGGCTATTTCTTCGGCATGAATCCCATCTCGGGAGGAACCGAACCTTATCCGCCCAGAGAGGCTGTACTCCGAGGGGAAACATACCGCCGCTTATTCCTTGAATATATGGAGGAAAATCCTGAAACCGAGATAGGAATAGATATTGAAATTACAGATCCGGAGCAGCTGCTCTATTACATAGACAAGCTGCCCAAGGATATTGAACAGCAATTATTTGACAAAGCTATGGCAATGTATATCTTCCCGGATAAATTGGCTGGACAATATGACTATGAAAAAGGGATTTATCAAGACGAATGGGATTGGACAAATGGTTTTTACGGTATTACCGACCATTATTTATACAGGTCTGATGCCTTTGAGAATACCATTCAGGAGAGAATTATTAAGTACAAGGATTCAAACGGAAAGGCCCTTGAAAAAAGACTCGAAGATAGACTGAGACAAGTAGAAGAGGCTGAAGAGCGTGAAAGAGAGGCGGCTGAGCATGAGGATTAAAGGAATTATGTCAATTTTAACCTCCTTGGTTGTTTTGTCGAGTACTGCTGTTTATGGCCATACCATGAAAAATGTAGGGATGTACGCAGAATCTCATGCCAACAACCCGGGATGGATATTTAATGTTGACTCAAAGTTTAGCCATTCCAAGGGCAAAAAATACGATTACCGCTATGAAACCGAGGCGATGAAAAATAAATACGACACACCCTTCAAGACAGGCATTAAGCTGTGGGGAACATATATTGGGATGACCGAAAAAAAGAACTCGAAAAACATCGTAACTGAGGATTCTCTGGGCAGTGGTGTCGCAGCAGTAGCTGAGCTCCGCGGTATTGATCCTAAGAAATCAAATCAGCATATAAAAGGATGGAAAATTACGGCAAATGCGCCAGTATTCCGCAATCTTTCACCAGATGAAAAGGCAAAGACTATGGCGCATGAAATCGGCCATGTATATGGTCTTGGAGATCTGAGGTACTATAAAAACAGAGGAAATCTGATGTATAACCAGTCAATTACCGGTCTAACCTCATCGGACAGGCTCGGCATGCAGGTTGTAACCGGTGTGCATAAAAAGCACGAGAAAAAATCAAGCGACAAATATGATAAAATCATGTCAAAGGAACACATTCGTGTATGTTCATGCGGCTTAAAAGTGAACGAAAAGCACAAGTTTGACAAATTCGGCACCTATCCCTCCAGCAACACAAAAAGGAGCACACTCCACACGGTAAAATGCAGCTGCGGAGAGGCCTCTAAGGACAAAGCGCACTCCTACGGCGGGCTTTTCGGCATAGGAGTCAAGGTGCAGTACACACAGGCCACCGCGGCGGAGCACAACGAAATAAAAAAGTGCAAGGGCTGTAGCTACAACAATTCTGTGCGTAAAAAGCACTCCTTCACTGGGAAATTTTCCGACGGCAAAAAAGTGAGATACACCCGCGCTAATGCTAATGAACACAACGAGATTAAAAAATGTAAGGGCTGTAATTACGAGCACTCTGTACGCAAAAAACACAGGTTCGACAAAAAAGGCAAGTGTAAAGACTGCGGCTTTGTAAAGTGATGGGGGGGGTTGGAGAAACCTCAAAAATTTTACCGCACGGCGATTTAGTTTTGTAACCGTTGCCCGATTAAGCCAATCAGGTTATCGCAGTCAAGAAGATTGGCGAACAAGATGCGAGACATGGGTGTTTTTATGTTATTCGTCTTTTTGAAGGCGGCAATCAAATTAAGAGCACTCTTTTTGCAGGGGGATACTTTGCAAAAAGTAAATGCGGTGGCCGTGGAGGGGATTGTAAATCGCGCTTGACATCACCGGGAACGATGTTGTAAAATACACCCATGGGCTGAAGCTCATTGAGTCTGGCTATGGCTGGTACTGTTGAGAAAATTAACATTTTTAAGCTTGCCGGGATTGCCAGCAATCTTAGAAATATAATGAGGTATTTTTGAGATGAAGAGGATTATTATTATAGTTTTTGCGGTTCTCGTTTTCTTAGTTTTTGGTATTTATATTTTGGATAAAAACTATAAATCTAATGCAAATGCTATTATATCCAGTGACTATTCACAAATTTTTTACGAAGATAGAGTTTATGTGCCTTACTTAGAATGGGAAGAAGATCATTTCATCATAAATTACGCGGACGAATCTCAATTTTCCTATACCATATTCGAGGTTATTGTGGAAAACCGTTTTTTTTTGCTGGATATGTTTTTAACGGACTATATCCATGTATCAGAGGATGGGAAATTCATATATCTTGAAACAGATTATGACCTGAACGAGAGCAATTATTATCGGCTAAAAAAATAACGTCTGACCTACACTTAGAATCACACTCAACCCCCACGCCCCCAAATTTCCCCTTGCAAAAAGCTTTGTCAAGTGTATTTTTTTACAAAAGGAGGCTTCTCATGCTAAGTCTAACCCTCATCCTCTCTCTGCTGTGCAGTATGTTGCCATCAAAGGCAACTGACCCACTCACCTACGACGGATACATAGAAATCACAAGCATCACCATCAGCACGACCTACACCTACGACAAAAACGAAAGAAATTGTTTTGAAGGCTATCACGAAATCAGCAGGAGGTTGTACAAATGAATTTGCGTAAAAAAAGAATTATCCCAAGCATTAAGATAACTTTCTACTTAGCGGGCAAAGATTTTGACCTTGAAAGAGCAACTCAAAAAATCGGGATAATTCCAACACGGACAAGAACCAGAGATAGTTTTCCTCTTGGGACACTTGCGTATACAACTTGGGAGATATGTGTAGAGAAAAAACGATGTGCTGCTGTTTCCATCCTGTTTGAAGAACTTGTCGATATCTTAAGTGGAAAATCCGAGATATTGTGTGAACTGTGCAAAGAGTATGACTTAGAAACAAATTTTGAAGTCGTAATCCATATGCAGGATGGAGACAGTCCGGAGGTGGTGTTATCGCGCAAAATATTATTTTTTGCCACTTCCATCAATGCGGAAATAGGCTTTGACCTCTATTGTTATGAATGATGTAGCGTATATCACGGATAATTGAGTAAGGTTGGGTTGTGGGTAGCTGATTTATATCAACAAGGCAACTACTCAAAATCCCGCAAATGGTAACTATTCAACCCTGTACCATCAGCACAAGACCGGGGTTCCATCAAAAGCAGCGTATTCAAAAAGACTTCATGTAGCCATGATACCTAAAAAAACTTTAGAAGGAGGCAGTACCTTTGTTGTAAAAGGTGGGGATAACAAGGGGAGCGGTTATTCCATCGTTGGAAATCTTTTATCGAAGAACAAGAGGAAATATGGGGGAGAAAGTAAGCGAACGTGTAAATGGGGATGAGATACACTTTGTTCACAGTCCCAAGACCAAATATCCACTAGGGAATTTACGAAATAATCCAAAGAAACGTTAGAATATGAAGACAAATACTCTACCCTTTCAGGAATTTTCCCAATAAACACCTCCTGCATTCTCTCAAATTCTAACAAAAATCTTTGTATGCTTGCAAACTAACGAAACACATAAATTCGATTTCATCATTGTTTTCAACGTGTGCCGAATTTGTCGCATTCAATCAATCAGGTGGAAATGTGTTAAATGATCTTGCTATTTTTTGTATCATTTTAAAATCCACAGTCTCATCCCAAATAATGAACAATACATTTCTTTCTTCCTCTGCATAGAGGTCATATCCAACGCTTAGATAGTATTTTTCATATTCGTTATTATCTTTTAGCAGAGATGTTTTCCCATAGGTGGCACCATTAGAAAATGCTGTAGCGGATAAGGCTTTGATGTTTTTTATTCTGCCCAAAAATTCATTAAACTCTTCATCGCCTTCCATATTCTCTGATATTCCCGCATCAGAAAAACTCTGAGCCATAACCAATCCTTTATCTTTGTTTTCAACATATAAGAAATCTCCCTTTTCATATAGAGCCCAATTATTTGGTATTTTTAGAGAACCACAGTTATCTATCTCAACAGTTTTCCAGTTAGAGTAATCCTCGGGAACCTTCGGGAGAAAGCGGCATAACATAAGCACGGAAAAGAAAATAAACACCATCAATCCCAAACTGATGCCTAGTCTAGGGATAGCTTTTTTCATGATAATTACCCCTTTGCAAAGACATAGATTATGTGCAAGACTAGTGGTTCATCTCATTTTCCTGTGCTGGTTAGCTTGTCTGGCAGCAGTTTACAGAAAGTTTTATCAATGAACTCCCTTGAATTAAATTGTTTTGGAAAATATTAGGAATATATAAATCGAGAGCTAAAAATACTGCGAAATATCCCTAATTTGAGTTGCTATCTCGGACACAAACCTCCCCAACCCCGGCACATAGTACCTCGCCCTGAGGTACACATACCCACTCTCGGTATCGAAATACTCCCCGGCGTAGCGGTACGGATTCTCGCCGGCGTTGGAGCCACGTTCCACGCCAAACGGGTCATAATCGTAATCGTGCGTAACATCCCCGCTGTCGTCAGCCAACTGCACCACGTCACCATGGGCATTATACAGGTACCAACCGTAGCCAGACTCAATGAGCTTGTTGCCGTGTATGTAAGAGCTTACCACACTATTCCCATTCATGTCAAGGGCGATTTCATCACCAATCCAGATTTGTTTGGTACTGCCTTTGCTCTTGCGCATATTGTCAGGGTAATAGGTGTAGGTGGTGGTTATGGTTGTGATTTCTATGTATCCGCCATGGGCGGGTGGGTCAGTTGCCCTTGAGGGCAACATACTGCACAGCAGAGCGAGGACGAGGGTTATCTTAGCATGAAAAGCCTCCTTTTTGTAAAAAATTACACTTGACAATGCCCTTCACAGCTGTTACAATGAGGGCAGCAAGGGGTGCTGACCGTTAAACGGTTACCTCACAGTTGTTTTTACTTTGTAGCCGTACTCTTGGAGGGGGACGGCTACATTGCTTTTGGTGATAAATATATCAACAGTGCAAGCACTGCTAAAAAGACTACGAAAAATCGCAGAACTATCATTCTCACAAGCATTCCCCCTTTCCTCACGCGATAACGCGTTTGGTAAAGGCGGGTAACCGTCCACAGCAAGCCCCCTCGCTGCTTGCTGCTATTTTACTACATCTTTCGGCTTTTTGCAAAGGGAAATTTGGGGGCGTGGGGGTTGAGTGTGATTCTAAGTGTAGGTCAGACGTTATTTTTTTAGCCGATAATAATTGCTCTCGTTCAGGTCATAATCTGTTTCAAGATATATGAATTTCCCATCCTCTGATACATGGATATAGTCCGTTAAAAACATATCCAGCAAAAAAAAACGGTTTTCCACAATAACCTCGAATATGGTAGTCGTAGGTTTATTCGGGTTTTGAGACCTACAGGACAAGTTATTTAGTAAGTCCTGTTTTAAGCACTTTCCCATCATGTCGCCTGATAATTACTTCATATGTCACACCCATAAAACCATCTGGAAGAGTTCCTGTTACATGCCATATGTTTCCAAGCTGAGGTTTGCTTGTAACAAAAGGCCTATCCAGTAAAACCGCATCCCCATATGCGGCAACCAAGACAGCTTCCGCAATCTTTAATGCTATTTCCTCATCCGGAACCGCATTCGCAGAAAACGGAATGCCATAAATACCCCAGATAAACTGAAAAACATTCACAAGTAAAAGAATAATAAGGAATATCATTTTTATTTTGTTTGTGTCCACAGAATACACCTCCATCTCAACGAGCCGCAACGCCAATATCCACTCTCGAAAATAGAAAAGATATTTCGGTCAAGTATTCTTGTTCTTGCTCTGCCTTGGGCATAATTTCTAAAAGCAAATTGTACTCAAAATCCCCTTCTCCACAATCAAATAATTCCTCATACAATATCTTCATATAGCTATTTTCTTCCGATTCTTGCAAGTCAAAATTCAAATTGCCTACCAAGTGAAATTCAAAAATTTCCTTTGGGCGACAAAGGGGATGCACTTGCACCTGTACTGTGTTTTCTTTTATCTGCAAAAATTGAATCTCAGCATCATGCCTGCCAATCATCGCCAATGATTTTATTGCCGGTAGATAGTCGCCTTTGCGAATATTTTCCGCATGGCGTTCAATTTCAGCAAAGCCCCGCTTCATTGTAGAGTCAAGAATTTTCCGAAGTTTGCTCAAACCATTGTAGGTTTCTTCATCCAGCTTTCTTACACGTCCGTCTTTTTGAAAAATGAGGTTTTTTGCTTTAGCTTCTTCAAAAATGCCCGATTTAAAAGTTTTTTTGATATGTTCCTCATATTCCTGTGAAAGTATATCTATATTCCCATTCATTAAGGAAACATCAACAAAAGCTTCCTTAAATTCCTCGACAAAACTTTCATACGGTTCGCAACCCACAAAACTATAGAAATTCCATCCATCTACTAAGCTTTTTGTCATGATTCTCATATAAACATTTTCTCCATGAATCTAAAAAAGATGGCATTATGTATCGCTAAACCGCTGACCTTATCGCCATTCTAACTCGTTTTTCGGATTTTGAGCATTCCCTCCCTTGCCAGCCGTACGGCAAGGGGAGCTTCGGTAGTCTGACACGCTTGATGGCGGCTATTTCCCTTCCTTCACACCCTTTGCGCCTAAAACCACCCCGAAGGTACCGAGAAATATTTTCAAATCGGCAATAAATCCAAAATTTTCGGCGTATTCTCCGTCAATAATGGCCTTTTCATTTATGGGGAGCTCATCACGTCCGCGAATCTGAGCCAACCCGGTTAGTCCCGGAGCCAAGGCATCGGAACCATTGCCGACCCTCAGATTTATTAGGTCAAACTGGTTCCAAAGGGCGGGGCGGGGACCTATAAAGCTCATTTCCCCTTTGAGTATATTTATAATCTGCGGCAATTCATCTAAGCTGGTCCTCCGCAGAAAACGTCCGGCCTTTGTGATGTAGGTATCAGGGTTTTCCAGCATATGTGTAGGCATATCACTAGGGGTATCTATGTACATGGTACGATACTTGTAAATCATAAAGTGGCTTTGGTTTTTTCCTGCCCTTTTTTGTTTGAAAAAAGCTGGTCCGGGAGAATCTGCTTTTATTGATATGGCTAAAATCAGAAGCATTGGGAGCAAAACAGGCGACAAAAGGATTATGCCCAAAATATCCAACATCCGTTTAACTGCTTTATACATAATGACTCCTGCCCTTATTATTTTTTGTTTATATTCCCTGCCGATTGACATAACAACACATTTGCATTATACTATGAGAAATTTGCGATTGCAATAACAATTAAAGGGGAGGTCGGCAGCTCTTGAAGAATAGAATTAAGGGAAACCTCAGGCGTGTGGTTTTTTGTCTTTGTGACTGTATTTTTATATCCCTTGCCTATATAGCCGCAATCTCCCTCTTTTCGTATTTAGCCCTCGATCAGCTGCCGGGGCCGCGCCAGGGCTACCTCTCTGCCTATGTGTATAGTATACCGTTTCAAATTTTAGGCGTCATTCTGTTTTTTATACCGCTGGGCCTGTACAGGGATATGTTACGGCATATTTCACTGCTTGAGCTCCTGCGCATGTTGATTGGATCGGTTTTTGCAACATTAATCCCATATCTTGCTATGGGATATTACATGGTAAGCAGTTATGATAAAATGGTTTTGACCAACCCCGATATTCTCCGGTGGCCGCCCCCTATTATTCTTGTAACAGCTTTTTATCTGTTTATTACAATGACAGGGTTAGTCAGACTTTCCCCTGTTATTTGGAAATCAACGCACAGGTATTATAATTGGCTGAAATGGGGACACGACAAGAGAGTGCCTACACTGATTGTAGGCGCGGGAACTGCCGCAGCCGCCCTGCTCAAGGATTTCCAGTTGCAGGGTAAGGACTGCCGTTATTTAGTCGTTGGAATTATCGATGACAATCCTGGCAAGCACAACAGGAACATCCGGAGTGTGCGTATTTTAGGCGGCTCGGATATGATTCCTAATATAGTAAAAAAACACGGTATAATGGAAATTATAATCGCCATACCCTCTGCTACCCCAGATCAAATGCGTAAGCTAATTTCGGTTTGCGCCCCCACAGGATGCGCCGTGCATACCATGAAAAAGGTCACCACCATTGAGGAGGCAAAGGTTACGTCACTGCAAAATCTAGACGTTTCAGACCTTTTATGGCGAAGGGAGGCGGTTTTGTGCCCGAATGATATGGCAAGCTATATCACCAACAGATGTGTGCTGGTTACCGGGGGAGGCGGGTCCATCGGCTCGGAGCTTTGCAGGCAGATTTTAAGGTTTGATCCTCAAATGTTAGTCATTTATGATTTCTACGAAAACAATGCCTACGATCTGGCACAGGAGCTGCGGATCAGGTATCCTGATAAGGCTGAAAATGTTGTTATCCGCATAGGCTCTATACAGGATAAATGCCGGCTGGATGAGGTTTTCGCTGAGACACGCCCATCTGTTGTTTTTCACGCGGCGGCATACAAGCATGTGCCTTTGATGGAGGAATGTCCCGAATTAGCTATAAAAAACAATGTGTTCGGGACATACAACACAGCCCTTTGCTCTCAGAAGCATTCGGTGCGACGGTTTGTTATGATAAGCACAGACAAGGCCGTCAACCCCACAAATGTCATGGGTGCCTCAAAACGCCTGGCGGAAATTATCCTGCAATCCATGAACGGAAGGGGAGTTGAGTTTGTTGCAGTGCGTTTCGGTAATGTTCTGGGGTCAAACGGATCTGTGGTGCCTGTGTTCAGAAGGCAAATTGAATCAGGCGGACCCGTTACTGTAATGCACCCCGAAATTATCCGTTACTTTATGACTATTACCGAAGCAGTTAGCTTGGTTTTACAGGCCGGGGCAATGGCAAATGGGGGTGAAACCTTTCTTTTGGACATGGGAGATCCGGTTAAAATTGTAGATTTAGCGCGTACTATGATTGAAATGGCGGGACTGACACCCGGAAGGGACATTGACATTGAGTTTACGGGTCTGCGTCCCGGTGAAAAGCTGTATGAAGAACTCTTAATTAACGCCGAATATGTCATGCGTACGGACGATGAGAAAATCTTTATAGCAAACGCACCAATCCCGGGGGAGCAGGAGCGTGCGGCTATTTTAATGGAGCTGGAGCGAGTCCTCGCCGAAAAGGGCGATATAAAGGCAAGCATAAGCAAGTTGCTGCCGGAATACACCAGGCATGATATTGCCTCAGAAGATAAATAAATGAGATAGGGTACGGTATTGGAAAAGCCCAGCACAGCCATCATTGGATACGTTTCATGGGATTACATGCGGTGAATCTTGGTCCTTACATTATCGAAGAAGGTGTGTCCTTCTAAAACAATAAATCGCGCAATTTGCTCTGAACGGCTGATTTCAACCCTCTCCCCCGCATTTAGCCTGACCGGGGGCTGACCATCGACAGAGAGGTAGGCTTCCCTTTGGTCGGCCTGAGTGGGGTGGATTGCCAAAACCCTGTCCGGTGACAATACAAAGGAATGGGCAAAAGCTGTGTGGGCGCAAATTGGGGTAATGATCATAGTGTCCAATGCCGGGTCAACCACAGGGCCGCCCGAGGACAGCGCGTAACCCGTAGACCCGGTGGCAGAGAAGATAATTGCCCCATCTGCCATAAATGACGCCAACGGACGGTCTTCAATCCTAATATCAAGTGAAATAGTTTGAACTGTTGCACCTCTGTGAACAACAATATCGTTCAGCGCATCCTGCTCCGATAGAATCTGTGGGCCTTTCAGATGCGCCGCTTTCAGCGTCATTCGCTCCTGCACGGTAAAATTGCCGCTGGCAATTTTATTAAGCTCATGTAAATCAGCTGGCTTTATCTGAGTTAAAAATCCGGTGTGACCCATGTTAATGCCCAATACCGGGACATTGTACGGCAGGGCAGATCGTGCGCAACGCAACAGGGTTCCATCTCCGCCGAAGCACAGAACGGCCTGCGCCGAGCAGAACGCATCCTCAAGCGGGGGGCATGGCAATCCAGGTATCGGCGAAGTGTCAGTGCCGCAACAGACAAGCCCCTGATCCTCCAGAAGTCTGCAAGACTCTCGGGTTACGCGGAAATCCTTATCTCTCTCAGGGTTGGGGAATAATACAATTTTTTTCATTTTCCACCTGCCTTGTTTCAACGGTTAGCCTTATACTGCATTTGTCAAGCACAAGCTGTTAAAGCTTATAACTGTTTTTTATCAGCGAACAAAGGTTGAAGGATATGCTGTTTCTCAGTTTCTCATCTCCGGCATGGCATAAAAGGTTGTTTATGCCGTGAGCCAAGGCTTAGTTTTTCCGCTTTGCCTCTACATCCCTCTTGTTAATTTCAGTGGAGCTATCTACTACATATTGTGCCACGCTCCTTAGTGTTTTGTCAAGCCTAAGCATGAAAAAAATTAATACCGTTCTCCCTGCAGTTCCCTATGAGCAGCTTCTACGACCGCCCTAATCTTTTCCTCTGACAGATCATGCTTTTCTTCCTTAGGCATTAAATACGCTAGAAATTCAATATTCCCCTTTGGGCCTTTGACTGGGGAAAAATCAAGCCCGGCAGTGTGGTATCCCAGTGTAAGGACCTCGGCGCAAAAATTACGCAACACCTCAAAATGTACCTGAGGGTCCTTTATTACGCCGTTTTTACCAACCTGCCCCCTCCCTGCCTCGAACTGAGGTTTTATCAGACAGATTATTTCCCCGCCTTCCTTCAATAAGGCTATGACCGAAGGCAAAACTAATTTAAGGGATATAAACGAAACGTCTATAACAGCAAAATCAGGTACTGCCCCAATGGCCTCCCTTGTAAGAGTGCGAATATTAACACGCTCCAGGCTTGTAACTCTTTCATCGTTGCGCAACGCCCAAGCAAGCTGGCCATACCCAACGTCTACCGCCGTAACGTGCGATGCTCCATTTTTCAGAAGGCAGTCGGTAAATCCCCCGGTTGAAGCACCCACATCCAGGACACGCATACCCGCTGGGTCAAAACCGAAAACCTCCAGAGCTTTTTCCAGCTTCAATCCGCCCCGGCTAACATAGGGGTTGGTCTCGCCGCGTATCTCAATACAAGCCCCCGTACCAACGGCATGCCCCGGCTTGTCTTCCCTCTGGCCGTTAACATATACCGTACCGCTCATAATCAAGCCCTTTGCCTGTTCGCGGGAGGTACAAAGCCCCCTTTGTGTGATAGTTATATCCAAACGCTCTTTCTTCATACTAATTCTCTCTTCCAGGTCCGGGCATCCACGAGAAAGCAACCCGCGATGCCTGTCCAGTTTTTTGCCGCAAAAGCTGTATGCTTGAATTGTACAACAGGACTTATCTTGGCGCAAGGGCTTTTTTAATCGGGGATCGGGCCGGATGAAGAAAATGATTGTTATATTTTCCTTCGCATATGGGGATAATACCAACCTCTAAGCAAATAAAGCGCAAAGAGGTAACGCAGGATGAAGATTTCATTTTCGCCACCGGATATTACTCAAGCGGAGATTGAGGCAGTAGCCGAGGTTCTACGTAGCGGCTGGATTACAACCGGGCCAAGGGTAAGGGAGCTTGAAGAACGGCTTGCAGAGTATTGCGGAACACCAAGGGCGGTCTGCCTGAATTCTGCAACAGCCTGCATGGAAATGGCCCTGCGGGCATGGGGTATTGGACCAGGTGACGAGGTAATTACCTCTGCATATACCTATTCTGCAACAGCGGCTATCATTTGTCACGTTGGGGCCACACCAATATTGATAGACACAGAAAAAAATTCATATCACATGGACATTGACCAAATAGAAAAGGCAATCAGCAGAAAAACGAAAGCCATACTGCCTGTGGATATTGGCGGGGCTATGTGCGATTATGAACGGATATTGGAAGTTATGGAAGAGAAAAAGGGCCGGTTTAGACCTCAAAACGACCAGCAAGCTATATTTTCCCGCCCTATTATACTAGCGGATGCGGCACACAGCTTCGGGGCGAGCCGCAAAAATAAAAAGAGCGGAAATGCCGCGGATTTCACAGCGTTTTCTTTTCATGCCGTGAAGAATCTTACAACAGGGGAGGGCGGCGCGTTAACTTGGCGTCATCGGGACGGAATAAATCCTGAGGAATGGCACAGGCGTGTTAAGCTTTTATCCTTACACGGCCAGACTAAGGACGCATTGGAAAAAAACAAGACATTGAGTGAATGGGAATATGATGTGGCTGGGGCATATTATAAATGCAATATGACAGATGTAGCGGCAGCTATTGGCTTAGTGCAATTTGCACGCTATGAGAAGCTGCTGAAAAAAAGGAGGGCAATAGCGGAGTATTACGACAAACGGCTATCAGAAAAAGAGGTAACGGCGTGGCAGCGCGATGAACGGCACGGCCAATCCTCCCGTCACCTATATTTAGTCCGTTTGCCGGGCAGGGACAGAGAATCTTGTAACAATATAATGAGAAGGATGGCGCAAAAGGGTGTGCCGTCTAATGTGCATTTTAAGCCGCTGCCATTGCTGACAGCATACCGTGGCATGGGCTTTCGCATAGAGAACTGCCCCAATGCCTACGATTCCTACAGCAATACAATCACACTGCCGCTGCACACCGGATTGACCGGGGACGAGGCAGAGTATGTTATGGATGTATTCATCAATGAGTCCGGGGTTTAGCATGAGGCTATACGCATGGGACTATTTGCCTGATTTTGTAAGGAACGAGGATGTTAGGCCGTATTATGACATACTATTTAAAAAGCGAAAATCATTAGCAGTGAAGAGGGGAGCGGATATTTTTCTTTCTTTACTGCTGATAGTTGCACTGCTTCCGTTTATGCTCGTATTAGCTGTGTGGATTCGATTGGATTCAAATGGCCCTGCATTGTTTCGCCAAATCCGCATTACGCAATATGGTCGTGAGTACAAAATTCTCAAGCTTCGCACAATGACGCACAGCCCACCCGGCGATACGGTACAAATCACGATAAATGGCGACCATCGGCTTACTAGGGCAGGCAAGCATCTAAGGCAGCTTCGTTTGGATGAGCTGCCGCAGCTATTTAATATATTGTCAGGGGATATGACATTTGTAGGAACCCGCCCCGAGGTTCCGGAATACGTCAAGCACTATACCAAAGAAATGATGGCAACATTGCTGATGCCGGCGGGACTTACTTCAAAAACCAGCCTGCTCTACAGGGATGAAGCTCTCGTGCTTGAGGACGCTGGGGATGCAGAGCAAAAATATCTGCTGAAAATATTGCCGCGAAAAATGATGTGCAACTTAGAAAGCTTAAAAAATTTCAGCCTATGGTCCGATATTACAACAATGCTGAGGACTGTTTTCCCTCTCTGTCAACCGCGCTGAAGCCATTGCTATGCCCTTCTCATACGTCTTTTCAGAATAAGCAATTCCGCGGCAAGGCAAGCAAGACAAATACACCGCACAAAATCAGCCTGCCGATAAACACCGTATCACCGTCCGTATACGCTCTGGCCGAGCCGATGATTTCGCCGTTTTTCACCGCCTTCAGCACAACGCCTTTTTGGTATTCAACAAGCAACTGCGCAAGAGTTTGCGTCAGCGGCTGTATGGTAAAATTGCTGTTCAGTTTGCAGACGCAGTATTTCGGCGGCATCTGATTCTACGGATTTTTGTATTTTAATTTTGTGCTTCATACCTCAAAATCCTCACTCTTGAAATTACTGTAATACCGTCCCTTAACCGCCGTGAACTTTAACACACAGTAATCCGGATCGCTTACGCCTTGCGAGTAATATATCGTGTCGCCGCTTTCCCAAATCATTTCCTTGTGTTCGGCATCCTCCATGACTTCCACCGTTCCGAGCAGCATTACACCTCTGAAAAAGCGGTTGTCGGTGAAGTACAGACAAGCCTTCGGGTTTTCACGAAACTGCGCCACCCTCATTGATGATGTATTGGTGGATAGATAAATATGCCTTATGCCGTCCCGCTTTCTCGGTTTTAGCATGGCTTTTGTGTTCGGGAAGCCGTCGCCGTCAACAGAGCTAAGATGGCAGATTTTTTGCTTGTCGATTAAGTTTCCAATTGTTTGTTCGGGATTACGCATCATGCTCTCCCTCCCTATATGCGACCGCATCAACTTGAAACAACAAGTCTTCATGTGCGAACGCAGTTTGAATTGACTTTCGGGCGGGATATTTCCCATTAAATCGTTCTTTTATTACTTTTTCCATTGTCGGAATATCCCATATATTTTTGAACAGAGCATCAAACTTTACAACCGATTCCAAGGTTAATCCAACGCTATTTAACCGCTCTTCTAAGTGATTGAACGCACCGTTAATTTGCTCCTCGATTGTTCCGCCGAGATTACCTACACAATAGCTTGTGTAAACAAAACCCCCGGCTTCTATGATACCGGAGTGTGCCCACTCCGTGTTTATATCGCACCTTGTGATTTTTAACATATTGGTAACTCCTTTTTCTTTTATCTCAATTTTCTTGTTCAATTCAGCGTAGTAGGCTTCCATTCCGAATCGCTTCGCTTTATCCATATCTTGAAACTGTTTTTTCTGCGTCACGCATGGTTGTTTGCCTCCTTTGCTATAATTACACGGCCAAACCCTCAATAGTGCCGATTAACTCTTTTTCGCTCTCACGGTCGCCGGCAAAAGGATAGGCAAGGCATATTTTATTGAAGACTACAAGGCTCTTTTGGGCTTTTTCGTTGTTTTGCGAAACAAGTTTTTCGTAAGCATACATCAACCTATGTTTGGATGGATGCGTCTTACTTGCCGCTATATATTTTTTGAGTTCCGGGGTAAATAGACGTTCGATCTCGTCCGGTCTTTTTTCGCCTATTATTTCAAGAAACAATAATTCACAGCGGGTTTCGTTTTTGAGCAATTCTATGAGCTTGTCGCCTTTGTTGAGGATGGTTTGGGCGAAAATTTTGGCTTCATCAAATTTATGGCAGTCTATCAATCGGGCCAGTCCCATTGTGGCGATGTTAGCTGATAAGGTGTCGTTGAAATCGTAATTTTCCGGGAAAACAAACCATTCTTCGGGCAGGTTTTTCGCCCTTTCGCCCGAAGAAATACGTGCGTTTGCGGTGAGCAAGAGCCAATTTGCCTGCCGGGTCCTTTCGCTTTTCGTAAGAAAAATAACATTGTGGCCGTCTGTGACAATTCCGCCGATTTTCAAAGGAAGTATGTTCATCAGTCCCAAAAACACTCCCACTACGGCAAGTGTGATGAAAATATCTCCCGAATATTGAAAAGTATCTTTTGTAAGCAGAAAAACTGCAATGAATATACCGCTTGCAATAAAATTCATAAGCCCACCGCCGAGGTAATACAACGCAAAAGGGTAGGTGTTGTTCGTGGGCTGAGGCGGCGACATGAGACATTGCCCGCCCGCTCCCGCAATGGAGAACCTCCCCCATGTCAACTTGCCGTCTTGCCTGCTAATCATTATGCTGCCAACTCTAAAAGAAGTGAATTTATAACCGCTTAGAAGTCCGGCGATTAAATGCCCCGCCTCATGCAAGATGATATGCAGCATAAAGCCGATAAACAATGATGCAAGTACCGGCAACAGAGCTAATAGCTCCATACCGAGCGAAGAACCCTCGGCGGCGGCATCCACTCCCGCATTACGTTCGTTGATATAGACAATCACAAGCCCCAATACCGCACAGAAAGCATATGGCAATAGACTTTTTAGGCTGATTTTAGTTTTTTTCTTTTTCATTTCTTAATCCCTCACAGTTTACAAACTACATGTTTTTATCGAACCACTCATCAAGAAAAGCTACTTGCTTCTCTGTGTGAAACCAATGCTCCCCGCCTTCTAATACAGATAAATCACAACCAAATTGTTTTGAAAAATTTTCCACAACAACCCTTTCGGTTAGGTTATCCTCCGAGCCGTAAAGAACCGTTGTCGGTACATTCCATTTTTCAATAGGATTTTCCCTCACATAGCAATAATAATCCCAATACAGTGTTTCATCCATTGGCGTTGGTATTTTCCGTTTTTTCTTTAGCAGTTCCTCGCTGATGTCAAACAGCTTCATCATATTTTGCATTAAGCGTTCCATGTTAAGTATGGGCGAAAGGAACAGACACTTTTTAATTGGCAAGGTTTTATACGCAAGCAGACTGAAATAAGCACCCAAACTGCAGCCGCACACACTAATATCGTTCCAACGCTGATGAACATAGCACCCGATGACAGCAAGGTCATTAACCCCATTCCAAACCATACAGGGATAGTTCTCATTTTTGCGGTCGCCGTGTTCGGGGAGGTCAAAGCTAAGAACCTGATAACCTTTTGGGAACGCCTTATTAGCAAAGTCTTGTGCGTCCTCTTTGCTTGCCATTTTTCCGTGGACATAGATGTAAACCTTGTCTGATTCATCACCCCATATGATGGCAGGGATGCCTTCGATTTTTAATGATTCTTTCTTCATATTATCTCCAAATCAAGTTATATTTCGCTCAAACCCTTTGTACCGCGTTCCTTGAAAAGTCAGCCTGCCCGTATCGCCCTCAACAAGCATACCGTATTCCTTATCCGGCACCTTTAGCTCCATTCTGTCGCCGCTTTCCACTTCAAAGGTTGCAAAGTACGTTGTGGATGATGATGTATGGTTCACGCAAATTGATGCTTTTTCCTATCCATGAAAGATTCATTCTATGCTAAATCTTCCGGCTTTTGTGCCAACGGTGGTATAATCCGCATCTTACCTTTTGCACCGCGAAAGCTCCAGCTTCGTGTTCATTCAATGCCTGTTTTTCCACATGACATTCCCTATAAATATACTGAGAAGCAGCATCGTGATTATCATTGAAGCCGTAAGCAATAATCTTACTGTATCAGGAAACAATGGATTGGGTGCGGCAAAAGCAACTGCCGGGGCAAGGAGAACCAAGCATATGGCGGTTATGGACTTAACCTTGCTCTTGGTAATTATCGTAAGCAATGGAAGTATGAGTAAACCGTTTATTACCCCGCGTAAGAACGGAATCGAAAATAACGGATAGAATATTCCGGCGATGTTTTCTCCGTGTGCCGCTTGCATCCATGCGGTTTCTGCATAGAACATACGGTATTCCTCGAAATTTCTTTGCACAGTGAGTAAAAATATTATATATGTTCCCGCAACGATCAACCCGCCAATCCCTATTTTTATCACAGTATCTTTGACCTTGGGATTTTCACGTTTATCGACAATTTCAACCATATCCTTATTATAGAAAAACTTCACCATCAGCGGTATCGCCGTCAATAACGAAACCAGACCCGGTATCGTGATTAGCATAAAATCATACCACGGCATACCATGCGCATCGGCCGATTCCGCTCCCAAAGCCTGCGGCACAAAATACACCACGAAAAACATTACGCACAGCAGACGGATGGACAGTTTTTTTCGCCCAATATTCGCACGTCGAATTATGTAATAAGCGGTAAAACAGTTCCATATTATTGGCAATAGCATAGTAAGTGTGGATGCTATTGTTTGAGTTTCCATTATCTGCTCAGATATATCAGTAAACGCCTGTGAGAAGGGCATAAACCCCATTACAAGAATATACACAGCACCGTATATAACGACGCATAGCATAAACTTTAGGAAATTTATTGCCGATTTCCTCGTTAGGCATTTATCCATGATTAACCCCTCCTCATCCGTTTCCGGAGTACAACAAACGCCGCCGCAAGACAGCCAACTCCGAACAATCCGCACAGGAGCAGCATAATCGGCAGGCTTATGTCCAACCCGACAAGCCCTAAATTCTCCGCCGAGAAAATTTCGTCCAGTAAAACCTCGCGCCATTCTCCTGTTATATTCAACCGCTCGAACGCATCGCCGAGAACCACTTGCTTGAACCATATAGTAAGGTGTGTATACGGAAGCAGCGAGCCGACTTTTGCCGTTCCCTCGCCCAAGTTGGAGTAGGGCATATAAATCCCGCATAAAAACCCGAAAAATGTCCCCGCAATGCCGCTTATAACACCCAACGCCCCGCTAGAACGTATAACGGCGGTAATCAGCAGCATAATCGCGCCGCTGATTGCAGAGGCTGCCGCCAATACCCCAAACCCCGAAAACAATGTGGCGGCGGTGATGAAGTGTCCGGTCAAAATCCCAATCAGCAACGCCGCTCCGCACCACGTCAAGGCGTTCAGCGTAAAAGACACCGCAAATCCGCCTAAAAGATACGAAACAAGCAGTTTTCCTGTTGTCAACGTGGTTAGCAGGAAGTTGTCAACCCGGCGGGATTCAAAGTCTTTTGCCGCTGTGATGAACGCACCGAGTGACAGCGACAGCGAGTTTAGAATCAGCACCCCCGCCATCATTTGCAAGTACACAATGAAGTTGACGTCAGAGTTCGTCAACCCCGAGCCGCTTTGCTCAAAGCCTTGCATGAAAAGATTTGCGATAAAGAGGAAATACAGCGCAACCAATATGATAGAGGACAAAAACGAGAAGAAAACCGTTGCCTTATCCCGCAGAAACAGCCGCATATTGCGCTTGGTGAGTTCAAGAATTTGTTTCATTTTATAAAAATTCCTTTCTTCCCAAATTGGGGCAAGAGTGCGTGCAGTGCAAGGCGGCAAGCGCAGAAAATGAGGGAGCATACTTTGTGTATGTGACCGAGTTTTCAAGCGAAGCCAACGAAGCAATGTACGTGCTATTGTTCCAATTTTTCGCCTACGGCATTTAGGAACACATCATCCATCGTCCCCTTTTTGGATTCAAAAAAGCGGATATTACTGCGATTTTGGTGCAGAAAATCAATGGCTTCCCCGGTATCGGCGACTTCTTTTGTATACGCTGCTCCCTCATTCGGGGTAATCAGCAAGCGGTCAGAGGAATACTGCGATTTAAGCTCCGCAGGGCTTCCCTGCGCCGCTTTCTTACCCTTGTGAATGATGACGACTTCATCGGCATCAGCGGTTTCTTCCATATAGTGCGTGGTCAAAAAGACCGTCATGCCTGTGTTTTTGCGAAGATTGTTCACCACGTCCCAGACCTGCATACGGGTCTTGGGGTCAAGCCCGGTTGTCGGCTCATCGAGGAACAAAATCTCCGGCTTGCACCACAACGCACGGGCAATTTCCGCCTTTCTCCTTTGACCGCCGGACAATGTTTTTACCCGCTGTTTGAGAAAGCCTTCCATTGTGAGCAGGGACACGATTTCATCAAACCGCCGCTCGATTTCGGCTTTGTCTTTTAAGTACAACACGCCGAATAGCCGCATATTTTCAGCAACAGTAAGGTTTTCGTCAAGTATGTTGTCTTGGAACACCGTGCCGATTTTGTTCTTGAAATCAGCATAACTCCCGCCGTCGCCATAGACGATTTCGCCGCCGTCTTTGGCAAGCAGTCCAATCAACACGTTAATCGTGGTACTCTTGCCCGCGCCGTTCTGTCCCAAAAAGGCGAACAGACTGCCTTTCGGCACAGCGAAACTCAAGTCGTCCACAGCTTTGACCGGGCCGTAACTTTTGGATAGGTTTTTTACGTTGAGAATTGTCTTGGTCATTGATAGTTTCCTCCCTCGCTCACAAACACAGTTCCCGTATCACGGCAAAGGTACTGCACTGCCGCACGTCCGCTTATCAGTGCGACGGGCAACCCTCCGGGAGGCTGCATACGCTGTCCCGCAAAGTAGACGCCATCCAGTCCTTTGATGACGGCAGGGTAGGTTTTCATCTTCATGTTGGGGAGCATTTCGGTCATCCACGAGCCTTTCCAGTTGTTGCAGTAGCGCTCATAGGTAAGCGGCGTGGCTACGTCAACCACCTCGATTCTTCCGGCGGTTTCCGGCATTTTCGCCGCCAATGCCGCGATGATTTTATCGGCGATAATTTGCTTTTCTTCCTTATATCGCCCGTCCGCTTTGGCTTTCTTCCAAAAGTCATAAGTATCGCCGGTCAGGATTGCCGTCATGGCGGTTTTGCCTTTGGGGGAATAAACCGGGTCGGCGGCGTAATTACTGAAACTCAGGCACTCATAGGTTTTGCTGCCGATTGTAATCGGGGTTTGCGGTTTGAAGTAATAGCTGTGCGGGTATTTGCGCAGGTCGGCATCTATCCCGAGACTGACTAAGGTACACATGGTCGGCTCGGACACCGACCGCATTTCGTCAAGCCAATCAGCTTTGAACTGCACATCGAAAAGGTGATCTATCTGCATGGTGTCGGCGGCTACGATTACAGCATCGGCGGGAAGCGTTTTATCTCCCACTACAACGCCGACAGCCTTGCCGTTTTTGACAACCACCTTGTCCGCCCTTGTATTTAGCAGCAACTCACCACCCGAGCCAGTGAGTGTATCCGCCATACGCTGTGCAAACGGTAAAGAGCCGCCTTCGGGAAAACCGCCGTCACCACGGGTGAGAACTCCCATCGTAAACACAAGCTGTAAAATTCCGCTATTGCCGGTGGTGTAGGCGCGAATCATTTCCCGCAGTCCCTCGTGCGAAAAACGGCTGGCGTACTGCTCCCGCGAAGTTTTAGTACATGCGCTTATTACCCGCATTGCCGGCAGAAGCGAAAAGAGCGTTGACAGAGGCGAGCGAGCCTTTTTCGTCACCTTAACGCCGCGAATGTCGGTTACAGGTATGGATAAGTTTTGGAGTTTTCGGACTTTGGCACAAAGAGCCTTGATTTCCTTTGCATCAGCGGGTGAGAGCGAGAGCCAATGCTTCTCGGTTTGGTCTACATCCCGATAGCACCGAATTGCCGTGCCGTTATGGCCGTATACCATAAACGGCTCATCGGTGCGGATTTTCACGCCGTCATTCAGCGCGCCGACATGATACCATGCTTTGTTAATCGCCTCTTTCGGGTTTGAGCCGCTCAGCCAGTGCATACCGCCCTCAAACAGATACCCGCCGCGCTTCCATGACGTGCAGTTGCCGCCGGGAATAGAGTGGGATTCCAAAACAGTCGCCGAGAATCCGCACTTTTGAGTGTAAATGCCTGCGGACAGTCCGGCGATGCCGCCGCCGATGATGATGACTTTCTTTTTGGTCATTGATTGTTTTCTCCCTCTTTGTTCGCAGTTTCATTTTTCTTTTTTTACACCGCATATAGTATTTGCCAAAATCAGTATAACTGCTATCGTTCCTAAGTAGCCCCACGGAATAAGCCAGTCGATAGCCAAAGGTAATTCAAACTCGTAATAAGTCCCAACTCCCATGATAACTGTTATAATACTGAGACCACAACCCACAACACGACAGAGTTTTTTAGCGTTATATTTTGCCTTATGCTCCTTGCTTTTCGTATTGTATCCCGCAATCAGAAAGCTCCCTTTTCCCATTAACAGGATACTTGACAGCACAGCAAATAGAGCAACAGTCGCCCAAGATACCCAAATCGGTACATCCATTATAGAATCCCCTTTCTAAAATAGATTCGTTATATCGTCCGCTGTACTCCCAACACAACGGAAATATGCCCATACCCCTCATCACCCCCTCAACCCCTTCTTCCTATAAGCAATCACAAACAGCACCGCGAAAACCGCAATATTGGCGGCAATTACCAACAGCGGCTTTGCAAGAGGTGCGGAAAAATCGTTCACGATTACGTTGATTTGCTGCGTGTACAGAATCCCTGCAAATTTTTCCACCGTTTCATTAAAACCCGCAATCATAGGCGTAAAGCCGATGATTACAGCGATGGGCGTAGCCAATCCTCCTGCTGCTTGTGCGTTTTTCGACCACATACCGATTGTCGCACCGAGTAGGATTGAAGCCGCTGTTCCCGTAACAATGACGGTTAGAAACTTCAAGCAATCCGTTCCCGAAAAACCGCCAATCAGATTGAATATGACCGATGTAACCGCCGCCGCAAACAGAAAGAAACCGCCTACGCCGAGCAAATACTGGTGCGGCTTGACACCTGCAATCACGAGAAAACGCAGGCTCCGCGTTTCGATGTCCTCCGCAATCGCACCCGCGACCGCCGTGATAAGCCCCATTCCGGCAAAAATACTCGCCATCATGGTGACAAACATATTCCCCGAAACAGCTTCGTTCTCAGGAATTGTCACAAAAAATGTCATAATCAACGCCACGGCAGGGAATATGATAAACATAATCAGTACCGCAGGGTTCTTGAACATATCCCTAGCTTGTTTCGTAAAAACCGCTTTCATAATCCTCATTCTAATTCCACCCCCGTAAGTTTGATAAAAACAGCTTCCAAATCCGGCGTTGTTTTGTAGGAATTATGCCGTTCGCAAATCTCTGTTGGTACGCCTTGTTCGACGATTTTTCCTTGATGTAACAGCGCGACATGATTGCATAGTTTCACGGCTTCTTCCATGTTGTGGGTGGTTAAAAACACGGTCGAACCGCTGTCGCACAGCCCTTGTATCAGCTTGTGTATGCCTTTCGCCGTGGCGGGGTCAAGTCCGCTTGTCGGTTCGTCAAGGAACAATACCTTCGGCTCATGCAGAATCGCTCTCGCCAACGCCAATCGTTGCCGCATACCTTTTGACAGCGCATTGACAGGCTTTTTCACTGCGTCCGATAGCCCGACATTCTGTAACGCTTCCGTGCCTTTTTTGTGCGGTATGCCGTAAATATCCGCAAAAAGATTGAGGTTATCAAGACAGCTTAAGCGACCGTACAGTCCGTCTGCATCGAGCATAAGCCCTGTTTCAAACAGCGTTGCACCCGTATCGAAACTACCGCCGTCAGCGTCAAGCTGCTTTGTCAGTATGTTGATGATGGTGGTTTTCCCCGCACCCGATGGACCAAGCAATCCGAAGATTTTCCCTGCCTGTGCTTCAAACGTCACATCGGAGAGTACGGTGTTCTTGCCGAAACGCTTGTATAGATTTTTCACTTGCAGAATATTCATTTCTGTTTTTTACCTTTCATTAGAATGAATCTTAATTTTTCTGTTTATACTACACCGTAACAAAAATAAAGTCAAGGAGGGTCTGTATGAATCCGAATCGCTTCAAATCTGACATGGAAGCGGCGTGGGAGCTGCGCGTTCAAACTGATTTCACTCCAGGTAGCCGTGCCCATCATAACCGCTTTGACCCAGGAGTCAAGAAAAACGAAAAAAACGAAAGAAAAAATCCAAAAACCGGAGAACACAGGAGCTGAAGCCGAACAAGTACTGCTTTTTGGTCAGAAATGGTCAAATACACCCCTTGCAAATGCCTTTCCTGCGATGTATCATATGGTCAGATAAGGTCAGGCAAAGGAGGGCGGCACTGTGAGGATGTCGGACATTATTGCCCGGTTCATATACGATGAGCTGGAAGGATGCAAGGGTACTCTAGAGGTTTCTCGTGGTCAGCTTGCGGAGCGCTTCGGCTGTGTTCCCAGTCAGATCAACTATGTTTTAAGCACACGCTTCTCCCCTGAACACGGCTACATTGTGGAAACTAGGAGAGGGGGAGGGGGATATATACGGATTACGCGGGTACGCTTAGCTCCACAAGCATTGATTATGCACGCAATAAACGCCATAGGAGATGAAATTGATGCAAGAACCGCCCAAGCATTTCTTCAAAATTTGACCTCTGCCCTAAAGCCAGAAATTTTACGCGTTATATCAGCTGCTGCCGGGGATCCCGTCATGCGGACCCTGGCTCCGGAGGTACGCGGTGTAATGAGGGCAAGTATATTAAAGCAGTGCCTGCTGGTAACCCTGTCCTGAAAAATATTTTTTCCAAAAGGAGGAGAACAATTATGTACATTACATTTCAAACGCCGACTCCAGGCTTTAGCCACCCTCCATGCCCTGGATGCGGAACGACACTGGCGGCTATCGGCAAGAACGGAAAATTGGGCTGTGCCAAATGCTATGAGCATTTCCAGGAACGCCTCTCATCCTACATCCGCCGCATTCATGGTCCGGGCGTACACAGCGGGAGCATACCTAAAAGTGCCGGGGATGAATTGGTTATCCGGCGTAAGCTGGACAGCTTGCGCGATGAATTAGCCAGTGCAATAGAGGCTCAGGAGTTTGAAGCCTGCGCCCGCTTAAGGGATGAAATCAATGCATTGAGTCCAGAGAACAATCAGGGGAGGGGAACAGCTTGAAGCAGTCTGCCGTTGTAAGCTATCGCATACGCTTAGCACGCAATTTAAGCGGTATGCCTTTCCCAGGAGCCATGAGCAATCAAGATAAAAACAGGATGATACAAAATCTCGGCTCATTTCTTGTGGGAACAGCCGGAAAGAGTGAATTCACTTGTCTGATGCTTGACCAGGAAAATCGTGTAGCTGCACGCGCGCTTATGGAAAAACACAGAATCAGCCCCGAATTTGCAGGACAGGATTCGCCCCATGCGGTTGTGCTGTCAAAGGATGATACCGTTTCGGTTATGTTAGGCGAGGAAGATTCTTTACGTATTCAGGCTTTTGGCGGCAACCTCTCTGAGTGCTATCAAACCGCCCATAGGGTAGAGGTGTTGATTGACGAACGCTTCCCTTTGGCATTTTCTGAAAAACTAGGGTTTCTCACTGCCTGCCCCACGAATTTAGGCACCGGCCTTCGTGCCTCGGCACTTATGCATCTGCCCGGTTTGACCGAAAGCCAGGCAATGCGCAATTTAATCCAGCAGGCATCTTCGGCGGGATTGACCATAAGAGGGTTTTATGGTGAGGGTACTCAGGCGGCCTGGGGGTATTATCAAATATCAAATTCGGTTACGTTAGGACTTAGCGAGCAGGAAATTATCCAAGCACTGACCGATATTGCGGAGCAAATAGACAATTATGAAGGGCAAGCAAGGGAAAACATTCGCAGGAACGATCCTAAAGGCTTTGAAGACAGGCTGTATAGGGCGTATGGGCTTTTGACAAACGCCCGGAGAATTTCCACAAACGAGGCAATGGAGAGTCTTTCGGTACTGCGTATGGGCATTGAGGAATTTCCGCATATCGGCATACGAGATTTAGACACCCTTTCAGGCGACATATGGCCCGGAGCATTAACGGAAAAATATAATTTGCCGGATAACGGTTATCTCCGTGATGAAAAACGAGCAGAATTATTAAGGGAGAGCTTAGTAATAAAATAATGAAATGAGGAAGGTGAAAAGCATGAACAACAAATTTACACAAAAGGCGCAGGAGGTATTGCAGCTGGCACATCAGGCCGCTGCCGATATGGGTCACGGTTATGTGGGTTCGGAGCATCTCTTACTAGGTTTTTTACGCGAAAATGAGGGTGTTGCCGCTCACGCCCTCACACAAGCCGGAGTAGAGGAAAAAACACTGGAAAGAGAAATTATTCAGGCTGTGGGTACCGGAGAAACTCAGGAGCAGCCCTTGCAGGGGCTTACTCCGCGAACAAAGCGCATTATAGAAATCGCGTCCCATGAAGCATCTCGCATGGGTCATAATTATATAGGCACAGAGCATCTCCTTATGGGCATTTTACACGAACCGGACTCTATAGCCTCTCGTTTGCTGGTGACTTTAGGCGTAGACGTACGTAAGCTGTATAACGACATTGTACGTACTGTGGGCGGTCCGGAAACTATTTCAGCAGGAGGAAGTGCGCAGCACCCCTTTATTAAGGAGAAGAAGAAGGACACCCGGATATTGTCACAATTTTCCCGAGATCTTACAGTTGCCGCTGCTGACGGGAGGCTCGACCCTGTAATTGGGCGTGAGGATGAAATCACTCGCATTATCCAGATTCTCTCGCGGCGTACAAAAAACAACCCCTGCCTTATCGGTGAGCCCGGAGTGGGAAAGACAGCTGTTGCAGAGGGTCTGGCACAGCGCATTCATCAAGGCGATGTGCCGGAGAACCTGAGAGACAAACGGTTGGTTTCCCTTGATTTGTCAGGATTAGTTGCAGGCACAAAATACCGGGGAGAATTTGAGGAACGTCTTAAAAGTGCCATGGAGGAAATTAAGGCGGCCCAAAATATTATTATTTTTATTGACGAAATCCACACCTTAGTCGGTGCCGGTGCCGCCGAAGGGGCTATTGATGCGGCGAATATTCTAAAGCCTGCCTTAGCGCGGGGCGAGATGCAGGTCATCGGGGCGACAACCCACGAGGAATACCGGAAGTATATTGAGAAAGACAAAGCCCTGGAACGCCGTTTTCAGCCGGTTACGGTAGGGGAGTCAAGCCCTGAGGAAACAGTTCTAATAATAAAGGGCCTGCGTGATAGGTACGAGGCACACCATAAGGTTTCCATTTCCGATAATGCCATAGAGGCGGCAGTAAGCCTGTCAAGGCGTTATATTGCCGATAGATTTCTGCCCGACAAGGCAATCGACCTTATTGATGAGGCGGCTTCACGCCTGCGTATGAATACCCTGACCGCCCCGCCCGATTTGAGAAGCTTGGAGGAAAACCTGGAATCGATACGCGCTGAAAAAGATGCCGTTGTTACCGCTCAAAAATTTGAGGAGGCGGCAAAGCTGCGCGACAGAGAAAAAGAGCTTGAAAAAGAACTTGAGGAGCGGCAGCAGGAGTGGAAGCAGACCCAGGGCTCCCACGGCGGGCAGGTAACCGAACAGGAGGTGGCATCAGTGGTAGCCGGCTGGACTGGTATTCCCGCCACAAAGCTGACCGAGGATGAAAGTGCGCGGCTCATGGAAATGGAAAATATACTGCACAAAAGAGTTGTTGGGCAGAACGAGGCTGTGAATGCAGCGGCTCGCTCTATCCGCAGGGGAAGGGTGGGACTGAAGGACCCCAACCGGCCGGCCGGGAGCTTTATATTCTTAGGTCCAACGGGAGTCGGGAAAACCGAGTTGTGCAAGGCATTAGCGCAAGCACTCTTTGATGATGAAAATAACATGATACGGCTGGATATGTCCGAGTTTATGGAAAAACATACCGTTAGCAAATTAATTGGCTCCCCGCCGGGGTATGTCGGCTACGATGAGGCGGGGGGGCTGACCGAAAAAATCCGGCGAAAGCCCTATTCTGTAGTTTTGTTCGACGAAATTGAAAAAGCTCACCCCGATGTGTTCAATTTGCTTTTGCAAATTTTAGAAGATGGCATATTAACTGACAGCCACGGCCGCAAGGTCAGCTTCAAAAATACTATCATCATTATGACCAGCAATTTAGGGGCACGCAACATTACCGAGCCTGGTAAGCTTATGGGCTTTATGGAAGATAGCAGCTCGGGCAGTGACGAAGCTATACGCAATTCGGTAATGCAGGAGCTAAAAAAGACCTTCCGTCCGGAATTTTTGAACCGGGTAGACGAGGTGATAGTATTCCATAAGCTCAGAAAAGACCAAATCCGGCAAATCGCCGAAAAAATGCTTGAGGTTCTCAAGGAACGGCTAGCCGGTCTGGGGGTTGATATGTCGATTACTGCCGAGGCGTTAGACTTGGTTGCCGAGCTGGGCTTTGATCCTGTTTTGGGGGCACGTCCGCTGCGCCGGGCTATTCAAACAGAAATTGAGGATGTTTTAGCCGAAAAAATGCTGCGTGGTGAAATCAAGGGCAATGTAAAAATAAGCACGGAAGCCGGAAAATTGGTCATACAATAAATGGCCGGCGGGGGACTGTGGTAATAGGTTCTAAGATAATCTGTTTCTAAAATCATCATAAGCAAACCTTTTCACAGCGATATAGTCGCCTTCAGTGTTTTTAACGGCTATTGACGGAAGGGGCATACCATTGAATGTGTTATTCTTAACCATAGAATAGTGTGCCATATCACAAAAAATCAGTCTGTCGTTTCGTTTGAGCGGCCTGTCAAACGAATACTCACCGATAATATCCCCGGCAAGGCAGGTATGTCCGCATAAACGATAGTTAAACGGCTTTTCCCCGGGCATTCCCGCGCCTACTATTTCAGGACGGTAAGGTACCTCCAATACGTCAGGCATATGGCAGGCAGCTGAGGCATCAAGTATTGCCGAGTTAAAGTCATTTGCTATAATATCCAGCACAGACGCAACAAGAAAACCACTGTTCAAAGCTACGGCCTCCCCCGGCTCAGCATACACGAGGAGATTGTACTGTTTTTGCAGTCTGTTGATACAGTCAACGAGCTTGTCAATATCATAATCATCTCGTGTAATATGGTGTCCGCCGCCGATATTCAGCCACTTCACATCATGGAGCCATTTGCCGAATTTTTGTTCAAAAACCTCCAGTGTCGAAACAAGAGCATGGGAATTTTGCTCGCAAAGTGTGTGAAAATGAAAACCGCTGATCCCGTCCATAAGCCCGGGGCGAAAATTTTCGAGCGTTACCCCAAGACGCGAGCCTGGTGTACACGGGTCATACATTGCCCGGCTCGCCGTGGAATGCCCCGGGTTGAGGCGGATACCGCATTCATGTCCATTTGCCTTGTTTCTGAAGATTTCCCACTGACTGAAGGAATTGAAGATAATATGGCTGCAAAGCTTGAGGATTTCATCAAATTCGTTCTCTTTATACGCTGCTGAGAAAACATGGTTCTCTAAACCCATTTCCTCAAACCCTAGCCTGGCCTCAAATAAACCGCTGGCGGCTGTGCCGTGCAAATAGCGTCCGATCAATGGGTAAAGGGAAAACATAGAAAAAGCCTTTTGGGCAAGAAGAATCCTGCACCCTGTCCTGTCGGTCACCGTGCGTAAAATTTCTAAATTTTTAATAAGCAGGGCTTGATCAACAAAGTAAAACGGCGTGGGCATAGACTCAAATTTCATAAATGCAACCCTTCTTTAGGCTGACTGTCAGAGGGCAGAGCTGAAACAGCCGTCCGCACAGTCTGCAGAGCCTTAAAGCTTACAAAAACCCCTCTAAAACCTGAAAATAGTATAGCTCGTGATGACAAGATTGTCAAGGCTCCCTTTTGTCACAAACGAAAAGGATACTGAAAAGGGGATAAATGCTCTTGCCAAAATGCAAAATATAGTGTAGTATACTTTTGCGGCAAGGTGGGTGAGGATTTAAGAATGGAGCGGTACGAATTAGAAGCGGCTATTGAGGGCATTCTCTTTGCGGCGGGGGAGCCTGTGCCGATTAAGCGTTTAGCGGATGCTTTGGAGGTTTCAGTAAAGGAAGCCGAAGCAGCTGCCGAGCGGATCGGCTCCCGGCTGAGCTATGAGAGGCGAGGGATCCGCATTACGAAGCTGGACAAGCTATGGCAAATGACCTCTGCCCCCGAGCTAGGGGACACTATCCGGGCTGTTTTAGAGGAACGCAAGCCGCCGCCTATGAGCCGTGCCGCCTTAGAGGTTTTAAGCCTTGTGGCTTATTATCAGCCGATAACCCGGGCGGATATTGAGCGTATACGAGGTGTGGAGTCCTGCGCGACTGTCGCCAGGCTGATTGAAAAGGGGTTGATTGCTGAATCAGGAAGGCTTGACGTGCCGGGAAAACCCTACCTGTACAAAACCACACCGCATTTCCTTCGTGCCTTTGGACTGACATCCTTAGACGATTTACCTAACCCGGAGGATAGTGAAATTGAAGGCCAGCTAAGCATAGAGCAACCCCAGTTGTCTTCGGAGGATGCCGGCAGTGATGTGCAGGAGGGGCGAGCGGGAGGTGAAGACTTTTGATTGGCTTGTCAATTGCAGCCGCGGTTATAATGCTGATTGGTTTTACCCGCTTTGGAATACTCATCACTTATAAACAGGGGCTGCTGCAAATATCCCTGAAAGCCGGATTCTTAAGAATAAATATTTTGCCCCAAAAAAAGCGACGCAGAAAAAAGCGGGTTCCAGGGAAAAATGACCGGGAGAAAGGCGGCAGTTTATTTTTACTTCACAGAAAAGAGCTTGGCAAGGCATTATTTGCATCTCCAACGGTTGTGCGTGGCACCTTAAGATATGCATGCAGATGTGTGCGTATTGACAGGGCAGAATTCAGGATCAAAATTGCGGGGAGGGATAACCCGGCAGGTGCAGCTGTTTTTTACGGCGGCATTATGGCAGTATTGGGGGTAGCAGTACGGCTTGGGGATAAATATTTAAGAATCAAGCGAAAAAAAATTATTATTAGCCCGGATTTTCAATTGGGCAAAACCTACCAGGAGGTTCACTTTGAGGCGTCTATTTCGGCAGGAAGAGGGCTTTATATGAGTTTAGCGTTATTGCTTATTCTATTGAAAAACGCAAAGCAGGCGGCGGGGAAAAGCAGACAGCATAAAGGCCGCCCATTAAAAGCAGATTATTAGAGGCCGCCTAAAGTAAAATTATATTAAGAGAGGGATGTTTTCAGTATGGAAAACCAAAGCAATCTAATCGGCATGATGGGTACGGCATTGAGCAAAATTCGGGAAATGGCTGATGTTAACACAATTGTGGGCAAGCCCATTTCCGTACCAGACGGAACCATCATTATACCGGTATCCAAGGTCAGTTACGGTTTTGGATCTGGCGGCTCTGACCTGGGCGGTGAAAAAAGTGATTTTGCCGGTGGTGCCGGAGGCGGTGTTAATATTACCCCCATTGCCTTCTTAGTGGCCGGAGCGGGCGGAGTCAAGCTGATGCCAGTTTCTCCTCCCGCCGGAAGCACGGCCGAACGCATTATTGAGCTTGTGCCGTCAATGCTCGACAAAGCCGAAGAGCTTGTAAACAAATACAAAAAATCAGACAATGATGAGGATATTGCCTTTTAAGAGCTGATCCTTTTGACAAGCGCAGATGCCGTTTTCTTTTTCGTGCGTTTGCCGGAAATGTGCTGGTGTTTTTTACAATATGTAAGGGCGCAAACTTTAACTTGACAAAAGCACAATTGTGTGTTATGTTATGCAGAGCGTGGCTTTTGCCGCAGCACGGCATTCCTCTGCTGAGTGTTAGTCGGCAAGAATGTCTGAGTTTTAGGAGGAAAAATTATGATGGATTTAATCCGAGCTGTTACTGCAGATCAGCTCAAAGACGAGCCGCCCTCTGTTACTGTGGGTGATACCGTTAAGGTACACGTCAAAATTAAAGAGGGCAATCGTGAACGCATTCAGGTATTTGAAGGCATTGTTATTGCCAAGAAGCATGGAGGAATCAGCGAAACCTTTACTGTAAGACGGTTGTCCTATGGTGTGGGTGTTGAGAAGGTGTTCCCTCTTCACGCACCCAATATCGCCAAGGTCGAGTTGGTACGCCGTGGCAAAATCCGCAGGGCGAAGCTCTATTATCTGCGTGGGCGCGTTGGCAAGCGTGCCAAGGTTAAAATCAAAATCTAAAAATGAATTATTAGGGCAATCGTTGTGCGGTTGCCCGTTTCCCTTTCGATATGGAGGCGGTTGGGTGAAAAGAAAAGTCAAGCTTGACCCGGCATTTGAGCTGTATGAATGGTCACAGACGCTCGTGCATACTCTCTGTGCCGCAGTTTTAATTTTTTTCTTTCCCTTTGGCTTGTTTGATGTAATGGGATCATCCATGCTTGATACCCTTAGCAATGGCGAAACGGTGATGCTCTACCGGTTTCCGTACACTCCTCGTAACGGTGATATTGTCGTTTTTACCCATCGTGGCAGTGATATTTCGGAGGATTTTGAGGAAGGGCGTTCTGAAAACCTGGTAAAGCGAATCATTGGTACAGAGGGAGATTATCTGCGGTATGATGTTGAAAGGGGCGTTCTTTTCCGCAATGATCAGCCGCTGGACGAGCTTTACTTAGGCTCCGGCATTTCAATCGAACGTCTGGGGGGGCTTGCCCAAGGAGTTTTGGTTCCTGAGGACTGTGTTTACGTGCTGGGTGATAACCGGGCAATTTCTATTGACAGCCGTTCCAAGGAAATAGGCTTCGTTTACAAGCGAACGATTCATGGCAAGGTTTTCATGCGAATTTATCCGTTGGAGCGTTTTGGGTTCTTATAGGAGGTTATGGATATGGACAATGCTGAAAAAAAATCGGTTAAAAGGCAGAAGTTTAGTCTTTGCAGGGAGATATTTGATTGGTCTCAGGCACTTTTGCAGGCAGTAATAGCTATTGTGCTTGTTTTTGCATTCGTCGCCAGTATGTACTCGGTTGAAGGGCGTTCTATGCAAAATACCTTGCATCAGGATCAAATGCTAATGATTTCTAATTTGTTTTATACCCCTAAGCAGGGGGATATAGTCATGTTTACGGAATTTGGTATACAAAGGGGTTTCGATGAAAGAACCGGGAAATACTCACCCTTTGTAAAAAGAGTTATTGGGTTACCGGGGGATGTTGTTGAGTTAGATCCGGAAAAAGGGGTTTTAATTAACGGTGAGGGGTTAGATGAACCCTATTTGCCTGAGAATATGAATATTTATTCTTATCAGAGATTCCCGGAGGATGATGGGGAGGTTATCCCTGAAGGAAAAATATTTGTTATGGGTGACAACCGCAATTATTCAATGGATAGCCGCGACCCGGCTGTTGGTCTTGTAGACATGGGCTTTCTTTTAGGCAGGGTTATTTGGCGGGTTTCACCATTTTCTGACTTCGGGCCGGTATGAACATACAGTGGTATCCCGGACATATGGCAAAGACCCGGCGGCAGATGGAAAAGGACCTAGGGGAAGTGGATGCCCTTATTGAATTGGCCGATGCACGGATTGTCAGGGCATCCCGCAATCCTGATTTAGATTCTCTGGCAGAAGGCAAGCCCCGCCTTTTGGTGTTGTCGCGTGCAGATTTGGCTGACCCATTACGTACCAGTCAATGGCGGGAGGTTATTCCCGGCCTGATTGAATGCGTATGCCACAAGCCTGGTGCAGAGAAAACTATTGTTCCGGCAATCAGGCGGATTTTGTCTGATAAAATTTCTAAATACGCCCTTAAAGGTCAGTCAGGCAGAGCGTTAAGGCTGATGGTAACCGGTATACCAAATGTGGGGAAGTCAACCCTCATCAACACATTGGCACGGCGCAAGGCAGCTAAAGCAGAAAACCGTCCGGGCGTAACGCGTGAAAGGCAGTGGTTCCCGGTAGACAACGGTTTAATGCTTATGGACACCCCCGGTTTGCTCTGGCCTAAATTTGAAGATCCCGCTGTGGGTATGCTCTTGGCATTTACCGGGGCGGTGCGAGATGAAATTATAGACTTAGAGTCCTTGGCGGCAGAATTGTGTGTATGCCTTGCCAGGCTGTATCCGCAGTTATTTCAGGAGCGGTATAAAATTATTCCATCAGGTCAGGGACATGAAATCCTAGAAGCCATAGCAAGGAAAAGGGGTTTTTTGATTTCGGGCGGTGAATGTGATTCCGAACGAGCCTCCAGAACAGTTTTAGATGAGTTTAGATCCGGAAAATTAGGTCGTATTTCACTGGAGGTGCCGGGAGAAGAACCAATCGTGCAAAAAGGGGGGCATATCAAACAATGAAAAAGCTGTCTGCACCATTGGAGAGTGCAACCCGCATCAAAATAAATGATTGGCTTATAAACTTAGGATGGACTATAGACGAAAACAGCCCTTTTTGTAATTGCTTTACGGAAAGGGCTAGGATGATTGAGGAAAATAAAAAATTGTCCGGCGGTAAACCGGATTATGTTTTGTATGAAAGCAAGAACAAAAAGCCCATTGCTATTATTGAGGCAAAACGTCCCGGCGGGTGTATGAAGGCGGCATTAACTCAGGCGATTGAAAAATATGCAAAACCGCTGAAGGTTAATATTGTATTCGTGACGGATGGCATCTTCGTTCAGGCGTATCATGTTGCAGACGATGATTATCTGTACTTTAACTCAGAATTGGTATCTGAGTTATTATCAGAGGAAAAAACTCTGGATTTCGCTGAAAACGGAAGCAAACTTTTCAGTGAAAAAAGTATTGTACACACAAAAGTTGAACTGATTAAAAAGTTCGCAGATGCAAATATTATTCTGCGAAAGGATGGACTAAGCGAGGGCAAAGAGAGATTTGGTGAGTTTGCCAACCTTCTATTCCTCAAGCTTATGAACGACATCGAAAGCTACAGGGTATGCAATGGAGAAAAGAGAAGCTTGGATGCAATATATTGCTGGGATAACTTTAAAAATAAACCTGCTGATGAGCTGTATGCTTATATCAACGGCATAGTTTTGAGAAAATTTGGAACGGAGTACAACCAAAGTGAAGAAATATTCAATATAAAGCTTGCCATAAACAAGCCTGAAAACTTAAAGGACATTGTGGATTCTATTTCAACGCTGGGTAATTTATTAGACACAAATTCGGATGTAAAAGGAGATGCTTTTGAATATTTTTTGAAGAATTCTATCAGCGTTGGCACTGATCTTGGGGAATATTTTACACCGCGGCATATCGTTAAAATTATGACTGAATTGCTAGACTTAAAGTTTAAGGAAAAAATATACGACCCTTGCTGTGGAACAGGCGGTTTTCTCATTGAGGCTTTTAAGAATATCAAAAGCAAATGCAAACTCACTGAAGAAAACTTGAAAATATTAAAAAATGAGACCGTATTTGGTAGAGAATTGACCAATACAGCCAAAATAGCCAAAATGAATATGATTATTATGGGTGACGGTCATAATAACATAGAACAAAAAGATTGCCTGGAATTCCCTGTGGATTCAGCCTATGATGTAGTTTTGAGCAACTTTGCATTCTCCCAAATCACGGATTATGGCTCTTACTATAACTTAGATACAATTGATGCAAATCTCGTTTTCTTAAAACATATCTTTGACAGCTTAAATGATACCGGACGATGTGCCGTAGTCGTTCCCGAAGGGCTATTGTTCGACACAAAAAAAGAGTATATTAAAATTAGGAAAATTCTTGTGGAGCAGTCAAAGGTTGTTGCCGTCATTAGGCTACACTCTTTTGTCTTTAGACCATACACCGGACAGCCAACCAGCATCGTTGTCTTTGAAAAAGGCTTGCAAACAGATGATGTTTGGTTTTTTGATGTGGCAGAAGATGGGTTTTTGAAAACAGGCAGCAAAAAGGGACGCAAAAAGATTGCACAGGATGATTTGATTTTTTTGCGCCAACATTGGAAAGAAAAATCAACAACAGAAAAATCATTCTTAGTTTCCAAGGGAAAAATTGCTGGGAATGAATATGTCTTGTCTTTTGGGGCATACCGCAAAAAAGAAACTCCTAGAGATACTATTACGTTAAAGCAGCTTATGGATGGCGGGAAAATTATTATAGGCTTTACCCCGCCTCGTGATGACGATGCAAATTGGTTCGGAGGACATCACCTATGGGCAAAGGGTTCAGATATTACTGATGAAATGTATATTTCACATACTTCTGAAATGATAACAGATATAGCACAAAAGCCGGGCAAGCTCCTGCCTGCAGATACATTGTTGTTCAGCTTTAAGCTTTCTATCGGAAAGGTTGCCATAACAAAGGTGCCTCTGTATACAAACGAAGGGATTGCCGGATTGATTATAAAGGATGAAATCATAAGAAAGTACCTCTATTATGTTCTCCCAACTGTTGATTTTTTCCCTAATAGAGCCGCAAAAGGCAATACGTTGAATTCAAAGAGCATCCCCAACATCAGAGTTCCTTTCATAGATTATATGCACGCAAAGGATATGGTGGAACAATTAGATGTGCTAGAGTCTAAAAAACAACGAAAAATACAGGGTGTCTATGAGGATAGAAAAAAGCAGCTGGAAATCATTCGCAGCATAGGGTATGCAAATAAAAGGGGTGCGATTCATGAGTGAAATTATTTGCGGTGTAGATGAAGTTGGACGCGGTCCTTTAGCGGGAGATACCTACGCCGCTGCCGTTGTTTTGCCGCCTTGCTTTGATTTGCCAGGGCTAAATGATTCAAAAAAACTCAGCAATAAGAAAAGAGAGGCTCTTTTTCCGCTTATCATCAGCCAGGCCACGGCGTATGGTATCGCCTCGGCTAGCGTACAGGAAATTGAAGCATTGGGAATCAACGAGGCTATTTTCACAGCAATGCGCCGTGCTGTTGCCGCTATGGGAATAATTCCGGAACGCATATTGGTTGACGGTAATGCTGCACCTGATTTTGGGGATTTGCATACTGAGGCCATTGTAGGTGGAGATGGGATTGAACCTTGTATTATGGCGGCATCTGTCCTGGCAAAGGTAACAAGAGATAGGTATATGGATAAAATGGATCAAATTTATCCCGGATACTTTTTCGCCAAAAACAAAGGGTACGGAACAAAGGAACACAGGGAGCAAATTAAATCAATAGGATTGTGTTCTATACACCGGTTATCCTATTGCAAGAAAACCTTGGAGGCGTGAAAGCATTATGAATGAACAGGGGAAGAGGGGAGAGCAGATTGCCTTGCAGTATCTGCAAAAAAAAGGCTACGACCCGCTTGAAATTAACTGGCACAGCGTTGTAGGCGAAATTGATTTGATTATGATTGACAAAGAGTATATTATATTTGTTGAGGTAAAGATGAGAAATACCGGTATACATGGAATGCCGCAGGAGTTCGTAAGTAAAAGCAAACAGAATAAGCTCCGCAAAACCGCCCAGGCATGGTTTGCTGCACACCCCGGCTGTACCCTCCAGCCACGCTTTGATGTTGTAGCTATTTTAGCACCAGGCGGAGGATTTGAGAAGCTTCAAATAGAGCATATACAAAATGCTTTTTGATTTTCTGGGAAGGGGAGAGGTATTATGCGTTATGTAAGCACGAGGGGTATCGGAGGATCCATCTCAGGTGCCGAGGCAATACTGCGTGGATTGGCTGACGATGGCGGGCTGTATGTCCCTGAAAAAATGCCGATATTGCCGCTGACATACTTTGAAGATATGAAGGCTATGGATTATCCGGCGCGTGCGGCTTATATATTAAAGCTGTTTTTGCCTGAATTTTCTGATTTAGATCATATCTGTAAAGCTGCTTATGAACGATTCGATGGACACCCTGCCCCTTTAGTTGATTATGGTGAAGATTTGCCGCTCGTTCTTGAATTATGGCACGGTCCCACCTGTGCATTTAAAGATATGGCACTGCAAATGCTGCCGCTCTTGATGAACAAGGCAAGAGAAATAGCTGGCGAAGAGCGTGAGATGTGTATATTAACCGCAACATCCGGAGATACCGGAAAGGCAGCACTAGAGGGTTTTAGAGACAGACAGGGAACAAGGGTATTGGTATTCTACCCGCAGGACGGCGTGAGTGAAATACAAAAGCTTCAAATGATTACGCAGGAAGGCAGCAACGTTGGAGTTTGCGGCATCCGTGGTAATTTTGATGATGCTCAAACAGGGGTCAAGCAGGTTTTCTCTGATGAAAATTTTGCCAAAAAATTGCAAGGAGGCTTTTTATCCTCAGCTAATTCAATAAATTTAGGGCGTTTACTGCCCCAGATTGTCTATTATGTTTCGGCTTATATTGATTTTATTTCAGAAAATCCAGGCAAGACATTAAATATATGCGTACCCACAGGTAACTTCGGAAATATCCTTGCCGCATTATATGCCAAGGAGATGGGGCTTCCCATCGGGCGGTTGCTTTGTGCTTCAAATATTAACTGTGTATTAACAGAGCTTATTACATTTGGACACTATAACCGCAATGTATCTCTGCATACTACAATATCCCCCTCAATGGATATTCTGGTTTCATCGAACTGGGAACGAGCACTCCATCTTCTTTCTGGAGGCAATAGTGAATATGTTAAAGAGTGTATGCTCCAACTGGCTTCATCTGGCAGATACGAGCTGAATTCTGATTGTTTTAATGCGATGAAACTCCACTTTGATGCTCGTTATTGCGATGACGACTACACTAAAAGCTGCATTGCTCAAGTATATGAACGAACCCAAAAAATCATAGATCCGCACACAGCTGTTGCAGTAAGTGTGTTACTTGAAGAAGAGGGTTTTTCACAGAAAGATACTCCTTATATGGTGGTATCCACCGCACATCCCGGGAAATTCCCGGAGGCGGTGCTGTCTGCATTGAGTATTGAGTATAACGGAAATCCGATTGAAGCATTGCAGGGCTATACCGCTATCCCCGCACCCCTATTAGGGCTGGAGGAAAAAGAGAAACGGTTTTTGAGTTCGGTTTCTCCTGATGCTATCTTTGATGTTGTAGAACAATTCGCCAATTGAAAGCGGGTATGTAAATGCAAGACAAATACAGAGTATGGGCTGAAATAGATTTAGATGCGCTTACAAAAAACTATCAAACAGCAAAACGACTTGCTGCTCCGGCGCGTGTTATGCCGATTATTAAAGCCGATGCCTACGGTCACGGAGCGGTTATGGTTGCAAAAGCCCTGATAAACGCCGATGCAGATTGCTTCGGTGTAGCAACCCCGGAGGAAGCCTTTCAGCTTAGGCGGAACGGAATATCGACCGACATATTGCTGCTTGAACCCGCCCCGGCCAAACAGGTTTATGATTTAGTAAAAGCCGGAATTATTCTTTGCGTTTCCGATCTTGAAACAGCTCGCCGGTATGTAGCAGATGCCCCTAATGGAGTCTCATTGAGGGTTCACATTAAAGTAGATACAGGCATGAACCGGCTGGGATTGCCATGGGACCGGGCAACAGGGCAAATTGATACTATTACCAAAATCCCAGGACTTAAAATAGAGGGAATATTCACACACTTTGCCATGGCCGATGAACCGGAGCACACATTGACCCAAGAGCAATACTTTCGGTTTGCCTCCTGTTGCGATGCACTGCAGAAGGCGGGGGTTTACATCCCTGTACGACATTGTTCCAATAGCGCGGCTATTTTATCGCGGCCTAAAATGATGGAAAATTTAGTACGTCCCGGGATTATGCTATATGGTTATAACCCTATTCCCGGCAATCCGGAGGGTCAGGCCCTTTTCCCGGTCTTAACTCTAAGGACAAGTATCATACGTTGTGAGGATCTTGAAAATGGTGATGGTGTAAGTTATGGACATATTTGGCACGCTAAGAGAGGGAGCCGGATTGCTACTATCCCAGTTGGATATGCCGATGGTCTAAATCGGCGGCTTTCCGGCAGAATACAGTTTTTGCTCCATGGCAGACCGGTACCCCAAATAGGACGTGTTTGCATGGATATGTGTGTCTTAGACATTACAGGCTTTCCCGAAGCTAAAAATGGGGATATTGTGACTGTCATGGATGGGAAAACGCAAACCAGTGCCCAGGATCACGCAGGTCTGCTTGATACCATTCCCTATGAGACACTATGTGCTATAGGCAGGAGGGTTCCAAGAGTGTATCTGCAAAACGGTAAAATTATAAAAGAAATCTGTGACATAGATAACGCATAGGCGAAAGGGGATACCGGGCAGTGAGAAGACATATCTTAATATATACGGCGTTGCTATGCCTTGGCTTTTTGGCAGGATGTATCCCTGCCCAGGAGCTTTTGCTTGCACCTCGTCCGGCAGTCAGCGTAAGTAAGCTGCAAAATGAAATTGACAAATTACTTCAAAACGGCTATCAGCCTAGCGTACCACTTTCCGGGAAATACCGCCAAGCTGTGCAAATGTATGATTTAGATGGCGATGGGGAAGACGAGGCTATTCTTTTTGTGCGTGACACAGATAACGAGGGCAGTCATAGGATTTATATTTTCAAAAGGACCGGAAATGAATATGTTCGGTTGGAGTCCATTGAGGAAACTGCCGAATCAATACACAGTGTTGCTTTTTGCGACCTAAGCGGCGGCGGGGAATACGCGCTTATGGTAGGTTGGCAGGTTGGCGACTCATTGCGTTCCATGTCTGTATATGCCCTGAAGGGTGACTCGGTTGTAACCATGCTGTCCGGACAAAGATATTGGTCATACGGTGTTTTAGATATTACAAATGGACAGCATGAAACAGCCAGCCAGGCACTTATGCTGATTTTTATAGAGCCGGAGGAGGGTTCTCCGTCCTTTACGGAGATGTATACGCTCAAAAACGATTTACTTGAGTGCAATGCCTCGGCAAACCTCTCAAAGGGAGTCACTGGGGTACGCCGGGTGCTTGCCGGAACAACTAGGGATGGATACCCGGCCTTGTATGTGACCTGCAAATACCCGGTGCCGGGGGATGACACAGATTCTTCAGAGAGAGAGATCACAGACGTATTTGCTTACCGAAATCAGTCCCTTGACAATATATCAATATCAGAAACAGCAGGCATAAGCGATTACCTTGTTAAAAGTGTGGGTGGTATTTATGCCATGGATGTTAACAAAGACGGCATCGTTGAGTTACCCATCATCAATCCATTGCCGTTTGGCGGTGAACAGGCCGGAGAAGCTAATTCCCTCCATCTAGTCGAATGGGTATCATATGACTCCGGCGGAAATTCGGAGACAGCGTCAAGGAGCCTCCATAACATCCTGAGGGGCTGGTACTTCCGTTTTCCTGATAATTGGCCTGATGATTTCACGGTATCCTCAGAAATAGACAACCGGGCTGATAAGACAGTAATACGCACGATTTTTTCTGTCACGGACTCTGGATTAAAAAAAGTTGATTTTTTGAAAATTACCGATACCTCATATAAATCAAGCAGACCCATTACCCCCCCGAGCGAGATCCTCTTACGGCAGGATGCATCTTCGTTTTTTACGGCTTCGGCAAGAGAGCTGCCCCCCGAATTATCCCGGCATAATCTCGATGATTATACTATAAAGAGTCATTTTGGTATAATGGAACCGGGTTGGAATTATATGCAGACAGAAAATTAAACACAAAGAAAGGCGGAGGATTTTATATGTCAAAAAAAATATTAGTAGTAGAGGATGAGGAAAGCATTCGCAGCTTTGTAGTCATCAATCTTAGCCGTGCCGGGTACAGCGTATTAGAAGCGGAGGATGGTCAGCAGGCAATAGATATACTCGAAGAAAACAATGATATTTGTATTATCCTGTTAGATATTATGCTTCCCGATGGCATAGATGGGTTTGAGGTTTGCCGCCGAGTTAGAGCCAAAACACCGGGAATAGGTGTTATTATGCTGACTGCCCGCACACAGGAAATTGACAAGGTAACAGGACTGATGACCGGTGCCGATGATTATGTTACCAAGCCCTTTTCGCCTACAGAGCTAATTGCCAGAGTTGACTCCCTCTACCGTAGGTGCGGCGGCACCAAGCCCCCCGGCCCTCAGGATGAAATTAAAAGCGGGCCATTTGTCCTATCAATTCGCAACCGCACCCTGGAGAAAGATGGTAGGCGAATCAAGCTTACACAAGTCGAGTACACAATTATGAAGCTCTTCATGGAGAATACAGACAGAGCATTATCTCGTGAAGAGATTTTGGCATATGTATGGGGGAGGGATTACTATGGTGAGCTAAAAATCGTTGATGTAAACATACGGCGGCTGAGAATTAAAATTGAGGACGATACTTCAAACCCTTCATATATCACAACAGTCTGGGGTTACGGCTATAAATGGGGCAACTGATAAAACCGCTCAAGCTTATGCTTGAGCGGTTTTAGGCTATTTGCGGACAGCGAGGTGATTTATTCTCTCCAGTACAGCAGCTTTTCCTAAAATCCGCATACACTCATATAAATCAGGGGAGTTTTCTCTTCCTGTTACGGCTGTGCGCAGAACCATGCAGACATCAGCGACACTGCCCTTCCAGTTCTCCGGGCATTTTTTATAAGTCCTGACATCAGGGCAGAAACCCAGTGATGCCCCTAAGTCTTTGATTTTTTGGAACCACTCGCCTTGCTCATCGTTTGTATCATATATCGGGGCATAGGCAGACAGAACGGCACTGTAATCCTCTGGGGTTATCCCCACAGGAATGATTTCGCGAGGGGAAAAAAGCTCTGGGAAGAAAAAACTTATATAACAGGGGACATCCTTCCATGTGGCAATATCCTTCCGAGGCTTTTTTCCGCCTCGCCCTATGGACAAAATACGCTCACTATATGCTCTGTTACGAGTGAAAAGCTTGTGGAAGCCCTGGTCGAACCTCTCTGCCCAGCCTGCTGTGCCGTTATATACCTGGCAAGCTGTCATTCCGGCGATTACTCCGCGGGATACATCCAATAATTTATCCATGTCAAACAATGAACCCGACCAGCCTAATTTTTTAACCGAAAAGGGAAATGCTTCGGCATCAGCATCAGGGTTTGCCCTCCTCCAGTCATCATAATCGGAGTTAAGCAAAATAGAAATATACTCCTGCAGGGCCTCTTTTGGAAAGCCGTTCTCGGAATAATACCGTAGGGCTGCCTCGGGATCCTTGCGTTTTGACAGCTTGCGCTTAGAGCCATCCTGAGCCTTCATTAGCGGTGCTAAGTGGATATATTTTGGCCTGTCAAAGCCCAGAAGGCCGAAAAGCTGATGGTGCAGAGGGTAAGTCGCTAGCCATTCATCGCCCCTTACCACATGGGTTACGCGCATAAAATGGTCATCGGCGGCATGGGCAAAATGGTAGGTGGGTATACCGTCGCTTTTGAGCAAAACATGGTCAATATCATTCTCAGGCATTTCCAGCTGCCCCCGGCACAAATCGTCCAGAACTATTTTATTTGAATTATTTCCCGGACTCTTGAGCCGTAATACGCAAGCCTGACCCTGAGCAAGCTTATTCTGTATATCCTCCAAGGATAAATTACGGCAGGATGCCCATTTACCGAAGTATCCCAAATTATCCTTACGAGATTGCTGCTCTTGTCGCATTGCCGAAAGAGCATCCTCGCTGCAGAAGCATGGATAGGCATATCCTTGCTCGACTAAGTGCCGCGCGCAAGAGGTGTAAAGCGATTTCCTTGACTGCTGAAAATATGGGCTATAGCAGCCTTTTTCGGATATTTTGTTTTCGGAGGTAAGGAAAACCCCTTCGTCAAAGACAATGCCGTATTCAGCCAGAGTTTGGATAATATCAACGGCTGCACCGGATATTTCCCTCTTGCTGTCAGTATCCTCAAGGCGCAAAAGCATTATGCCTCCAGATGATCTGGAAAGGCGTTGGTTTACTATAATCGGAAACATGCTTCCCACATGCACAAAGCCCGTTGGGCTAGGGGCAAATCTTGTAACGGCAGCCCCCCGGGGTAAGTCACGCTTGGGATAGATAGCTTCCCATTCCGAAAGACTCTTTGTTTCCCTGGGAAATAAAAGCCTGGCAAGTTTTTGTGTGTCCATTATTGAAAAAATCCTCCAATGCAAAAAAATCCTCAATTGCAATCCTGCGTTTTAGCTTCATATGAGGTTACTGGCATTTTAACATACTAGAGTGAGGGTTGTCCAACCTTGATTTCACCGGGCCACAAAAACAGTGAGTGAATTTGTACTTTACTTTCAGTAGGTATTATGGTATGCTTGTCATAAGTAATGAGGATCAGGAGGTTTATCCTATGCGAAAACGTGTTTTTAGTCTGGTGTTAGTATTTGCCCTTTTGATGGTGCTTGCACCGTTTACACATGCTGGGGTGTATGGGGATAATCTTAGCGACTACAACAACCTAGAGTCAAAATACTTCATTTACGATAGCGACCTTTTCATGGGTCCGATTATTCGGTCTGGCGTATCCTACACAGGGTTTGACTTAATCTCGCCGGAAAACTTCAACAAATTCATGAGTCGCATGGATTTGCAATACGAGGCGTTAGTTGATTTGACAGGCAGGGACTTAAACGGCGGAAACAAGGTGAGGATAAGGGATGGAGAAAACCGCTCAGCTGGAGCTATGTTTGTAGAACGGGGTCGTTCTGGTGCTATGTATTCAAACAGTCACTATGCACAATTAAACAGACCCCATGTAACCGATGCAGGTGAGTGGTATTTTGTTGGAGCATCTCACGAATTGGGTCATTTGTTCTGTTGGCCTGGCACAGCATCCAGTGCGGCTGCAAATGTACTTTCTTGGGCCAATTTCGATATAGAAGGTTGGGCGGATATGCTTGCTTTCATCGCAAGCCATGTAAATATCACAGTCAAAGGATATGGTGGTATTTACCATCAAGGAGCCAATCAAACCCCGGCAAATTGGGCTGCTATGAGTAGCGTCACGAGTACAGGGCAAGCCCGTCTCTTTGTAAACTCATTATTCACACCCGACAAGAATCCAAGTACAATAGTATGGACAGACGAATCTTTTGATTTCGGCTATAAGCTCTTACAAAAAGTGTTTCGTAGTTATCATAACGGTTACATACCCCGCTATACCTATAGCGGAAGCACGGCAGAACGCAGGTATCAGTTAGATTTTGTGGATAGGTGTCTCTATTTTGCGGTTGAAGACCCCTATGGGGAGGCAGAACCTGAAGATTTGTACAGATCCACGGGAGTGATGGGCTATAACGAGTTACTTTCCGGGATACCTAGTCTCGGCTTGGATGCCATCATCCGCACGGAAAATCCGGGATGGACTCCCCCTTCACCTGATACATCAACCCCTTCGCCCACACCTTCCCCCGGCACGTCAACGCCTACCCCGACACCTACGCCGTCCCCTGCAACAACCGATGACTGTTGCATTGACTACAGCAACCCATCCGCTGACATCATCGTCAACTCCAGCGGTACGCCAAAAATCAACCTCAGCACTGAAACCCTAGACTTGGGCGGATTTGTCCCTGCTGAGTTTGACATTGGCAACGGCAAAGGTTACAAGGCGGTAAAGGCTGACACATTCGGTGACAAAAAATTCCCCAAACTGCTGAATAAAGGCTTGACATTAAAGCTCAAAAACTCAGGCGGGACAGAAGTAACCTTCCCGGCAATCAACCCCCGACCTAAGCCGAAATTTTCCGTCAACTATGAACTTGCGGCATCAGGAGGGGAGTTCGGGCAATGGGTTCTGGCGGAGAAAAACAGCAGCACAGCTGTAAAAACCAACATACAAATCGGCATTGCCGGACCAAATGCCAAGGGCGTTGAAAATAAAGGCAAAACAGTTGACACCAACGGTTGGGGCAAATTCTACACAGACGGCGGCATTTGTGTTAAGCCAATCGGTGAAAAAAACGGCAAACCTGCCGTTGTGAAGACCACTTACTTCTACCGGGCGGCACCATCGGATGAAGGCGGCTTTACACCTGGCTCAGCACAAAAGAAAATCAAGGTCACAAGCCAACTGAAGCCGACCAAGTACAAACCGGGAGCCAACAAAGCCAAGGCTGACAAGACATATGTCAACGGTGTGCTGTATGCAAAAAAGGCTGAGTTTACGCTGGCCGCGGGTGATCAAGTGTGGCACGGTGCAACGGCTAAGAAAGCAGCGAGTGCGAAGCAGACGGTGGGGTAAGTACTGCCTCCAACCCTGATTTTCAATCCTCCCGGTTTACAGCCCCTCCATTCTTATGCTATACTACATGCAGGCAGACCCCTGAAATTTTTAGTAATGTGGGGCAGTATGACAATGGAAAACATTTTGGCTGTATTAGCTGAAAACGCCGAACTCAAACAGAGAATAGAAGCCTTAGAAAAAGAAAACACACATCTGAAAAGCCTTTCGGAGGGATCCCCTGAAAGGATAGTTGACACTGTGCAGGCACAGTCCGGGCTGTCCATACAGCCGCCGCAGGCCCCCGCATTCGGCAAACGCAATTCCCCTGAAGAAAAAATTAAGATATTCATGTCTCTGTTCCGGGGCAGGCATGATGTGTACGCCAAACGGTGGGAAAGCCGCAAAAAAGGCACCTCCGGCTACAGTCCTGTATGTGCCTATGAGTGGAAGCGCGGAATATGCCAAAAACCAAAAATCAAATGCTCCTCCTGCACTAAAAAAAAATATCTTCCAATTAACCAGGAGGTTATTTCTTCACATTTGATGGGTGAATCGGTTTTAGGGATATATCCTTTGCTAAAGGATGAAACTTGTTGTTTTGTCGTAATTGATTTTGATAAAAATCGTTGGCGCGAGGATGTAACCGCCTTCCGTGAAAGCTGCCGTGCCTTGGATGTGTTTTGCGCGCTAGAACGTTCCCGGTCGGGCAACGGCGGTCATATCTGGTTTTTCTTTGAGCAGCCAATCAAGGCATCAATGGCACGAAGATTTGCAAGTGTGTTGCTCACAAAGGCTATAGAAAGGCAATATAAGCTCGGCTTTGACTCATATGACCGATTGCTGCCAAACCAAGACACTTTGCCGCAAGGCGGTTTGGGTAGCTTAATCGCTTTGCCTCTGCAAAAAAACGCAAGAAAAGAGGGCAACAGCGAATTTGTTGACGAAAATTTTGTTTCATATAACGACCAGTGGGCGTTTTTGGCAGGCGTTAAAAAATTTACAACTGAAGAAATAAGCAGTATAATTGAAAAACACGGCGATTACCAAGAGCTTGGGGCTTTGCGGCAGGATGAGGATTGTGAGCCTTGGAGGACATATCCGGCACAATACCACGATTTATCTCCGCTTTCTAATATTAGCCTTATTATTGCCAATCAGGTATACATCCCGGCGAAAGGGCTTTCAGGGAAAACTATCAATGCAATATTACGTTTAGCGGCGTTCAAAAATCCCGACTTTTATAAAGCTCAGGCGATGCGCCTGTCTGTATACGGAAAACCGAGAATACTCCATTTAGGAGAAGTGTTCGAGCGGCACATCGCACTGCCGCGCGGCTGCTTAGAGGATGTACATGCATTTTTTGAGGATCGGTCAGTGAAGGTTGCAATTCGTGACGAGACCAACCCGGGCAAATCCATAGATGTTGAGTTTAACGGCACCCTGACCCCTCTTCAGCAAAATGCCGGGGTAGCTATGCTTGCCCACCGTAACGGTGTATTGTCTGCCGCAACGGCGTTTGGGAAGACAGTTTTGGCAGCATGGCTCATTGCCTCCAGAAAGGTAAATACACTAATTTTAGTACACCGCCGCCAGCTTTTAGACCAATGGAAGAAACGGCTGACACAATTTTTGAGCATCAATGAGCCTTTGCCTGAGCAACCTAAGGGAAAAAGGCAGCCACAAATCGCAATCGGGGAGATTTGCGGAGGCAAATTCAAAAACTACGGAGTTATTGACATTGCCATAATACAATCATTATATGATGGTGATGAAGCTGCCTCCTGCCTGAAGAATTATGGGATGGTCATTGTGGACGAATGCCACCACCTGCCGGCACTGAGCTTTGAAAAGGTGATCAAGGCCAGCAATGCCCGCTATGTATATGGATTAACAGCTACGCCGATCAGGCAGGATGGGCATCAGCCTATTATTTTCATGCACTGTGGTCCGATTCGCTTCAAAACCGACTCTAAAGCCCAGTCAGCCGAGCGTCCCTTCGCCCAGATTGTACAACCTGAGTTTACCACATTTAAAATGCCCCCGCGCACTGACGGAGGCAGATATCAAATACAGGAAATCTACACTGCCCTCACCCTGCACGAGCCGAGGAATTACAAGATTGTCAAAGATGTTAAACGAGCCGTTGACGAGGGCAAATTCCCCATTGTCTTGGCGGATAGGAAAGACCACGTTGACTTGCTCTCCTCACGTTTGCGCGAGCAGGGCTTATCAGTTGTTTCAATGACCGGGGGCCTGGGTGCCGGCAAGCGCAAGGCCATAGAGGAGGAGTTAGGCTTATCGCAGGTCATTGTAGCAACCGGTAAATATGTCGGTGAGGGCTTTGACTGCGCCAAATTAGATGCCCTTTTTTTAGTGTCGCCTGTTGCCTGGAAGGGAACAGTACAGCAGTATGTAGGCAGACTGCACCGGCTGTATGATGATAAAACCGAGGTGCGGGCTATTGATTACGTAGACATACACGAACCGGTTTTAGAGCGTATGTACGCAAAGCGGTTAAAGGCATATATTGATGCCGGATATTCGGTCGGAACAACCGGCGATGGCGGAACGACTGAAACCGGAATTTTATATAGTCAAGCCGATTACGAGCCGGTCTATCTCCGTGATATATCAGAAGCTTTTGACAGTGTGCTGGTCGTGTGTCCATCCATCACACTGCGCCGGGTTGCCGCTTTCATAAAAAAGCTTGCACCCAGCGGCAGGCGAAGAACAGATATAAATATTATCACCAGACCCCCTTCGGAATACGATGAAAAAACCCGGGAATTAGTAAAGGAAGCCTTCTCGCTTCTTGCCGAAAGCGGAGTTAAGGTAATTAGCCGAAACGGCCTGACACAGAAATACACTGTAATTGACAAAAGCATTGTTTGGTATGGGAGCATTAGCTTTCTGGGGTACATAGGCGGCGATGAAATTGTCATGCGGCTGCAGAACCGTGAATTGGCGGAAGAATTAACCGAGTAACAGCTGTCAGCAAGTAAGTAACAAGCCCACAATCCCAAAGAAGGCTCCCCACAATGACCACTCTTAACACACAACTATGACTCCCGGGTAACGGCAAAAAATTCTTGTGCCAAGCGTATTTGCATGGGCTTTATCAATCAAAGTCACCGCTTATTTTTCCGATTTACCCAATTTACCGACAAATCCATAGCGGCACGGCAGGCGTTGGTTTGGTCAAGGGCGTTGAGCATAACAAAATCATGGATTATACCCTCAATTCGGGCAGCGGTCACGTCAATACCGGCCTCCCGGAGCTTTGCGGCGTACGCTTCGCCTTCATCTCGCAAAACATCAGCCTCACCGGTAATCACCATGGCATCCGGCAAACCGCGCAGCTGCTCCAGTGTTGCCCGCAGGGGAGAAGCGGTGATCTCGTTGCGGTCCTTTTCGGAGGTCGTGTATTGATCCCAGAACCACATCATTCCTTCACGGTAGAGGTAGTAGCTTGTGGCGAACTGTATGTACGATGGGGTGTCAAAGTAAGCGTCAGCCACAGGATAGTACAATAGCTGTTTATGTATTTTAGGGCCGCCCCGGTATTTAGACAAAATAGTCATAACTGTTGCCATGTTGCCGCCTACGCTGTCCCCGGCGACCGTCAGGGTGTCAATGCCCCACCCCATCTTTGCTGCCAAACCGGGCAGGGCGCACAAGAGGGCATAGCACTGTTCAATGGCAACCGGGTACTTGCTCCCGGGCGAAAGGCTGTACTCGGGAAATACGGCCACCGAATTGGTACGCGCAGCCAGCTCGCGGACGAGTTTTTCGTGGGTGTGGAAATTTCCGAAAACCCATCCTGCGCCGTGCAGATAAAGGATCACGTTAGGCGTGTCGGTGATGTTATCTGGTCTGACGCAATATACTGAGATATTGCCCCAACGTCCGGCGTCTAGCAGCGTTGTTGTGATTCCAGCAGGGTACTTGTAGACCGGCGTGTCTTGGGCAGTGTTTAGGCGTTCACGGCCCTGCTCGGGCGGGAGCTGAAAAATCAGTGGCGGCACCGATGCGGCATCCGCGACCGCAATCGCCGCCGGTTCCAAAGAAATGCGATGTTTCATATTGTTATCCCTCACTTAAAGAAATGTTACTGTCATTATATGAACCAATGGTAATAAATGTTATAGGCTCATACAATTATGGGGACGCTATCACTCCTCAAGGACAGGACAAACGAAGACCGGATTAACAATATGATTAACGCTATGACATCCGCCACGAAAAAAAACCAAAAGCAAAGCACCGCCCATAAAAGCGGCACCTTGTTAAAGCTGTCAATGTCAGCCCCACGTATTTCTTATCGTTAGATTTTCAGTTCCGCTTGGAAGGTCAAATGTTTTTGCTACCTTATCATACTCACTGTAATACCCCTCGACCTCGACCTCAATTTCGGAATCATTTCTAATTTTATAGGCTATTTTAAGTGTTTGTGTTATTCCGGGCTTTACATATTTATATTCTTCAATTTCATCGTCCTCCTCAAGGAGTGCCTCGTTAAGCGATATGCCGCCCTGGTATGCTCTTGCGTTAATAGCTGCATCCCATGAGACAGCATTTGGACTCTTGTTCGTCCATTCGTATGTAACTATAACCACAGGCTTCCCTTGGTAATCCTTGCCCCTCTTAATCCCTGTTATGGCGACATAAAACTCCTCTATATCACCTCTGTCAGGGTATTCATCGCCATTTTCTGTCCAGGTTTGCATCGGCTCCGGTAATGATGCATAGCATGCCGGGAGAAGCAGGAAGAGAGATAATAGAAAAATAATCGCCAGTTTTTTCATATAAATAACAACCTTTCTTTAATCATATTGCATACTATTCTTCTTCATCAAAGTTAACCCTTTGCCCTATAACATAAATTGGGCGGCCCTTAGTTTCATCGTAAATGCGTCCTATATACTGGCCCTGTATCCCGAGCATAATCATTAAAATCCCGTTAAGGAAAAGTATAAGCCCGGCTAGTGTCATCCAGCCTTGAACAAATGCACCATCCCCCATCAAAAAGCGTATAAACAGCACAATCAGATATATAAAGCTTCCCGCCGAAATAATGCTGCCAAAAAGAGTTGACAATTTGAGAGGTTTATAGGAGAATGACGTTAAGGCATCGGCGGCGAACCTAAACATTTTTTTCAATGGATACTTAGTTTCGCCTGCAAACCGTTCCTCGCGTACATAGTCCACAGCAGTTTGACGGAAGCCTATCCAACTGATAAGGCCACGGACGTATCGATTGCGTTCCGGCAGGGTTTTCAGCACATCGCAAACCGCTCTGTCTATCAGCCTGAAATCCCCTACGTCATTGGGGATATTCACATCGGTCAGGCGATTTAGAGTTCGGTAGAACATCTTGGCAGTTGCCTTTTTAAATAGGGTTTCCCCCTTTCTTTTAACCCGGCGACCGTATACGACATGGTAGCCTTCACGCCACTTTTCAATCATGTCCAGGATAACCCGGGGCGGATCCTGCAAATCGGCATCAATTACAACAACCGCCTTTCCCCGCGCCGCATCCATACCTGCTGTTATGGCCGTTTGGTGACCGAAATTGCGGGAAAAACCAATCAGGCGCAGATCCTTGTCGCCCTCGGCAAGACGGCACGCCATAGGCCAAGTATCATCCCTGCTGCCATCGTTGACAAAAATCAGCTCATAACCGCCTTTGACCTGGGCTAAGGCTTCTTTGAGACGTGTGTAGCATTCATGTATAACCTCCTGCTCGTTATACAGCGGCACAATCACCGAAAAAGTCACAGCCATAGCAGTCTCCTTAATCTTTTATATACCTGGGGGGTTCTATCTATGCTTACTAAACCATTGACAAAAAAACAACTAGATAGCCTTAGTCCGCTGGCGTTAGCCTCCGTAGGCGACAGCGTGTACGATCTGATGGTCAGAGTGCATCTCTGTACCAAAGGGGTAAGCCAAGCCGGAAAACTACATCAGGCCAGAGTCTGGATGGTTAACGCCAAGGCACAAGCTAAGGCGGCAGAGGCGATCCTGCCCTTGCTGACAGACCAGGAGCATACTGTTTTCCGCCGGGGCCGCAATACTCAGTCCGGAAATGTTCCGCAATCAGCCTCTCGGGAAGAATACCAATCCGCAACAGCATTTGAAGCTTTGATAGGATATTTATATCTAACTGACAAATATGACCGGCTGAGGGAATTAACAGAAATTGCTTGGGCAAATACCCCTATTCAGGCGGGATTTCCTGGTGTTCCCCGGACATAGCATCATCAGGAACAGGGGTGGGATCAGGTACAGGGAGCGGGGTTTTTGTTCGTTGCATTCCGCGATCATACGTATCTATTTCGGCTTTATCCATGAGGTCTGATAAAAACTTTTCCCAGGCTTCATTTGCCATTGCTTCCGAAACCTCTGTTTTCCACACAGGCTTACCACTACCCACAAAGTACATGATATGAAAGCCGTATTCAGTTTCCACAATCCCGGTATCACCCGGCTTGCGCGACCCTAAGCTCCAACTCAGAAAGGGCTCCACATAGCTACTTGTGCTTGTAATACCTTCATACAAACCTCCGGTTGATATAGACCCTTGATCCGCCGAATGAGTCCCGGCCAGCTCCGCAAAGCTCTCCTGGGTTGCTGCACCGTTTTTCCACTGATTCAAAATATCATCTGCTCTTTCCCGAGCCGCTTTTTTTTCGGCTTTAGAGGGCTTGTCTGTACCCTCATCATATCCGATTAAAATATGACGAACATCAACCGGGGTCTCCTCCTTGCGGTAACGCCTGTCATACAGTACTACAAAGAAATTAGGTCCGTTTTCAAGAATAAAGGTGTCTCCTTTTTTGCGTTCAGGCGAAAGGAGTTGCTCCCATTCCGGGGGAAGCTGCACCAGACCTTCTCGTAATCCTTTAACGGTATCGGTGTTCAAGGTTGTTCCCTTGAGCCGTTCCAACGCCTCTTGCTTCGTTTCAGAGACAGTGTCGTCAGGATCGCCGGAAGAATCCTCATCACTCTTTTCGCTCTGCTCATATTCATAGACAAGAGCAGGGAATTCCTCGGCATTAGTAATCTTGCCCATCATCTTTTCAGCTTTTTTCTTTTGCTCTTTCCTGTAAGAGTCCTGCAGCTCCCCGGTATCCCCTTGGGGATCCTCCTCTATGGCCAATTGCCCTGGGATTACATGGTAATAAAAATCAATATAGTCAAAATCATCCTTGTTCTGCTCGTAACGAGACTCCAGCTCCTTGTCGGAGTAGCTATAGCCCTCTTTAGTCTGCCCTTGGAATTGCTCGGCAACGAGCTGACGTTCTAAATACTCAACATAGCCCCTCTCTGAAATCCCCCTGCCGAGAAATCTGTGCAAAAGGCTTTCGGCACTCTCCCCATTGCTTTGGGCGGAAGATTTCATATCGGAGACGATGCTGTCTAATGTCTGCCGATTTTCTTGATTGAGGGTCATTCCCGCTTTTTCGGCTTCATTGGCCAATATATAAATCTTCTCAATGTTTTCTCTTGCCGAAAGGGAAAAATGGTCAGCCCACATTCTGCGACCGCCTATTTCGGGAGCCATATCCTCCGGTATTACTCCCTGTTCAATCAGGCTTTCGGGAATCGGCTGCTGGGAAAGGGGGCGGTAAAGGTCAACGCTCTCAAGCTCGGGGAATCCCATTTGAGCCAGATATGAATAAAGATTTTGTGCTGTCATGTAGTAATAGTAATCAAACTCAGCTACCGAAACCTCCTTTCCGTTGACGGACATGACCGCCAGGCTTTCTAAAGTACCCTTCTTGCTCGCCCCGAGAAAACATATCAGGGCAGAAAGAGCTATTATGCAAACCGCCGCCTTATTTTTGTTCACCTTGTGCATCCTCCCCGCGTCCTTTGCGGACACCTATGTTCCTGTTGCCCCTGTCAAGAGCAACATCAAGTACTTGGCGAGTATATCATACGCAAAAATATTATGCAAGGGTAAGCTGTAAATTTTTCACGACTAATTACCGCGGCGGGGCATGCCTAACGTCCGCGCCGTAGATAGCATCTGTGGGACACAATGTCCTATCACCGAACAATCAGGCTTTCGCCGGTCATCTCATTTGGTTTGTCAATGCCCATCAAATCCAATATGGTAGGGCAAATATCACACAATCTGCCCGGACGCAGCTTCTCCTCTAACCCAAATAAAATCATGGGAACCGGATTGGTTGTGTGTGCTGTAAAGGGTGAGAACCCATCAACTTCAAGCATTTTCTCGGCATTGCCGTGGTCGGATGTGATAATGGCACAGCCGCCCGCGGCACTAATCGCCTCGATAATACGCCCGACACATTTGTCCACTGTTGCAACGGCACACTCTGCCGCTTCCAGTACGCCGGTGTGACCAACCATGTCACAATTGGCGTAATTTAAGACTATAACATCGTATTTACCGCTTTTAATTTTTTCCTCAACAGCATCTGTTACCTCGACTGCACTCATCTCCGGCTGGAGATCATAAGTCGGGACCTTAGGGGACGGTATTAAAACACGGTCCTCGCCGGGAAATACCTTTTCCTCGCCGCCGTTGAAAAAGAATGTTACATGGGCGTATTTTTCTGTTTCGGCTATACGGAGCTGGGTCAGCCCCAAGCCGCTGATATATTCCCCAAAAATATTTTCTACTGTTCCCGGGAAATAAGCCACCGAGACACCCGGCATTGCGGCATCGTACTCTGTCATGCAGACATAATGGAGAGGGAAAAAACCTTTCTCGCGCTTAAAGCCCGAAAAATCCGGGTCAACAAAAGCGCGTGTGATTTCCCTGGCGCGATCCGGGCGGAAATTGGTGAAAATAATACTGTCGTTTTCCTTGACGCACACATCGTCAACGCAAACCACCGGCTCGACAAATTCATCGGTTACCCCTTTGTCATAGCTGGACTGCACTGCCTGAATGGGGTCGCTGCTCTTAATCCCCTGACCGCAGACCATTGCATTATATGCCCGCTCAACCCGTTCCCAGCGGCTATCTCTATCCATGGCATAATATCGTCCCATGACAGAGGCTACCTTGCCTGTGATTTCGGTACATTTTTGAACTGCTTCCTTAACATAAGCTTTTCCCGAATCGGGCGGTACGTCACGTCCGTCTAAAAAGCAGTGGAGATAAACCCTGTCAAGACCGCGGCGCTTGCATAACTCCAGCAATGCCCAAGTGTGCGAATTGTGGCTGTGTACACCCCCCGAACTCATCAACCCCATGAGGTGGAGAGCAGAACCTTTTTCTATGCAGTTGTCAATCGCTGAATTAAAGGCTGGGGTCTGAAAAAAACCGCCATCTTGAATATCCTTCGTTATCCGGGGCAAATCCTGAAAGACTACCCGTCCTGCACCGATGTTTGTATGGCCTACCTCACTGTTTCCCATCTGACCCTCGGGAAGACCAACATCCAGCCCAGAGGCAGACAGGTAGGTGTTAGGGCAATTGGCAAATAGTGCATCTAAATTAGGGGTATGGGCATTGGCAACGGCATTGCCTGGGCCGTACCCGGCTGTGCCAAAGCCATCCATAATAACCAGAACAAAAGGTTTTTTTTTCATTGGTTAGCCGCCTGTACAATAGCGTTAAAGCTATCGGGGTCAAGGGAGGCACCGCCAATCAGCCCGCCGTCTATATCAGGCTGACCCAAAAGCTCTTTGGCGTTGTCGGCATTCATTGAGCCGCCGTATTGTATTGTGACACTGCGTGCAATACGAGCATCGTATTTTTTACGTATTACAGCACGGATTTCCTTGCAGACCTCGGAGGCCTGTTCGACAGTTGCGGTACGCCCGGTGCCGATAGCCCATATGGGTTCGTAGGCAAAAACGATTTTTCTTACTTGGCCGGCAGGGATTTGGTCAAGTGCTGCTTTTACCTGAAGAGTTACCACCTCAAGAGTAATTCCCATCTCGCGTTGCTCCAGCCGCTCGCCCACACATACGATGGGACGTAAATCGTTTTCCAATGCCAATCTGACCTTTTTTGAAACTAATTCATCTGTCTCGCCGCAATACTGACGGCGTTCGGAGTGACCGATGATGACATACTTCACTCCTGCCGATTTAATCATGGCGGCAGAGACCTCCCCGGTGTAGGCACCGCTGACCTCATGGTGCATATTTTGCGCGCCGACTGAAATGCGGCAGCCCTTCATCAAGCGCGATGCTAGTGGTATGTTTACAAACGGTACACACAATACGACTTCACACCATCTTGCTTTAGAGCAACGTTGCTTGATTCCGTCAAGCAACGGCCTTGCCTCAGTCAGGGGCTTGTTCATCTTCCAGTTTCCTGCAATTAGGGTTTTACGGTATCTCCTGTTCATAGCGTATTTTCCTTTCAAATTTAATTTTATCTACTATTCCGGTTACGGAACAACAGTCGAAGCGGGAGGCGGGGCAGATGTGGGGGTTGGCTTATTTTTTGGTTTTGGTGTTGCCTTAGGCTTCTTAGGTTTATTTTTTTGCTTAGGCTTTTGCTTTGGCTTTGATGCTGCCTTGGGTTTTTTAGCTCCTGTATTTTTCTTAGGCTTGGCTGTAGGCTTAGGGTTATCTTCCTCCGGATCGTCAGGCTTCTTAGTGGGCTTGGGGATGGGGGTAGGGGGGGATTTATATGTACTCAATGCCTCGGGAGTACGCGAGATCATATTTCCGGAAGAATCTAAAACAACCCGGAACGTTTGCACTTTTCTTGCCGCCAAGGCGTTGCGCTCCATCCTGACGCTCTGTCCGTGAATGTTTGTCCCTGTTATTGAAATAGAAAGCTTCCTGTTTTCATGGGAGGATTTTATTTTAATGGGATAGTTAGTATTGTTGGAGAAAATAAACTCAGGCCCGCCCCATGAAACAGCGGCATCCAAACCGAGGGGCAGATAGCTTATTGGCAGTGAATGGTTCTGGCGGCTTACAATATCCAAATTCGCTAAAAGCACAGCGTTATAAAGGGTACTTGACACCTGGCAGATTCCTCCCCCAATGTCAACGTCCGGAACTCCGTCCAAAAACACCCCGGCTTCCCTGAACCCGCGGGCAACCGTCCGCTGACCCACTACATCGTTAAAGGAAAATCTTTCACCTGGCAGGACTATAACTCCGTTAATCAGGCTGGAGGCCAGGCTTATATTTCCCGCTCGCGAGGCAGAGGAGGTCGCAGTGGAGGTTTGTGATCCGCTACCGAGCTTTTCGCGGAATAAATTTTCCTCCAAAGCTGTTGAAGTTACCTCAGGAATTGTTTCCACAATGGGTATGGAGGTAGTGGCATTCTCCTTCTTCAGTGCTTTTTTTGCCGCGTCCATGTCAAAACCTACTCCGACAACATGAGGGTGGATTTTACCTAATTTGCGGTTGTTTTCGAGCTCGAACCGGGCGTTTTTGGGTGCGATGTAAATCTCGTTGAGCAAAGCCTTTAGGGGTACCGGGTCAGGATCTAATCTGGCCGATTTAATTTTAATGGGAGTAAAGTCAAACACGGACAGCTTTTCGTCAACCTGCCTCAAAACCTCCTCAAGATCTACATGCCGTCCGGCAGAGCCTGTCTTAAGCTCCAAGCTAGTATCGGTTAGATTGGAGGTATGCTGTATGGGTTCCTTGTTAACGGACATTACAAGGGCTGAAACAATCCGGTTGACGTTTTCGCTGTCTATAACTAAATCTTTACCGATTTCAATGTCGTTCCGCGTGCCTGTCTCCGACATTACATAATTCAGCCGGGTAAAAAATCCCCCCTGCCGTCCTACATCGTATGCCTTTTGGGCTATCTTGCCAGCAGCAACTGTTATTCCCGCATCCTCCGCGGTAATGGAAACTGATTTATCATCAATTGTCAGGCCAAGGGATTGGTCAAGCCAGTCTTCCATAAGCTCGGTGTTGAGCAATTCAGTTGCCTGCTCAACAGTCAGACCGGAAACGTTTATTCCGTTGGCATAAACCTCGGAATAAATGAGGGAATGCCCATTGACCCAATAATTTGCAATCAAAGACAGGGCAACACCGGCAGCTACAATCAGGCCAAGGGCGGCCAGTAGTGCCACGCGTGGGTTTTTGAGCTTTGCCGGAAGCTTAACAAGCTTTTTGGGCAATGATGCTTTCTTGCTCGTATTGGGCTTAACAGGAGCCGAATTTGGCATAATATACACCTCGTTTGCTAGGTTACTGTCATTAAAAAAACACCGGACCCACCTATTATACCTCAAATCCCGAATAAATAAAGGAACAATTTAGTGACAATTCTTTTTTATTTTGTTTTGTTTTTACTCTGCCAGCATTCTATCACAGCTTACGCCTAAAGGCAATTGTTTTTTTATTTTAAGTTGCAAAATTAACCTACGAATCGGAGGCTGCATAGGGCAAGAAACTAGTTACAAAAAATTTTCCTCACAAAGCTTGACAAAAGCTTTTGGGTGGGCTATACTTCTTTTTCGCGGGTGCTTATTTACAGTCAGATCCCATTGGCAGGCCAAGAAAATGGCGGAGGGTGGTATATTTGCTGGTTTCGTTTGAAAATACCAATAGGGTTATAGGTCTGAAGCAGTCTCGCCGCGCCGTAAAAGATGGGCGTGTGCTTTGTGCCTACGTGGCGCAGGACGCCGATGAAGGGCTTGCATGGTCATTTGAGGAGCTTTGCCGTGAATATTATGTGCCTGTAAGCCGGGTTCCCTCCATGGCGGAGTTAGGGCAGGCCGCCGGAATAAGAATCGGTGCGGCAGTTGTGGCGACTCTTAAATAATACGCCCTGCCTTGAACACATCGTTTTTTTTGAGATATGCTCCGCATACTCTTGAAAGATAAAATTTTAACGGAAAGGAGAGATCATATGCCTACCTTTAGCCAGCTGGTTCGCTCGGGCCGTGAGAAGGTAACTTACAAGTCAACTGCCCCGGCTATGCAGAAGGGCTTCAATACCCTGCGTAAATCCTTGACTGATGCCTCAAGCCCGCAAAAACGCGGCGTTTGCACCACTGTGCGTACCGAGACTCCTAAAAAACCCAACTCGGCATTGCGCAAAGTCGCTCGTGTACGCTTGTCAAACGGCATGGAGGTTTCCGCCTACATTCCCGGCGTGGGTCACAATTTGCAGGAACACAGCGTTGTGATGATACGCGGCGGGCGTGTTAAGGACGTACCCGGAGTGCGCTACCACATCATCCGCGGGAAGTTAGACACTCAGGGCGTTGAAAACCGCCGTCAGTCCAGAAGCAAATACGGTGCCAAGCGGCCAAAATAGCGTGCTGGCAAACAATCAAATGGTATAACCTGCTGCCTTGCAGGATTTTTATATAAAAATCCTTGTTAGGCACAAGCGGGAGCAATGGACAATGAATAGTGACCGGCTAAAGCTTAGATGCCGTTGGCTGTCGGATGTTAATTGTTTTCGAGTACCTATGAAATCAATTTTGTGAAAGAGGGAAGAAAAGTGCCCAGAAGAGGATTTATCCCTAAAAGGGATGTTTTGCCCGATCCCATGTACAATTCGCGCATTGTTACCAAGCTAATCAACGGCGTGATGCGCGATGGCAAAAAAGGCGTGGCGCAAAAGGTGGTTTATGGGGCCTTTGAAGCGGTGCGCGAAAAAACGGGAAAAGAACCGCTGGAGGTTTTCAGCAAAGCCGTGGAAAACATTATGCCGATCCTGGAGGTTAAGGCCCGCCGGGTAGGCGGTTCGACCTATCAGGTACCCATTGAGGTCCGTGACGACCGCCGTCAGACCTTAGCCTTGCGCTGGATGGTCGACTTTGCTAGGAAACGCGGTGAAAAAACCATGCACGAGCGTTTGTGCGGAGAGATCGTTGATGCTTCAAATGAGAGCGGATCATCGGTTAAGAAAAAAGAAGATATGCACAAGATGGCGGAAGCCAACAAGGCATTTGCACATTTCCGCTGGTAAAAGTACCGCAAAAATTAGTATGATGATGGCGGGCAGCTCTATGCTGTCCGCCGGTGTGAAGGAGAAAGTTTATGCCTCGGCAATTTTCGTTAGAATTAACTCGCAACATTGGTATTATGGCGCATATAGATGCCGGAAAAACCACAACAACCGAACGTATCTTATTTTACACAGGACGCAGCCACAAGTTAGGCGAGGTGCATGAGGGCAACGCCACCATGGACTGGATGGAGCAAGAACAGGAGCGTGGGATTACCATCACCTCCGCGGCTACCACCGCCGTTTGGAACGATCACAGAATCAACATCATAGATACCCCCGGACACGTGGACTTTACCGTTGAGGTAGAGCGTAGCCTGCGTGTGCTGGACGGTGCTGTGACTGTCTTCTGCGCCAAGGGCGGCGTTGAGCCTCAATCCGAAACAGTTTGGCGTCAGGCAGACAAATATGGGGTTCCTCGTATGGCGTATATCAACAAGATGGACATTATGGGTGCTGATTTTTTCCGCACTGTACAAATGATGAAGGATCGTTTGAAATGCAACGCGATTCCCATTCAGATACCCATTGGGTCGGAGTCCGGCTTCAAGGGCGTTATTGATTTGGTGACCATGACCGCTTATGTGGCAAAGGATGAGCTTGGGAAAGAAATCGTGCAGGAGGATATCCCACCCGCGCTGGTGGGTGCGGCTGAGGAGCATCGCGAGGCCTTGATTGACGTTATAACTATGTTTGACGATGCCCTTGCTGAAAAATACCTCAACGGCGAGGATATTTCCCCCGGGCTTATTCAGCCGGTGATACGCAGAGCGACAATTGCCGGAGAGATAATTCCGGTTTTGTGCGGCACCTCTTACCGGAACAAGGGTGTTCAAAATCTTCTTGATGCTGTTGTGGCATATATGCCATCGCCACTGGACGTGCGGGATATTTCCGGACAAAACCCCTTTTCAGAGGAAGAAGAAACCCGCCCAACCTCGGAGGATGCTCCGTTCAGTGCGTTGGCATTTAAGGTTATGACCGATCCCTATGTAGGAAAGCTGACCTTTTTCAGGGTTTATTCCGGAACAGTCAAAACTGGATCTACTATCTACAACGCCAATAGAAAAAACAGGGAACGCTTGGGCAGGATACTTTTGATGCACGCCAACCATCGGGAAGATGTTGGGGAGGTATACGCCGGGGATATAGCGGCGGCGGTCGGGCTTAAATCGTCCACCACCGGAGACACCTTGTGTGACGAAAAGACTCCGATTGTTTTAGAGTCTATGGATTTCCCCGAGCCGGTTATACGAGTGGCAATAGAGCCTCGCACCAAGGTCGGGCAAGAAAAAATGGGCATTGCTTTGCAAAAGTTAGCCGAGGAAGACCCAACCTTCAAGGCATACACCGAGCAAGAGACCGGGCAGACCATAATCGCCGGAATGGGCGAGCTTCACCTTGAAATTATTGTTGACAGGCTTTTGCGCGAGTTTAAGGTCGAGGCAAACGTGGGTGCGCCTATGGTGTCATACAAGGAGACCATACGCAAATCAACTGACGTTGATGAAAGATACGCTCGTCAGTCGGGAGGTCGCGGTCAGTACGGTCATGTGAAGATGACTGTTGAGCCTAATGAACCGGGTGCGGGCTTTGAGTTTGTCAACAAGATTGTTGGCGGCGTTATTCCTAAAGAATATATTCCGGCAGTACAGCAGGGCATTGAGGGAGCTATGAATGCCGGGGTACTAGCAGGGTATCAGGTGGTTGACGTTAAGGTTACCCTCCATGATGGGTCGTACCATGAGGTGGACTCGTCGGAGATGGCGTTCAAGATTGCCGGCTCCATAGCCTTCAAGGAGGCCTGCCGTAAAGCCAGTCCTGTTTTGTTAGAGCCGATTATGAAGGTTGTCGTTACCGTTGCCGAGGAATATATGGGCGATGTTATGGGTGATTTGAACCGTCGTCGCGGCATGATTCAAGGTATGGAATCTGTCGGGAGTGCACAGCAAATCACGGCGCATGTCCCCCTCAGCGAGATGTTCGGCTATGCCACCGATTTGCGTACATTTACCCAGGGCCGCGGGCTGTACACGATGGAACCGCACAGTTATCTTGAGCTGCCCAAGTCTTTGCAGGAAAAACTCGCCGCAGGCAAATAGAAATCAATTTGACCCCGCTCGTTAATAGCTAGCTTTTCCACTAGTCGTCCAAGGTGTCCCTTTTTTCGAAAAAAGCCGGGAAGAGGGACACCAGCCTTATTTACCGCAGCTATTGTTAACAACTTCTTTGACGACTGGCTCTTGCATCACGCTTAAAATGATTTCAAATAAGCCTCCTGCCCGGGGGTCAGTGTGTCAATCATAATACCCATAGAGCGGAGCTTTAGCCCAGATACCTTGGCATCGATTTCACGAGGAACCTCAATGACCTTTGACGGCAACCCTTTCCCTTGGCTCAGTACATATTCAATGGCTAAGGCCTGAACGCCGAAGCTCATATCCATAATTTCAACCGGGTGACCGTTTCCCGCTGCCAAATTGGCAAGCTTGCCCTCGGCAATAACATTTAACACGCGCTCGTCACTCTGAACATAGCCCATGATATTTTCCCTGCGCACAATAGTCTCCTTAGAGTGCTTTTTAAGCCATGCAACGTCAACCTCTACGTCAAAATGACCCGCATTGGCTAAAATCACGCCGTCCTTCATCCTAGGAAAATGCCGTGAACCAACAACCTCCTTGCATCCGGTGACCGTAACAAATAAATCACCTATTCCGGCGGCCTCATCCATTGTCATTACCCGGAAGCCGTCATTAACCGCTTCAATCGCCTTTACCGGGTCGATTTCGGTCACAATTACATGACCGCCCAATCCGGCAGCCCTCATGGCAACGCCCTTGCCGCACCAGCCATATCCCGCAACAACTACTGTTTTGCCGCTGATTTGCACATTTGTGGTTCCCATAATAGCATCCCATGTTGATTCACCCGTTCCGTAACGGTTATCAAACAGATGCTTCATATCGGCATCGTTAACGGCTATAACCGGGAACAAAAGCTCTTCGGCCTCCTGCCGTGCCTTGAGGCGGTTAACTCCGGTGGTGGTTTCCTCAGTGGCACCTATCAGGTTTTGCCGCAGTGACTCATCCTCATGCAAAAGCTCGGTCAAATCTCCGCCATCGTCCAAAACTATCATGGGCTTTGCCGCCAATGCCGCCCTCAGATGCGCTGTGTAGTCCTTCTCTGAGCAGCCGTAAACGGCATAAACCTCCACCCCCATCGAGGCCAAGGCAGCAGCAACATCGTCTTGTGTAGACAATGGATTGCACCCGGTAGCGTGTACCTCTGCGCCTCCTGCACTCAATGTCAGGGCAAGGCATGCGGTTTTGGCTTCTAAATGTACACTTGTAGTAATCGTTATGCCCTTGAATGGCTTTTTTTCCTCAAAATCTTGCCTGATAGCTGATAAAACAGGCATATAGCTCTGTGCCCATTCTATCTTTTGCCGCCCTGAAAGAGCCAGCTCTGGGTTACGTATAATACTCATGCACGCTCAACATCCTTTATAGTTATAGTTTTTTTCATACTTGCAGCTGCAAACGCCAATCGTCAGCCGCAATCAGAACTATATCAAAAAAGGTGATTCACGTCAAGCAAAAGGGAGACTCCATTTCTATATCACCCCCCATCACTTTACAAAGCCGCAGTCTTTACACTTGCCTTTTTTGTCGAACCTGTGCTTTTTGCGCACAGACTGCTCATAATTACAGCCTTTACATTTCTTTATCTCATTGTGTTCATTTGCATTAGCGCGGGTGTACCGTACCTTTTTGCCGTCGGAAAATTTCCCGCCGGTGGAATGCTTTTTACGTACCGAAGTCTCAGCACCGCATTCCTTACACTTTTTTATTTCATTGTGTTCGCTGGCGGTAGCCTGTGTGTACCGCACCTTTTTGCCATCGGAGAATTTCCCGCCAGTGGAATGCTTTTTGGCGGCAACCATACCGTAATCACAGTCCTTGCATTTTTTGATTTCGTTGTGCTCAGTGCTGTTAATTCTGCTGTATCTCACCGTCTTGCCATCTGGAAACTCCCCGCCGTAGGAGTGCTTTTTGTCTTTCGCCCTGTCGCCGCAGTCAACGCAGGTAATGTAGTGATGGGTTGACCTTTTATTGGCATCCATTCCGAAGGAGATAACCCTGCCCCCACTGGTATTGTGCTTCTCAAATATGCGAATGCCACAGGCGCACATCTGCTTGTGATGTGTGAAGGTGTGTGTGCGGCAGTTGCTTGTCCGGTCCTTTCCCTTGGCGTGTTTTTTATGTACCCCGGTCATTACTTCCATACCGCGCTTGTCCGATGCGGTAATGCCACCCATATTACCATATATTCCAAGCATCAGCTTTCCACGATTTTTAGCGTCATATAAGTCACCCAAGCCGTATACATGACCGATTTCATGCCCCATAATCCTATTTTTACCAGTTGTTGGTCGTGCCATAAAAATCCCTTTTGTATTTACTGTGATTGTCCACCGGATTATATGCTGTTTGCCCTTTTTATAAGTACTATTGGCTTGTGCTAAAACATCAGGATCGTCTAAAGGGGCTTCCCTTACAATATTTTTAGACCTATCTTTCTCCCTCATGTCAATATAATTTCCCCATATTCTAATGCCTGCTTCAAAAAAGGAGCCGTATTTATCTTTTATTGCCTTAGAGGAATATCTATAATCGTATTTTTTGCTTTTTGCATGAAGAAAATCTACGTGTTCGTTTTTTTGAAATACCCAGCCCGGGTTGAGGCTGCTGTCCTCAAAAAATATCTCAATATTCTTTATTGTATGGGCAAATGATGAAGTATTTGACATCAGCATGACCGCCGCTATTAGACTTGCAAAAATTTTAATTTTCTTCATTTTCAATACTCCAATCTTTATCTTTATATTGTATTATTTTCTCCTGAATGGTATTTTCAAAGGCTTCAGCATGATACAGATAGCTTTCCGGCACACCGGAGGGGGTGAACCCATGATTTTTCCACTGCCAACTATACACAGCAAGCCCCTTTTTGTAGTCATATTTTCCATCTAATTTATTCGGCAGGGTGTAATTGTATTTCTTCAGGGTTTTTTCAATGAGCATATCCTCAAGATCCTTGGGTAAGTTGTCTATATATGGGAAGGACGATTTTTCCTCTTTTGGTAAATTGTCTATTTCCTCCTCTGTCCCCCAGGCTTCCGCGATATACTCAGAATACAAATCATAGAAAACCTGGCTGTTTCTCACAGCTTCCCTTGGGCTAACAACCCATTCTCTAATCTCGACACTGGGAACATTCCGAATACCGCCGACCTCAAGGTTAATTTTGTCAACCCCCAAATGATACCCTGCGGCTATGTAGTTGTCATCGTTGATTCCATAAACCTCTTGTTTTGATATTATTTGGTTGTCATATTCTTTTAGCTCATCATCAAGCCAATGCGGCACCTCCAGATAATCACCATTCTTCTTTACAAAAGTATAAATCGAAGATGTTAGTGCATAATCGCTGAATTTGGTTAAATCATAAGAGGAATCCATTCCCATAACGGTTGAGCTTAATGCCGCAAAAATCAGATACTCATCGCCCTCATGCAACCTGGGAGTATACATATCTACATGATATGATGAATGCGGCGAATTAATTGTAATAGTATCCCCTGGTTTGATTTGGTTGTCAATGTCTTTGATGTGGTATACTCTGTCAACGGTGAGGTCGAACAGTGTCCTGTAAGTAAATGTGCGTTCACCGTTTTCGGTGTAATCTATCCGCATTTCACGGATATTTGAGATTTTGCCTATAGAGGCAAAATCGTTCCTGCTATACCAACGCGTTTCAACAAACCCATCATAGGTAACATTTATAGACATTGGTATAGATGCCCTTTCTTCATCTGTGAGCCGTTTGACTTCTGCAACACGTTCTCCTGTTTCACCGTTCTGGTAAAGTACACCAAGTTCCTCTGGGGTCTCGTAAAGATTTTCCTCCGTGCCGCAGGCGGTTAATAGTGCTGGGATTAACAGGTACAACGCTAATTTCTTCATTGTTTTCATGGTAAAATTCCTCCTAAAATTTTAATTTTTCTGCACATTGTGCTAATTATAGCGCTTATTT
>WRLU01000001.1 GCA_009777475.1 Oscillospiraceae bacterium | reverse complement strand
GAACAGAGTCGCTTTATATCCTAGCTTATAATAGTGGAATAAGGCGTGGATTTGAAGGTTTTTTTTGATAAAACCCCTTTTAGATAGAGTGTGGATTTATGGGGTGGTTTATTATAATGCCGGCCTTGGCAAGTGTCACTGTTCCCCACTGAGACATTCCCGGGCAGCTTACCGTTCTTCCATCACAGAACTCGGTAAAAAACGGCTCAAAGTGATTGCTCCGGCGCAGGTATTCTCCAATAACACGGTCAACAATAAGGCTTATGCTAGTAAAAATATTGCGGCCCTCTACAAAGTACATATCTGTTGTGGTTGAGCTGGTGATGTCGAAGGGGTATCCCCTGGAACGGTACCACTCCGTATAAACCCTATTAAGGGCAAAATTGATAATAGCGCGGATATTTGCCTCTAAAGAGGCAGTTGGCCAGTCCGGATAAATTTCACTGGACGCAACATTCTTAATATACAACGGAAATGGCACCGTAATATTACGCGCTGACTGGTTGTATCTGCCTAAATGTACGGTAATGCTTTGGGGGATAATCACTCGTCTGCCCGGCTGTCCTACTAACGCACGTGTAGATCCCGGCTGATTTTGCGGAAGATTCTGCACCTGCTTGTGCGGGGCGATGTCTATGACCTCCTCAGTCCTTTCACCGGCTACTGCGGGCTGCATATTTACAGTCTCAACCGATTCTACGGTATCAAAGATCTGCACGCCGTTAAATGTTTTGGTAACAAATCCGGGCTGGCTCACCTCCACCTGATACGTGGAATAAGGCACCCCCCTGAAGCTTTCGTCTAAGCTGTACTTCTTGTCGGGTGCCTGTAGTGCCACTTTGTCTGTTGACCCTGATGAATCTGTGATCATTCTGTACAAATCATTCTCGTTTTGATCCCTAATAATCACCGTTGCGCCCTTTACAGGTACGGCCTCATCTGACAGGCTTGCCTTTACCGTAAGATACCCTAACCCCATAAAAAATACCTCCCAAGGTTTGAAAAAATTCCGGTTTTCCCGGTTTGGGATATTATATGCTTGAAATCTGTGAGAGGTGAGCAAATTATAGGCAATGTGCATAGACTATCGGCAGAAACAATTTTTTTAGAAGGAAGGGTTTTCTATGAGTGATAGTCTGTTTCCCCGAAATTTTTCAAACCAGCCCCTTATTCCGCATTTTGATCCTGCTATGCCACCGCACAAGGAAAACACAGAGCATAGCCCAGCCAAGGAAAAAAAAGAGAAAAAGGAGAAAAAAGGCAAGAAAGAGAAGCAGGATATACCCCTGCATATCCAAGCCGCCTGTGTACGCATCAAATATGAAGACGGCATTGAAGGCATCCGGGAATTATTTGGTTGCAACTCCCCAGCCGTCATACAGGCAATAGAAAATTCGTCGCCTGAAATGAAGCTTACCTTAGCACTTGCCCTTGGGTTAAGCGTTGATTTGTCCAATTATGAAATCAGAGGAAACAGCGAATATAAGCCTTGGATGTCCAATCCGTTTCTTGACCCATACACTGCCTCTGAATTAAGTAAGAGATTACAAGCTCCGGCAGACGACCGTCTTGTACATATCTATGGAAGCGGTTCACAAGGAGTTTTGATCTTGGCAGCAGTTATCAATGGCATGCGAGAAAGCCTACGCGCTTTGTCCAGGATGCCTGTGAAGCTTGATGCCATTGATGGATTAAAAAAATTTTAAAAATTTTTTTGCTTTTCTGCTAAAGTTCCCCGATATAGCAACGATATAATATTTAGATGGGATAATAGAAAAGGAGGTAGGTCGAGTGGACGTAACGAGCATTGCCGGGATGGCCTCAATGATGAAAATGTTCCATTTGCAAACCGAAGCATCGGCAAGAGTGTTGAACATGCTTGAGGACTCAGCCGCGGAGCTGGCTAAAGCAGTGGCCGCTATGACCGGCATAGGGCAAAACATCGACATAACAGTCTAGACCCGTTGCCCAAAAAAGCCGGGGCGCGATAAAAAGGGAGAATAAAGGTCCGTGAGTGAAGAAAAGCTTGTGCTCGCGGGCCTTTGTTGATTTGACGACAATAACGGTATTAAGAACCTGTACTAAAATCCCCTTTATGGGCATAACCTCTTTGTAAGGAGGGATAACCCATGAAGAGGATATTTTGTTTACTGCTTTGTTTCCTTATACTACCGATAACGTTGTATGCGGCAGAGGATAGCGATGCTTGGAAACCCGCACGTTTAGCTCTCGTCCCATCAGATTTGGGTGAGCTTACCCTGCCTGTTGACAATGCTTTGCTTATGGAGAGGGATACCGGAAAAATTCTTTTTGAAAAAAACGCCGATGATAGACTCTATCCTGCCAGTATCACCAAGATAATGACCCTGCTTTTAACTATGGAGGCAATCGAGGGAGGGCAATTAAGCTATGACCAAAAGCTCATCGTGAGCAGGTCTGCTCAGGAGCTAGGCGGTTCCACTGCGTTTTTACACGAAAACGAACAGTACACCGTTGATGAAATGCTTAAAGCGGTGGCGGTACAGAGTGCCAATGACGGCTCGGTAGTCCTGGCTGAGGCAATTGGCGGTACGCAGGAAGCCTTTGCCGCCATGATGAATCGTAAAGCGAAAGAGCTTGGAATGACCGGGACAAATTTTGTCAACCCCCACGGCCTAGACGATCCGGAGCATTACACCACAACCCGGGACGTTGCCATAATGTCGAGGGAACTGCTGCTGCACCCGGATATTCATAAGTACACCTCAATTTGGATGGATAGCCTGCGAAACGGTACCTTCACCCTGTCAAATACCAATCGTTTGGTGCGATATTATCCCGGATGCACCGGGCTGAAAACCGGTACCACAGATAAAGCGGGGCGGTGTATCTCGGCCAGTGCCGAAAAGGATGGAATGGAGATGATTGCCGTGGTGATGAATGCCGAAAATACCGATGATAGATACGATTCCGCACGCAAAATGCTTGATTACGCGTTTGCCAACTATGCCATTATGGCGGTCTGGCCTGATGAGGTTTTGGTTCCTGTCCCGGTATTGCTTGGCAGAGAGAAGGATGTTCAGCCCGTGTTGAGCAGGGATGAAAAAATTATTATTGAAAAACACAAGAAGGCCTCTGTTATCAAGAACGTTACCATTGCGCAGGATGTGCAGGCTCCGGTTTCCAAGGGTCAGCAATTAGGTGAAATTATTGTGTCATGCGGGGATGATATTTTGGTCACCGTACCAATCACCGCAGGCAATGACGTAGCCAGGCTTACCTGGTGGGATGTATTCAAGACCATGATCAAAAAGCTGTTTTTGTCGGAGGGTAATCTCGCACCATTATAATGCCCGTATTTTTAGCACATCCAGCCCACACTCCCACTCAAGAAAAGCCCAGGATCCCCTAAAGCCTTTATATCAAAATCGTAAATGTCGTTACTTTGTCCTTGTTCTCGGCGGTAATCGATCCGCCGTGCGCTTCGATAATATTTTTGGCGATTGCCAGCCCCAATCCGCTGCCGCCGGTTCCGCTTTGGCGTGATTCCTCCCCACGATAGAATTTCTCGAAGAACCGGGCAAGTTTTTCGGGTGGTATCTCTGAACCTGTATTGGAAATTTTTACTCGCACAAAGGGTTCCGCGCCGTCAAGGGATGCCGTGATTTTCCCTCCCGGCGGGGTATAATAAACGGCGTTGTGCAAGATGTTGTCCAGTGAACGCGCTATTTTTTCCGAATCCACAAACACCGGGGATGTTTCTTTAAGGGAAATTTCCGTCTCAATCCCGCGCTGCTGGAACACAGGCCGTATTTCCTCTATAAGCTGGGTCAGCATCATACCCATATTGACCGGGCTTTTTTCAAGTTCAATTTGCGTTATGGAATAGCGGGTAACCTCGAACAGTTCTTCGACCAGCGATTGCATCCGTTTGGCTTTTCGGAGGGCGGAGTCCATAAATTTTGTGCGTTGCTCTTCCGGCAAATTTTGGTTTTCGGTCAACAGCTCTAAATATCCAAGTACCGAGGTAAGGGGTGTGCGTATGTCATGGGCGAGACAGACCACTAAGTCGTCCTTTCGTTGTTCAGCTTCTTTTGCTACAAATTGTGAACGCTTTAATTCTTCGTTTATATCGTTGTATTTTTTCATAAAAGGCTGAATAATCCAACCTATAGCCATGACAAACACCAACAAAGACCCTAGCATGAGAAAAAAAGAACGGTTTTGACTGAGTACATGAAATAATTCCCACCAAAATATAGAATCGGTTTGACGGTAACGCACATCAATGTAAGAGCTGATTGCAGGGCTTATAAAATAGCCGAAAATGGCGGATGCAACAATCACGATGCCGCCGCGCCATAATACGCCGGGATGAATCCAAAAGAATCTATTCTTCAATTTTATACCCCACTCCCCATACGGTTTGGATGTAATCCTTCCTTTTCTTTGTGTCTCCTAGCTTTTTTCGCAGTTTCTGTATATGAACCATGACCGTGTTGTTGCCGTCATAATAATCCTCGCCCCACACCGCTTCAAAGATTCTCTCACTGCTAATGACCCTTCCCTTGTTTTTGCACAGCAAAAGTAATATGGAAAATTCTGTTGGAGTTAAAATAACTTCCTTTCCGTACAAAGAACAAGTATGGGCTTGACTATCAACACGAAGCCCTCTTATTTCCAGCACGAGGTTGTCTTTTGTGTTGTCCGTCTCGTACAATATACGCGCCCTGCGAAGCTGCGCATTGACACGAGCCAGCAATTCCAGCGGGTTGAAGGGTTTTACCATATAGTCGTCCGCGCCCAGCGTCAAGCCGCCTATTTTGTCGTAGTCCCCATCCTTGGCAGTCAGCATGATAATGGGAAAAGTATGGCGTTCCCGGATTTTCCTGCACAGCGCAAAGCCATCCATACCCGGCATCATAATGTCAAGTATAGCCAAATCGACCAACGAGCCACCGGAGGCAGAGACATCGTTATCCTGCCCCTCGTTGAGTGCAGCAAGCGCGTCCAGCGGGTTATCGTATTTGAAAACCGTATGGTCGCCCATTAAGTACGCCTCGATTAATTCAAGGATTTCCACCTCATCGTCCACGAGCATAATATTTGCCATAAGCCTCACCCTTGTCCTAAATATTCCTCCAGCGTGATATTTTCGTTGCGGATTGCCTGTGAGTGTGTAATCCCGACATAACGGTAATGCCATGGCTCATAGGGGATTCCTGTGATATGTTCTTTATCTTCGGGATACCGTAAAATAAATCCATAATCCCAGCAATTTAGGATTAGCCATTCAAATTGCGTTGTTGTGTGAAAATCGCCCAACCCCCCATTCACTGTCACATCAAACGCCAGCCCGGTTTCATGTTCGCTGTAACCGGGAAAGGCAACCATGCCGCTACCGTCCTCGTTGTAAAGTGCCATCTGTCTTTCCCTATCACGATATCCGCTGGTTATGATGAATCCGTTCACACCATCTCGCTTCGCGGCGGCAAACATGGCGTCCGCCGCTTGCAAGACTGCCTTATCCAACTGAATATCACTCCTTGACAGACCGAATGACCTGTCTTTATAGTCAAACAAATTGACAAATTCTTCAGGCGAAAAGTCACCAGGCAAGGGGTTCCACGCATTCACAAGGAGTATATCCGGGGGTACGGCGGACGATTCCGGAGCGGATATGTATGCCTCAATTGTCTGCTGATTTCCCCTGTGGAGTGTCTGCGTCTCGTTTGGCCGTTCATGGTTTCCAAATAAGATGCCCATAATGGCAAGAAGGACGGTAATCACAAGGGTCACGCCGAACAGCTTACGCATGATAAGTTTCCTCCTGTTTGAGTTCTTACCATGAAAGCATATCAGATAGACCTAAAGAAAATCAGCGGGAAAATCTAAAGATTTTATAATCTTTGCCGGGATTTCATCCCTCTTAATTATAATTGACTTGGCGCATAACCGCAAGCAGTAAAATGAATATCGAATGGGCGACACACAACCAGACCACAAACCCAAAGCCGGAGCCGATAGCCCCCCCTCAGACTGAAGACAAACCCCAACAAATCCATTGAAAATGCTGTAATTTTCAATGGATTTATGTTATAATACAGGCAAGAAACAGCGGAGGTGGCCGAAATGTTGAGTAAAGAGAAAAAACAAACTCGTGGGCAAATCCAAATGCTTTGCATAGATGATTTGGTTCCCAAAGACCATATTCTTCGGGACATAGACCGAACCCTTGATTTTGATTTTATCTATGATGAAGTCAAGGATTTGTACAGCCATGATAATGGCCGTCCCTCGGTTGATCCGGTTGTGGCAATTTGTGCAAATAAATAACAAAACCATCGAAACTCAACTTTCAAACCTCACTACAAAGCAAAAACGCCACTTTTCTTGGCTCTGTTGCATCAGAGCGTTACCCTTTCTGAGTGTTCAGCGGAATTTCATCTATTGGGACGAATCTGTCAGGCAAAAGTATCTGCAAACTATCTTTTACGCTCTGGACAGACTCCTTTGGTATAATAACGGATTTTCTCACGCTTATGCGGCGGAAATCGAAGGGAAAATCCTCGTTCAAACACTTTTCACAGCCGCCGACACCGCCAGTCCAATCTCCGCCAAGGTTGTGATTGCCGTGGCAAACGCCATCCAAGGCCGTGTTGTCTCTGTCGCCGAAAATCTGGAAAATATCAAGCCGGAATTTCAACAAATCATTCTGGCAGACCTTGAAGCCATCAGACAAAAGAAGCTCGGCAACCTAAACGCAGACACCAGTGTTTACGGTAATTTGTGGCAGGCGGTTCAAACAGACCTAACCTCGGCAGGCTGTGGTTCTTGGGCGAAACTGTATGCCGGTTTCTTCTCACACAGGTTCTATTTTGACAAAAACGCTCTGAAACAGCGTATCAACGAACCAAAAATCAACCTAAAGGCTGAAAACCCAACGGATTACGGCGAAAAAAGTCAAATATCCAACTGGATACTCAACAATATCAAGATAGACCAAGCATTGTTTTTGTTTCACGATGAAATCACGGAAAGGGGCAGAGAATTTATGAGCGACATCAGCAACCACTACACTTTTAACGGGCCGGTGGGGTCGGTAGGCCGTCACGATACGGTCATCAACAATCAAAGTTTTCACGCCAACACAGCGGAATTGAGGGAACTTTTCAACGAACTGGCTGGAAAACTTGACGGCGAAACGGCGCAGCAAGCCAAACGATGTGCCAAAGATTTAATCCAAGCGGCAGAATGCTCCAATCTTGCCGAGGCAAGGAAAAAGGGACTGTTAAAACGAACCCTTGATTTTATCGGGGAGTTGGGTGATGAAACCTCGCCTGTGAGCCGAAAAGTCGCTGGGGTGAAGTGTTTAGGAGGCGGTGTTGCACGATTGATTGCCAAAGCAGCGGCGTTACTTTGAAAAAATGGCAGATGTAAGCAAAGACCAAATCCAGCGAGCCAGACAATACGATATTTTGGACTACATCCTTACCTATGAGCCGGACAACGTGCGGCGTGTCGGCAATAGTTATCGCTTGAAAGACCACCCATCGCTGGCGGTCAAGGAGGGCGGTTGGTATTGGCACAGCCGGAATATTGGCTGTGTTCTTGAAAATTGATTGATCATTCATACTCCTGCTTCTTTGATTGCATTTTTTAAATTGCCGACAGCCCGCTCTATTGTGCTTTTCGGGCAAGCGATATTCATGCGCATAAACCCCGATCCGCTTTTTCCGAAGGTCACTCCCTTATGCAGCTTGAGCTTTGCCTTTTTGATGAAAAATCTATTTAATTCGGTGTCACTCATCATAAGTCTGCGGCAATCCAGCCACATCAGATAGGTGCCCTCCGGTGGGGTCAATTTTACAACGCCGTTTGTTTCTGCGAGGGACATTCTGAGGCAAGCCACATTTTCTTCCAAATAAGCGATCAGCTCATCCCGCCAACTTTGCCCATGTAGATACGCAGCCTTTGTCGCGGCCAACCCCGCTGTATTCAAAAACGCATAGCCTGTTTTTCGGTATTCTTTCAAAAATACCGACCACAGCTTTGCGTCTACTATAAAGATATTGGCGGTCTGCAAACCCGCCAAATTAAAGGTTTTCATCGGCGAGGTACAGGTAATCGTTATATTGGCAAGCGCAGGTGATACATCCGCAAAAACCGTGTGGCGGTGACCGCTGAAAACAAAATCGGAATGGATTTCGTCCGAAATCACATATACGCCGTGTTTTAGGCAGATTTCGCCCATACGAGACAACTCATCTTTTGTCCATACCCTCCCGACCGGATTGTGGGGCGAGCAGAGAATAAACAGCTTAACGCGGTTTGCTTTGATTTTTCCTTCAAAATCCGCAAAGTCTATTTCATATTTACCGCCATCAAACCTCAGCTCGTTGACAACAATCCTGCGGCCATTGTCGCGTATAATTTCCATAAAGGGATAGTATACAGGCTGCTGAATCAGTACGGAATCGCCTTCGCTGGTCAATGCCCTTATTGTGCAGGCAATCGAAAAAACCACGCCGGGCGTCCTAATGTTCCATTCAGGTTTTGCTTCCCAGCCAAAGTTTCGCCTGTACCACCCGCAAACCATATGGTCATAGCTTTCATCGGGATCGGTATATCCAAATATTCCATGACGTGCGACAGCCGCAAGTGCTTCAGTCACCTGTTCCGGCACTCTGAAATCCATATCCGCAACCCACATGGGGATTACGCCGGATTCACCCGAACGCAAAGTGTGCTTAACCGAACCGGTATGTTCGCGGTTAATGATTTCATCAAAAGCAGACTGCATGTTGTCCCTCCTTTCACCCTGATAACATACAACACATATGTATTTGATAAGTATATCATTTCAACTCAAAAAGTCAATGTAAAAATCTGAGCAAAATAAAATATTTAAAAAGGGGCTTGACATTTGTTTCGCTATCGCATATAATACTTAGTATGCAGGTATGCATTATATGATTACTGCGGAGGTTACCTATGATTAGAAAATTTAAACGGATATATTCAAGCGGAGGATTGTCCCGATGTTGACGGCAAGCAAATTTACACGGCATATCTGATTATCAAATAATGAAAAGGAGCGATTAACCCATGAAAACATATCAAAAAATCACCGATTTGATCGGCGGAACTCCCTTGCTGGAGCTGTCTAATTACGAGAAGGCACTGGGCCTGTCAGCGACGATTCTCGGCAAGCTGGAATACTTCAATCCGGCCGGAAGCGTCAAAGACCGCATTGCCAAAGCGATGATTGAGGACGCCGAAGCAAAGGGTCTGTTAAAACCCGATTCTGTCATCATTGAGCCGACCAGCGGAAACACCGGCATCGGATTGGCCTCTATCGCATCGGCTAAAAAGTACCGGATCATTCTGACCATGCCCGAAACCATGAGCGTCGAGCGCCGGAACCTGCTCAAAGCCTATGGAGCGGAGCTTGTGCTGACCGAGGGCGCGAAAGGCATGAAGGGTGCTATTGCGAAAGCGGAGGGACTGGCCGCCGAAACACCCAACAGCTTCATCCCCAGCCAGTTCACCAATCAGGCAAACCCAGCCGTACATAGAGCGATCACCGGCCCTGAAATATGGGATGATACGGATGGCAAGGTTGATATTTTTGTTTCCGGCATCGGAACCGGCGGCACCATTTCCGGCGCGGGCGGTTATCTTAAAGGGAAAAACCCGAATATTAAAATCATTGCGGTGGAACCCGCCGCTTCGCCTGTGCTGTCTGAAGGGACACCCGGCCCGCATAAAATACAAGGCATAGGTGCGGGTTTTGTGCCGGATACGCTGGACACGAAAATATATGACGAGATTATCACCGTCACCAACGAGGACGCTTTTGAAACTGGGCGGGAATTTGCCAAAACAGAAGGCGTTTTAGTGGGCATTTCCTCCGGCGCGGCAGTTTGGGCGGCATTGCAGGTTGCGAAACGTCCGGAAAACGCGGGTAAAACGATTGTCGTTATCCTGCCGGATACCGGTGAGCGGTATCTCTCCACGCCCATGTTTACAGAAAATTAACGGAGGCTTTTTATGAATCGTACCGGGATATCAGGCTATCATGTCAATCAAATCAGCGCGTGTTGTTTCTGTCGGAACAGCACCGCTTACTGTTGCCATGCGTTGCCTGATGATTCGCCGGGTGTATCTCAAAGCTAAACAAAATAACCAAACTATTTTGTATAAAGCGGTAATTGCGAATCGCCATCGAATGCTCCAGAGCCGGGCATTGGTGGTCGCAGTTCCCGCTTTTATATCGAAAGGAAGATTCTATGCCAACAAAAAACAGACTGTCAACGGCGGCGATATGCGCTTTCTCCAGAGCATATCACTCCAACGTCAGCAAAGATAGAGTGTTTGACGATTACCTTGCGTATGACCTGATGGGGAAAGAAGAATATGACGAGCTTTACTCAAGTATCGCAACGGATGAACCTTCAACCAGCGCCGAATTCATAAACAATTTTATAACACCCATCACTCTTGGGCGTATCAGATTTGCAGAAAGCAAATTGAAAGCGTTCGCGGCGGAACACGGCTCCTGTCAATATGTGATTTGCGGTGCTGGATACGACACCCTTTCGTTCCGTAATACCAACCCGGAAATTGGAATTTTTGAGGTTGACCACCCGGATATGCAGACTTTCAAGAAAAAGCGTATAGCGGATTTGCAGTGGAATGTTCCCCGCAATGTGCATTTTGTCGCGGTAGATTTTGAAAAGGATGATTTTATCAGCACGTTGCTCGGCTCAGGCTTTGACCCAAATAAAAAAACATTTTTTAGCATATTGGGCGTCGCCTATTACCTGACGTTGCCGGTTTTTGCAAAGACCGTTTCATATATATCACAGGTCGCTTCCCCCGGCAGTATGCTGGTTTTTGATTATCCTGACGAAACCCTCCACCATGAGTCATCAGTCAGCGGCATCCGCAAACTGGCAATGATGACGGAGAAGTTGGGAGAAATCATGCGAGGAGGATACTATGTCGATGATTTGTGTGAAGCCTTGCGCTCCGAAAGCTTCAAACTGGAAAGCCATTTAGCGCCATCGGATATTGGGGAGTGTTTTTTCGCGGGGAGGCAGGACGGCTTGAAAGCCATGAGCCATATTTATTTGGTTTCCGCCGTAAAAAAAGAAGATGCCCACTATCACCTATAACCATGACAAAGAAAGGGATTTATTATGAGCGAATACATTTTTACATCTGAATCAGTTACGGAAGGACATCCCGATAAGGTTTGCGACCTCATATCTTTGGAGTTCATCATCGGTTTTACCGGAGAGATTCCGGGGGGTAAGCGGGAAAAATGCGGCAACCATCTTGAACATGACTTGACCGGGGCCAAGGAAACGGCGCAGGATATGCAGGGTGTACTGTCTGGCTGGAATGAAGAAAAAATGAAATATAGAACGGAGGGACAGTAAATGGGAACTTATAATCACATTGAATCCGCCCTGATCCATGGCGGTATTTACGGGGACGAAAAGACAGGCGCAGTGAATACCCCAATCTATCAAACATCGACCTATATGCAGGAAAGCCTCGGCAAGCATAAGGGCTATGAATATTCGCGCACGGGTAATCCGACGCGGGACGCGCTGGAGTCTTTGATTGCCGAACTGGAAGGCGGCAAGGCGGGTTTCGCCTTTGCTTCCGGCATGGCGGCTATCGCGGCGGTACTCAGCCTTTTCAAAATCGGCGATACGGTCATTATTTCGAGTAATGTCTATGGCGGTACATTTCGTATTTTAGACAAGGTATTCAGCCATTTCGGAATCAGCTATCGGATTGAGGACACGGCAGACCTGAACATGCTGGAGACTAAAATCACACCCGATGTCAAAGCGCTCCTGATTGAAAGCCCGGCCAATCCGCTACTGACCGTCACCGACCTTGCGGGAGTGGCACGGCTTGCCAAAAAGCACGGAATAATCTCCATCGTGGATAACACCTTTATGACGCCCTATTTGCAGCGCCCCATTGAACTCGGGATAGATATTGTAGTTCACAGCGCAACCAAATATCTCGGAGGCCACAGCGACTTGATCGCCGGATTGGTCGTCGTGAACAGCACGGGGCTTGCCGAACAGATCCATTTCATCCAAAACGCAACGGGCGGTATCTTGCAGCCATTCGATTCGTTTCTGCTGATTCGCAGCATAAAAACCCTCGGCGTCCGTATGGATCGCCATGTAGAAAACGCTGTAGCTGTTGCGGATTTTCTGAAATCGCATGAAAGCGTCAAGCAGGTATATTATCCGGGGCTGCCTAAGAGTCAGGGCTATGATGTCAATCAGAAACAGGCTAAAAACGGCGGGGCGATGATTTCTTTTGAACTGACAGAGGGGCATGATATCCGAACCTTTTTCAGTGAGTTGCACCTTGTCGCGCTGGCGGAAAGTTTGGGCGGGGTGGAATCCCTTGTCTGCCATCCGGCCAGCATGACCCACGCTTCCATACCAAAAGAAATCAGGGAAAAGGTCGGCATTACAGACGGTCTGATACGCTTATCCGTGGGGATTGAAAATATTGATGACATCTTGAATGATCTTAAAAACGCCATTCAAAACAGCAGGAGGAACAGCAAATGAACTACTACAATTCCATGCAAGGGCTGATTGGAAACACGCCCTTGGTTAAATTAAACGCTATGGATATTCCGTCTGGGATCAATGTATTCGCCAAGCTGGAGCTGTATAATCCGTCCGGCAGCGTCAAAGACCGCATCGGCAAATACATGGTAGATGCCGCAGAGCGGGACGGGCTTCTCACACCGGGCGGGGCGATTATCGATGCAACGGCAGGAAACACCGGTCTTGGCATTGCGTTCGCCGCTTTGGGGCGCGGATACCGTATTATATTTGTGGTTCCAACCAAGTTTTCCGCCGAAAAGCAGACGCTCCTGCGCTCTTTGGGTGCGGAGGTCATCAACACGCCTTTGGAGGACGGAATGCTGGGCGCTTCAAAAAAAGCGGATGAGCTGCGAGTGGAAATTCCGGGGGCGATCACGCTGGATCAATTTAAGAATATGACCAATCCGCTGGCGCATTATGAACAAACCGGCCCGGAGATTTACAGAGATATGGATGGGCAGATTGACTATTTGGTAGCCGGAGCCGGAAGCGGCGGCACATTCTCAGGCGTGATGAAATATCTAAAAGAACAGAACCCCAATATTCAAGGTGTGTTGGCCGACCCGGTCGGCTCCACAATGGGCGGCGGCGAACACGCAAATTACAATATTGAAGGAATCGGCAACGATTTCATTGCCGATACAATGGACATGGGGTTGGTAGATCATGTGGTGAAAATCACGGATCAGGAGGCTTTTGACATGACCCGTCTGCTGGCGAAACAAGAAGGCATCATCGCAGGCAGCTCGTCTGGCGCGGCTATGGCAGCGGTGAAAAAATTTGCGGTCACCATCCAAAAAGGAAACATCATAACAATATTTCCTGATCGTGGCGACCGCTATTTTAGCAAAGGTTTGTACAAATTATATGAGAGGAACAAGTTGACTGTTGACGTTCAATAAAAACTACTATAAAGCAGAAAAGCTTACTAACCCAATTCAATCATCCGGTCAATGCAGATTTTCACTTCTTTAATTGTCTTTTCATTCAATGTGATTTCTTCAACGCCGGTGCCGTTCACGCAGTTCAGGACGTCAACCAGCGTGGTGATTTTCATGTTGGGACACAGCAGCTTTTGCGATAAGCAATAAAACCTCTTACCGGGGCAGCGGTACTGCAAATGCTCCGCAATGCCCATTTCCGTTCCTATAATAAAATCTTTACTTTCCGAATTTACTGTGTAATCCATAATAGCGGAAGTCGAACCGACAAAATCGGCAAGAGCCACAACCTGTGAAGTTGCGATAGTTTGCCATTGTTTGCGATGGTCAATCTGTGTTATGGTTATGCTATCACAAATTCAAGCAACGCCCATCGCCATCAATCGGCGGTGGGGTTTGCTTTGCCAGGAGGAAACTGCCATGCCATACAAGACACGAAAGCCCTGCGCCCATTATGGCTGCCTTGAACTGACCCATTGCAAATACTGTGCTGCTCACCAAAAGTTGGCGAACCATCACTACGAAAAATATTAGCGAGACCCGGAAACCAAGAAACGGTATGGGCGGGACTGGAGAAGGATTCGCAAGCGATATGTTGCCGAGCATCCGTTGTGTGAGGGGGTGTCTCAAGCACGGCAAGCACACGCCGATGCAAGAGGTTCACCACATTCTGCCGCTGTCCAAAGGCGGGACTCATGCGTCGGATAATTTGATGAGTTTGCGCAGTTCGTGTCACTCAAGCGTTACGGCACGAGAGGGCAGCCGGTGGGGTTGATGGTTGTTTTATTTTACAAGATGCTTTGCCAATCACGGCGGCTATGGAGAATACGAGCAACAGAGGCAATTTTGTCCTTCTCATTGACCACATAAAAAACGATGTAGTTTTTTATAATCATCGGGCGGTAGCCTTTATCCGACAGTCGGTCATTTCGAACAAGCGAATGCAGAAGAGCATTTGTTTTCAGATTGCCAATTTCTGCCCTAATCGCCTGTACCGTATTAATTGCGGCTGTCGGTGCATTTAGTTTTGATGTGATGTATCGTGCGATATCTTTCATATCGCATTCAGCAGCTTTGGCTAGCTCGACTTTATAAATGTCCATCCAATATCTCCTGCTCAATTTCGTCAAAGACTTCATTGTAATGACGTACCCGACCCGCTTGTATATCCGCCATACCCTCATCCAATAAGCGGTACAACTCTTGTTTGCCATTGAGGTTTTCATACATCTCAATGCTCATCACTGCAAGGTCGCCTTGTCCATTTTTGGTAATGAACATAGGTTCACGGTTATCGTTACAGAAGGAAGAGATGTCATTGTAATGCGTTCCTAAAATTGTGCTGGGTTGTATATTTGGCATAATGTTCGCCTCCCCATCAATCTAAAGATATTATACCCGAAATTATCTGTGTTTGCAAGTCTTAACTTTTCCATCGCCTCCAAAAGCCAATGGGGTATTTCCATTTCTGCGGCAACTTTCCCAACAACGGGATTGGTATTTCGTGTGAGTTTTCGCTAATTCAAAAACTTTTTAGGGTGTTACATCGTCTTTTGTCCGCACAAATGCCCTCAATTCGGGATATTCTAAGCCTGTGTCCACAAAAACGGCGGGTATATCTTCCGTCATCGTTAAAATCTAAAACCGCCTGCCAACTCTGTTTTCTGGAGCGCGAATAGAATTTTACGTATACGGTAGCCCCTTCGATTTTGTATGCGTCAACACTTGGGTTATTTACAGCGGCTTCATAAACAATTTCTTCAAACTCGCGCTGACTAATGTCGAACACACGACCTTCAAAGGGGTCTTTATAGCCACGGACAGACCAAGTTCTTATAAGGTCATCAATACGCATACCGCCATACTTGAACATATCAATGTTTCTTTTTGAAAAGGCAATACCCTCGTGAATTATCTCGTCGTCAACAGCTTGCAACAGTCTGTTAAATTCAGCTTTGGTAACACCTAAGTCCTCGTGCGTGTACCTATCACGTAATCGCTGTCGCGCCATAACTATACCCCACCTCTTTTTTATTTTTTCTTCCAAAAGCTGAGAATATCTCCAACACTCTTAAGGGAATCGGGGATAATCTCTATCAACTGTTCACCAATAGATTTACGCCCATCCATCATGCGTTCGTGAGCCTTCTGCTCTTTATCGGTCTTGAACTCGTGCGCCGTCTGTACTTTTGCCATCTCAAGCTCATGTTTCAACCGTGCTTGTTCTTTCTTTCGGTTATGGCGGTTGTTCATTTTACGCTCGTGCTTCATTTGTTCTTTTCTGTCTTTGCGTTCGTCTTCCTTCTTTTTCATAGCCCAAGCGAAATAACCAAACCCCACAATCATAGCAATTATTAAGACAATATAAACCACATCTGGCATGATTATTTCCCCCTCACTTAATCTTTTAGAACCCTGAGTGTCTTTGCGTCCACATCTATCTCTATCAGCGTTATGCCTTCGAGCAGGAAGTTATATGTGCGCAGATAATATTCCGCAAGAGTTTCTCCGAAAAGGATGCCGTCCTTTTGAAGTCCGCATTGAGCCAGCCGTTAGGCAATCCCATTTTGTCGCCTACATGGTTAATCGCCTCTTTCATAGCGGAAGAGGCAAGGATTACAGCATCAATATCATAGGTCATCTCACGAAAACCGTAATTGGCAAGTATTGCCGCACCACCAATCAGGATAATTTCAGCGGGCATTTTTGTACCGTTTAGCTTTCGGAACGTCTTGCCGAGTTCTTTGAGGGTTGTGTCAAGATTTTCTTTGGTAAACGGCATATCAGCAGACATTACGCACCTCGCTTTCCACGATATTAAACCGTATAAACTCAGGTATTGCCTCTGCATAGCTATCTTTTTTGGGTTGGTCGCTACGGCAGAACACGCTCATAGCAATAATACTTGCCGGGTAAATCGGGTCACTCAGACGAACGGCTCGAATATCACTGTAGTCCTCACAAAGGGGCAAATCATTCTCACGGCTTAAATAGTCAAGCATCGCCAAAAGATACAGGCTTTCAGGATACCACTTTTTTTGATACAGCGTTCGGATTTTGCCTGATTCCAACGTGTTAATAATAAAATCGATATCGCCCATATCCTTGACCATATGGCAGATATTGCTCTTGTAAGTTTCAAAATTCTGACGATATTCCACACTGTCCCTGACCAAATCCTCCATTGTTACATTCAAAGCCTTTGCTAGTTTATACAGCGTTTCGCCGGTGCAATTTTTGATGTTTGTTTTGCCCGTGGTGATTTCGCTGACAGTCGTAAAAGGCACTCCGCTGATTTTGGAAAGCCTGTATTTTGTCATATTTTTTTCTTGCAAAACTTCACTTAATTTCATCATTAAAATCCTCCTGACTGCATTATAACGAATAATCGTTGCAATGTCAAGAGCGTTCATTTCGCTTGCGGGATTTAGTATTTGCTTGTGCCGCCTCCTGTGCGTTATTTTGTGCCTTCATTTTTTCTCTGCCTATTCTGATTTGTTCATCCAGCGGCACTCTGTCTTTTGACTTGGATTTTTCCGGGGGCTTACGGACTTCTTTTAAGATTTCGTGAATTTTCTGAAAATGCGTACTCATGCTGCCCATTGGCCGAGACATACGCCGTGCCCTTTCAGCAACAATCAATCCTGCCAGACGCACTTTATCCTTGGGATGGTAGACAACCTTAGTTACGTTACCGCTTTGGCTCATCAGGCGGTGACGGTCGTCGTCATACTCCCTGCGGCTGACCGTGACGGCTTTTCCGGCGTTGACACCCCAAGAGTCAGAGTAAATGAGAGTTAGCGATTCAAGCGTCTCGGCCACATTGCGGATATGCTCCGCAAACTCGGCGTAATTGCCCACTTCAAAGACGTTACCGACAACACTGCCGCTGCTGTCCACGCCCAAAACCTCGACATAATAGCCGAACATATCCGGGTCATTTTGGTGATAATCTGTCATAAATTCATACGCCCCGGTGTCCCTGATATACACATCACGCTCATTTTTCAAGTGTGTACCCATTGAACAGACGTGCCAAATCAACCGCTTATCTTCACTGTTCCCGGCCTGTGCTATTTTACGCAGTTCTTGGGCATCGTATTTCCAGTCATTGGGATAATGGACAATCGTTTTTTCTGCGATTTTACCGAGAAACACTTCCAAATCAACACCCATAAACCGCCGCAGGCTTGTGTCAATGGGTACGTCTGCATCATGTATCAGAGGATATTGATCTAACAGAAACTCACTGCGTTCATAAATCTCTTCCATCGCAAAACTCATGTCGCTCTGGTCAATACAGCGTTCGTACCATTCGTCAGCAAAAACTTCAAGGGGATTTTGAAATTCAAGAAGATAGGCCAGCTCATGTGCGTCATAATCGTGCCATGTGGTCATATATGAATGTGCATCAGACACAGCCTTGATTCTTCCCGCCATGTTGATAATTTCAGTTTTGCTGAAATTATCCAATGAATCAAGGTATTCGGTGTAGTTTTTATTGATGCGGGCGAAGAGCCAATCTTGCATTTGCTCAATTTTTTCAGACTCCATATTTTCCTCCTTTTCGGTGCGGCACAAAGCACCCATCCGTTCTGAATGGGTGCTTTCATACCGACATTTGTTTGATTATATTTCGTGTTCGTTTTTTTGCTTGCCGGGTATTTTTTCTCGTTGGGCATTATGCTTTTCAGCTTCTGCACGAGCTGTTTCCATCCGCTGTGCCAAGGGGATTTTCGTTTTTTCCAGTTGTTCGATTTGTCCGGCACGTTCCAACGCCTGCCGTGTAATTGACTTTGCTCTGGCTTGGTCAACTTCCGGGGCAGAAGAAAAAATCTCCATTATTTCATCTGCCAGCCCTTTTAAGGAAGAATGTTCAAACCACGAAAAATCCGTCACTAGCTTGATTTGTTCTTGGTGGGTTTTTCGGAAAGGCTTGCTTTCCGTCTCGATACCTACCCTTTGTGTGTTATACCAGAGCGATGTTCCGCTGTCAAAAATCGGTGCAAACCCAAGCCATTCCAGCGTTTCTGCATTGCGGATAAAGCCGAAATTGTTGTAATGCCTGTCTTGATTGGCAATGATATAGTCTAGGACAAGCATTTTGTTCATTGCATCGCTGACATTTGGTATAGCGAGATTTTCACAGCAACGCAAGAGGTGCATTAGATGAGAATCCCTGTTATCTTTTTCCAGAGTATGACATACACGCCAAGCCGGAACTAACTCGGTTTCGGGCATGACAAAATTTTCACACAAACTGTATGGCTTTCCTTTTTCAGTTGTTACGGTGTATGGAATATGCTCAATGCCAAGCCGCCGCATAATGGCAGTCGCAACCACTTCGTTGAACGGTTCTTGCTGATAAACACCGCTGCCGCCTTTCATCAAAACCCGCTTTTCGTTTGCAATAATCCACTTTTTGCGAAGCCAGCCGTCCGATGTGTTGTCCGGCGACATAAGGCTGATGTGTTCGGGGTCTTCCGATGTTGAACCAAACAATATCTCACCGACATCTTTTGAAAACTCATTGTGAAAAAAATTGACATTTTCCCAGCACAACCCTGAATTTTTCGGACAAACCCAATACTGGTCAGACAAACTCAAACCGTAACATTTGGTCAGAAGCAAAGCCGTATTGTGAATCCCGAGCGTTTCAAAGACTTCCCGAATCCCGTCACGGCTGGCAGGGATAGAGCGGCCAGTCCACCAGTCATTGAGAGAACGGGGGATAATATTGCCCTTTTCTCTTCCGGAGTTAATGGTTGTGCCAAGCGGAATATGAGCGGAATTATGAATATTGCCGTGTTTTTCAATATTTCCGCTATATTCCGAAATGGTAAGGTCTAAAACCGGGATATTTTTGTGCATCAGCGTACATTCCATGCCGCTACCCCCTCGTATTGTTTTGATTTTACCACACATTTTTGGTTTCGTCAAAGGAAAAGGAGGCGGCAAAACGCCGCCTTTTCCTATCGGTCTGCTTTTAGACCGCAATCTCCGCCGCCCTTGACGGTTTCGGCTGGCCTGCTTTTTCAGCATTATGAGCCGCCGCCTTTGCCCCAGCCTCACGCATTTGGTCGGCAAGCCCTTGATGTTTCTCGGCTTTCAGCTCAACCGCTTGGCTGAACTCCTCCAGCACCGCCTTGGTAATCTGCTTGCGCAAGTCTCCGTTGAGGGGACGGAAAATCGGAACATGGGAGCGATATGGAAAATTTGACAACCCTCTGAAAGGCAAAGTGGTCTGCGGTTGCTGCGGGCATAAAATGAGACTCAGCCAAACTAAAAACACAGCGTTTCACTGCCAATTTACCCATGTTGCGCCGGATAGAGACTGCTATCGGCTTAAAATTCCGGCAAAAGAGCTGGAAACAGAGGTTTACAAGGCTGTATCTCAGCGAGCGAAACAGTTTTTTGGGCAATATTGAGGATAATATTTCGCCCCAATCCTCTGAAAACGAAGATGCCAAGCGAATTTTGTACGAGCAGTTTGTTCTTGGGGAGATTGGCGAAGAACAGTACAAAACTACCAAAGTTGAATTTGACAAAAGGAGCCGTTGTGCCGCCAAGAACAAAGAAAAAGCGGCGGGCAAACCATTGTCTAGCACCGTGAGGGGGGCACTTGGGGCGAAAAAACTATCCCCTGAATTGGTGGAAGCGTTGGTTGACAAGGTATTGGTATATCCCGGCATGAAGCTTGAGGTTGTTTGGAAAACCCCTTGATATATAAGGGGAAATGGTGCCGTCAAGCCCCCGACAAAAAAATTTTAAGAATTTTTTTGTCGGGGGCTTGACATTGGCTTGGCGGAGAGGAGGAGATTTGAACTCCTGGTACGTTTTTGCGTACACACGATTTCCAATCGTGCTCCTTCGGCCACTCGGACACCTCTCCAAGAAAAACAGCGTCCAACAACAGAAACACTGTCTGTTCCGCACACAAATCACGCTTGGAATGAACCGAGATTCAATACCAAGGTAAGTATAATGAAGAAAATTGCCACCCATTTAGTCATTTTGGCAAGACGGGCATCCCATGTTTTTGCGGCGTTTTTTGCTAAAAAAGTATCTGCCGCACCCGAGATAGCTCCCGACAGTCCCGAACGTTTACCGGACTGGAACAACACAACGGCAATTAGAACCACCGCCATAATTACCTGCAAAATACACGCGACTAAAACCCTTGCTTCCATTTTTTTCACACTCCATTTCAAGATTACGCCCCGAAGGGCGAAAGCACACCTGTATATTCTTATAACATACCTATCTTCCCTTGTCAACTAAAATTTTTTAATTCAGCCGTAATTCAACGATAGGTCAATGCATCACGTTGTTTGAGCTCGCGGCTCGAAATCCTCAATTACGAGGCAAATAATACGTTTAATACGAAATACCTGGCTGAAAAAAAGTAGTGCAAACCCAAAGTAACCGCCTCTTGCAAATGCAATTATATTGTGATAGAATTAACATTGTGTGGCACCTCGTGCAGTGCCCATGTAAATAACGAAAGAGAGAATAGTCATGGTACTCAAGCAGATTGCCCCCAAATTACGCCGGGCTTTGCCTCAGGATGATGTTTTCGCCTTATGGCGGCACTGTTTTCCCGGCAAAGAAAACGAAAGCTGTTTTCATTTGTCCTACCGTCCGGAAAAAACCTTTGTTTTTGCCGATTCCCAGAGGGTATATTCCATGCTTCACATGGAGATTCATGCCGTCATGCTGATGGGTAAAAGCGTTGCCATGGGGTATTTTTTCGGAATAGGAACCCATCAGGACTATCGCCGGCAGGGATATGCCGGGTGGCTTTTAGAGCAGGCTATGTTTGAGTGCTATCTCAGGAATATACCCATTGCATCCCTCATACCCTGTAGCGAACAGGTGATTTCCTGCTACAGCAAGCACGGTTTTAGGCAATTGGCACATCGGTATGTATGCACTCCGGCACATCAGGGTCAGTTCGCAAAAGAAGGAGACATACCCTATTTGAGCCGTATGTACCAAGAGGCTTTCCCCAACCGCGTTGAACGTACAGACCGGGCTTGGCGTAGGCTTTTGCGGGAATATACCGTTAATCTGACCCATGACGGCTATCAGGCGGGATATGGTACTCATGTTTTAGAACAGGTCCCCATTGCCCTGCCCCAGATGCCGCATCAGTTAAGTGCCTGCGTCCGAGTGACCAAAGCCGATACGCTTTGCGGAATGTTCCCTGAAATAGGCCTACAGGGTCACGGAATTGACAAAGGCGCACCGTGGAACAACAAAACAGCTTGCCCCGGAGGAAAATCCATTGAGGAAATTTTCTTTTCACATGTGGGTTTGTATATCAATCTTCTGCATAACTAGCCGCAATCGCAAAAGGAGGGGTGCGTCTTGGTATATATGTTCTTAGCCGATGGGTTTGAGGAATTGGAGGTCGTTGCGGTTATAGATATTCTGCGCCGGGCAGACATCGTTCTTCAAAACTGTTGGAGTGACAGGCGGTACCGTGACCTCGGCTCGTGGTGTTGAGGTCACTGCCGACATCGGTATTGGCCAGTTGCCCCAGGCCGGTTTTGATATGCTGATTCTGCCGGGAGGGTTGCGCGGAGTTGAAAACCTCAGTAAATCCGAGGCTGTATGCAAAATGTTGAAGGATGCTTTTGCAAATGAGGCTCCGGTTGCGGCGATCTGCTCCGCTCCCGCACTTCTTGCCGACTTGGGGCTTTTGCAAAAACGCAGGGTTACCTGCTACCCCACATTTGCTGATAAAATCAAGAAAGGCGGCGGAAAATTGAAAAACACACACTGTTACACAGACAAAAACCTTATAACCGGAAGGGGTCCGGGTGCGGCAATTGACTTTGGGCTTAATATTGTGACTTTTTTAAAGGGCAAGAAGATCACCTCTCTTATAGCCAAGGATATGTGCCTCCAGGACAGCGAGACAATTATCCCGCTCATTGTCTCAAGCTAATGGATAAAGAAAAAGATGTGTTGCGCCGGCAACTTTTAATGAGGCCCCAAACCACACCTGAACCGGAAATATCCCGGTACATGATCAGGCACCTTGAGTGTTATGGAAAAAAAATGAAGATATTTTGTTATTGCAGCACCCCCGCAGAACCTGATACATGGGAGATTATAAATTTTTGTCTGGCAAACGGATTCCCCTTGAGTGTTCCCTTTTGTAAAAATGACAGTTCTATGAAAGCACGTTGTATACAAAGCCGTGAAGAACTTACGCCGGGTCTCTTTGGGATTCTTGAGCCGCCTAAAAATGCCCCCATTATGCGTAATCCGGAAATTATTATAGTTCCAGGATTGGCGTTTGACCGCCAGGGATACCGGATAGGAAAGGGCCGCGGATATTATGACCGCTATCTAAGGTATACATGGGGCGTGTCGATAGGGCTGTGCTTCCACGATTTTTTGCTGCCCTCTATCCCCCGGGACGGATGGGATGTCCCAGTTGATTTCGTTGTTACAAGGAACGGACTTTTTGAATCAGAACGATAGGAGTTTTATTCATGCCTCAGGATCCGCAGCGCAAACCACCTCCACACGGCTCCGGCTCACCTGGGCCGGGGCAGGGCAAGCAGATTCCCCGACCTAATCAGGGAGGGGGGGCTCGCCCTGCCAATCCTCAGCAAGCACACAGGAATCCGGTGCCAGGGCAGGGCAAGCGTCCGCAAGGGGTTCCGGCTCCCGGCCAGGGACAGCACACCCAGAAGATTAAACCTATACAAAATCAGACTCCGGGTACAGCACCCGGCCAGGGGCAGCATACCCAAAAAATCAATCCGATGCAAAATCAGCGTTCCGCGGCACCCGGCACAGCCCGCCCCGACCGGGATCCCCCCCGGCGTAATACCCAAGGAGCGTCCCCGGGTCAGCGCGGAGTTGCATACGCCAAAAGAAAAAAGGAAAACACGGGTTGCCTAAGAGGTGTTTTATATACCGTTTCAGTTTTGGCAGTATCTTTTTTCACGGCATTGTTTGTTTGGAGCTGTGCCGATGATGTCTTGGCTCTGATGGATCAGGAAGGGCAGGCAACTGTGGAGGTCGAAGACAGCTATACCATTTCTGAGGTATCTCGGACACTTAAAAAATCGGGAATAATTAAACACGCATGGCTGTTCAGCTATTATGCAAACCGCTCAGAAACCTCCCAAGATATTGAGCCGGGTATTTATGACCTCCCCAAAAACCTGGATTATCACGCAATTCTGAGGAATCTGCGCAAGCATTCTGATAAGGTTGTTGTTGCGGTTACCATTCCCGAGGGTAAAAATGTTGACGAAACGATTGATATTTTAGTGGAAGCCGGGGTAAGCACTCGTGAGTTGCTGGAAAAAACCATGGCAGAAAATGAATTTGACTTTTCCTTTTTGAAAACCATACCCACAGGCGATTACAAACGCTTGGAGGGATACCTCTTCCCGGATAAGTATGATTTTTACACCAACGAACGCCCCGATAGCGTTATTTTAAAGCTCCTGCGTAACTTTGACCGCAAGCTCACCCCTTCCATGCGAAATCACGTCAAGGAAGAGCCTTACAGCCTGCATGAAATTATGACCGTTGCATCAATGATTCAGCTTGAAACGGGCTATGTGCCGGAAATGAAGGATGTATCCGCAGTTATTTACAACCGTCTCAAAAATTCTCGATTTCCCACCCTGGATATGGACTGTACCCTGGTTTACCTAATCGGGCGGGATAAAGACAAGGAACTCACTCAGGCGGATATTGCCAAAGGCAAGGATATTGACAGCCCATACAACACTTACAAAAACAAAGGGTTGCCGCCTGGACCGATTTGCTCTCCTGGTAGCGAGGCGTTGCGTGCCGCTCTCTACCCCGCAAACAAGCCCGGTATTTTCTTCTACGCACTTACTGTTGACGGCACTCACAAGTTTGTAGCAGACAGCTATTCACACGAGCAAATCAAGAAAAACAATCCGGAGGTCTATGGCTAAGAAAGAGGGTTAATGTATGCACAGTATAGGACTAAACGAAATTCGGAGAAAATATTTAAAATTTTTTGAGGGAAAGGGGCATTTTGTCGCCCCGAGTTTTCCTCTCGTGCCTCAGGGAGACCCCTCCCTTTTGCTAGTAAACTCTGGAATGGCACCGCTAAAGTCGTATTTTTCAGGCGAGGCTAACCCGCCCGCTCCTCGTATGGCTACCTGTCAGAGATGTATCCGAACACCGGATATTGAGCGTGTGGGGAAAACTAGCCGTCACGGCACATTCTTTGAAATGCTGGGTAATTTCTCTTTCGGCGATTATTTTAAAAGAGACGCTATTGCCTGGGCGTGGGAGTTTTGCGTACAGGTTATGCAGCTGCCGCCCGAAAAGCTGTTTATCTCCGTCTACCTGGACGATGATGAGGCATGGGATATTTGGGTTAATGAAATAGGCATAGCCCCCGAACATATGATTAGGCTTGGTAAGTCTGATAATTTTTGGGAAATAGGCTCGGGTCCCTGCGGTCCCTGCTCCGAGATATATTACGATCACGGAGTCTCACGCGGTTGCGGCAGTTCCGACTGTAAGCCCGGTTGTGACTGTGACCGGTATGTAGAGTTTTGGAATCTTGTTTTCACTCAGTACAATAACGATGGCGAGGGTAATTACACACCATTGACCAAGAAAAATATTGATACAGGAATGGGGCTTGAACGACTTGCCTGTATCGTGCAGGGTGTTGACAACCTCTTTGAAGTCGATACCATTACACGCATACGCAAACGTGCCAGCGAAATATCCGGAGTTGAATATAACCGAGATGAAAAATCAGATGTTTCCCTGCGTGTTATAACCGACCATATCCGCTCTACAGTTATGCTAATCTGCGATGGTGTACTACCCTCTAATGAGGGCAGGGGGTATGTGTTAAGGAGGCTCTTGAGGAGAGCATCAAGGCATGGGCGGTTGCTTGGCATAGAGAGCCTGTTTTTAGAGAAACTGGCTGAAACGGTGATTGCAGAAAGCCGGGAAGCATATCCCGAGCTTGGAGAGAGGGAAGAGTATATCCGCAAGGTTATCGCTGTTGAAGAGGAACGCTTTGCCTCCACCATTGACGCCGGAATGCAGCTTCTGACCGGTGAACTGAAGAAAGCTAAAAATGGTGTATTCCCGGGCAGTATAGCATTTAAGCTGTATGATACTTTTGGTTTTCCGGTTGACTTAACCCTGGAAATTCTGCGCGAACATAATCTAACTCTTGACAGAGAGAGCTTTGATTCATTGCTTCATGCCCAGAGGCAGAGAGCGCGTGATGCTCGTGCTGAGCTTAACAATACCGGCTGGGCATCGGTAGATCTTGGATTGGATAACAGCATTAAAACCAAGTTTACAGGCTACGATAGATTAGAAGATGTGTCTGAAATCTTGGCTGTTGCTGCTGATAATACGATTGTTTTATTGGAGCAAACACCATTTTATGCCGAAAGCGGAGGTCAGGTTGCCGACACTGGGTTTATAGAAGCCCCGGGCGGAGTTTTCAGGGTAGATGCTGTGAAAAGCACACCTGACGGAAAAGTTTTACATTTAGGGGAGCTTATTTCAGGAGAAATATCTCCCGGCAATGAGGCAACGGCAAAGGTTGACCGCTCCCGCCGCAGGGCAATAATGAGGGCACACAGCACAACCCATTTGCTGCACAAGGCTTTGCGGGAGGTTTTAGGGGAGCAGGTTGGTCAGGCCGGAAGCTTAGTTGAGCCTGACAGAATACGGTTTGATTTTACCCACTTTTCAGCCTTAACCCACCAAGAAATTTCCCAAATCAACAGGAAGGTTAACGAGAGTATTTTACAGGGGCTTGAAATTGTAACAGAGCTGCTGCCCATAGAGCAAGCCAAAGCCCAAGGGGCAGTAGCCCTGTTCGGAGAAAAATACGACAGCATCGTGCGTGTGGTTAAAATAGGGGATTACTCTTCAGAGCTTTGCGGCGGTACTCATTTGAGCAATACCGCTTTGGCAGGCTCATTCTTCTTCACTGCCGACAGTTCGGTAGCGGCAGGAGTACGCCGGATTGAGGCCGATGTTGGACAAGCATTTTTTGAAAGGATGGAGTATTTCGTACACAAGCTGCATCAAGTAGCTGCAGTGCTGAAGACCACTCCAGCGGCACTGAGGGATCGTGTAAAGCTTTTGTTATCTGAGCAACGCAGCTTAACCCATGAAAACAATGCCATGCGCCAAAAGATTGCAAATATAAAAGCAGATGCCGCCCTCTTAACGGCGAAAAAAATAGCGGAATTTGAGTTTGTTGCAGAAAGTCTAGAAAACACCGATATAAACATATTGCGTGCAATGGGTGACCATATAAAAAACGCAAACCCCAACGTTGTTTCATTGATTGCAGCTAATTCAGAAGATAAGATTACATTTTTAGCCGTGTGCGGAAAAGAATCGGTTGCCAAAGGTGTCAAAGCAGGTGTCATAGTCAGCCTTGCCTCGAAAGTATGCGGCGGTTCAGGAGGGGGCAGACCCGATAGTGCCATGGGCGGAGGCAAGGATAAATGCAAGATACCTGAGGCATTCGCGGCAGTGAGGGAGATGCTTGAGAAAAGTATATAAATCTGCTGGATTAGCTCGAAAATTGTTTTGAAATCCGTTGAAAGGAACTACGAGCAAGTAAGAAGAGGGGACTGTGCTAACATATTGCGATTGTGGCGGCTGTGTTGCCCATATATATAAGGCAAAGAAATAATAGGAGGAAGCCGTGGACTTATATAACCTGATTTACTTAGCTGCCATCAGCCTTCTTGCGGTTATACTAACAGTCTGTGATAAGAACGCCGCAAGAAAAAATGCGCGGCGAATAAAAGAGCGGACGCTTCTCGCCATTTCTGTACTCGGCGGTTCGGCGGCAATGCTGTTTACGATGCTTGCTGTTCGGCATAAGACACGCCACAAAAAATTTATGGTCGGGGTACCGTTTATCATATTTTTTCAAGTTGTAATCATCGTGTTCGTATTCAACTCAGGCCTGTCGGTCAGCCGTTTTGATTTTGAAGCCGATAAAATCGAAGGTCAAATCAAGTTGATACTTGCAGCCGATCTGCACTCATGCTATTACGGAGATGGGAAAAATGAACTGATTAACGCCATTGATATAGAACGTCCGGATGCCATTCTGCTCTGCGGAGATATTTTCGATGATGACTTGCCGCCGGAAAATTCGGTAGAATTTATTGAAGACATTTCTAGCAAGTATCCATGCTATTACGTTTCCGGCAATCACGAGTTTTGGAGCGGAAAGGCTGATGATTACAAGATTATCCTTGAATCATGCGATGTTAAAGTTTTGGAGGGGACGAGTGAAATATTGGAGGTTGACGGCGAGAGAATCCGCATAAGCGGCACAGACGACCCTGATACCGACAGATACGCAAGCCACTCCATGCCCTATGCTGAACAAATCAGCCGTTTGAACGAAGAATCCGCCGATAATGAATTGTTTACGATACTGTTGTCGCATCGCCCGGAACGCATAGGCGAACTCTTACCGCTTAAACCAGACCTTGTTTTATCGGGTCACGCACACGGCGGACAATGGCGGTTGCCTGTACTTCTTGAAAATGGCTTGTTGGCACCGAATCAAGGTTTGTTTCCTAAATACACGAATGGCAAATACTCCTTTGGCGATACGACAATGATAGTCAGCCGTGGATTAGCGAGAGAATCCACAAGGGCGGTACCTAGGGTTTTCAACCGCCCGGAAATTGCTGTTATAGCTTTGAGATAATAGGAAAGCACGAAAACAGGGAAAACAATTATTTGATTTGAAAATATCAGGAAGGAAGGCTCTCCATATGACCCGACAAGACCTAATCGACTTCTGCCTAACCCTCCCTGGTGCATATGAAGATTATCCGTTTGACAACGTAACGCCGGTCATCAAGCACAGCGGAAACTGCAAAATGTTTGCATTGGTCGGAGAAACAGACGGAAGACTGTCTATCAACCTTAAATGTGATCCCGATGAGGCCGATTTTTTACGGCAACTGTTTGAGGATGTACGCCCCGGCTGGCACATGAACAAGCGGCATTGGAATACGGTTGTTGTTGGCGGGGATGTACCTGAGGATGAGTTGATGCAAATGATTGCCAGCAGCTACGATTTGGTCAAACCTAAGGTGAGAAAACGGAAATGAAGAAAATAATAATTTTTGTTTTGCTTGCAATGATTATGTGCCTTTGTTCTTGCTTGAAGACAGGCGTTTTCGATAATGACAGAAGAAAAGAGGATTTCCAAATGAAAACTGCATTTTATGATTTGGAAAACGAATATCGTAAGACTATCGGCGAAAGGGACTTTTTGAGTGCTGATGAGCTTATTGACCTTGCTATCACGCTTTTTAAGGAAATTGAGGTTGAGGGCATTGACTATTCTGAAACACTCAATGATATGCTGCTCTGCCAATACGGTGTTTATGATTGGGGTGATGAAAACGATGAGCATTTCAGCTTTGACATTACGCGGCAAGTTTCTAAACCTCTTGGAGATGAACCCTATCAGCTAAGCCTTAGGTTGATATTTGAACCATCTGCATTTTCAAAAATAAAAGCATACGATAATTGGAGCAGTCAATTTAATAACGCTGATGATTTTGCCGTTCACATAAGATCAACACCGGGATATGCAGCTGCAAGTAAAGCAACAGCAAAAAGTATGCAATTGACATTTGAGCAATGTTAAAGTAAGGAAGTGGGATTTTTTGGAGGGATTCGTTTGAAACCAGTAGTAGACCTGAAAAGATGCTTTGCGAGCCGAAACGTCTGTACCGCAATTAAGTGTTGCCCTGTGGATGCTGTCAGCTACATTGAGGCAGACGAGCCTATTATGGACAAGACTTTGAACTGCAACTGCAATGAACGTGAAGCGTTAGGATTGACACCAATGTCTGCGGATGGTTATCGTGCCGGTTGCGACTGTGCGGGCGGTTGTGAGAGCGTGAATAACGATCCATTGTATAGCTGCGGTGGTACGCCTTACGGCAGAATTATCATTGACTATGACAAGTGTACAAGATGCGGTCTTTGTGTGAAGGAGTGCTGCGGTACGGCAATTGGCCTATATCCAGAGCATTACAAAGTCAATGCCGAATCTGTAAAATCTGAACAAAACCCTTCAGCGTGTTCCGGAGCAGACGGCTGTTGCTAATCGCCGGCAGCGAAGCAGCCAAAGAGGTCTGACTGTGTTGAAAATATTGCGTCCGGGAGCTGAATTGTGCTGTGTCTATGACGAAAATCGAAATAGAAAACGGTCTCATGCAATTGGGTGTTACAGCGGGAATGATGCTGGAAGTGCATTCGTCCCTGAGCAGTTTGGGCTATGTTGACGGCGGTGCTTTGATGGTAATAGACGCACTCAAACATATCGTGGGCAGGGGATGTGAAATAATACAAGATAAAATTATAAAGAGATTTCATAAGCTTGGAATTGACGAGTTGAAAGGGGAGGAAATATGAAACACAAATACTATGAAAACGCATACCAAGGCACACAGGAATATTATTGGGGAGTAGCCCCTTCTCAGATGTGCCTGCGAGTTATCTCCCTTTTGCCGCCAGGTGAGCATTTGAAAGTGCTGGACATAGGCTGCGGCGAAGGGAAAGATGCTGTATTCTTTGCTCGCTGCGGTTATGATGTCAGTGCTTTTGATATATCCAATACCGGCGTTGAGAAAACAAAACGGCTTGCCGAAAATGCCGGTGTGCATGTCAATATATTTCAGGCAGATATTTGCGATTATAGGCTGGATGTCAGCTATGATATTCTCTATTCCAGCGGAACTTTGCACTATATCAAGCCAGGATTGCGTGATGAAATATTCAAGGATTATCAAAGCCACACAAACGAAAACGGAATCAACGCATTGAATGTGTTTATTGAAAAGCCATTTATCGCTCCTGCACCCGAAAAGGAAGAAAACGCTCATCTTTGGCATTCGGGTCAATTGCTGGCCTTTTACCATGACTGGCTTGTAGAAGATTTCTCCGAATATATTTTTGATTGTGATTCGTCTGGTGTTCCCCATCAACACGCTATGGACGTAATCTATGCTCGAAAGAAATGATAATCGGAGTTGAATTTTGCTATGCCTATAACGAGAATCGAAATAGAAAAAGGTCTTATGCAGTTGGGCGTTACAGCGGGGATGATGCTGGAAGTACATTCATCCCTGCGTAATTTGGGCTATGTTGACGGCGGTGCTTTGATGGTAATAGAAGCACTCAAACATATCGTGGGCAGGGATGGGGCGATTGTTATGCCCTCGTTCAAACTCTCGCCTGATTTGCCCTTGACCGAAACAGATAAAAAGTTAGGTTTGACGCAAAAAATCAAAGTTTTGCACACTGATAATGAGAAGTCTCGCATGGGAATAGTTCCCGAAACATTCAGGAAAATGCCCGGTATTGTTACTGGAGAGGGTATATTCCGGGTTTCCGCTTGGGGGAAAGATGCCGAGAGGCACGCTGAGAGTTTCCAGCATTTGATAGATTCCGGCGGCTATGCTCTTTTGATGGGCGTTGATATTTACAAAATGTCCGCCATGCACTATGTTGAGGATGCTCTGCCTGATGAAATCAAAAACAGGTTTGCCCCTTCGCAGGAAGCGAGAGAGGTTTATCCTGAATCTGACTGGTTTCTTGAAGCATGGAATCCGCCTGTAAAGCCTTGGTATACGATCCAAGACAGGGCATATGAAGCGGGATACATTGCTGACGGAATGATTGGTAACGCCAAATGTATGCTGGTTCAAGTCAAGAACACCATTGAGCTTTACAGGCAAGCCTTGCAGAACGAGCCGTTTGAATTATACGGATTAGTGTGATATAGAAGACAGCACCTCAATTGCCTCGCTGTAGCCCTCAAAACCTTTTCCTGCTATGGTAGCACAGCAGGCCTCGGCGGTATAAGAAATTTTCCGGTATTCTTCACGATTTGAAATATCGGATAGGTGTACTTCAACGGCAGGTATTCCGGTTGCTTTCAGCGCATCGGGAATGGCAATACTGGTATGGGTATATGCGGCGGGATTGATTATAATTCCGTTAAATTGCCCTATGGCGTTTTGAATTTCGTCTACAATGGCACCCTCGGAATTAGATTGAAAACACCTAACCTCAACTCCGGCAGACCTTGCCGAATTGCAAATAAAAGCAAGCAAATCTGCATAACTCTCTTTTCCGTAAATCTCCGGCTCCCGTATGCCCAGCAGATTTATATTAGGTCCATTGATTACTAGAATTCTTTTCATACTTACTCCTGTCTAACCATATTATATATTTTTTCAGCCGTCTGTCTAATGCCGCCTACTTGTACGGCTACATCGCACCACTGCCTATAAATAGGCAAACGCTCTTTTGCCAGCACGTCAACCCCGGCTTGTTCTGAAAGGGGCCTGCCTGATGTCTCAAGTCTGGAAATATCGCGTTCTAAAAAGACAATAACGCCGTTTTGCTGCATTATATGCTTATTTACAGGGTGTTTTACCACGCCGCCGCCTGTTGCGACAATGCCTCCGTTTTGCTTACAAAGCTCTGTGAGCAGCTTGGTTTCCAATTCCCTGAATGCGTTTTCGCCGTCCTCGGAAAATATGGCTGCAACAGTCTTTCCGGCGGCCATTTCGATTTGCTCGTCTGTGTCGGCAAAAGGCCTGTCCATTATTCCTGCCAGCTCTGTGCCAATGCTTGTCTTTCCGCAACCCGGCATACCAATCAGCACAATGTTCCGGGTTGTTCTGCTAATCTTAGATATAATTTTTTCTATTAGAGAATCGGCAATAGATTCTCCAATAAACATTTCTGCTGATTTTTTTGCCTGACCAACAAGCATTGCAAGCCCATTCTCAGCAGGAATACCGCATTCCCTGGCCATTAACAGCAATTCAGTGTGGGATGGATTGTAAATAAGGTCAATTACAGCCTTGCAGTTTTGAAACAGCCCTAAATCAGCCAACGGCGAAACCCCATTGCCCGGATACATTCCCACAGGTGTTGTGTTTACAATAAGAACAGCATCGGAATGTTTTTTAATATTTTCGTAATTATTATCTCCGGTTCTGGATACAACTGCAATCTCCCTTGAGCCTTGCTCCCGCAATACTTCCTGTACTGCTTGTGATGCACCCCCGCTGCCGAGGACAACTGTTTTTCCTTCACCCGGATCAACACCTGCCCTTTTCAGCAAACAAATAAAGCCGTATCCATCTGTGTTGTCTCCAAAAAGAGTTCCGTCAGGCAAGCGCGTAATTGTATTCACACTTCCGGTTTTCCTTGCAAAATCAGATAATTCCGCACAAAAAGGAACAACAGTTTTTTTGTAGGGAATAGTAACATTAAGCCCATCAAATTCACTGTGCAGGAGAAACTCCTCTAACTCCCAAGGTTTTTTTTCATGCAGCACATATTCGTAATTTCCCAGTTGTGCGTGGATTAAAGGCGAAAAACTGTGTGAAAGATGCTCTCCGAGCAATCCGAAGCGACCAGGGCTTCTCGTTGCCTGTTGTTCACAGGCTGCCATCACACCACCTCCGAGTAGCTACCGAGATAATAAAACTCCTCACAAAAATCTTCAAGCTCTCTCAGTGCCCTCATTAGGCAGGGTGAATATACAGGTGTTTCAAGGTCGAAATAGAACATGAACTCAAAATCCCTGTTCGGAATGGGGCGGCTTTCAAGCTTGATAAGATTTATTCCATGGATATAAAGCCGGGACAGCACGTGATACAGCGAACCGGGCTTGTGGGGAACGGTAAGCATAAGGCTTGTTTTGTCGGCACCCGGATAGATTGCAAGCGATTTTGAAACACAGATAAAGCGGGTATAATTATTCCCCTGGTCCTGCACGGAGTCGGCAAGGCGGCACAGCTCATACAGACGAGAGCAGTTACGTGAGGAAAGGGCAGCGATGTCATTGCGAGGTGATTTAGAGACAATCTCAGCCGCCTCGGCAGTGTTCCGGCATACGGTTACCTTACAGCCGAGTTTTTTTATAAACTCCGATGACTGGGCAATCGCCTGTTCGTGAGAGAATATCTCTTTTACATCCGTAATTTCAACTTTCTTTTTGGCAAGCAAGCAATGGTCAATTTTAAGGCGTGTGCTTTTTACTATGCTAAAAGGATATTTCATCATAAGGTCATATACTTGATTTATTGAGCCTGCCGTACTATTTTCAAGCGGCAGAATGCCGTATGAACACATACCGCTGTCAACTGCCGAAAAGACCCCTTCAAAGTTGCCGAAATACATAATGCTTGGCGTTGAAAACAGCTTTTGCGCCGCCTGCTGGGAATACGCCCCTTCTATGCCCTGGCAGGCTATTACTGTTCTTTCTGGAAAAAGCCAATCCGTATCCTTCACGGCATTTTGAATTCTGTCGGTTAATTGTGAATGGGGGTTTATTATTTGCTCTTGATCGGCTCTGCTTAGCTCAAACAAAATGGAATACAGCGCGGAAATATATGTCCCCCGGCCTTCACCGGCCTTCCCGGATAAATCATACAGCTTTTGCCTCTCGCGTGCCGGGTCATATACCGGCAGGGCGTTGGCTTTTTTATGCTTGGCGATTTCAGCGGATGTATCCATGCGGCGTCCAAGCAAGGCAACCAACTCGTTGTCAATTCCGTCAATTTGCTTGCGTAACTCTTGTAAATCCATAATCATTTTCCTCTCTAATCAAATATAAATGGGAATTTTCCCGCAATCCAGAGGTCAAGAATGCCAATTGCCGCCGCCGCCTCTATAACAGGAACCGCCCGGGGGACTATACATGGGTCGTGCCTGCCCGATATAGTGATTTTAGCGGGTTCCCCCGTTGTAAGCTCAATTGTATTCTGCTCCTGTCCGATTGAGGGCGTGGGCTTAACGGCAACCCGGAAATTAAGAGGCTTTCCGGTTGTTATACCGCCTAAAATGCCGAAATTTGTTTTGTTAGACTCAGAACCGCGCATTCCCGCTAATGCAAACCCATTGTCAAACTCCACGCCCTTAACGGCGGGTACGGAAAACAATATAGACGACAGCCGGCTTTCAGTCGAGCTGAAAAACGGTTCGCCAAGCCCTGCGGGAAGCCCGGTAATAACGCACGATATTATCCCTCCTACACTGTCATTTTCAGCCTTAGCGTTTAATATAGTTTCATCGTCAGGGCTTACCCCTCCTATAAGCTCCGGCTTGGCCTTGAAGTTCACGCCAGGCAGCAGCTGCTTTGCCAATGCACCAGCAAAAACCAATGGCGCGGTTAATCTCCCTGAAAAATGCCCGCCGCCCCTATAGTCTGAAAACCCCTTGTATTTTATATGCGCCGTATAGTCTGCGTGTCCGGGCCGTGCCAGGTGCCGTTGGTAATCGCTCGATCGGGTATTTGTGTTGCGTATCATACAGCAAAGCGGGGCTCCGGTAGTTCTCCCCTCAAACAGGCCGCTGACTATTTCTACGGTGTCATCCTCCCTGCGGGAGGTTGTTAAACCCGATTGCCCCGGAGCGCGCCGCGCTAACTCCCGGCCAACCTCCTCCATATCTGGGGCAAACCCCGGTACTATTCCATCAATTACTATGCCGACAGCCTTCCCATGAGACTCACCGAAAATGGAAATTTTTAATGCTTCACCCCAATTGTTCATAATAACCCCCTAAGCTTTTGAAGTCTTCAAAAAAACGCGGGTAGGATTTCTCTGTACATTCAGCCCCGTGTATTGTAACAGGCGAACGACAGCGCATGGCTGCAATGGCAAGAGCCATTGCAATGCGGTGGTCGTTATGCCCATAAACATCACCGCCGGCCAAGGATGCCACACCCTGTATAATCAGACTCTCAGGCAGCTCCTCAATTTTCGCACCCAGCCTGTTCAGCTCCGCCGATATGGTGCTAAGGCGGTCACTTTCCTTGAGCCGCAGCCTGCCGGCATTGACAATGCGGCTTTCCCCTTGACCAAAGCAACAGAGTACGGCAAGGGCGGGCACAAGGTCAGGACATTCCCGCACGTCAATGACACGCTCATGGTTTTGGATAATGCTCTCCATAACGCTATCACCCTGTACAGTGCGGGGGTTTAGGCCTTTACAGTCTATCTCGGCACCAAGGGCGTTGGCAACCCGCCAAAACGCCGCCGCCGACTGGTCTCCCTCCACCGTATAGTGGCATGGGCGATATTTCTGATTGCCGGGGATAAAATAGCCGCCGCTTACCTCCTTTATGTCAATGCCGAATGCTGACAGCACCTGTACTGTCATATCGGCATACGGCTTAGATTCCAGCGGCGAGGTGAGGATGATTTCACTGTTGCCGCCCAGCATGGGCAGGGCAAACATCAGCCCGGTGACAAACTGAGAGCTGACATTCCCCTTAAGAGGATACCTCCCCGGCTGGAGCTTGCCCCGCAGGCGGTAGCCATTATCAAGCCTTTCGGCATCGAAAAAGTTAAAATACGGCTCCATAGGCCGCCTGAGCAACCCCGGGCTTCCGGTAAATACCGCCGTTTCACGTAAAACCAGCGACAGCGGCATGAGGAACCGCATGGTGGAGCCTGACTCTCCACATTCAAGAACCCCGCCCGTCCTAAGCGCGGAAAGGCAGCCTCGCGTTGCGGCGATGTCGGTGTTCCCGGCTAGATTTTCAGCCGTGCAGCCGGAAAGGAAGGCGGCAATTAAAGCGCGGTGGGATAAGCTCTTGGAGGGCGGCATTGTCACCTGACCTCGCAGAACGCTTCCCTGCAAAGGCTTTATTATGCGAATATCCACAGCATTATCCCTCCAGGCCCAGCCGTATTACTTGCTCCAAGTCACTAACCGGGATTTTTTTCAGTTCACATTTGCCGGGTTCAACCGGAAAAACCATCACAAGGCCGTCCCTGCCGCGCTTTTTATCAGAAAGGCAGGCGCGGGCGAGCTGACAAGCGTTATAGCTTGTGCTTTGGGGCAGGGAATGCCTGTCGAGTGACTCTAGCAAATCATCCAGGCAATCGCTCCGGCAAAGCCCCATTTTAACGGTCGCCCGGGTAATGGTGGCCATACCAATGGCAACCGCCCTGCCGTGTGAAATTTGGTATCCGCTCAGCAGCTCGACCGCGTGGCCGACAGTATGGCCGAAATTAAGCATCCTTCTCTCTCCCCGCTCAAGCTCGTCCCCGGCTACAATATCGCGTTTAATTGAAACACACCGGGCAATTACGTCCTCCAAGCTCCCCCTGCCCGGCATTTCAACGCCCTTCAGCAGCGTTCTGTCAGCTATCATGCCGTACTTGATAACCTCGGCACAGCCGTCCTTGAAGACCTCAGGATCAAGGGTTGAGAGTAGCGAGGTGTCGCAGATCACGGCATCAGGCTGATAAAATGCCCCGGCCAGGTTTTTCCCTGACGGCAAATTTATGCCGGTTTTTCCGCCAACCGAGGAATCAACCGCCGCCAAAAGGGTAGTCGGGATTTGTATAAACCCGGCCCCTCTCATATAGGAAGCGGCGGCAAAGCCCGCCAAATCCCCCGCCACCCCTCCTCCGAGGGCAACCACCGCATCTGCGCGGGTGATTTTTTCCTGTGCCAAAAAATTAAGAATGCTTAGAAATATTTCCGGGTTCTTAGACTCCTCGCCCTGAGGGAAAACATATTTGGACACTCTCAGGCCGCTTTTTGCCAGAATATCCGCCAGCCTGCCGCCGTAAAGTGAATCCACGGTCGAATCGGTAACAATTGCCGCCGACAAGCCGGGGCATACCTGGCTGATAATCCCGCCGGATTTACCCAGAAGCCCGGAACCCACAAAAATATCATAGGTCTTTGACACGCTTACCGTTATAGTCTTCATCAAGGATCCAGCTCCCCCTTCAGCCTGCTGCCCTCCTCCAGCAGCTCTTGCAGTGTGTCCTTGTCTCCCCTGGCCAGCGATTCCTTGTATTTTTCTATCTCCCCTGTAAAGCTGTCAAGCTCCTTTATTAAGAAATCCCTGTTTTCAATGCACAGCTGCGCCCACATTTCCGGGTTAAGCCTTGCAACCCGCGTTAAATCCTTGTAGCTCCCGGCGGAGAAAGCTTTATGTCCGCGGGCGGTGGGGCTTTTGACGTAGGCGTTTGATACAACGTGTGCCATCTGGGAGCTGAAGGCAATCATTTCATCGTGCTTGGCGGCACTGGAGACAGTAAGCCGCCCGAAGCCGGCAGGCCTCAGCAGCTCCTCCATGCGGCCGAATAACACAGGGTCGTCATATACAGGAGGGACAAGAATCATAGAGGCTCCGCGGAAGAGGCTCTCCCGGCTGTTTTTGAACCCGCCCTTATGGCTTCCCGCCATAGGGTGTCCGCCTACAAACGCAAAGCCGTATTTTTCGGCGATCGGGAAGCATTTTGAGCAGACAAGCCTTTTAACTCCGCAGCAGTCAATGACCATGGCGTCCTTTGAAATATACGGGGCGTTTTTTTCCAGATAGTCAACTGTGTCCGCCGGGTTAAGCGCGATAAATATCAGCTGGCACCTCCCGATTGTGTTTTTGTCCAGCACACCGCTTGCCGCGCCGGAAAGCAGGGCAAAGCCCAGCACCTCCTCATCGGCGTCAAAGCCGTAGACACAGTGCCCGCCGCCCCGGTAGGCCTTGGAGAGAGAGCCGCCTATCAGCCCCAGCCCGGCAACTCCTGCAATCATAGTGCCTCCACCTCGCGTATCCTGCGCACATTCTCCGCCACATGCGCAAACTGCTCCGGGGTGAGCGACTGCGCCCCATCGCAAAGAGCCGCTTTGGGGTCATTGTGGACCTCAATCATAAGACCGTGCGCCCCCGCCGCCGCCGCCGCCATTGCCATAGGCAGCACAAAGCGGGCAATCCCGCAGGCGTGGCTGGGATCAACAACAACCGGCAGGTGAGAGAGTTCCTTAAGAGCCGGTATCGCCGAAATGTCAAGAGTGTTCCGGGTAAATGTCTCAAAGGTGCGGATACCGCGCTCACAGAGGATGATATTATGATTCCCGCCCGCCATGATGTATTCCGCGCTCATAAGCAGCTCCTTGAGCGTGCTTGCAAGACCGCGCTTGAGCAATACCGGCTTGCGGATGCTCCCCAGCTCCTTGAGAAGCTCGAAGTTCTGCATGTTGCGCGCGCCTACCTGGATAATGTCAACCTCGTCAAACATGGGCAGATGGTTGGCGTTCATTATTTCGGTGACAATAGGCATACCGGTCTGCCTTTTGGCCTCAAGCAGCAGCTCAATCCCATCGGCGCGGAGACCCTGGAAGTCATACGGTGAGGTGCGCGGCTTAAATGCCCCCCCTCTGAGTATTGATGCCCCTGAGGCGTTGACGCCCTGTGCTATCTGGCTGATCTGCTCCGGGGTCTCCACCGAGCAGGGACCTGCCATTATCTGAAAATGCGGCCCGCCGATTTTCAGATTGCCCACCTCAATAATGCTGTCGGATGGATGGAATTTCCGGTTGGCGCTTTTAAATGGGTCGGAAATGCGCTTAACCGAGTCAACTATGTCAAGTCCCTCCAAAAGCTCGGTATCAAGCCGGGCGACATCGCCAATCAGCCCCAGCACGGTGTAGGACTCCCCCTTGGAAAGATGCACGGCAAGCCCTCTGCCCTCCAGCCAGGCGGTAAGATTTTCAATCTGCTCCCCGGTCGCGCTTGGCTTAAGCACTGCTATCATAATATTTTCCCTCCTGTTTAAATAATAAAAACACCCGGCACAATCGCTGCCGATTGCCCGGGTACGCTTTCTTCCGCGGCTACCGCGGCGCGTTTTTCCGGGCCGGCATAAAGGCAAAATAAAACAGCACAAAGCCCGAGGCAAAATATGCCGCGTTCCTGCTCCGCTCAATTTTACAAGTACCTCTGCTCATTGCCCTGCCTCCCTAAAAAATTCCGCTGAATGCTCACCCGGACATTGTATACCACAGGGGGCGGCCTTGTCAACCCTGTTTTTTTGGCGTCCGTATACCGGTCAATTGTAAACAAAATGTAAACAAAGTGTAAACTCAACAAAATGCTCCCCCAGGGGGGTTGACATGCTGACAAAAAAAGAGTATTGTGAGTGGGCATGCACCTATTTCGAGTGTGCGGCACCCTCCATCCTAAATTTTCCATGGGGGGGGGTGAGAGAATGGTTTTTCTGTTTACCCACGAAAACAGGCAAAAAAGAAAGGGAGAGTGTTTTTATGAAAACCTCAAAGGCAACCAACCTCAAGCGTTCCTTCGCGATTCTCCTGGCGGCCACACTATTGCTTGGTCTGCTCCCGGCAACAGTACTGGCAGAAGAACCTGGCCCTGCCGATGCGGAATACTGGCTGGACGATGACTTCCTTACCGAAAACACCAACTGGCTGGGTGGTACTCCTGGCGATGTTGAAGTCGATGTTGACTGGGACGAGGACACCAGCACCGTGAAGCTGACCTTTACCGGCGAGATTGAAATGGGAGAGGAAGGCTTCCTTACACGCACAGACGATGGCACCGGCTACGTGGGCCAGTACGTCTTGGGCGATGGCGATTATCCTCTCGGGAGTCCCTACCATGGAACAACCGGTAGCTTTTGTCCTAACCCATTTGCCCTGAACGGCAAGCCCTTTACCCTGGCCGTCCTTGACGGCGCGGCACTGACAGGCGAGATGAGCGACACACTTACATTTAACGCTACCAACACCGCAAACGGCGTTACAAAAGAAGACGCGTCCTTCGATGGTGCCACTGACTTTATAAGCGTCCTGCTGGCTCCCGGCAGCGAGGCTGTAATAATGATGTTTAATGACGACAGCAGCACTAAAGAAAAATACCTCACAGTGGAAATCGACAATCAGCTGGACTTTGTTAAGGGCGGCCTTGAATTCATCGCCGAGGGCAGCCAGCTTGAGGCTAATCTTGCCTACACCAACGCCTACCCCAGTGCCGACCCCGACCCGGAAGTCACCCCCGCACTGGAGATTACCGCCTATCTGAGCGGAACCTCCTATCAGAAGGAAATCCCGGATGAGTTCCTGGTGGACTTCGGCGTTCCCCTTCCTCCAGAAGCGACTGAGGAGCCGGAGGACCTGGATGACGATGCTGTGTTTGACAAGGACAAAAAAGCCCTGTGGGGAGACAAGGACTACAGCGTAGCGGCAATTCCCCAATCCCTGCTGGAAGCAATACTGGGTACCGACCCGGCTGACATCCAGATAAAGGAGACCAACAAGGCTCTGGAAATTTACCGGGATAGCGGCGACAACGCTGCCGATGGATTAGGCCCGGTTGACGAGGACGTTGACGGTGATGTAAGGCTCAAGGGATACACAGGGTTTACGGTCGATAGTGACTTCACCTTCTTAGTATCAAAAGGCGGCACAGTGACGTTTGAATTCTTTGAGGATTCCGATGATCCTGATGATGATCCTGCTTTTACCACCATCACCTATGTTCTTAACAGCGCGCAGGTACGTTACGATGTAGGCGCGGCAGTTGCCGCACCCGCCGCCGCACCCGCCGCAAGAACCGCAACCAGCATTACCCTAGCGGCAGTTGCCGCTCCGGCAAACGGCCAGACTGTGGAATACGCCCGGGCATCAACTAATGCGGCACCGTACACCGGCTGGCAGGACAGCACAGCCTTCACCGGACTGACCGCCAACACCAACTACTTCTTCTTTGCCCGCGCCAAGGACCAGGGCGAAGGCAAGTACAATGTGGGTGACGCCTCAGCCGGAACACAGATTAAAACCGATGCCGCGCCGGTAATAACCCCGAGTCCGGTACCCGATGTTACCGTCACCTTCGACCGTAACGGCGGTACCTTCGACAAAAACGCAGTTACCAGGAAAACACTTAAGCTCAACTCTAATGTTGGCACACTGCCCAAGATCAGCCGCAAGGGCCACACCTTAAAGGGCTGGTACACCGCAAAATCAGGCGGCACTAAAATCAGCACGACAACCAAGGCAGCCGCCACCGTGACCTACTACGCTCAGTGGACAAAGGTCAAGGTAGGCAAGGGCAAGACCCCCTCCAAGCTGAAAAACAGCAAAAAGGGCCAGCTTTCCTTCAGCTACGGCAAGGTTTCGGGCGCGGCAGGCTATCAGGTACAGAGAGCCACCTCGAAAAACTTCAAAAAAGGCGCGTCAAAGGCTGTTGGCAACGCAAAGAAAACCAAGTACACCTTCAGAAAGCTCAAAAAGAACACAACCGTATGGGTCAGAGTAAGAGCCTTCAAGAAAGACTCTCAGAAGAAGAATGTATTTGGCAAGTGGTCAACCGCTAAGGGTCTGAAAATCAAGCGGTAATTAAATTGCATACCTAATTCCTCCCCCCCGCACCTCAGGGCATGAGCCCAGTGGCGCGGGGGGATTCTTATCAATTCTCGTATGTTTTTAAAATACCCTCGGCAACAGCCCTTTTTGTGGAGCGCATATCCATTGCCTGCTTCTCTATAAGCCTGTGAGCGTCCTGCTCCGACATATTCATGCGGGATATGAGCAGCCATTTTGCACGGTCAACAACGCGTATGTCTTCAATTTTTTGCTTCAGCCGCGCATTTTCCGACTGAACTCTTCTGACCATTCTATGGGCGGATTTAGCAAGTGAGAGCGACGCCCGGAAAAGATTTCTGTTTACCGGCTTTGATACAGTAAGCACACCGTCTCCCTCGCAGGCAGCCGACACCTGCCCGAAGTATTCGCTTTTTACCGCAAGAATAACCTGCGCTGTCCCCCTGGAGGCTATATCCCTTGCGAAATTTTCCCCCGGCTCGTCCCTCAGCGGCGCGTTGACCACTATTAAATCAAATTCCCTCACCAAAAGCGTCCTGCGTGCCTCGGCGCAGGACGGAAGAGTGGTTATCCTGCGGATAGCTGCCTCAGCTAAAAGCTCGGTAAAATAAGCTGTGCCTTTATCCGCAAAGGAGACAATTAGAGCACTTTCCATCACACAGGCCCCCTTTTGTGCTCGACAGCCAGAAATGGGTACCCTTGGCACCCATTATATTATGCCAAAGTATTTTTTCCTGTAAGCTTCAGACCCATCAGGCGGAAGGGCAGTCTCTGCGGCTTCCTTTTCCTTAAGGCAAATATATTTTGAAAAAAGCTCCTGGCCTATAACTGCCCTTGCAAAGCTGCTTCCCTTGGCAATCTCTATGGCTTCATTCAGGCTTGGGGGCAGGGGGATAAGCCGCTGGGCCGTCTCCCTGTCTTTATACAAATCGGCATTAACGGGCCTCGGCAGGCGCAGACCCCCATCAATCCCATGAAATCCCGCCGCGATAATCAGGGCAAACGCGGTATAGGGGTTGACGGCAGGGTCAGGCGAGCGCAGCTCCAGTCTGACCTTTTCGCCGCTTGCCGCCGGGATTCTTATAAGCTGGGAACGGTTTTGGTGCGACCACGACACATACCCGGGGGCTTCAAGCCTGCCCAGCCGCTCGTATGAATTTGCCAGCGGGTTCAAAAACAGAGTTATCTCAGGAGCCATGGCGAGTATTCCGGCAATAAAGCTCTCGGCGGCGGCGGAATGTCCTTCGTTTGTGTTTTTAAAGATATTTACTCCATCCTGGCTTAAGGAGAGATTGACGTGCAGGCCATTTCCGGGGGCCTCCGCAATAGGCTTGGGCATAAAGGAGGCATGAAGCCCATTACGCGAGGCTATTGCCCTGACGACATTTTTGAATGTCAAAAAATTGTCGGCACAGCTCAGGGCATCGCCCGGGCGGAAGTCAATCTCGTTTTGCCCATGTCCCCGCTCGTGATGGCTTGTTTCAGGATATATGCCCATTTCCTCAAGGGTCAGGCATATCTCACGGCGTATATCCTCCCCTCTGTCAAGCGGGGCTATATCAAGATAGCCGCCCCTGTCAATGGGAATGGCGGTAGGATCGCCGGACTCGTCTGTTTTGAAAAGGGTAAATTCGCATTCCGCCCCAACAGTGCAGCCGTAGCCCCTTTCCGCCGCTTTTTCCACAGCATTTTTCAAAACACACCTACTGTCAAGGGGAAAGCTTGTACCCTCCGGGGTTTTTATGTCGCAGAAAAACCTCAGAACCCGCCCGGGACCCGGCCGCCAGGGCAGTGCCGCCATGGTATTCAGGTCTGGCATCAGCACCAAATCAGACCTTGCCGTACCGGCAAAGCCCGCAACCGCGCCCCCATCGAAGGGCATCCCATTTTCAAGCACCTGCTCTAATTCGCGTGCCATAATGGCAATGTTCTTTTTCTGCCCAAAAATATCACAAAAGCTAAGTCTTATAAACTTAACCTCGTTTTCCTTTACAAATTCCATAATTTCATGCCTTGTGCAGCTCATGCGGGCACCTCCCTGATTTCATTTCCGGGGAAATCCAGCTTTTTCAAGAGCCACACCCCCCTATGGTGAATTAACGACAGTATAGCACATGAAAATTGGCCGTGCAAGCCAGCACACACACAAGATGGCAGGTAAAATCAGTATTAAAATTACTTATGCTTTTCTCCGTTTTGAATGAATTAGCTGTCCTGCTTGCAATTCGCCTGAATGAAATTCTATGCTGTCAATTTTCACAGCGTTTTCCCTTAGTGTAACCTTTTTAACTATGACAGTGATTTTCTTAACAAAGCTTTGCAGGAATATCATTCTCTCACTGTTATTTAGTGCATCCCAGTTTTCCTTTAAGCTTAGAACAATATCTTTTTTTGATATAGAAACCTCTTCCTTAACCTCCGTTTTTGCCCTTGCGGCTCTCAATTCCTCATCCAATATGTCCGACCTTGTGTTGAGAATTTCCGTCAGGCTCTTGTATTCATCAAAGCTTATTTCTTCGTTGGCATATTGCTCCATAATCCGCTTCTTTTTAATACCAACTCTGCGTAATTTATCTTCACAAGCAATGATATATTCCATGATGCTTTTTCGACCTTCGTCCTTTTTGGGTTCAATGATTTCATTTTCTGTAAAATCGTTTACCCTTTCTATATATTTCGTAAAGGCGTCTTCCACCTTCGTATGACTGATATTAGGGGAATCGCACCGGATATCATCATTAAAATAAACCTTTTTATTACACCGATAGGAGATTTTCAGAGATACTACGCCATTTTTGTTTTTTATTCCCTTGTTATGATGTGTTGAAAATTTGCTTCCGCATAACCCACAAAACAACACGCCGCAAAAATAACAGATGTCCTTTGGCCGTTTTGTTTGCAAAACATTAGTTATTCTCTCCATTTTTTCTTGTGCAAGATAAAAGATTTCATCAGATAAAATTCTTTCGTGGTGCCCATCTGCTTCAAAGTATTTCTCATCATCCTTAACGGAATACCTTACCTTGCCGATATATGAAGAATTGGTTAATATTCTCTTTACCGTCATCACAGTCCACATGCTTCCATTCATTTTGGTATCTAGCTTTCTTTCATTCAGTATGCTTGCAATTTGGGTCATAGACATATCGCCATCTAAATATAACGAAAATATTTCCCTTACAATCCCTGCTTCTTCCGGGTGTATTTCCTGTATCTTTTGGCCTTTTTCTCTGATATATCCATAACTCACCGTGTTCGATGCCAGTGTATACCCCTCTTTTACTTTCCGCTCTAGGCCCAGCTTTAATCTGCTTGATAAATTTTCACGTTCAAATTCGGCAAATATACCGATTATTTTTAGAAACATCCTGCCGCTGGGCGTGTCGGTGTCTATGTTTTCGGTCAGGGAATTAAACGCACAATCAAAATCTTCAAACAACTCCACTAATTCAAGTAAATTTTTTGTATTTCTCGTGAGCCTGTCAACCTTAAAAACAAGAATATTATTGACCCTTCCGCTCTCAATATCGCTAATCATCCTGTTTATGGCAGGTCGTTCTGTAATATTCTTACCGCTTATGCCCTCATCGCTGTAAATGTCGAAAATGCTCCAATCCTTCAACAAGGCATACGATTTTAGTTTTTCGGTCTGAGCCCTGATTGAAAAGCCCTCTTGTGCCTGTTCCTCGGTGGATACCCTTACGTAAATAGCTGTATTTAAGTTTTTTCGCGTGCTTTCCCTCATTTTTTATCGCCTCCGTCTGATTTTTGCTCAGACATAAGCGTGAGTTTTTCTTTTTTGATTCTTGGTATAGAGGTTTTCAGAAAAAATTGCAGTATTTGCTTTTGTAATTCTTTGGGCAATATGATTTTTTCATTTTCATCCTTCAAGCCCTCAACTCCAATACAGTTTTTATAACTATATTGAATTTGCGACTTGTCCTATTCCGAAAAATAAAAAACGTCGAAACCCATGATGTTTTCTGAATTTTTGACATACTAGGTTTATCCAACTGCCCGCCAATAATGGCAGAACTGCACTGCAAATACTGAGGCATTATTATCCCAGTGATTTGATAATAGATACTGCCCCGGTTGCCCCTATTACCGAGTCATATCCTGGGGTACCCCTGTCTCAGGGGGCACAGGGTCCGGACGTGGAGCTCATGCAGAAATACTTGAACCGTGTGCGCCAAAATTTCCCTTATATCCCGGGCATTTCAAATCCCAACGGAATTTATGGGGCAGATACCGCCAATGCGGTGAGGGCTTTTCAGTCAATCAATTCCCTCCCGCAAACCGGTATCATAGACAGAGCTACCTGGAACCTTATAACCTATCGTTATGTTGCGGTGACAAGGCTTGCCCAACTGACCAGTGAGGGGGACCGCATAGTAACAGGCACAATCCCGCCTAACACTACTGTCAGCATGGGCACCAAAGGCGGTCTAGTTACCCGCTTGCAATATATGCTTACGTTTATCTCGCAGTTTTACCCGGATGTCCCGGCTCTTGCACAGGACGGAAGCTTCGGTGCGCTTACAAAGGATGCGGTTATAAGATTCCAAAACCGGTTCGGCCTAAGTGCGGACGGCGTTGTAAACGCCGCGGATTGGAACAAAATCTATGAGGTGTATAATTCGGCAAAGGGCTCGGTACCCCCTCAGATAACACCACCGCCAACTGGACCTGTATATCCCGGCGCACCGCTCAGAGCAGGCTCCCGGGGCGACAGTGTAAGGCTTATGCAGCAGTACCTCAATGCCATTGCCGCGGCATTTCCTTCTATCCCAGGAATTACAGCGGACGGAATCTTCGGGCCGCTTACCGAAAACGCAGTCAGGGCATTTCAAAGACAGTTCGGCTTAGGCATCGATGGTATTATAGGCCCTATTACCTGGAATGCTATTGTGGAACAGTACAACAGTCTCCAAGCAACTCCCCCTGTGATTCCGCCAACCCCGCCGCCTACAGGACCGGCATTCCCCGGCACACTGCTCAGAAACGGAAGCAGAGGCGACAGTGTAAGGCTTATGCAGCAGTACCTCAATGCCATTGCCGCGGCATTTCCCTCTATTCCAGTGATTACAGCGGATGGGATTTTCGGGCCGCTTACCGAAAACGCAGTCAGGGCATTTCAAAGACAGTTCGGCTTGGGCATCGATGGTATTATAGGCCCTATTACCTGGGCGGCTATTGTACGTGAATACAACAACCTCCAAACTGCTAATCCCGGATCGCCTATGTATCCAGGCGTACCTCTCAGGCTCGGATCAACTGGCGAAAGCGTAAGGGTCATGCAGCAATACATGAACGACCTTGCCGGAGTTTTTCCAACTATACCAAGGCTTAACGCAGATGGGGCTTTCGGACCGCTTACTGAAAACGCGGTTAGGGCATTCCAGTCCCTGTTCGGGCTTGCCGTGGATGGTGTAATAGGTCCTGCTACATGGAACGCTATTGTAACACAGTACAACAACTATCGGGATACCAACACCTTAACAGTTGTTATTGATGCGGGTCACGGAGGCTCCGACTGGGGTGCGTCATCAGGTACACGGCGTGAAAAAGACGATAATCTGAATCTTGCCTTAGCTGTAGCGCAGAGGCTTCAGACGGAAAAGCAAAGAGTTATTTTAACCAGAAGCTCTGATGTCTTTGTACCGCTGGAGGAGAGGAGCGAAATAGCCAATCGTAATAATGCCGATATATTTGTTTCCCTCCACAGGAACGCCTCTGTAAGCCCGGCTGCGAACGGAGTAGAAACCTTTGTGAAGCCTAATGCCCCTCCCATTAATATAAGCTATGCCCAAAACGTGCAGAACGCGATTGTCAGTGTGGGTGTACAGAGCAATAGGGGAGTCAAGCAGGAGAATTTTGCCGTTTTAAGAAATACTCAAGCCCCTGCCATGTTGGTTGAACTCGGTTTTATAACCAACGAGCGTGACAACGAGCTTTTTGATCAAAATTTCAACGCATATGCCGATGCTATAGTACGCGGGATACTAGAATCGCTGAAAGGACCGGGCGGCAATGCCAACGGAGAATATTTCAATTACACCGTACAGAGCGGGGATACCCTCTGGGCATTAGCTCAACGGTTTGGCACAACGATAGAAATCATCATGCAGCTGAACGGATTGACCGATAGCAATCTGTCAATCGGTCAAGTGCTGAGAATACCGGGCGCATAAAATATACACCTGCCGCGCAAGCTGGCTTTTGAGGTGATAAACATGGCTAAAGCCGGCATGCGCCGCCCTGACCCTAAGGAACCGCATGGGACTGAATCGAACAAAAAAACCGTATTCCCAAAAAACAAAGTGTCGCCTGTTCCTCAGAAGAAGGGGAAAAAGGTATAAAAAAATACCCTTCTCGTCCTCATACTTGATGGCGAGAGGGGTATTTTTTTGCAAGTGATCCATAGGACTCCGGGGAGTATTTAAGCAAAATCATTTTTTTAAGTGATTTTAAAGGTCTTGCTTGGGTTATACGATATGGTGAAGGTGGTGGGAAAGCCGGCTATATTGACAAAAATGGGAATGTAGCCGCCCCATTCATAGTACGATGCAGAGCGTGGTCACGATGATTACGCACATGACTTCTCAGACGGAATGGCTCTTGTGAAAAAGTATGAAATGGGCTTCAAATATGGATTTATAGACAAAACTGGAAAAGAAGATATATTCGTCCATGATGGCGGCGCGGACATTATCGTACTGCGTGAAATCGAGGAATTTAAAAAATTTAAAAAAATTTTTCTAAAACCGCTAAAGTATTCCCCGCTGATATACGATAACAGTTATAGGGCAAGGAAATTGCCTAAATAAAATAGCTCCCGGGTTCAGTACACAGAACCCAGGGGACTTAAAAAAAGGAAGTGTATTGTCATGAAAACAACAACCAAACGCATCGCAATCGTTCTTGCATGGGTCATGCTGCTCACGCTGTACCCCGCCCTGCCGGGATCGTTCCCCTCCCCCGACGCATTGGCGTCGTCGACAACTCTGAAGCCTGTGTTCCCGATTGGGATGTATAATGTAGTTCAATATTTAGGCGATGGTTTCTTTAGAGTAAGGAAAGGTTCCCAATATGGAATCGCCGACAAGGATAACAACATGATACTCCCGCTTGGAAGCTATGATTACACTGAATATGCCGGCGACGATTACTTTGAGGTAAGGAAAGGTACCCAACGCGGAATCGCCGACAAAAATAACAATATGACATTCCCGCTCGGAACCTATGATTTCGTTTACTATCAAGGCGACGGTTTCTTTAGGGTAAGAAAAGGCTCCCTATATGGAGTAGTCGACAAAGATAACAACATGATATTCACGCTTGGAAGCTATACTTCGATTGACTATGTCGGTGACGGTTTCTTTAAAGTACAGAGCGGCACCCTATGGGGCGTTGTCGGCGAAGATAAAAATGTGTTAATCCCATTTGGAATCTACGACATCATTACATATCAAGGCGATGGTTACTTTGTGGTAAGAAAAGGCACTCAATATGGAGTTGCCACCAAAGACAACAACATGGTATTCCCGCTCGGAATCTATGATTACATTGAATATTGGGGCGATGATTACTTTGCGGTAGATAAAATCTCTGCGGGATCCTCGCTAGCGGGACTTGTCGACAAAGATAACAAAATAATATTCCCGCTGGGAATGTATGCTTACGTTTATTATGCCGGCGACGGTTACTTTATAATAGATAAAGACAACGACAAAACGGGAGACACCGATTTGGGAGTCACCGACAAAGATAACAATGTGATACTCCCATTTGGAATGTATGATTGGGTTTACTATCAGGGCGATGGTTATTTTAAGGCAGGTCATACAGATAAGGTCTTCACAGAGGGGATTGTTGACAAAGATAACAATGTGATATTCCCGTTTGGAAACTATGAGGTTGAGTATCATGGAGACGGTTACTTTATATCAAACTTCGAGGATTGGGATTGGAATGCCTACAGGATAGATTCCCTCCCCATCAACATCCCCTCAATCAACGACCCTCTCAACGCCTCGATAGACCTTGCCAACGAAACAATCACTCTGCCCTTTACCGCAGGTGCATACAGCGTAAACGGCGGTATTAAGTGGAAAGACAAGCCGTTGACCCCGGAATTGTTCAAAAAACTGCTCGACAAGGGCATGAACCTGTATGTTGCAGAGGGTTACAGCAAGGCAACTAAGACATACACCGGGAAATGTGTGCATTTCCCAACAATAAACCCCCGCCCGAAAGCTAACCCTGAAAAACTCAAGGCCGATGCCGACGGAAACCTGATACCCAAAACCGGGGATAATATCACAGGTACATACCAGTGGGCACTCACCTCAGACAATAAGAACCCCAGCGGCGACTGGTCTGCACTGAGCGGAGCTCTGGCTGTTAACTCAACCAATACGGTATACCTTTTGCGGTCACCTGCCCTGTCGTCCCCGGCAAGTACAACAGCACCTGCAAGCTATACCCCGGCGAGCAAGAGCTTCAAAGTAACCGTGAAAGCACCTAAGTAAGACAGTGCTGAGAAAATGCTTTTGAAGCCTGGCAGCACGTTTTTCAGCAGTTTCCAACTCCAAAACACCCCCCGGATGTACAATACATCCGGGGGGTGCAGTAATGCTCAGACCGACTTCATACCAAGTTCTATAGAGGTTGAGGGGGTTCCTATTGGCAGAATACCAAAAATTGCCTCGCTTTTGATAGTCATTTCATTCATTTCCCGCATCCCCTCTCATTCTCCACCAACCCCCGATGCCGCTCCATCAACGCCGCCACACACTCCGCCTCGCTCGTACCCTTCACGTCAAAACCATACAGCTTCATCACAGCACGGTCAAGTGTGCGATGGGCGTTCAACAGCTCCGTGGGCATTGTGAGCGGGTCGTAGAGATCGGCAAGAGAACAGTCGGGAAATTGCTTCCTTGCATCCAAAATGGCTTGTGCCAACTTTTCAATTACAGTTTTCTGGCTATCTGTTGTGTCCGGCCATGGGAAATTATTGTACACTAAATCCTTTGAATATCGGTAGTCACTTTTGAGCCTGCCACACACAACCCTTGTCCAAGCCATATGCACATTAGATGTGAGTATCCCGAAATGATACAAGGAAGCATTTGGAATGATAAGCACAAGGTTTGTTGCAATTGTTGAACTGTCTAAAAATCCAATGGGAATATATCGCCGTCGTTCGGATGATACCGATGGAATCACAATAAACGTTTCGGGGTTATTGGTTTCACGGAATAAGGTTGGGGTATCGGCGTGTCTGCGTGTTCCTGCATCAGAGCTTTCAAGGCGCATTTGGCGGCATTTATCCACACGCTCCATCACAAGCGGCATTTTCCGCAATTCTGCCGGACTGACACCCACAAGCCACAGGCAATAACGGTCACGATTATTGATAAACTCTACAGCACCAATTAGGCGTTTGATATATTTTTCTGCAAGAGGTTCCCTCCTAATAAAATCAGCATATTCATCCGCTTCAATGATTAAATTGCCGCCATCTGTCGGCTGGTTGCCCTTTTGAATTTGTAGCACATCACATAGTGGGTTGCTACGGCTTTGCACAACGATTTTAGAGCCTTCAATCAAGTATGGGCTGATAATTGGTTCCGTCTCTCGATAGCTAAAACCAACGATGACGCAATGTACCGCCGCTTTTCCCTTGGCCTCATTATTCCATATAAAAGCAGGAATGCCAAAATTTATACGTATCCCTCGTTCAAATAATGGTTTCCACAATAACGCAGCCTGTTCGCCTTGCGCTATAGAATTTGTTGAAACAAAAGCACAACGAATCGTGGTATCATTCATATATTCTGCGGATTTTACATACCACGCTGTAACATAGTCCATTGTTTTATTCTTTGGAAACAGAGGTGCTAAATCCTCCCGCTGTGAAACATTCAAATTATTGTTCCCCACAAACGGCGGGTTGCCCAATATAAAACTCAATTCCCGTTTTGGCACAACACTCTCCCAATCCATTCGCAGTGCGTTCCCATGCACAATAACCGCACTGTCTTTCAGAGGCAAGCGTACGAACGGAATCCCAAACTCGTCAGCAACAAGGTTGTTCATTTGATGGTCGGTCAGCCACAGACCAACAGTGGCGATTTGGCAGGGGAAATTCTCAAGCTCGATGCCGCAAAATTGGTTGACGTTGACTTTCAGCAAGGGCGTTATGTCCATTAGCATCTGTCCTGAATTGCGTTTCACCCGCAACACTTCAAGCTCTAGCAATCGCAATTCCCGGTAAGTGATAATCAAAAAATTTCCGCAGCCGCAGGCGGGGTCTAAAAACTTCAAATTTGCAATTTTATTGTGAAAACGGTCAAGAGCGGCCGGGTCGGTTTTCACACGGTCAAATTCTGCCCATAGCTCGTCCATAAACAGCGGGTTAATGAGTTTCAAGATGTTTTCTTCGCTGGTGTAATGCGCTCCCAGTTCTCGGCGCTGGGTTTTGTCCATAACACCCTGAAACATTGCACCAAAAATAGCCGGGCTAATGTCGCTCCAGTCAAATCCCCGGCATTCTAAGAGAAGATTTCGCATTTTGGCATCAAAATCAGCGGGAGGCAATCTTTCTTCAAACAAGCTGCCGTTTATATATCGGAATTGTTTTAATTCATCGGACAAAAGCGTTTTCTTCGCCCTTATTTCATACGGCATATTGAGAACTTCAAATAAATCGGAAATTCTGTGTGACAGGTCACTGCCGTTTTCTTTGGAATCTTTGATGTAAAAGTAAAAATTTCCTTTGGGAAAAATCCCGGTATCCCCGGCAAACATACAAAAAAGTAACCGCACAAGGTAAACCTCGAGATTGTGACCATCATATCCGTGGAATTTTAGCGCATCATGGAGTTTTGCCATTTTCTCAGCGGCCTTGACGTTCAACTCTATCTGACCGGCACGGAAACGCTCGGTGGTGTGTCCGGCAATGTTGGCAAAACGCTTGATGTTTTTACGCAAGTCTTTGGTCTTAAAGCTCCAAACTTCATTTGTAGAGCGGCGGGAAAGCCGTATGGTTTCAAAGTCGCATACTAGCCAGAGGTCAGGCACATCTTCTTCAGGCAGACTGTACATATACTCCCGCAGTTGTTCATAGGCAAGATCGAGATTTTCGCCTGCGGATTTCATTTCAATGGCAATTTGACCTTTCCAAAGGTAGTCTATCCATTTTGTACTACCCTCAATGCGGGTTTTCTCTTGAAAGGTCCCAACAGCTCGTGCGTCATCAACGCCAAAAACACGCAACAGTGCCTCAATAAAGCCTTGGTCTTGCTGTTTTTCGCTGGTTACATCCTTCCAACGTTTGGAAAAAGCAACGGCGTTGGCTTGTATTTCGTCCCATGTAAGTTGCATTGACTTCACCGCCTTGATGGCATTATAGCAAAAGTTATAGGATTCGGCAACGGCTTTTTTGCTCTCCATCTGCCCCGCCCCGTAGCTCCTCAAAAATTCTCAATTAAAATGCCGGAAAAGACAAAGAAAGCGGTTTTGCCGCTCCCTTTGGTGGGGCATAAGTTTTCCAGCCAAAGCAAAAAACCGAACCCCTCGCCAATCGCTTTAATGACTGGCGGATCTTTCGGATTATTTGCGTGTGGTGACCCTTAGTCGTTACTCCCAAAACCCATGTCCAGCACACTTGTAACCCTTGCAAACACTACGTTTTATATGCCAGATTATTTATGGGTAATTAGAGGGTCAGAAAAATGCCGAAAAGATTTTCTCTGACAGCTCTTTCGCCTATGGCTTTATGGTTTCATCGATTCGTGTTTGTGGGGATTTGGGCGTGGGGTTGAGGGCGCGAGAAGCGGGAATGGAGTGTTTGGACGGCTGGCGGTTAAACTGTAGCAAAATAATTCTCGTCTATTTCGTAGTCTTTTACCTCTTTAACTCCAATTCCACATTCAGCAAGCTTGCTAATAAATTCTTCTCCTTCCATGAGGTCAATTTGTAATTTGCCGGGTTCTGAAGCCTCGGCTTTTGCTGCCTTAGAGAATGTGCTAGTAGTAATGAAAATCGCCTTTTCTATGTTTGACGTAAGGGAACCCCTAAAGTCACGAATCGCCGGTGAGCCTATAGGCGATGAGTCCTTGTAACGTTTACATTGAAAAGCTATGTTGAAGCTAAAAATACCATTTATTTTAAGCTTTCCAAATCCGTCAATTCCCCCATCTCCAGATTTTTTAGTAACTACAACATGGGTAAAGCCACTTTCTCTTAAAAGTCGCTGTGATAAGCGTTCAAAAGCGAAGGAATCCATGTTAATCAATATATCGTAAAGTTTTTTGCGCCATGGTTTTATCTCGTCAGGGAATTCCGATTCATTAACTTCCGATATCGTTTTCGATACGGGTTTGGACGTTTTCGTAGCAGGATGTAAGCTTTTTACTTTCCGTATAACCTCGTTTATATCAAGTTCTTCTACATTCATATAAGCGGAAGCTACAGACCAAACAGCTCTAGCGGAATTATCAATAGCTCCATACTTCTTTAAGTAGGTGCGAGCCCACGCAAGACGATATTCAAGTTCACTCTGACTTCCTTCACCGTGCGGGACATCTATTGCACTATCTGGGAGATTTAAGAGTTTAATAACCTCGTCGTATATCTCATCGTTCTTCCCAGAACCGCCCAGCGATTGAAGTACTTTCAATGTTGGGTTAATTAAATCACTATAATTTGGCACTCCGCTTTGTGGCATAATCTTTTTCATTCTGATACCTCCAATTTACAACCATGCTCCCCTTGATTATACCACAGACCATGCCGCCCGACAACCGCTTTTTTCGGCAAGCGTCGCCATCCTCAAACATGACACCATCCACCCGCCACTGGCCGAACCCCCAACTCATCCCAACATGGGGTTTTGAGGTAACCACTTTTCCATTTGAAGCGTCACCGACCCATGTTTCCGAACATTCCTTGATTTGCAACGCTTTCAGCCAACGCACACCTGCAAAATGACCAAAATTTCTGAAAACGTCTTTTTTCAGGCGACAAAAAACCCATGTCCGAGCAAACTCGCAAACAGTTGAAAACCCTAGCTTTTTCAATGTTTGGGAACCTGCTTAGACATGGGTTTCGCTGGTGACCCGTAGGGGAATCGAACCCCTGTTGCCGCCGTGAAAGGGCGGAGTCTTAACCGCTTGACCAACGGGCCAAATCAATTGACAATTAGGAAATACTCTTAATTGTCAATTGCAGTGGTAGCGGCGATTGGAATTGAACCAATGACACTACGGGTATGAACCGTATGCTCTAGCCAACTGAGCTACGCCGCCATCTTTCGTCTCCAGCCGGAAACGAAAGCAGTATATAACATGAAAAACAAGATGTCAAACATTTTTTACAGATCCCACTATGCAAAAAAATTACTTCGTCATTTTTGCAACCTCATCGGCAAAGTTTTCCTCTCGTTTTTGAAGACCCTCACCCACCTCGTAGCGGACAAAGGATGCTACCTTAATTTCTCCGTGTAAAGCCCTGGCTGTTGCCGCGACATGATCACCTACTGTGGTTTTGCTTTCTTTTACAAAGGCTTGCTTTAGCAGACAAACCTCGGCTAAATACTTGCGAATCCGGCCTTCAACTATTTTTTCGAGGACATTTTCGGATTTCTTGGCGTTTGCTTCGTCCTGCTTAAGTTGTTGGGTGATGATTTCCTTCTCACTATTTACAACGGTTTGGTCGGCAACTGTCTCGTCTAGCCAAAGCGGACGCATGGCAGCAATCTGCATGGCAACATCACGGCCAAGCTCAGAGACATCAGGATTATCCTTCAGGTTTTCAGAAACATCCATACTGACAACAACAGCAATTTTTCCGCCCATGTGGATATAAACGGCGTTTAAAGGGCAGACTACACGATCAAAACGGCGGATTTGAATGTTCTCGCCGATTTTCAGAACCTTGTCTTGTAAGACCTTCTCAATTGGGCGGCCATTGCTTTCAGGATATTCGCATTGCTTGAGAGCATCCACATCGGCAGGGGCTTCATCTGCAACAACAAAGGCCAAGGTTTTGACAAAATCCTTGAATTCTTCATTCTTTGCGGCAAAGTCCGTCTCAATGTTAACCTCGACCAAGGCAGCAACGCCGCTCTTAGGACACACAATAGCGTGACACATCCCCTCGGCGGCAACACGTCCTGCCTTTTTGGCCGCCGCCGCCATGCCCTTTTCACGCAGTATTTTAACGGCACTGTCGATGTTCCCGTCCGCTTCTTGTAGGGCTTTTTTGCAGTCCATCATTCCAACGCCGGTCATCTCACGTAGCGTCTGTACGTCTTTTGCGGTAAATGCCATAAAGCTCGTTCCTTTCCATAATGAAAAAATTATATAAGAATACTATTGCTCTGTTTCAGGTGACGATTCCGGTTTAATGTCTTCCTTGTTGGCGACATTTCCCTCTTGTCCGGAATACTCAGCAGCTTCCTCCCCCTGACGGCCTTCCAAGACAGCATTGGCAATAGTCTGGGAGATAAGCTTTATGGCTCGGATAGCATCATCGTTGCCAGGAATGGGGTAGTCGATTTCGTCAGGGTCGCAGTTGGTGTCAACAACAGCTACAATGGGAATACCCAGCTTGTGTGCCTCAGCGATGGCATTACGCTCCTTGCGAGGGTCAATTATAAACAATGCACCAGGCAAGCGGTTCATGGTCTTGACACCGCCCAAATATTTTTCCAGTTTAGCAATTTCACCATTTAATTTGATTACCTCTTTTTTGGGAAGCATCTCGAAGGTGCCATCCTCTTCCATTTTACGCAACTGGTTAAGACGGTCAACCCGGCGGCGCATAGTCTTAAAGTTGGTTAGCATTCCGCCTAACCAACGAGCATTTACAAAGTACATACCCACCCGCTCTGCCTCTTCGCGGATGGCCTCCTGTGCCTGCTTTTTGGTTCCGACAAACAAAACTGTCTGCTTGTCAATCGTCAAGTCGCGGACAAAAGCATAGGCTTCCTCTAACTTTCTTACAGTTTTTTGCAAGTCGATGATGTAAATGCCATTGCGTTCGGTAAAGATAAATTTCTGCATTTTTGGGTTCCATCTACGTGTTTGATGGCCAAAATGCACCCCGGCCTCCAATAGGCCTTTCATGGAAACTACTGACATGCTAAGGTTCCTCCTCTTTGTTTTTTGAATCTCAATATGATTCCCGCCGCACTCTTCATCCTCGTCTTGGCAACCGGCAGAGCCGGCCACAGTGCCAAGGCGCATCCGAATGCGTGTGAATTACGTCCTACCCCGGTACGCCGAAGTAGTATAACACGCCGAAACAAGCTTTGCAAGGTTTTTTTCAAAACGGTGTGGCCGGGGGGCCATCACCGTTTTGAGTGTCTCAATTTTTCGTACGGTACACCCGCGCTACTGCCAGCAAACACAACGAGACAAAAAAGTGTAAGGGCTGCAATTATGGGCAGTCTGTGAGCAAAAATCACAGGCTTGATAAAAAGGCAAGTGTAGACTGCGGCTTTGTAAAGTGGCAGTCGCGCCCCGGCTATGCATGCGGACATCTAGCGCGGGATAATCTATATATTCTCAATTAGGTCATCAGCCTAGCGGTGCTTACCTTGATACCGGGGCCCATTGTCGGTGAAATGACGCATGAGCGGATATACTGACCCTTGGCGGCGGCGGGCTTGGACTTTATAATGGCACGGAGCAGAGCTTCGAAATTCTCCAAAAGCTTTTGTTCTCCAAAGCTAACCTTGCCCAGGGGGCAGTGAACGATATTTGTTTTATCAAGACGGTACTCAACCTTACCCGCTTTAATCTCCGATATGGCACGTGTCACATCATTGGTAACTGTTCCGGCCTTGGGGTTGGGCATAAGACCCTTGGGGCCTAAAACCTTGCCTAAACGACCAACTAAGCCCATCATATCGGGAGTAGCCACGATAACATCGTAATCAAAAAAGTTCTCGTTCTGAATTCGGGCAACCATATCCTCGGCACCCACAAAATCCGCGCCGGCATCCTCGGCGGTTTTGGCATTGTCACCCTTGGCAAAAACCAAAACACGATTAACCTTGCCCGTTCCATGCGGCAAAACGATATTGCCGCGAACCTGCTGGTCTGCGTGACGAGAGTCAACGCCCAGGCGCACATGAACCTCTATTGTCTCATCAAATTTGGCCTTGGCTGATTTAAGTGCCAATCCGAAAGCATCTTCCATGTCGTATTGCACTGTACGGTCAATCAGCTTTATCGAATCTTGATATTTTTTTCCACGAAACATAACACGACCCCCCTTATTCCGCTACGGTAACGCCCATACTACGAGCTGTACCGGCAATCATCGACTCGGCGGCCTCTATTGAAGCGGCATTGAGGTCGGCCATTTTCTGTTCCGCGATTTTTTTAATGTCTTCCTTGCTGATTGTTGCGACCTTTTCCCTGTTGGGGACGCCGGAGGCTTTTTCGATCTTGCAGGCCTTCTTAACAAGCACTGCGGCGGGCGGCGTTTTGGTGATGAAGGTGAAGCTTCTATCGGCGTAAACGGTAATTACAACCGGAATGACCAAACCAACGTCATTTTTTGTACGCTCATTAAATTCCTTTGTGAATGCCATGATGTTAACGCCGTGCTGACCCAAGGCGGGGCCAATAGGCGGTGCCGGCGTTGCTTTGCCGGCGGGGATTTGCAATTTGATAAAGCCGATAACTTTTTGTGCCATGATTTTTTTCCTCCCATAGTTTAGGTTGTGGTGTTGGCAAAGCTTTGGCGAAGCTTCTCCCACATATTTAAGAAAGCAGAATTACCCGCTTATCTTGCATTAACTTAGATTGGTTCCACCTGGTCTAACTCCAATTCGACCGGGGTTTCCCTTCCGAACATTGACACAACTACACGGACAATATTCTTGTCAAAGTCGATTTCCTCGACTATGCCTATAAAGCTTTGAAGGGGGCCATCGGCAATGGTAACACTGTCGCCTTCCTTGTATGGTACGACAATTTCACGTTTTTCCACCCCGAGGGCAGAAACTTCAGCATCGGTAAGGGGAATAGGCTTGCCACCGGGACCGACAAAGCCTGTGACACCCCGGGTATTTCGTACCGCATGCCAGCTTTGGTCAGTCAGTATCATTTTAACCAAAACATACCCCGGGAAAAGCTTGCGCTCCACAACTTTTTTCTTGTTGACCTCCGTAATTTCGGTGACCTCTTCAGTTGGCACGCTGACATCAAAAATATAATCATGTAACCTGAGGTTTTCCACTGCTTTTTCAATGGTAGCGGCAACTTTTTTTTCATAACCAGAATAGGTATGGACAACATACCAATTAGAATTATCTGACATTTTCACTGACCCTTTCTCTCGGAGATATCCGCCCAGAGGCACCCTAGAACGTTTCTCTCAGCAAATTCAAAATCCTGAGGAAAAGGTAGTCAAGCACCCCGATTGCGGCACTGACAATTACTACGGCCACAACAACAATGATGGTATTGTTAACGAGTTGTTTACGGGTGGGCCAAACAACCTTTTTAAGTTCAACCTGCATCTCCCTGAACCAACGTCTGACACGTATTGGCAAGGAAGGCTTCTCAGATTTTTTTTCAGGCTTCTTTTCAGCCCTGCCTGTGGCTTCAAGCCCCCGTTCGTTTTGATTATTTTTTTCACTCACAGCGATTCACATCCTTCTCGACCTGTAGTCCCCATATTTGTGCATCTTATCATTTAGATTCTTTATGAGGGGTATGTTTGCGGCAAAAACGACAGTATTTGTTCATTTCTAAACGGTCGGGGTCGTTTTTTTTGTTTTTCATGGTATCGTAATTTCTCTGCTTGCACTCCGAACAAGCTAAAGTAATTCTTACCCGCATGGCGACGGCACCTCCCTAGTACTTCTTACTAAAACCCCTGGAGAATCCTTATGAAACCAAGCGACAAAAAAAGAACCTCTCTCAGGCAAGGGGAAGTATAACACATATATGCATCCTCGTCAACTACTTTTTTTCAGACGATGTGTCCGGGGCAGTTGAAACTTTAATTGTCCCGAATCCTGGATTTATGTATCTGTCGTTCCGCAAAATGTGCTTGTGTTTTTCCCGCTGTGATACAATTGTTTTGTTCCATTGTTCGGATAACCTCTATGACTTGTTTTCTTAGCAAAAAAACATTTTGTCAGGTTACTCCAAACAATGGAACATTTCTAGAGCCTTGGACAATTAGCGTTTCAATTGGGGTTAAGGGGTTAATTTTTAAGGCTTTTCATATAAGGCTATCGCGCTATCGTGGTCGTATAAACATTTGTGTCCAGTAAAGCGTTCCGTTGCCCGCTTTGGCTGCACCTACACCAATATGAGTTACATTTGCAGACAAAATATTAGAGCGGTGCCCCGGTGAGTTCATCCAGCTTTTCATAACATCCGCAGGAGTTCTCTGTCCATAAGCAATATTCTCCGCGGCAGCGGTATACTTGATGCCAAATGACTCAATCATTTTAAAGGGTGAGCCATACGTTGGCGAGTCGTGGGAAAAATATTTTTTGTCAATCATATCCTGAGACTTATAGCGTGCAACACGAGACAGCTCCCAGTGGGCAGTCAGCGCAGGCAGGCCCCTGCCTGACCGTTCGGAATTTACAAGGCGGATTACCTCTTCTTCAAGCGATTTAAGCGATGATGCCTCTGGAATATTAATTTTATCACCGGGATAAATCAAGTCAAAGCTTTTGATTTGAGGATTTGCGGCTTTAATTTCAGATAGCCCAATCTCATATGCCACAGCTATTTTCCAGAGTGAATCGCCTGCCCTGACGGTATACACAGCCGGTGCGGCAATTACGGGGGCAGGCAGCAGCAGGGCAAACAAAATAAGAAAAATAGGAATTTTAAATGATTGCTTCAATTTTATCACCATCCCGCCGCTATTATGCCCGCCTGCCGCCATTCAACAACTGCCAATAAATTCAAAACCATTAAATTCGGGGGCTGCCCCTGCCGCGAGCAGTGTCCCGCAAAGCGATAAGAGCAGGTCCGGGTTATCGCTGGGTGGCAATGGTATTTCCTGCCTTAACAGCTTTTCCCCTGAGATGGTGACAATATCCCGCTGCAGTGAAATCATACACCCATCCTCACGGAAGCTGGAAAGGGTAAGGGTGCTTGCCTGCCCTAAACCATAGGTAATTACCTGCTTGGCGGTTACCGGCAGATGAGATGGAATGACCGCCGTGTGTACGGCTGTTTCAGGTACAGCCGCCGCGCCCGGCAGAACAACCAAAGCGTAGGCTCGGCTGTTTTCATTACACCATGCAACCTCCGGTGCGGCAGAACGCAGGAAGGACAAAATCCCATCATTGCCGCCCCAAACTGAAAATTCAGTCATTTATCGTCCTCCTTATGCCTCTGACCTTAACACGTAAATTTATTGCTTGGCCATTTTGCAATAATTGTGATTCGCGGAGGCTTATTTTGTGTTAATTGCCTGCAAATATACAAACCCGCCCACATGAATTATATTTTTTAGAATTTTGTCTATACTAAAGATTTATAAGCCAAAGTGAAAGGAATGTACAGTGCCATATGAAAGCAGTATTGCTTGCAGGCGGCGAAGGAACCCGTTTGCGTCCAATAAGCGCGGACTGTCCCAAGCCGCTGGTGGAGCTCTTTGATAAACCGGTTATGGAATACGGCATAGAACTGTTGAAGGGTCATGGCTTTGATGATATTACCGTGACATTAGGTACAATGGCCCAGCAAATTAAAGATTATTTCGGTTCCGGTGCTAAATTCGGCGTTTCAATACGTTACAGTGTGGAAAAAACTCCTCTGGGAACGGCGGGAGGCGTCAAGGCCGCCCTGCCCGGGGAGACTGATGAACCCATTTTAGTACTCTCTGGCGATGGTGTCACGGATTTTGACCTTTCCGCCGCACTAGCCCGGCATAACGAAAAAAAAGCTGACGTTACCATTATTTTGAGCCGGCAAAAAGAGCTTTTGGAATATGGGCTTGTTATGCTCGACAAAAATGAAAGGGTTCAGGGTTTTATCGAAAAGCCTTCTTGGGGGCAGGTTTTTTCAGATGCAGTCAATACCGGGATTTATATATTGTCCCCCAATGCTATGGGAATGATTCCTCAAGGCACGCCATATGATTTCGCAAGGGATCTCTTTCCAAAAATGCTGAAAGAGGGATTGCATTTGCTCGGGTTCACCGCTGAGGGTTATTGGTGCGATATGGGCGACAGCTCAGCATACCTGAAATGCTGTCATGATATTTTAGACAAACAGATAACTCTCAATTTACCGCCGCAAGCCACAGCCCCGGAAGATGTAGCTGTTGCCCCCCCATGTTATATAGCTACAGATGTACGGTTTGGAAAAAATGTTACGGTTGGGCCTTATTCTGTTATCGGCGAGGGAAGTATTTTAGATGATGGGGCGATTGCCGAGTCATGTGTAATTGCCGGCGGTATTTTGGAAAAAGAGGCGAGATGCCAGGGAGCATATATAGGAAAAGGCGCGGTTTTGGGTACTCAGTCAACTGCACTTCAGGGGGCGGTGCTTGGCTCGGGGGCATATGCCGGAGCAAGGAGCATCCTTACCGAATCAGCGCGTATATGGCCGAAAAAAAAGATCGCGCAGGGAGCAAGGGTTTCAGGCTCTGTTAACCGGGATTCAGCCTACCGAGATTCATTGTTTAACCAGGGGCGTATACAAGGGCTGTCTTATACTGACATTTCGCCTGACTTTTGCTTGCGCGTAGGTCTTGCGGCGGGAACAGCTGCAAGGGACGATGCCGCACTGTCCTGGCATGGTGGGCAAGCGGCAAAGGTTTTAGCGGGAGCCATCGAGGTTGGTTTGGCAGCCGCCGGAACCCGCCCCTTGATTACCGATGCCCAAACTCCGGGTTGCGCCGGATTTTGCGGAGGGCTGTACCGGATCCCGCTTACTATATTTATTAACCAAAAGGGCAGTGGGATTACCATATACTTCTTTGAAAAAGACGGCATGCCCATAAGGCGGGAGCTAGAAAGAAAAATTGAGTCAAATGTTTTGCGCGGTGATGTTCAGCTTGCCGATTGGCAGAAGATCCCGGATTCTAAAAAAACAAGCGGGCTGCCGGGCTTATACGCTCACACAGCATCTAAACCGCCCGGATGGGCATCTGCTGCCGCTCCACCGCTTGACTTTAGTGTTCCAGGCACCGGCCAGGCTCCAGAGATTTTGAGGATGGCACTGACTCAGGCAGGGTGTGCCGCAAATGGGGGAGTTCTTTTGCAGATTGACGATGATGGGCTGATGCTTGAATTAGATGGAAAAATTAAAATGCCACGGCTGATAGCAATGATGGCTCTGGCGGAGGCTCTCTGCGGGAGCCAAGAGCTGGCACTGCCCTGCGACGCCCCGGCCTCCGCCGAGGTAACTGCCAGGGAGCATGGTGTAAGGTCTGTCAAACGGATAGGCAGGGACGGCCAGGATGCCCGGACACTTCTGGCAAGTCAAGCCTATATGCATGATCCTATATGTTTAGCGGTACGCCTAAGCTACGCCTTGAGAAAACTGGGCTTAACTGCCGGGCAGTTAGAGTCGAAGCTGCCGAATTTCCATTTTGCAGAAAGAGAAATTCTCCTTGACAAAGACAGAGGCCAGGTTATGAGGGAGCTTTTGGAGCAAGTCGATCATGCAGAGTTATATGAAGGGTTTCACACAAAAACAAGCAACGGCTGGGTAAGGGTAAGCCCTTTGGCAGATAGAAGTGCCCTCTCTATTGCCGCCGAGGGCATGAGCCAGGAAGCCGCCCAGGAAATTTGTGTAGAATTTGAAAAAAAAGCTCATGCCGCCGATCTAAAAATAAATCCCTGAAATTTTTGCTTGGCTTTTTGAAAAGTTTATGTTATAGTAGTGTGGATGGAATATGCGTTTTGTATTCCCGGCGGCTTGCGTCAGCGTGAGCCGTGTACATATGCGTTGTGTCTTACACGTATTATTGCGTGTTAATATAAATAATTTTAAAGGAGTGATAGATTAAGCATGGTTCCAAAATTGAGAATTATCCCCTTGGGAGGAATTGGTGAAATTGGTAAAAATTTAACTGTGTACGAATATGGTGCTGATATTATTTTAGTGGACTGCGGCCTGTCTTTTCCAGAAGACGATATGTTCGGGGTTGATATTGTTATCCCCGATTTTGCCTGGCTAATAAAAAATATTAGCCGCATACGCGCCTTGTGTATCACACATGGGCATGAAGACCATATAGGGGCGGTTAGTTTTTTGATGAAGGAAATTTCCTGCCCCATCTACTGTACTCGCCTGACCGCGGGATTATTGGAGGTTAAGCTTGACGAGGCAGGGTTATTGCATAAGGTTGATTTGTGCTGTATAGAGCCGGGCATGGCTGTGCGCACCGGATGCTTTACGGTCGAGTTTATCCATGTTAACCATTCAATAGCCGGAGCGGTGGCCCTTGGTATAGGCACCCCTGCCGGAATGGTTGTGCATATGGGAGATTTCAAGATAGACTCTACCCCGGTTGATGGTGCCATGATTGATTTAGCGAGATTGGGGCATTTGGGCAGCAAGGGTGTTTTAGCTCTTTTGTCTGACTCAACTAATGTCGAACGTCCGGGGTACGCCATGAGCGAAAAACGCGTGGGCGAGGCACTGCTGAATCTTTTCAATGGCTGCGACAAAAGAATTGTAGTTACCACCTTCGCCTCCAATGTTCATAGGCTTCAGCAAATAATCAACGCCGCAATAGCCTCCGGGCGGCGTGTGGCTATTACAGGAAGAAGTATGGAAAATATTTTAAGAGTATCCATTCAGCTTGACTATATTAATATTCCGCCTGATACTATTATAGAATTGCCGCAGGTTAAGAGCTTTCCTAAAGACAAGGTTTGTATAATAACCACTGGCAGTCAGGGCGAACCCATGTCTGCATTGCACAGAATGGCATTCGGGGCACACAGGCAGGTAGATTTAGGCCAGGATGACCGTGTAATAATCTCGGCATCGCCCGTGCCGGGAAACGAAAAAACGGTCGGCAAGCTGGTCAACGAGCTTTTGCGGCGCAACTGCGAGGTGATTTACGAAAAATTAGCAGATGTGCACGTTTCGGGTCACGCATGCCAAGAAGAGCTTAAATTGATTTTAGCACTGGTAAAACCTAAGTATTTCATCCCGGTACATGGGGAATATCGTATGCTCAAAGCCCATATTGGCCTGGCATCCTCAATGGGACATGACCCGAATCGTATGCTTATCCCTGAATTAGGGCGACCAATTGAATTTTCCGAGAGAGGAATCCGTTTAGGCACAGCCGTACAGGCGGGCCAGATTTTAGTTGATGGTATGGGCATAGGGGATGTTGCCGGCGTTATTCTGCGTGATCGCCAGCATCTAGCAAATGATGGACTAATCATGGTGGTTTTAGCTATGGCTTGTGATTGTTCCTCTATTATTTCAGGCCCGGATATAATCACCCGGGGCTTTGCGCTTAATAAAGAGGCAGAGGGAACCATAGAAGAGCTGCGGCAATTAACAATTGAAACGATTGAAAAATCCGTGAGCCGCCGTAATACAGACTGGGCGGCAATTAAGCAAAGCCTCCGCAGTTCTTTAGGCTCCCATGTAATTGCTAAAACCAGGAGAAAACCAATGATTTTGCCTGTAATTGTGAAGGTGTAGGCTAGGAAGGGATACAAAATTATGCGGCAATATGTAATCAAGGCAAATGATGCAGATATGCGGGCTGACCGTTTTTTGCGAAAAGCCGCCGCAGACATTCCATTTTCAGCAATTCAAAAAGCGTTCCGCACCAAAAATGTCAAGCGCAACGGCAAACGCTGCCCGGCTGATGTACGGCTGACCGCGGGCGATGAGTTGCGGCTGTATGTCAATGAGCCGCAACCAGAATCCCCAGCTTATCTGCTGTATCGCAACGCCCCAATGCCCATTGTAGTGTATGAAGACGATAATATCTTGGTTTTACACAAACCGCCCGGTTTATTGAGCCAATCCAATATCCCATTGGATAACAGCTTGGAGTCTTCCATGAGGACTTATCTTCTGGACCGGGGAAAATGGAACCCGGCAGAGGAAAACGTATTTACCCCATCGCTGTGCCACAGGCTGGACAGAGGAACCGAAGGGCTGGTTTTAGCGGCAAAAACCGCCCCGGCATTGCGTATTCTAACAGAAAAAATCGCACTGCGCGAAATCCGAAAAACCTACCGTGCCGTTGTCTTTGGAACGCCATCGCCTAATCGGGGAATTTGGCGGGATTTTTTGTACAAAGACGCGCGGCAAAGCCTGGTAACGGTATGTAAGGGCTTAACAAAGGGTGCAAGGACAGCAGAGCTAGAGTATAATACCATCGAGACTCGCCATGGACTCTGTTTACTTGAATGTTACCTTATAACCGGCAGAACACACCAGATACGAGTTCAATGTGCCCATCACGGCCATCCTATACTGGGAGATGGGAAGTACGGAAGGGACAACCACTCCGGAAAGCGGCATCAGGCTCTTTGCGCCACAAGCCTGCTTTTTAATTTTCGCACATCAGCCGATTTCTTAGAATATCTAAAGGGGAAGAAATTTGAAATTAACAAGGGGTTCGATGATTTATGCTGACCTTTGCTCCCTTATTGCCTCAGGATCTCATCCGCATACGGCCATATCTTCTGCAATCTAATTGCCGGTTTTGTGATTATACCCCTGGTGCATTAATTATGTGGCGAGATTTTTTTTGCACACAGTATGCCGAATACAATGACACCCTTTTCTTGAAGGTGCGTTATAGCGGTCGCGAGGCATACGCCCGGCCCTTAGGAGGTGATTTAGCCCGGAGCTTGCCCATTTTATTGGACTTTTGCGCAAATAGATCCCCGGTACTATTATCGCCACTGTGTGCGGAAGACGTAGGAATACTGAGAGGGCATGGGGCTTTGATTAAGGATACCTGCCATCGGGATTTATTTGATTATCTGTACAATTCCAGCGATCTGCGGGAATTCAGCGGACGGAAATACCACGGTCAGCGCAACCATGTCAACCGTTTTGTCAGGGAGAATCCCAACTGGCAGTTTCATTCATCCATTGAGGGGATGCAAGATGATGTTATGCAGTTTCTTGAACATTATTTTTCTAAAACGCCGCCCAAATCGGCAATGGCAGCAGAGGAACACCGCAAAACCCGCGAGGTCTTTAAAGCTGATGGGCACCACGGAATGCTCGTTGGCATACTGACGGCAAATGACCGTATCGCGGCGGTCAGCGCAGGGGAAATTGTAGGTGATACACTGTTTGTACACATAGAAAAGGGTGATGTAAGCATACCTGGGGCATATCCCATGATGGTACAGAGCTTTGCCCGCCAATACGCCACCGATGAGGTACGCTATATCAATCGGGAAGAGGATACTGGGGTTGAAGGGTTGCGAAAGTCCAAGCTTTCATACCATCCTGTAAAATTGATCGAAAAATTCTCGGCAGAAATCGCAGTAAAATAGACCTCACCGAAAATTAAGAACCTACCCCTATAGGCTTAGGGTTTAGTGAAAAAAAACCAACGAGGCGCAAGGGGAAATCTGCCGGAACGTGAGTGCCGAGGGGCTTATGGAGGCAGGACCTAAGCCGCAAACGAAATTGACACGCAGAGACGGCAAAACTGCTGTCAAGTCGTGTCATCATTTTTTTGCGGGTCAATTCCCTTTGCGATATTCTCACTGAGAAACATCAAAAGCTTTTTGTCGTTATCTGTTCCGGCAAATTTGCTCATACGAGACATGAAATAAAAAACCATTGAAACCCCGAATACTGCCGATAGGCAAAAAACTAAGCGGCTAACCCACCCTAAGTGGGAAGAGACGGCAAACGCCCCAAAAACAATCAGCAAGGCAGGTATTGTCACCAGTATGCCGGATAATAACGAAATGCTGAATGCTCCGGTTATTTCTGTTTGACCTTTTTTATTTTTCGCTATGCAACCTTTGAAAACTCTCAGGGGGCGCATTCTTCCGCAGGAACCATTTTGCACTAACATAAATCGTGAGGCACTGCCTTTATGCAGCGTGACGTTTTTTTTATTTAAATTACCCTTTTCGAGGGGTGTGCAAAATCTCAGCAGCCTTTCATGCAAAACCCCGATGGGCAATTCTGAAACCAAGCGTATCATCATGGTAGTTTTTTTGCGGCACGTTCGCCCGCTTGATGAACAAGGGCGTACAGAGCCTGGACGAGCCGAGGGTACTCCTGGGACAATGCATCATTAGAAATTGGCGGCAATTCGAGGCGTGCCTGCTTGTCTCCGTGTAATACAGCAAGTAAACGTGCCTCGCTTTCAGCCATATCTGCGTTTGATGCGCTTATGTAAACCTTGTTGCTTATTGAAAAAAAATCCTTTTCGTTTTCACCGACAAAGGCATAAAAGTGACGGAAAATTTTATATACCGCAGCGGAAAAGAAGTTTGTCATCTCGGTAATCAATTGCGTATGACCTGTACGCCCGGCATATTCAAACAAAAGACTCATAGCATTGACCACCAACTTTTTGGCAAACAGCGAGCTTATCGAGCCCTTTCCCGGGCGGTTTTGTTTTTGCTCCTCTGTGCTAGAAATATCGTCCTGTCTGAGAATGCCGCCATCGCGCGACAACGTTCTTCCTAACAGAAAGTCTGCACTTACGTCATAGTAATCGCAGGCCTTTGCCACAAAGCTTAACCCAGGTTCACGTGCGCCCGTTTCGTAATGGCTAAGAACAGCTTGGGTGACCTCTAAATTTTGACATGCTATCCGTTGCGACACGCCCTTTTCCTTACGCAAGATTGCCAAAGAACGCGAAAAGTCAGTTGCCATATCTACATTAACCCCTTCCGATAAAGTCATAGCTGTCACAGTATAGCAAAGACTATACTGTTTGTAAAGGCTTTTTTCACCTGCATCGGTTTTACATCGTAGCATCGGAAAGACTTTCTAAGAGTTCATCTAAAAAAAACGCACCCCTGTCTTTTTCGTCAGCCTGCTCTAAGCCCGGCTCAGGCGTTTGTTCGCTTGTGGGTGAGATGCGGACTGAGAGTAGTTCCGGTTTTTTCTCAATGCAATACAGTGCTTCCCGTCCTTCCTTTATCCACAAGCTGACCGGCAATGGCTGAGGTGTCCATACAATACGGTAATTAGGGTAGCGTGTCAGGCAGGCTTTCATAATCTGAAGGGCGGCACGCAGGGCTTCATGTTGAAGTGTTAAGCCGCTTTCTGCAAACAGCTCCAAGCCGGAAACAGCACAGCTAGCGTTTATAGACACTGCATCGTATAATGTGGTCGGGAGAAACTCAACCCAGCCGTCCCCTGATGCCTGACGTTCGAATATTCCTCGCATACGAGAAAGCCGTTCAAGTTGCCGTTCACAGGTGCTTGGGTACTTTTCCTTAATTAAATCGGGTGGTACAAAAAAACCGCTGATAGAATGTTTGTGTATTAGGCAGCATCCCGGTTTTTCCAAAATCTCTTCCCGCCAGTCAAAGGCGCATTGTATATCCGGCGATGAACAAGGGATATAATTTTCAAATGGAATACATATATTACCCCCCATCTGAATGATTCCTCCCGCGGTTGCCGAGAATTCCCTCCAAAAAAGAAATTTCTAAATTCCCGGCGTGGATTTGACCTGTTGCCATATCTTTTAATTCTATTTTTTCCGTGGTTAGCTCATGCTCGCCAAGTACAAAGGTATATCTTGCCCCTATCTTGTCGGCATGCTTCATCTGCGCCTTCAAGCCGCGACCGCATATGTCGCGTTCTGCCGAAAATCCATGAGACCTAAGCTGGTTACACAAGCGCATTGAGTGTCGATCAGCGGCCACGCCCAGTGCGGCGATATAAATATCACAACCCTCCCACGGTTTGTCAGTAACATTTTGACGCTTCAGCATCATCAAAAGGCGTTCTAAGCCACAGCCAAATCCCAAGCCTGGGGTAACCGGGCCGCCTAAGGCTCTTACCAGATCATCGTATCTTCCGCCTCCGCAAAGTGTAATGCCGTCATTAATAAATTCAAACACTGTTTTAGTATAGTAGTCCAGGCCACGGACTATAGAAGGGTCTACATCAAAAGATATTCCCATATACTCAAGATATATCTTCAGCTGCTCCATGTGTGTGCTACAATCGTCACACAGGCTGTCAGTTCCTACAGGGGCATCTTTTATTTCTGCACGGCAATTTTCGTTTTTGCAGTCCAATATACGCATAGGATTGCGAGAAAGACGGTTGTTGCAATCTTGGCAAAGTTTGGGGCGGCAGTTTTCTAAGAACTTTATTAGCTTTTGATTGTAGCCAGGCCGGCAGGAGGGGCATCCAACAGAGTTGATCCGCAGGCTGACATTCTGCAAGCCTGTATTTGCCATAACATCGTTGCCCAGCGCGATAATCTCCGCGTCAGCAGAGGGTTCCTTTGCACCAAAGCATTCTACGCCGAACTGGTGATGCTGGCGAAGTCGGCCCTTTTGTGGGTTTTCGTAACGGAAATTTGGGGCGATGTAATAACATTTGAAGGGCATGGGCGTAGTGTGAAGGCCATGCTCGACAAACGCCCTTACCGTTGAGGCGGTTCCTTCCGGGCGGAGAGTAATCGAACGCCCGCCTTTATCCTGAAAAGTGTACATTTCCTTTTGCACCACATCGGTTGTATCACCTATGCCTCGCAAAAAAAGCTCCGTATGCTCAAATGCAGGGAAACGAATTTCCGAAAACCCATAACGTCCAGCAGCTTGGCGCAGAATATTTTCAAGCCAAATCCACTTTCCAGATTCACCCGGCAAAATGTCATGTGTGCCTTTGGGTGCAGATATTTTCATTGCTGATACTCTCCTTCTTAGCTAATACTTAATACCGCAACACTCGCCCAACACTCACCGGCGCATTCAACTGGCAGTGACCAGCAGCAATTACGTGATTCGGATACAAACAAGCCGTAAAATCAGTATAATATTAATTTTTTAATATGGTGCATTTTTCTTTACTAGTTTTTTCCAAAAAGGTCGCGAGTATAAACCTTATCCATTACATCCGCCAGTTCTTTCCCGGAACGGTTTGCCACAATAACATCAGCCAGCCGCTTGAACTCGCTCAGGTCAACAATTACCCTGGAATTAAAAAACAACTGATCTGTCAATGCTGGTTCATATACGATCACGTCTATGCCCTTTGCCTTGATCCGCTTCATAATGCCCTGTATGGAGGATTGGCGGAAGTTATCGGAGCTTGTTTTCATGGTAAGTCGGTAAATGCCTACAACTTTGGGTTTTTTAGAAAGGATCTGTTCTGCTATAAAATCCTTCCGTGTGCTGTTTGCCTGCACAATCGCTGTTATAATATTGTTGGGTATGTTAGAATAATTTGCCAAAAGCTGTTTTGTGTCTTTAGGTAGGCAATACCCTCCGTAACCGAATGAAGGGTTGTTGTAATGATCTCCTATACGCGGGTCTAAGCAAACCCCCCGGATGATTTTACGCGAGTCGAGACGGTTTATTTCTGCAAAGGAATCTAATTCGTTGAAAAACGCCACACGCATTGCTAAATAAGTGTTGGAAAACAGCTTCACACTCTCTGCCTCGGTTGAGGAGGTAAAGAGTACATCCACATCCTCTTTCAGTGAGGCACTTAGCCATAAATCCGCCAGTTCCCGGGCTTTTGGCATAAGCTTCTCGTCACAATCAGGTATGCCAACAATAATGCGCGATGGATACAAATTGTCAAGAAGGGCGTTTCCTTCGCGCAAAAACTCAGGCATAAAGAAAAGCGGCATCAATTTGTATTCAACGGCTTTTGCTGAGCAATAGCCCACAGGCAGGGTAGAGCGTATAACAACAGAAGCCCCGGGTGCGAACGCATCTGTCTGGGCAAGTACGCTCTCGACCGAAGATGTATCAAAAAAACTGCGTTCAGGGTCATAGTTTGTCGGAGTGGCAATAACTATGCAGTCGGCGCCGCTAAAAGCATTTTTAGCATCCGTTGTGGCGGTAAGACTAAGTTCTTTTTCATTCATATATTGCTGAATGTCAGCATCTAAAATAGGTGAATGCCCATGATTGATTTGGTTAACTCGTTCCCTGTCAATATCCAAAATCACCACGTTATGCCGCAGGGCAAGTAGCACCGCGCTGGAAAGCCCCACATAACCGGCACCCGCCACAGCAATTTTTGACATCAAATCATCTCCTTCTTAGCTAGACATAGACTATCACCTAACCGGTGATTTTGTCAAGGGTTTTTGTCTCTGGTCAGCCAAACTAATATTCGGTATGTTCACTATTACTTTCGGTATACCGCGCTAACTCCGTCAACACCTGAAAGCTTTTTTCGCATTGAGTCAAGATGATCAGTATCGGAGACCTCGGCTGTAATTTGCATTAACGCCCCACCAGAACCGTCTGTCTGTGCCGTAACGGATAAAATAGACAGCTTGTCAGAGTTCAATGCCGACATTACATCCTGAAGCAATCCGCGGCGGTCTAATGCCGAAATCATAATATCCGCGCTGTATTTATCGTGGTTATTATTTGCCCAGCGGACATTGATCCAACGGTCATCCTCTCCATCGCGCCTCATTGAAATAGCACTCTTGCAGCCCTCTTTATGGATCGAAATTCCATGGCCCTTAGTGATAAATCCAATGATGCTGTCGCCCGGGATCGGCGTGCAGCAGTTCGAGAATTTCACAAGGCAATTTTCAATGCCGTCAACTATAACGCCTGAAATGGATTTTTGCGGGGCATGCCGTTTCCTGATAAAAAATCCGGGGTCTGTTTCATCGTTGGATTCCTTTTGCCGGGAAATACGGACAAGCTCGTCCCTGAAGCGATTGATGGCGCGAAGGGAAGTTATTCCGCCAAAGCCGATTGTTGCGTACATATCGTCAATGCTGTCAAAGCCCATTTTTCTCAAAGAAGGTTCCAGCACCTCCTGCCGGGTAACGGTAGATAACGTTATGCCAATCCGCCGCAGCTCTGCCTCAAATGAGGCTTTGCCGTGTTCTATGTTCTCCTCCCTGTCACCTTCTCTGAAATATCGCCTGAGCTTACTTTTTGCTTCACTGGTTTTAGCGATCTTCTGCAAATCTCTGCTCGGTTTGTGTCCTTTAGTGGTGATAATATTGACAATATCTCCGTTTTGGGGGATATGTTCAAAGCTGACGATACGGTTATTAACCTGGGCACCTGTCATTGTGTTGCCTACATTTGAATGAATAGCGTATGCGAAGTCTACAACATTGGAGCCTTGGGGTAAATTTATGACATCACCCTTTGGCGTGAAAACAAACACCTTGCCGTCAAACATATCGACTTTTAAAGTGCTGATAAAATCATCCAGATCCGTATTATGGCGAGTCCCCAGCAACTCGCATACCGATTCTAGCTTTTCGTTCAGTTTCTCATCATGCTTGGTTACCTTGCCTTTATACTGCCAATGGGCGGCTATTCCATATTCCGCACGTTTGTGCATCTCCCATGTGCGGATCTGTACCTCAAAAGGCTGCCCCTTCCTGCTGACAACTATTGTATGAATGGACTCGTACATATTAGGCTTAGGGGTTGAAATATAATCCTTGAATTTCCCCGGCATCGGGTTAAATATTTCATGTATGATCCCTAAAGCATTGTAACACTCGGCCTTTGATTCAACAATAACACGTACGGCGTATAAGTCGTGTATGTCAAACCATGTTTTTTTCTGGCTATACATTTTGTTATATATACTATAAATATGCTTAGTCCTTCCCTCTATTTTTGCCTCTATCTCGACCGCAGAAAGATGCTCTGCTATTGTTTCCTTGATTTTCCCCAGAAAATCAGATCTCCAGCTTTCTTGGTCGGAAAGTGCCTGTGTTATTTCTTTATAGGCTATGGGGTCTAAGTTTTTTAGGCTCAAATCCTCAAGCTCGCATTTTATTGTCTGCATGCCTAGCCTATGCGCCAGCGGGGCATAAATTTGCATAGTCTCAAGCGATTTTTCCCGCCGTTTTGCCTCGGTGTGATATCCGAGGGTACGCATATTATGCAATCGGTCGGCTATTTTAATCATAATAACCCTGGTATCGTGTGCCATGGCCAAAAACATTTTTCGCAAATTCTCAATTTGCTCAGCTTCCTTGGATATAAAAAAAATGTTGGTTAGCTTAGTGACACCGTCCACAATTTTGGCGATATCTTCACCGAAGTGTGCCACAATCTCTGCTCGCTCATGGTTGGTATCTTCAAGCACATCGTGGAGAAGAGCCCCTATAACCGAATCGGGATCAAGGTTCATCTGTGCTACAATGAGGGCGGTTGCGGCAGGGTGAACGGCAAAGGGTTCCCCCGATTTGCGCTGCTGACTTTCATGTGCCTTGCACATAAAATCAAACGCTTGACGCAATCGTGCTTGATCGACAGGGGGATAAGACTCTCTAAGGCGATTTACCATTGCCTGAAAGTAATCCTCTAACTGTCGATGATTTGCCTGCAAAACTTGGGGATTATCCATCCCAAACACCTCCTTGTGAAAGCAGTTTTTGCAATAATAACGACTTGGTCATGTCGGCTTTGCCATGTGTTTTGTTTTTTCGGACTAAAAAGCGGTCATTTTTAGTCTTTTTCCTTTCTATAAGCCCCATTTCACAAAAAATATCTAAAGCCACCCACACTCGCGCCGGTTCTACCGGATCGGCCGATCCTGACAGATGGCAGGCTAAGCAAGACATGCTCAAACCATCCTTTGGGAAACCCTTCTGATTGCCGTCCATGGCACGCCATACAATCGCCATATCATCTCTTGTGGGAAGCAATAATGACGCTTCTCCATCTGTAATTGCTAAATTTTTTATAAATTTAGCATAAACTTTGTGCTGCTCTTTGATTTTTTCGTTACAAGAGCTAATTCTTATATCCTCAACCAATATCTGAGGGGTGCTTTTGCCGCGAAAACGGTTTATCTGCAACACACCGGCAACATCAAGAACTCTAGAGCAGTCAACATCATCTGCGCTGTGACCAAACCATACTGCATTCAGGTGAATACCGTTTTTTAGCAGATTTAAACGAGTATGCTTGCCTTGTGACAATGGTATTGCATCCTGTACAAAAACCTCCTTCAGGCAAAAAACAGGAGAAGGGAACCCTGATCCAAACGGCCCTAACTCTTCCAATGCCCCTATGCCCTCTGTGTTAACCCATTCAAATGGAATCTCCCCATCAAGAAACAGCACCGATTCCTGCGAAACATCAATAGTGCTACACCGTTCCAAGATTTTTTCTTTGAAAAGGGGAATGTTTTCAATAGGCAATGAAAATCCTGCGGCACCCTTGTGCCCTCCGTAGGCAGTCAAAAGATCTTCTGCCGAGGATAATACATCAACTAAATTAATCCCATTCGAGGCACTGTTACGAGCACTGCCCCGTGCTTCCTTTCCTTCAACGCAAATTAAAAAGACCGGTCTCTCATAGCTATTTGCCAGCTTCCCCGCAACAATTCCCGCCAAGCCCACCGACCAATCATCCTTCGCCGTAACAAGTACCGGCTGGGATAAGTCAACTAACCCAAGAGCCTGTTCCAGCATTTCCTGCTCCAAAATATAACGCTGGGAATTCATCTCACAGAGCTTTTTCGCAAGATTTTCGCATTGCGAGGCATCCTCAGATAACAGAAGCTCCATTGCAGTATCCGCACTGCCTAGCCGTCCGGCTGCATTGATTCGCGGTGCCAAGGTATAGGAAATAAAATCCGCTCCTATATATTTATCGAACAATTCTGGCTGTCTCAATAGTGTTTTCAAACCAAAATTTTTAGAATTTTTCATTCCTGCTACTCCCTGGCAGACAATAACACGGTTTTCGCCTGTCATCGGCATAATATCTGCTATCGTGCCAAGTGCCGCCAGGTCACCGTAACGCGAAAGAACCTCCCTGCTGCTTCCGTTTATGGCGCAGAGCAACTTAAAGGCTACTCCGACACCTGCCAGACCATCAAATGGATATGTATTGCCGGGCCGTTTAGGATTTACCAATGCTAAAGCCTCCGGCAGCACTCCCTCACGGCACTCATGGTGATCCGTGATAATTACATTCATACCCAGCCTATGAGCTGTTTTAACCTCATCTATAGCGGATATTCCGGTGTCTACGGTAATAAGCAGGGTCGCACCCTGCTTGCTTAAATGCTGTAAGGCATCTTCATTGAGACCGTACCCTTCCGAAAGCCTGTCTGGGATGTACCATATGACATGACCGCCAAGCCGCCGCAGATCAATAGTGAGCATTGCCGCTGCCGTAATACCGTCAGCATCGTAATCCCCATACACGGCAATAGTCTCTTTGTCTTCCAGTGCTCTTTGAATACGGCTTACAGCTTTGTCCATGTCTGTGAGCAAGAATGGGTCATAAAGTCCCTCTATGCCTGAGATAAGGCTTGTGCGAACCTGCTCAGGAGAATTAATGCCCCGGGCCGCAAGCAGATAAGCGGCTAATGGGTGGTACCCCACCCTCGTAAAGGCATCAACAACATTCTGTTCGGGTTCAAAGCAATTCCAATGATCGTATCCCATAGCACTCTCTCCTGTTTGCAAATCATTGATATATATAGATATCCTGAAACAAAGGTGTAATATCCAAGGCTCAAATAGACTGCAAAAATTCTTCCAATTCTGCTAATGTACCTCTATGGTCGGAGGGGAAGCATTTGCCCTCCTGGTATTCAGGATATTCTGCTACAAAAAATGTTTTGGTACCCAAAACCCCGACACACATATCCTCTGATGAGTTGTTACCCGCCATTAGGCATTGCTCAGGGGCTTTAGCTATTGTTTTAAAAATTTCGGTGTAATATTTCAAATTTGGCTTGCAATATCTACAGTTAGAATAGCTTGTAACTAAGTGAAAATCTCCTACTTCAAGCCCTATCCAGCTGAGCCTTGTAGCAATGGCACACTCCGGAAAAAGCGGGTTAGTAGCCAAAACTGTTATAACTCCGCGTTTTTTAAGGGTGTTGACAATCCTCTGCCCTATATCGTTTCCGTCAGGAGGCAAAATGGTTTTCAGGGAGGAAAATTCGTTTTGGTAGAACGAGTTGCAGGCATCCTCAACTGTTTTGAGTTGCTGTCCGTAAAGGTTCATTTGCTTAGAAAATGTGTGCCAAAATCGCTCAGAGTTTAACACCGATCCATCATTGAGTGCCATGGTTTTTGTTCCTGCCCAAACCGCATTTACAGCTACATCGGCATCCACATTCAGCTTGACAAAAACCTTTTTCAGTTCCTTGAAATACGCCCTGACAAAAACCTCTTGATTAAATCTCAAAAGAGTTCCGTCTAAATCAAGCAAAACAGCCTCTATCATTTTCAACACCCCTTGTCCTTTCGCGCCTGCACCGACAATGCCAATTCTACCACATCAAAAGCTACTTTTCAAGCGTTTTGAGTCCCCCCCACGGCGATTTAGTTTCGTAACCGTTTGTAGGGTACGCCGCCATCAACCTACCGCTCCAGAACGGTGCAATGCGGGTTTGCAGGATGCCGAGGACGGCATCCTCTACATTGAGAACTGCAAAAATTACAAAACTAAATTGCCGTGAGTCCCCCCCATTTTTTCAGCCTCAACCAACTCAATGTTAGGGAACGAGGGCGGCAAATTTCGCTTGGAGTGTTGAGTTCCCTCCAATCTCCCGGCAGGAGGGAACGCCTGATTAAATGCCCGCTTGATGTAAGAATCCCAAGGATTTTGATGTAAACTTTTTGATAAATATGCTTGACACAGTGGAAGGCACGGAGTATACTGTACTCACAACAATATTGGGGGGGCGTGTAAAGTGAAAAGATTCAGCCTTAAAACAGCAGTTGCGATTCCTTCTCTGGCTGTTTTGACTGTTGGCGTAATCATCTTGGTGATTATTGTCGGTATAACGGCCTCGTCGGCCACAAATGGGTTGACCCATGAGCTTTTGGACAGCAAAACAGCACGACCGCCAAGCTTCCGCAGCCGTCCACGCGTCAGCCCGAAATGCCGGGGAAGCTTGACGTTTCAGCTGTTGGCAAGTACTAATCTTGAGGCAGCCCTATCGGGCGATGCTGAAGGATAGGGATTATATCGCAGTTAATGCCTCAAAGGTGTATCCTTGGCCTTTCCATTGTATAATCAATTCATCTAAAATTTCGGCATTGGTTTTTGAGGTAGAGTGTAGCAGGATGATTGCACCCGGGTGTATCCGGGGAACTAATTTTTTAAGCGCATCTTCCCTTGACGGCTGTTTATTTTGATCCCAGTCTACATATGCTAAGCTCCAGAATACCGTTTTATAGCCTGTTTTTTTTGCGTACTCTAAGTTTTTTAAGCTGTATTCCCCTTCGGGTGGCCTGTAAAAACGCAGCATGTTTTCTCCTGTTGTTTCCCTGTAAAGCTTTTCTAAATTTTCTAACTCCCCCTGGAATGCTGCATGGTCTGAGATTTTTGACATATTTGGATGTGAATAGGTGTGATTGCCTACGATATGCCCTTCATCCACCATCCTTTTTACAAGATCGGGTGCTGTTTTTATATAATGCCCTACCAAGAAGAACGTTGCCGGAACATCATGTTTTTTCAAAATATCAAGAATAGGTGAGGTATACCCATTTTCATATCCGGCATCAAAGGTAAGATAGATTTTTTTCTCACCGCTGTCGTCCATATACAACGCATCATAGGCCTTCAGCGCATCATTTGACACGTTGCCGGCAGGTGCCTGACCCGGCTGACGGTAGGCCACGCCCCAACCCTCAGCACTGGCCGGGGCAGTTAGTGTAGAAATCGCAATCATGAGAACGAATCCAAGTGCTATGCGGCGAATTTGTTTTTTATTTTTCAAGCTTATCACCCTTTACATAAATTTTTATACCAGCTTAGTCTGCCAAAAGCCGAGAAGGATGATACATGGAAAATAAGGTTACCTAAATGCTGTTCGGTTTGCATTTTGAGCGTTTTGGACTTTGTCGATGATGATAGCAAATAAGAATGGGGGTTGCTGAGCTTGAATTTAATTGATTTATTGTTTCCTCCAAAATGTGTTTTTTGCCGCACAAGAAGCCGGCAGTCGATTTGCGGTGCCTGCCAAGGAACCCTCCCTTGGGTTACAAGCTCATATGCAGATGGGGTCGCATCACCCCTGTACTACAGCGGTAAGGCAAGGGATGCTGTTTTGCGGTACAAATTCAATGGATTTTCACTTTATGCTAAAACCTTTGGATTGTTAATGGCACAGGCGGCTCAGAACGCCGGACTGAAACCCGATTTAATCACATGGGTACCCTCCTCACGACTGCGCCGCTGGAAGCGCGGCTATGATCAGTGTGAAAGATTGTCCGCCGAACTCTCGCGTGTCATGGGTATTCCGCGCCGTAAATTGCTCAAAAAGACCACGCACACAAAATCACAGACAAAAATGCGTCAAGACAAGCAACGTACCGACAATGTAAGGGGAGCATATACCGTCTGCTCCCCATGTGATGCCAAAACTGTTTTGCTGATTGATGACGTATATACAACCGGTTCCACTATATACGAATGCCGGGAAGCTCTGTTGCGAGCCGGTGTACCAAGGGTGCTTTGCCTGACATTGGCACGAAGCCGGAGATAACAATATATGCTTTGCAGGTTGTATTATTGTTCGTTGTTAGCTGTTTTCTCCGGACGGTGCCAGTTTTCTTTATTTATCTGCCGTTTCCGGGCGATTGCTAAGTTTTTCTCGGGTACATCGCTGGTTATAGTCGAGCCGGCAGCAGTGAATGCTCCCTTGCCAACGGTAACCGGTGCAATAAGATTTGTGTTGCACCCGATAAAAGCATCGTCTTCAATTACTGTGCGGAATTTTTTTGCCCCATTATAATTTACGGTAATGCTCCCGCAGCCAAAGCTCGCTCGCTTGCCCACGTCCGAGTCACCGATATAGGTCAAATGGCTTGCTTGGGCGTTTTCCCCAAAAACGCTGTTCTTTGCCTCTACAAATGCGCCTAAACGTACATTTCCGCCCATGGTCACATCAGGCCTAACATGAGTAAATGGGCCTAATTCACAGCCCTCGCCGATTTTAACATTCCCATGAATTACAACGCCGGGAAGCAGTGTTGTACCCTTGCCTATGGTCACGTCTGGTCCTATGAAGGTTGTAAAAGGATCCACTATATCAACACCATTTTGAATGTGATGCTCTACAATTAGAGTTCGCATGGTCTGCCGCGCCCTCTGTAACCTTTCGGGAGTGTCAACAGGCAGGCAACCCAAAGGGAATACGCCTGTGATGTCTTCTGTGGTTAACAGCCCTGAAAAAATTACCGGGGCAGGCAACGTCAAATCCCCCGACAAGGGGGAGGCAGGCAGATCCGGCACCACGGCTGTTTCATACCCATATAACGCCGCAGTGTCTTGTATCCAATCTAAAACTTTCTTAAAGCATATTTTGCGTGATAAGCTGTCATGTTCCTTTATGTACAGCAAAGCTATTTCCCCCCTGCAAACATCCCCCCAAAGGGGTTGTATTTTACCATAAGTGCGCTAGACTGCTAAGATAAGAAGGTTGCCCGAGGCTTCCTGCAAAGATACGGCCAGTACCCACGGAGCTACCGTTAGGAGCCACAAGGTTAAAGACACAATTCCACCGACCATAGCTTACCTCAAGTGTAGCATAGAAGGCTGGGTGGGGCAAGCCAAAAAAACGCAATTGATGCGGAGTGCAGGTGAGAGAAGTGTTTTTTGTTTGTGTGTACGGAGGTTAAATGATGGCGGCTAGAAGATAGTTTTCAGCCTTGATAGCCCCTTTTTTAGTGTGTCCAAGTAAGGATGGGCGCAAGTTAAAGTAAACACTATCAACGAGAACAGGGAGATCACAATTCCCGCACTGAGTCTACGAGGGGTGTAGTACATCTCGACACTATGCCGCCCCTCCGGTACGGCAAACAGCATGAATATACCGTTTAGGGCGGAGGTTTCGACTATTTCTCCGTCAACCTTAACCGTCCACCCTTTATCATAAGGAATAGAGGCAAACATATGACCGTCCTCCTTGGCATCCACATGGCCCTTTAGTCCTGACGGCGAGTGGGAAATATCCTGCAATGCCCCGGCGTTAAGCTTTTCTGTTGCCCCGGAAAGAACCCCGGTGTCAAGATAATAGATATGCTCCCCCCGTAATCCTACAGAATCTATTTGGGTATTAAACGAAAGAGTAATCTCATCGCCGGGCTGATATGTGCCTATATACCATATGTGATTATTATCGCCGTTAAAATATACACCTCTGTTTTCCCCATTAATATATATATCGGAGCCGTCATGGATATTCGCTGGGAAGTATATATATAACGGAAAGGCGTGCTGTGAGGTGAAGTGGTAGGAAAACTCATCAGACGCTCTTTCGACATTATCAGCTGGAATAAACACAGCTGCTTCCTCGCCTGAAAAATCAGAAAGCATACGGTTTTGTATTTCAAAGGGATTGTCCCCCTCTGTGCCGATATGATTATGGTCTGAGACCATAAAGACCGGCGGCAGAACCAATTTATTTTCGTATACCGATATATCCCGTTCGGGAAACCAGTCTGCCGGCCAACGGCGCTGGGATAACGACTGAAGCAGCTCTTGGTCGTTAATAGCTTCACTCTGGGAAATTTTCTTGTGAGGCATTTCTCTTTGGGACAGGATGTATTTTACGTTGAACAAGGAGTCGGTTACCGGAGTAGAGCCGACATATGAATTCCAAAAGTGAGCTTGGGCAAAGCCAAGCTGTTTTGTAAATCTGTTAAGCTCGCCGTTGTAGAGCGATGAATAATGGGTTATTCCCTTGTGTCCGAGGCTCAGTGAGTCGTTGTGCGTGCGGATATAGGTTTTTTCAATGCGGTAAAACGAATTGTCATTTTCTTTTACTTTATCAATTATAGGTAGATGCACCCTTCTGAATTCGGTATATTCACTTGCATTGACATAGCTGAAATCCCTGTCCAGCCCTTGTATCATCGCCTTGGAGTTGACAAAGAGGTCACAGCATACAAACAGGATGCAAGCAATCGGGAGAATCATAGTTTTGCTTGACAAATCCCGGACATGATTTTTTCTCTTGTCACTGAGGCAGCACCCCTTTAATACCCTAAAGCCCTCAGACGCTGTGAAGAAAGACAGAAAATGAAACACAAAGGAATAGCGGAAGGGAAACCAAACCGGTTTTTGGAATCCATGCCAGATGTTATCCATTTCCTGGAAATAAAAACAGGCAAGAAGAAGGGCAAAAAGGAGGGCGGTAAACAGTTTTTTCTTAATTGAGATCCCAGGCAGCATAAAAAATATTACACAAAATACACCGACAAACAATCCGCCGTACAACGCCGGCAACCCCGAATATTCCATAGAGTTATTGGTTATTCCCGTATATGTCGCGGGCATAAAAGAAGTAAAATATTTTGCAAAAGGGAAGTTTACCCCTTCGGCAAAGCTGTGATAGCCGTTGCCGAGCTTACCTGACTGCAAATCCAAAAATACCGGCAAAAGCATCCAGGCAGACATGCCGATGCCGATAATGCCATATAGGGCAAATTTTCCGCAGACTCTCAAGAGAGTACTCCTACTCCAATATACGGTAACATACCGATATACTATGAATAAAAAGGAAAAAGCCACTGCCATATACCCGATATAAAAGTGTGATGCCATCATTACGGCCAACGAGGCAATAAATACATATGGCTTGCCGTTTCGCAGTATTTTTTCCGCCCCCAATAAAATCAAAGGCAGGAGAATTACACCGTCAAGCCACATGGGGGAGAGCGAATATACTAGATTATATGACATCAGCGCGTATGAGGTCGAAAATGCCAATGGCCATAGCCCACCGATCTTAAAAGTGTATTTGAGATAAAAATATGAGGTTAATCCGCACATTGAAATTTTAATCAGGGTGAGATAAAAGATACCCAAGAGCGAATCTCTGAACAAGAGCATAACAAAAGAGAGCGGGCTACTTAAATAATAGGCAAACAGGCCTATAAATCCGGTGCCCATAGATTTCGGCCATGAAAAAAACACACCGTTTTCCCCACCGGAAATAAACCGCAGGGAGTCATAGAATTGTATGTATTGAGTGTTCATGTCCATAATCAGCAGAGATTTTTCGCCGAAGGGATAGAATTCTAAATTGTAAAACACCGACACCAGTACGGCAAAAGGAATAAAAAAAGCAAGCGCGGGCAATCCAACGCGCATCAACACAGTGCCTTTGTTAGCAATCAAATTATCCTCAGATCCACCAAGGGGATGGGAGGAGGGTGTTCCTAAGAGATTATTCCCCGGGCTGCCAGGCTTATTTTGCGCATTAGGTGTTTTCTTCCTTCTTCTCATCTGAACTCTCCTTTACGATGTATATCGGTCTTTTTTTTATTTCCATATAGGTCTTAGCTAAATATTGCCCTAAAATGCCTATACAAAAGAGCTGTATTCCACTCACTAAAAATACAACGCATATGGTAGATGTCCAGCCGTATTGGGAATATGGCCAGATAATCTGACGGATTGCAAGGGCGATTATGGCAACAAGGGAAATAACACAGAACAGCACCCCGGCAACCGATGCCACAGCAAGGGGCGCTGTGGAAAACCCGACAATTCCCTCTATCGAATATATTAAAAGCTTCCAAAAAGACCATTTGGTTTCCCCCGCAACTCGTTGTATATTTTCAAATGACAGCCAATGGGTTTTGAACCCAACCCAGCTGAAAAGCCCTTTGGAAAATCGGTTTACCTCTTTCATTTGAAGCACGGCGTTGACCATTTTTCTGGTCATTATACGAAAATCCCTGGCACCGTCAACAATTTCAGTTTTGGAAAGCCGATTGATAATTCGGTAAAAACATCTGGCAAACAAGGATCGTATAGGCGGTTCACCACTGCGCGAAACTCTTCTTGTGGCAACACAGTCAAACTCCCCTTGGGACAGAATATCAATCATTTCAGCAAGTAATCCGGGCGGATCCTGCAAATCGGCATCAATAACGGCTGTAAAATCGCCTTTTGAGGACTCCAGCCCGGCGTACACCGCCGCTTCCTTGCCGAAATTACGCGAAAATGATATATACCGTACCCGGCGGTCTTTTTCCGCTATGGTTTTTATCCCCTCTAAGGTTTTGTCGTGGGAGCCGTCATCAATAAATATAAACTCAAAGCCGGTGCCGTGTATCTTATCGGCTACCGCCGCCATTTCTTTATAAAACAGCGGCAACGATAATTCCTCGCAATAACAGGGGACAACAACAGAAACAAGCATAAAGCCTACATCCTTTCTCCTTGGTGTTGCAAACTTCTCCGAGTGGTGATATACTTCTACTGGTCATTTGGCAATCGAGGAGGGTTTTCTATGAGCCTTCAACCGAACACACTGAGAGTGTCTGCACTGAAGCATGATTCGTCTGTAGACGGGCCGGGGCTTAGATACGTCATCTTTTTACAGGGTTGCCCACACAGATGTCCCGGCTGCCACAACCCTGGAACACTTGATGTTGATGGGGGATTTTTGGTATCATCTGAAGAAATTTTATGTGATTTGTCCCGCAACCCCCTTATCTCCGGAATTACCCTCTCGGGAGGCGAGCCACTTGAGCAGGCAGAGCCTTTGACAGGGCTTGTGAAAACAGTTAAAAGCAAGGGATTATCGGTGTGGCTATACTCGGGCTATACTTGGGAAGAGATAATGGTAAGCGACTCAAAATGGGCACTGCTGAGCCTTTGCGATGTATTGGTTGATGGTAGATTTGACAAAACGCGCAAAAGCCCTCATTTGCCATTCAGGGGAAGCGAAAACCAACGGATTATAGACGTACCTGCCAGCATCTCCGCCGGCAGAGCCGTCCCTAGCAGTTACCAGTTAACTGATAACTGACGATTTCAGTCAGCCGCTCATAATCATGGCAATTAAGTCCCTCTTGGAGATGCCGAGCAGGGCCGCCTCCTGAATAGTTGTTTGAAGATATTGCTCCCGAAACTCGCTACGTCTTCTTTCTACAAGAAGATCTCTCGCGCCGGGAGCCACAAACAGTCCGACACCACGCTTTTTTTTCAACAGCCCCCCCGCAGTGAGAACCGCTACTCCACGAGCAGCAGTTGCGGCATTGATTCCGTGTGCTTCGGCAACCTGATGAGTACTGGGTGCCTGTTCGCCCTCCCTCAACTTTCCCGATATAATCTCGTTTTCCATCGAACGCGCAACATTTTGATAAATTTTACTTTCCACTTTCCTCTAGCCCCTTTCCCACAAAAGTATGCAAAGTACAGGCTGTGCCTAAAGCAACGGTATATACCCGCCCTTGAACGCGATGAGAAGATTTTCCCTCATATCAACGCTTTGCATGGCTTGTAAGAAAGCTTGAACGTCTTGTCGCTTCTGCTCTCCTTCGCGTACCACTATTATGTCGGCGTACTGTTGTGCCGCTGATGAATCCGGTGATTCGGAGGCTATAGCCTGCCAGTCACCCTCTTCAAAAGCATCGGCGGCCACTGCCAAGCCATTCATAACAATAATATCTGCGTTATCCCTCAAGGCAAGTGTATCCTCCGCACTCATTTGAGCAACATCCTCTTGGTCTATTAAAAAATCGTATCGCTTTTTATTTATGTCTTTTAATCCGGCGTTAAGCCCGGTGTTTGCTTTTAGCTCAATCAGTCCCAAATTACTTAAAAGAAGCAACGCCCTGCCTCTGCCATGCTCGTCCCGGGGAATTACTATGCGCGATTTTGACGTAAGCTCCTCGATGCTATCGATCCTCCCGGCAAAAGCAGAAAAACAGACAAAGCCCACCCTGCCGAGTGAAACTAATTGTCCATTGTTTTCCTGGATATTATCAAAATCCTGCTGTGTCATGGCAAAGCTTATGTCTAGGGGATGTGTATCGTTCTGTGCAAGCAGCGCATTGATTACATCCTGACTCCTGGGATAAATTCTGGCCTGCAAGCCACTGCCGCGTTTTTCTAACTCCTGACGGCAAATCTCCATAATCCCGGAGTAGTGGAAGCCGGAATAATGGCCGGATACCCCCACCCCTATTTTAGATCCCTCCGGTTGCTCCTCCGGTGATTGCGTGGGATGATGGCAGGAGGATAAGCTCATCGTTATGGGTACAAGCAGGGCGAAACAAAGAATACAGGTAATGCCGCGTACAATTTTTTGAATGAATTTTCTCATAACCTCACCTCTTCAAGTGCCGTTCCATATCGCGTTCTGCTTGTTTTTTCGCATCTGCTTCTCTTTTGTCGTATAGCTTCTTACCCTTGGCAAGCGCGAGCTCCATTTTTACCAGCGAATCCTTCAGGTAAACCGACAACGGTATCAGAGCATAGCCCTCACGAGACACCTTGGCAAACAGCCTGTTGATTTCCCTCTTGTGCATAAGGAGCTTTTTGGGTCGGATGGGGTCCCGGTTGAATATGTTGCCCTTTTCATATGGACTTATATGAAAATTATGTGCAAAAATCTCGCCGTTTTTTATAGCGCAAAACGAATCCTTGAGGTTAGCCGTACCGGCACGAAGGCTCTTGACCTCTGTTCCACAGAGCCGAAGACCGGCTTCATAGGTCTCCTCTATGAAGTAATCATGCCGAGCTTTTCGGTTTTCAGCCAGACGCTTAACTCCCAAAACGCTATCCCCTTTCGGTTTAGATGCACACCCCCAAAGACATGAGGCAGTTATTGGCCTCATGTCTTTTTAACGCTCCTAAGACGGTTCTTACAGGCACTCCCGCTGAAGATCATCATCGCAGCAGTCGCAACATTCCTCCGAAAACAACCCGACTTTCTTGCGGGCAAATCCATCGCGCAGACTGTCGAAAACTCGCACTAAAACATCGAAGTATTTTATGGCTAAAAGGGTTAAAGTACCCAGCACCACAAACATAACAACAACGCCCGCCAAAACCTTGATAGAATTTTTCATAACCTTTCCTCCTTACGAATATCATCCGAATTTCATCCCAAAACCCGGTGCATGACGAGAGTATACACTACTTAAGAAAAAATATCAAGGGTACAATCAAGAAAAACAAAAAAATGATTAGGACATGGAAAAACTCACCCTTACTGATTGCATTTTTTTTTTATACGTGATAGCATATGGAAAATGTGCTGACACCCCTGAACAGGGGGATGAGCAGGGGGGAATAATATGTTTAAGAAAATTTTAATTGCCAACAGGGGCGAGATTGCTGTTAGAATTATAAGAGCTTGTCGTGATATGGGGATTGTAAGCCTTGCGGTTTATTCTGAAGCGGACAAGGATGCTCTGCATTCCCACATAGCCGATGAAAGCGTTTGCATAGGTCCCGCCGCCGCAAGGGAAAGCTATCTCAATGTTGAAAGGGTTATTTCAGCGGCACTGTCATCCGGGGCAGATGCTATCCATCCGGGGTATGGTTTTTTGTCTGAAAACTCAAGGTTTGTAGAGCTTTGCGGGGAGCATGGCATTACCTTCATCGGACCTACTCCGGAAAATATACGTCTTTTAGGGGATAAAGCACAGGCCGTTATCACGGCACAAAAGGCAGGTGCTCCCACCGTACCTGGTTCAAATGGGCTTCTGAAATCTCTAGGCCATGCCGGAGAGGTTGCGGGAAAAATTGGCTACCCAGTTATGCTCAAGGCTTCTTCCGGCGGCGGAGGTCGTGGAATACGGCTGGTTGCATCCGCTAATGAAATGCAGTCGGCGTGGGATAATGCCAGGGCAGAGGCACTCGCTTGCTTTGGTGACGATGGGGTGTATTTAGAGAAATATATAGCCTCACCCAGGCATATAGAAATACAAATCCTAGCCGACAAGCACGGCAATACAATACACCTCGGGGAAAGAGAATGCTCATTGCAACGCCGCCATCAAAAGGTTCTAGAGGAATCCCCAAGCCCTTTCCTTTCCTCCGAGACACGCGCCCGGATGGGAGCCGATGCGGTAAGCATTGCAAGGCAGGCAGGATATGTAGGCGCGGGGACCATAGAATTCCTGGCAGGGCAGGACAAAAATTATTATTTTATGGAAATGAACCCCAGGATACAGGTGGAGCATCCTGTTACAGAATTGGTTACCGGAAGGGATATTGTACTGGAGCAAATCCGTATTGCCCTGGGTGAGCATTTAGGGTATAATCAAAGCGATGTCATTCAAAGCGGACACGCCATAGAGTGCCGGGTATGCGCAGAAGATCCGGCCAAAAGCTTTGCCCCTTGCCCGGGTGAGATTAAGTCGCTCAATGTTCCTGGAGGACCCGGTGTGCGTGTTGATTCATCTGTTTATCAGGGTTACAAAATTCCGCCCTATTATGACAGCTTGATCGCCAAGCTAATAGTACATGATCACGACCGTCCCGGTGCTATTACCCGGATGAAGCGTGCTATGGCTGAGTTTTTGGTGGATGGTGTGTCCACCAATTGCGATTTCCACCTTGAATTACTCAAAAACCCTGACTTTACCTCAGGGGAGTATTGTATAGATACACTTGAAAAATTGATGAACTAGAAAGGCGGATGCCCTATGCTGCATATGTTCAAAAAAGCGCGGTATATTTCCGTGCCGCACGAAAACCGTGAAACGCCTTACCCGCCGGCGGTGGAACCAAAAGCAACCGCAGTTACAAAAAGCTCTTTGCCCCGCTTGAGCGCGCCCGAACGAATTTCCATGACCGCAGACTGTGACAGTTTTTTGGAAACCGACCGTGGAATTATTTCGTCAAACCCATTGGGTTTTGAGGGATACAGCGAAAAAACCTCTATGCTTCGCGAAAAAACCGGTCTGCAGGACGGCGTTGTTTCCGGATATTGCCGCATTGGCGGCGTACCGGCTCTAATAGGTGTTATGGACAGCCGGTTTATGATGGGAAGCATGGGCAGCGTGGTAGGTGAACGATTCACACGGCTGTTTGAGCGGGGGGCCGATGAACTACTGCCTATCGTATTGTTCTGTGCCTCGGGAGGGGCACGCATGCAGGAGGGAATTTTGTCACTCATGCAAATGGCAAAGGTGAGTGCGGCAGTGGCTCGCCACCACGAGGAGGGACAACTGTATGTTGCCGTTTTGACCGACCCTACCACCGGAGGGGTTACCGCTTCATTTGCTATGCTTGGAGACATTATATTAGCCGAGCCGGGCGTTACCATAGGCTTTGCCGGGCGGAGAGTTATCGAGGGAACTCTCAAGGCTAGGCTGCCCGAGACCTTTCAGACTTCTGAATTTTCATTGGAACACGGCTTTGCTGATCGCATTGTACCTCGCCATGAAATGAAGGACACCCTGAAAAAGCTTCTGTGCTGGCATAGATTAGGGGGGCATGAGGTATGAATAAAAGTATTTTATATCACAAGGATCGCCCGGTGATTGACGATTGGATTGATATGATTTTTGAAGATTTTTTGGAGCTTCATGGCGACCGTTTTTACGGCGATGATCCGGCGATAATCGGCGGTCTGGCGCGGCTTGGGAATTCTGCCGTAACTGTGATAGGGACGGCAAAGGGCAGGAAAACTAAGGAAAGTATCGCCCGCAATTTCGGGATGCCTCACCCTGAGGGCTACCGTAAGTCGTTGCGGCTGATGAAGCAGGCTGAGAAATTTTCCCGACCGATAATCACCATTGTGGATACTCCAGGAGCTTTCTGCGGAATAGAGGCCGAGGAGCGGGGCCAGGGAGAGGCAATTGCCCGAAATTTGATGGAAATGATAACATTAAAAGTCCCTATTTTGACCGTATTCACTGGAGAAGGCGGCTCGGGAGGTGCCTTGGCATTGGCTGTATCCGACCGTATCTACATGTTGCAGGAAGCAATGTATTCGGTTATTTCGCCGCGAGGCTGCGCCTCTATCCTGTGGAAGGATCCCTCCCGGGAGGACGAGGCGGCGCGACAGCTCAAAATCACGGCCTCTGACCTCAAACAGTTCGGTGTTATTGATGAGATTATCCCCGAGCATGGCGGGGTGCATCTGCACCCCCAAAAAATTGCAGCCGACATACGCCACAGGCTTTTGTCCGGCTTAAATTGGGCAGAGCAGACCGATGATTTAGTGGGTACGCGCTATCGGCGTTTCCGTAGATTTGGGGAATGGGAAGAGGTAAATTGAGATTGCGAAAGGTTTTTGCATTGGGCAATGGGAGGCAGTCTTTATGGATGCTTGGGGAATTTTAAGCACACTTACCGGGGCAAGAGGACCCTCAGGGCATGAGGGTGCCGTGATTGCCGCGGCAGAAGAGCTATTGGCTCCATTATGCCACACAACACACTCTGACTGTATGGGCAATATTTTTGGAGTCGTCCACAGTGCAGCCGGCGATGCCAAAACCGTGCTTCTCGAGGCTCATCTTGACGAGATTGGGGTTTTGATTACTGGACGCGAAAAAAATTTTTATACCTTCAAAAATATAGGGGGAATCGACCGGAGGGTTTGGGCGGGATTAGAGCTAGAGATTTTAACCTCCCCAAGTATTCCGGCTGTGGTTGCCTGCCTCCCGCCTCATGTTTCTAAAGGCGAGGATGAGTACAGTGAGCTTTATATTGACGCCGGAGGCATGGATATTCCAATAGGTACACCGGGTGTTTTTGCAAGAGGGCTATTCAGGTCAGGAAATTGTGCATCCGCCCCGGGATTAGACAACCGGGCCGGGTTTTGCGCTCTCGTTTTAATGCTTGACATGCTTGATAAAAGCCTTTTGCCTGTAAATATTATTGTTTGCGGAAGCGTTCAGGAGGAAATTGGAGGGCGTGGTGCGGCAGCGTTGGCGTATGAAATTATGCCTGATTGGGCGGTAGCTGTGGATGTCACATACGGAGCCTGTCCATATTCCGGGCAGGATACCTTCCCTCTCGGCAAAGGAGCTTGCATCAACAGAGGGCCTGATTGTAACCGTGAATTAACAAACAGCCTGATTAACTTAGCACAACGGGAAGCTATTCCCTATCAAATTGAGGTTACCTGCGGGCTGTCACGCACCAGTGCCACTTATATGCAGACAGTAGCTAGTGGGATACCCACGGCGGTTTTGTCCGTGCCGTTGCGTTATATGCACACACCCACGGAAATGCTCTGCCTTGATGATATTGGCACGGCTGCTAATTTGCTGAAAGCGTGGGTGATGAGCCTATGACAGAGCTTTTGAGTGCTCTATGCTCCTTAGACGGAATTTCAGGACAGGAGGACAGTGTAAGGGAATATATCCGCAATGCCGCCGCACCGTTTGCCGATGAAATACAGCAGGATGCCATGGGAAATCTGTTGGTTTTCAAAAAGGGCAGCACGAGGGGCACCCACAGCCTGATGCTGTGTGCGCATATGGATGAAGTTGGGCTGATGGTGCGTGGAGTTGATCCGGAGGGCTTTGTAAAATTCGGGGCAGTTGGAGCAATAGACAAGCGGGTCCTTCCGGGGAAGCGTGTGCGATGCGGGAAAACACTTGGGGTTATAGGCTTAGGCCCGGTGCATCTTTCCGGGCACGGCAAGGATAAAAGCTTTCCTGAAATTAGAAATCTTTCAATTGACATCGGTGCGCAAAGCGACTCGGAGGCACTGCGGGAAATTGCTTTGGGTGATGCCTTCTGTTTTGACACTGCGCCCGGATTGTTTGGCAATGGTTTTTACAAGGCAAAGGCTATCGATGACCGTATAGGCTGTGCCGTTATGCTTTCGGTTTTGAAAAATGGGGTTTATCAGGACACATGGTTTGCATTTACTGTGCAGGAGGAAATCGGGGCGCGCGGCGCGGGAACTGCCGCATACGCCATAGCACCGGATATAGCACTTATTCTTGAAGGAACAACGGCAGTGGATTCACCCGATAGGATCGGGGCAGAACGAATTGCCGGCGCGGGCGAGGGTCCGGTGCTGTCATATATGGATTCTTCCACATATTACGATCATGGGCTTTTTGAGCATTTATGCCTATTGTGTAAAAAACACCAAATACCATGGCAGCTCAAACGTACCGTTTCCGGAGGCACCGATGCATCAAGCATTTGCCGGACCCGGGGCGGCGTGCGAGTTGCCGGCTTGGCCGCCCCGGTGCGTTATATCCACTCCCCAGCTTCCGTCTGCTCTCTTAAGGATGCAGAAAACCTTTTGAGCCTAACGGATAAATTTTTGCATTCTTTAGCCATCGGGGAGCTGCTATAGCTTGATTACGCATATTCCACCCAGTCGCTTACCACGTCATACAGTGTAACAGGTGTAACCATGCCGCTCTCCAAGCGTTCCAGCAGTTCTAATATAGCCTCCTGGTTTGTGGTTATGTAACGGATTTGCTTGCTTTCGTCGTCCATGTCAACCTGCACCCCATAATACTCACATAGAATCTGGCCGTTCATGAAGGAAATCTCATCGACTAGGATGGAGTACCTCACCTTCGTTTTTGCCTGAATAGGCAAAGTCTGTTCGCCGTATGAAATCATTGTCATATTTTCTCATTCCTTTCGTATGATTTTTTATACTATACAATAGTTCGTTTGTCGAAAACACTCGAAATCTCCCGCTAATAAAAATTTTTCTTTAGGAATAAAAAACGGTGTCCTGCAATGACTCGCAGAACACCGATATTTATTTTCCGGGGGGCATAACAATCGGGTACTAAGCTTCTTCATATGCCAGCCGGGTCATTTACTGGGATATACTTTTGCCGCTCTTCAGGAGAGTTGCCGGAATAGTAGCAATACGCTAATCCGTCTGTGTATACGCAGAAGCTGGCCTCGCCGTTGTAACGGTAGCATACAATATTTTTGTTGAGGGCGGCGGCAAGCTTTACTAATTCGTTAAATTCAGGAACATATACGTCTTTGTAGCCGGAGGTATCAAGGGGTTTTATAGATTTAATAATCAATGGCAGATATTTTTTAAGGATTATATCTGCCTCGTGAGGTTTCTCGCGGGTATTCAGAATGGGTCTGATGCAAAAAATGATTATCAAAATCAATGCGGCAAACCAAAGGAAAAGCATCACTATAGCAAGTGCATCCGGTTTTTCTGCAGGGTGGCCGTTTCCTGCTTCCAGATCAAAGCTGCTCTCGCCTGTTAAGGTGGGCTTATATACCTCGGCGGAGAGGGGAATAACGATCTGGCGTGTTAAAACCTCTCTGGCGGCTGAGCCGTTTACCGACTCTATCAGGTACTCAAAATCCAGAGATACCTCTGCGGTATAACTGGCACCGCTTAGGTGTGATTCCTTAGCTCTCGTCTGCTCCTGCCTGTTTTCGGCAAAGCGCATATATCTGTCAATATGCTCCCATGGGTCAACAACATAAATAGTTGAATGGTTGCCTACGGTTACGTCTTTTTTGTTGGCAACTTCTCGTTTTTCCTGATATACTAAAGAATCATCGGTGCCGTTTTTGTATTGGATAGAAAATGTTTCGTTTATGCTCAGCACAGCGGCAAGGTCTGTGTTTTCCTTGATGTCGATGCCGTTGGTGACTTCTATATAATCGGTGTAGGGCATTAGGTAATTGACCCCGCGGGGCATTTTGCCCGTACCGAAAAATTCATTTTCAACGTAGTATACGGTGTAGTTAAGGCTGTTGTTTCCCGAAACAGCGTAAGATTCCTGTTGCTTAGGGATAAATAAGCGTACAGCTAAAACTGCCGATGCAATGAGCAACGCACCGCAGACAGACATTACAATATAACAGGCTCTTGTACTCATTTTGCAAAAACCCCTCTATCCAAATACTGATCGTACAATCACAACCGGCCAGCCGATATAGGGTATGTGTGAATGCGCCCTGCCTATAATTTGCTCGGGGTATGCAGGGTCGGAGTCCGGGCGTGGGTTTGCGTCTCCCTGGGTGATATAATGCAGTGTGCCGCCGGGTTGTGCTTTGATTTCAATAACACGGTGCATTACCTCTAACCCGCCGTCTTTGAATAAAACAACCTCCCCCTCTTCTACCGACTGGATTACATCCTTAGGGGTCAGCTTTTTTACTATCACAAACGAGCCTCTGTCAAGGGCTCCGGTCATACTGCTTGTAAGCACAACTGTGGGGAAATAGGTAAACGCCCGCATGAAAAAGGAGAGAGCTAAAATCAGTGCCAGCACCATGCTTAAAATCAATGCCGGGGGGATTGGTCCGGTAAGCCTTTTCACTGCCGCCTTACGAAATTTCCCTCCAGGCTCCTGCATGGTGAAGTAGTAAATAATTGTAGCAATAAACAGCACGCCGCAGGTAACCGCCGCCCAGGCAGCACTGGCGGCATTGGGTATAACAGGGGAAACAAAGGGGAAGAGAAACAGGCAGCGTACAATAATAAGGGCTTTCAGCGAGCTTTCATATGCCATGTAGGTTAAAACTGTGTGCATAACAAATGCGGGAATGAGGGTAACAAAAACAACTTTAACAATCTGCGAATCCGCCCCAAAGCCGCCGCCCCTGATAATATTAAGCTGAGAAAAGGAAAAAACTATTATCATAAATGCCGCCGTCCAGAGCCGTGAGTTTGGGTTTGAACGCATTATCCTGAACCGCAAAACCTCAAATAATATCGCCGGCGTGCCGAAAATCCAAAAATTTTCCAGTATAGCAGTTGTATTTGGGGAATCCCTGTTTGCGGCAAATCCGGCAACAACGCCGGTGAAGAGGGTTGCAAAAATATAGAGCAGGAGGATAAACATACCTGCGTAGAGGGCATTAGTTGCCTTAGGGGCGGGAAACCTTTCCCGCCCCATGAGCATTACATGAACTAACAAAACTATTGCGTAGAACACAGGGAGTACACGATTGTACGCTACAACCGCCGCGTCAGGCACAAGGAAGTACCCGGTTTGCAGTGCCGCTATAACCCCCAGTGCAATTATGCTAGGTGCATATACGCCGCGCTTCACCGATGATTATGCTTTTGCGCAATCGGCAACAGAGGTGAATGTGAATGTTGCAGCGGCCAAGGTTTTAGCTAAACCTTTACCAGCTGTATCTGCAGCAAAGTTAGTTTCTGCTTCTTCTGATAATTCCATGCCGAATTGGTAGACACCAGTTCCACTGGGAACAACCGTACCAGCAGCAACAGAGGCACCGTTAATGGCATTCCAGTTTCCAATAAAGTCAATGTAGTCGTCCAGCTTAATCTCATTGCCGGCATCATTGAAGATCGGGTTGCTCGAAACAGTGTCTGTGCCATCGTAAGTAAATGTAGTGCCGTCTTCAAGGGTAAGAACCAGCTCATTAACAGGTGCTAGGATTGATGCGTTTGTGGAGCCAACATTGATAACGCGGAAGTCAACCGTAAAATAGGGTGCGTCATCACCGGGGTTAGTAGCTTCGGCAACATCAATATCAGAGAAGTTGATGTCGGAGATTGTCATGGTGTTTCCGTCCATTACAATCTGGGAAGGATCCAGCACAACATCTTTTGTGTCAATGTCGCCCGCAACAACTGACGTGTTACCAGAGGTCGAGATGAACTCAAGGTTTACAACATCGCCAAGGGTACCGGTACCGCCGATGGTAAGTACGCCAGCTGCTGCGGCATATGCCACGCTGGCTGCCAGGACAAGGGAAAGCGCGATGAGCAGTGCTTTTCTGTTTCTGAATTTCATGTGAAATTCCTCCTAAAAAAAATTTTGTACTCACGTACAACGACATTGTACTCCGGCAACGCATAGATTGTCAAGTGTTTTTTATTGGAAAGCACTTAGTTGTATTTTTGCATAAAATCACAATCCAACAAGGGCGGTTTTGTACTAAATATACAAAAATATATTTTTTATTATGCCCCCATGGGGGTATAATAAAAAAAGGGTTGGCATTATTGGCGTACTTATGATATAATCACCGCTGAAAGGATTGGTTGTTTATGCTTTTAACAAATGTAGATGGGCTGAGCTTTATCCCGCAGATTTTAATGGCAGCTCTTTTAGCGGGTATTGCCATGTTTTTTATTTTGTACTTCCGCTCCCAGCGGCACGCCTATGATGCTCCGGCATTACTTAAGGCGCGGAAGGAAGGCTCAAGGCTGGTCTTTTCTCGTGCCGGAAGGATGGCACCAAGGGATTTAATCCCCATGCTACTTATCACTGCCCTTTACGCGCTGACGACCTTTCACAACCTGGGAAATACCGAATCTCCCACGACATATCACCCTTTTACTGATGAAAGCCCTTCTGTTACCGTTGAATTTGACAAGCCTGTACAGCTCAGCCGGCTTTTGTATTTCACCGGTCTGGGGCATGGCAGGGGTGACGACCATAAGGAAGTCGAAAAAGATTGCTGTTATAAGATAGAGCTTTCCGGGGATGGGCAAAAATGGCATGGGCAGAGCGGCTGTGCCGAGCAAATTCACGCCAACACCTTCCGCTGGCTTGAAAAGGGCATTGATAATTATCAGACCTGCGATGCCTGCGGCGGCACTGGGGAAATTGACCAGGCCCGGTGTGCAGACTGTGAAGGGAGGGGTTCAAGGGAGCTGCCCTCAAAATTCCTTCGCCTAACATCTATGAACACTATCCCGGATGAGCATGGCAATACCGGCAAGGAGCTTGAGATGGTTGAGCTTGCCGTCTATGAGAAAAAAACGGATGATGAAAAGGCTTTAATCGACCCTTCCAGAATGACTGTTACACCCGCCGGCGCATCGGTTCTGTTTGATGAGCAAAGCACTGTGCCGGAACGCAAAACAGTTCAAAACGGTTCGTATTTTGATGAAATTTATCACGCTTACACGGCGTATGAAAATATACGTAACATCTACCCCTATGAAACCACGCATCCGCCGCTTGGCAAGCTCATCACCTCTATCGGCATTAGAATATACGGAATGACCCCATTTGGGTGGCGGGTGCTGCCGGCACTCTTCGGCGTTTTAATGCTTCCGTTGCTGTATATCCTCATCAAGTGGATGTTCGGTAATCTTGCAGTCGCCGCCTGTGGAACAGCAATTTTTGCCTTTGATTTCATGCATCTGACCCAAACCAGAATCTCCACCATTGATGTATACGGTGTTTTCTTTATCATTTGCATGTATCTCTGTATGTATTGGTATATTACGACACCTATGGATGCCCCATTTACAAAATCCCTTGTTCCATTCATGCTGTGCGGGTTGTCCTTCGGACTGGGGGCGTCCTCAAAATGGACTGTTATCTACTCTGCCGGTGGGATTGCCGTTTTGATGCTGATCCATTTTTTCCAACGCAACGAGTACTATAAGACTGTTGCCCTTCAAGCAAAGAAACGTGCGTCAGATGCTATGAGGGAGGCGCGGCGTTCACGGAAAAAACAACAAAAGGCCGATGACGGCAAGACCACAGTGCCCCCCCTGCCGGTCGTTGTTACTCCGGAGAAAACAACAACATTCAAGGAATATTTTATACGGACGGTAATAGCCGGGGTAATCGGATTTATAGTGATTCCCATGATTATTTATATCTCTTCGTATATCCCATACGCAACCCCCGAGCCTCACCCATATGCCAAAGATCACCATGTATGGGTGACATACCAGAACAGCACCGGGCTTTCCAAGGCTTGGGCGTTAACTAAGCTTACTGTTACCCGATTTAAGGAAAACAATAAAACTATGTTTAGCTATCACCGCGATCTTACCGCAACGCACCCATATTCGGCTCGTTGGTACCAGTGGATATTCAACACCAACACAACCTTCTATTTTTCCGAGGGCTACGATTCCGAGGACGGCACCAGGATACACACGGGGCTTTCCTGCTTTACAAACCCGCTTATAGCCTGGGCGGGGATAGTTGCGCTTTTCTTTGTCTGCTTCCTTGACTGGAAGAGGGGAATATGGATGGTTTACAGTCTTAATGCGTTTTTGTTCCTTTGGATATTAGTACAGCAGGGCACCTACTTCGGAATAGAGCCGGGAACGGAGCATGCCGTTGCCAAGCTCGGGTCGGTAAAGCTCGTGGGATTGCTTTTGATTGTTGTATATACGGTTCTGGCGTATATATACTCCCGCAGAAAGGAAGCCGGTAGTGCCAACAGTCATGTTGCCTTGTTTATTACTGTCGGCTGTCTTTTCCAGCTTGTGCCGTGGATACCGATTACTCGCATTACTTTTGTGTACCACTATTTTCCCACTATAGTATTTCTATGTTTGGCCATTTGCTATATTTTCAGCAAATTTATTGAGCGCGCACCCAAGCTTGGTTTTTGGGCAATGATTGCCTTCACTGCTGTTTCAATAGGTTTATTCTGGATGTTCTATCCGGTCATCGCGGGCGAGCCAGCACCAAGGGCTTATATGGAAACCTATTTGAAATGGCTTCCAAAGTGGACAATGTAACCCTCTTGCCTCTTATCCGCTACCATTTAACTCCCAGGGGGGCCTATTATCAATAAGGAGCAGCAGCTTATGTTTATGGCAGATTATCACACTCACAGTAATTTTTCGGATGATGGGAATGATTCAATACCGGCACTGCTCGCCGCCGCCGCCAAACGAGGGCTTGATGAGCTATGCGTAACTGACCATTGTGATTTACCGTATTTTGACAATGAGGGATACTGGGAAGTTCTTAGTGCTGCCGGGCAGCGCAATGACAGCGGAGTAAAGCTGCTATATGGGATTGAATTAGGTCAGGGCACGCACTATAAGACGCTTGCAAAGAAGATTGTCAATCAATTCCCATATGATTTCATTATAGGCTCATTGCACACTTTACGAAAATCTGGCGACATCTATCTGTCGCAATGCCATACTCCTAGGGAATGCTTTGTTTTGCTTGACGAGTATTTCGTTGAATTGCTGGAAACCGCAGAATGGGGAGGGTTTGACGTAATGGGGCACCTTACCTACCCCATGCGCTATATGACAGGCAGGGATAATCTGGAACTTGCCGGTGCTTATGAGCGGTATGAGGGCCGCTGGCGGACGTTATTTGAAATCCTGTGCGGCAAAGGGCTTGGCATTGAGCTTAATTTATCCGGCATGTATGGTTCGGGCGGATATTTTCGGCCCATGCCCGATTATGATATTTTAGCTCTGTACAAACGCTGCGGCGGTGAAATTGTCACATTAGGATCAGATTCCCACTCGCCCAAAATGGTGGGCATAGGGATTGAGTACGGATTGGAGCTTTGTCGCCGGGTCGGGTTCAGGTATGTTACCGCCTATGAAAAACGCAAACCGCGCTTTGAGCGTATTTAGATGTCTATATAAGATCCTCCGTCAAGAAGGTGGCCGCGGGGCATAGATATGCCCTCCTTCAGTAGAGTCAGTTTCTCATTTCCACTGTCTACTTTTAGAGAGGGCACATCATAATCTAAGCAGGGGAGTTGTTTTTGCGCAAATCACTTTTTGCCGAATTTGCGGTTAAAACGGTCAACACGACCGCCCGAGTCCACAAGCTTCTGCTTCCCGGTAAAAAACGGGTGACACACCGAGCAAATTTCAATCCTTATATTTTCTTTGGTAGAGCCGGTCTCAATCGTCTCACCACAGGCACACTTGACTGTGGTCTGGGTGTATTTGGGATGGATGCCCTCTTTCATAAATTTCACCTCTTTCAAGTTCGGAAAATCTGGTAGTTTGACAGGCCCCCCCTGCAACAAACGTACCACGGTAAAACAGTACGCACGGAACATGGGTCATCATAGCACAGAAAAAAGAATAATGCAATAGCTGCCGAAAATTTTTCAAAAACAGCGTATCGGCAGACGCATTCCGAATATGTATAGCTTAATCAACAAATTGCCGTTTGGCAAGCGGATTATAACAAAAAACGGAATGCTGTAACGAAACGTGCAAAAAGTCTAAAAGCCCCTTTCTGTCATCTGCCGGAAAGAAAAAGCTCGACAGCTACGCCAACCATCCCGCAGATTATAAGCAATAGGGCGGGGCTGATTTTTCTCATGCTTTGCAGGAAAACAAAAGCCGCACCGCCTAAAATTAAGGCCATCCAATCCAAGGAAACCCCCGATGTGCTTTTCATAAAAACTACATCACAGAGCAAAGTAAGCGCACTGTAGAAAATCAGTGCGAGTGCCACTGGACGCACGGCATGCATGGTTTCTCTGAAGAATATGTTCCGACGAAATGTAAAAAAGAATTTTGCCGCCAAAAGTGTAATTATCAGAGAAGGGAAAAGCACACCCGCTGTTGCAACACTTGCGCCTGCTGCACCGTGCAGCCGCATTCCGGCAAAGGTTGCCGCGTTAACCGAAAAAGCCCCGGGTGTGACCTGGGACACCGCTATCATATCCAACACCTCCGGCTCGGTCATCAGTCCGGCTTGAACAAGCTCCTTCTGCATGAGCGGTATCATGGCATATCCTCCGCCTACTGTAAACAGCCCAATTTTGGCGAAGGTAAAAAACAAACTCAAGAGATCTGATATCACTTCCATTTATCAGTCCTCCCCATTGTTTTTGACGCTGAAAGCAAGGCTGTTACTATTCCAAGCAGCACACCTCCCAAAATAATCTGAATAGGGTGTATTCCAGCTAAAACTGCTCCTAAGGCACAGGCGAAAATTACAACAGACAGCTTGCCGGAAAATGAATCCTTTTTAAGTTGCCAGGCAATAGAAAAGAGCAGTGCCGCAGTTGCTGCCCGGATTCCCCGCAAAGCACCTAATACCATGGGTATTGAGGAAAACGCCTCATAAGCCAATGTAAGTAGTCCTAAAACTAAAAGGGAGGGCAACGATGCAGACAAGGCGGCAATCAGGCCGCCTCGCCAGCCTCTAAGCTTATAGCCGATTAAAATTGACATATTGATGACAATAGCTCCAGGCAATGACTGGGAAATAGCCATATAATCCGCCATATCAGCCCCGGTCAGCCAGCCTTTTTTATCGACAAAGGTTTTATACATTTGGCTAACCATTGAAAGACCGCCGCCGAAGGTGACAAGACCTATAATAAAGTTAATTCTAAAAATAGTCCAAAGACTGATATTGCTCATAGCCTGCGCCCTTTCCGGCAGAGGAATTAGTCTGAAAAAAACACTAAACGAATAAATCAAGCACCATGCCGTTGATTTCGTCAATATCGGCAATTAATTGAATAGCATCAACCTGCTGGCTTAAAATATTCTCGGTGAGCTTTTCAAGCTTTTGATTGATTTTCTTTACAATAGCGTACATTTTGTGTCTGCCGTTACGATCCCGGGAATTGTTTTTTCTGAACTCATAGCAAAATTTAACCGCTTCACTCATAAATTCGGACAGCATCCGCTTATACCGCTTCAGGTCGGCAATATCATACCGCTCGGATAAAACCTGCCCCTGCCTGAATATTTCACGGCTCATTTCCAGTAGCTTCTGGTTGCAATTTTGACGGCTTATCCCATCTATAACATCGCTGAATATAGGTTTCGGCTGCAACGCTTGCTTGATCTCACTGACCTGGGGGAGCGAAGGGGTACGCCCAGGAGCTGCAAAATCTGAAATTTTCATAGACGGCTCACCTTATTCGTACAATAATTTTACTTTTTCTTATCAAAATATAAAGCATCCACTTCCGGATCATTATGGTCGTAAAATTTTATTGCTGTTTGACCATCCCGGGTTTTTTTCATTTTTTTAGATAATTCACTCAGTTCCCTTTTAGTTAGTGCCTTATTCAGCTCTTCGGCTTCTCGGATCTGGGTCAAAATCTTTTTGACCTCATCTGAAAGATCTCCGCGCCCACTTTGGGGCAATTCTGAAAGTTTTTGGATACAGTATTCCCTTTCGGAGATATTTTCATCCAAACCGGGATGTTCTTCGGTACGCAAAATTTCAGATTGCTCCTGCGTTAAACGCAAAAGATCGCGTAAAAGCTCATGGATTTGCTTTTGACAGTCCAAATTTTCACCCTCTGACCTGATTTTTGAAAACCATGCAACGGACAGCTGCATGGTTTTCGATCCGAATATATTATTATACGGTGCTTACGTGTGTCCCGAAGGTTTGGCGGCGGTTTATGTCCATGGCCTCTCTCCATGTGTCATTAAGCTCGGATATAAACCTTATGGCTATATCAGCCTTGGCGTTATCCTTCTTGATATTAGACTGTATAATTGTATCAAGGACGAACTCGTATAACGGCAAGAGTTGCTTTGCAATATCGTACCGCACATCCAAGGCACGCATAAGCTCAATGATAATATTCTGCGCCTTCTGCGAATTAGTATTGGCAACTCCATAATCCTTCTTATCAACTGCCTTTTTGAACAGCTCAAGGTTCCGGACGGACCCTTTGAGAAGTCTAGAAACCAGTTCACCCGGCGCGGCGGTCATCATATCTTGCTGTTTGTAAGGATTTGAAGCTCCGGAATAAGACAACATAAAAAAACTCCCCCTAAAATAGCTCACTGAGCCTACTGGTTCATGTTAAACATTGCCATGACCCTGTCCTGCTGGGATTGCAATTGGCTCAACACGGTTTCCATCTTAGCGTATTGTCTATAGTACCTCTCGCTCAATTGATCTAACTTAGCTTCCTGCTCGGTAATGCGCTTGCCGTAGTTATGTATGTAGCCATCCAGATCACTGATGCTGTATGATTTGGTATTGCCGATGAATGATTCGATCTGTCTGCTGAGCTTAGGCACAAATCCCCCCGCAGTATCTGAAACGGCGGCAGTTAAAATATTAAGCACCTTGTCCGGGTCTTTCTGCAGGGCCGTCAAAAACTTCTCCTCGTCAAGCACAAGCTTGGTTGACTCTTTAGGAGAGTAACCGCCGGAGATTATGCCGATCGATGACAGAGTGCTACCGCCGAAGGCCTCACCCATCAGGGTACGCACCCCGCTTATGAGATCGCCTAGCCGCTTGTCTCTGTATAGAAGACCCTGCCTGGCACGATCCTCCCACTTTTCAATTTCTCTGTCGCTGAGTTCTAATACTTCAATCTCATTTTCCGTCAGCGGTGCGTATTTTCTGTCAGGCTTGGTGTTGTAGGCAGTGAACAGATCTGACATCAGCGTGTTGAATTCCGCCAGAAATCCCCTCATATTTTCCAGAGGCTTTTGATAGTCTGCATCAATTGAAAAATCGACACCGTCCGCACTTGTGGGACGTATAAAGCTAATCTGCATACCGCCTATGCTTAGGCTGTTGGAGCTTAAGCTACGCGCCTCGGCTTCCCCATTGAAATAAACAACAGCATCCTGCCCCTGCTCAACCCAGGCAAGGCCCAGAGAGCCTAAGAAGCCATTGTTATCATATACGGAGATGTTCCCTTTTTCGCCCATTTCATTGGCGGTAATTGTGAAGCGTTCGCTTGCTTCGGAGTAAGACATTGTAACACCGGCTGACGAAGAATTTACAGCAGACATAATCGTTTGCATTGAGGTATTGGCGCGGAATGAAAACTCAACGCCGTTTATGGTGAACTCAACTCCGCTGCCTGATGATTCTCCTGAGACGAGCTGGCGCATATTCCTGACAGTCATGCCGTTAATCTCAGAGGAAGACAGAATCTTGCCGTCATCTGAAATTCTATTTCCGGTCATTGTCGTTGTCGTGGCAATCTGATCTACCCGGACATTATATTGCCCGGGCTGAACGGAGCTACCCGGATTGACAACTACACTGCCGCTACCGCCGCCTGTCATGTTGACCTTAAGGTCTGAGTATGCCGAACGCGAAGACATACTTGTCGAACCCAATACACTGACAAACTTGTCCGTAAACATGCGGAGCCGGTTGTTGATGTCAATGTACTCATCGCGCTTCCACTCCGCCGTGATCTTTTTTTGCTCCAGATTATTTATTTTTTGCTGTTGGCTCATTACCATTACTTTAACGAGCGAGTCTGTGTCCATTCCTGAGAATAATCCGGTAATTGCGTTAGTCGCCATGGTATGTACCTCCTTTTATTATAAGTCCCTCTATAGATTATATCGTAGAGATTTAATGTAACTTTAACTTTTTTTCAAAAAAGTTTTTTCGTAAATTTCGCGCCTGCTTCTTCCTGAGCTTTTGGCAACCAAACGAGCCGCCTGGGAGGGTGGTAATTCCTGATGGCTCAAAGCCAATTCAACCGTAGCCTCTAGCGACAGAGGCTGCGGTTTGCCCGCACCCTCAACAATCAGAACAATCTCGCCTTTTGGCTTAATTTTAGAAAAATGTTCCGCAAGGGAAGAAAGTGTTCCGGTTAAGGTTTCTTCGTGCAGCTTGGTCATCTCCCGAGAGACAGATGCTCGGCGGTCACCCCAGAACTCCAGCATATCCCTGAGAGTGTTCATAAGCTTGTGCGGGGCCTCGTAAAAAACCATGGTACGGCGTTCCGATTTCAGTTCATCTAAATGCTCATAACGATTTTTGCGTGAAACGGATAAAAACCCCTCAAAGCAAAACCGACCCGAAGGCAATCCGGACAGGGCAAGGGCACAAGTCAGAGCCGAGGGCCCCGGAACCAGCAGTACAGGAATGCTACGCGTATGACATTCGCTCACAAGCTCCTGGCCGGGATCGCTTATGACCGGCATGCCCGCATCTGACACCAAAGCACCTGTTTCGCCATTTTCCAGCCGCTCTAATATTCCAGCCCCGCTCCTGGAACGGTTGTGCTCATGGTAGGAGAGCAACCGGACATTTATTCCAAACCGAGTCAGAAGCTTTTGGGTAACGCGAGTATCTTCCGCCGCCGCAAAGTCACAGGATGACAATACCTCTACTGCCCGAGGCGGCATATCGCCCAAATTACCTATCGGCGTTCCAATGATATACAGTGCCACCCCAATAGACCTCCCGAGTTTGCAGATAGCAACGTTGCTACTCTACCCCTCAATCGCTTCGGTTGGGCAAACGTCCTTGCAGGCCCCGCAATCGATGCAGGCATCATTGATGGTGTACTTGCTGTCGCCGGATTCGATTGCCTCAACCGGGCATTCCGGCACGCAAACACCGCAACTAATGCAGTTATCGTTAATCTTAAACATATCCTTCACCTTCCTTCTTCCAGAACTCATCTTGATGATAACAGATAACGTAAGTAATGTCAAGTATCTTTGAACGGAAAATTTCATACAGTGTTTTCAAGGCCTGCAGGCGCAGCCTAGCAAGCAAAAAAACATTTTCCCAAAACCTTGACATTGACAATTCTTTTGATATATAATGCTTTGCGGGGTGTCCCGGGGTGTCCTTCGCGGCTTACCATTTTGCCTTTTCGTAAAATGACTATGAGTGTCCAATTGAAGGAGAGGAAGGTTTTTTTACCTATGAATATAGCTTTAATCGCTCACGACAGGAAAAAAGAGATGCTGGTGCAGTTCTGCATAGCCTACAGCAAGACATTTTCCCAGTACAGCCTCTGTGCAACCGCCACCACCGGCCGTTTAATCACTGAGGCTACCGGATTGTCTATTTCCTGCGTTTCTTCCGGTGTGCAGGGGCAAGAGCAGATTGGCGCACGCATACCATACAATGAAATTGATCTGGTGATTTTCTTCCGCGACCCACTATCTTCCCCCCCCCATGAACGTGGCATGGAATTGATCAGGCTCTGCGATTTGCACAGCATTCCTATTGCAACGAATATTGCCACAGCAGAGGTTCTTATCCAGGGGCTGATGCGTGGCGACCTTAATTGGCGCAATATAATGACATCAACATAGCCCGGCGCAAAGCCAGGAAGAGTCCCCAGAGCATATATACCGTCCGTATACAAACACAAGGGAGGAAATTACTATGGCAAACCCGCAAAAAAACCAACCGGAGATTTTACTTGAAAGCGGCACCAACGAACTAGAGATTATGGAGTTCACTATCGACAGCAATATCTTCGGCATAAACGTGGCAAAGGTGACTGAAATCATGCAGTACAAAACGGTCAAGCCCATGCCTAACGCTCATCCCAGCATAGAGGGGGTGTTTATGCCGCGTGACAAAATCCTTACGGTAATCGACCTGGCGGGCTACATGGGACTTACAAGCAGAGAGGATAATGAACGCGATATGCTTGTCCTTACTAATTTCAACAAGATGAATGCCGCCTTCCATGTGCATACGGTAGAGGGGATTCATCGTATCCGCTGGAGCGACATTGAAAAGCCGGACAACACCATATACGGTGGAGAGGAGGGCCTTGCCACTGGAATCGCCAAAATCGGCACAAAGCTCATCACCATTATAGACTTTGAAAAAATTGTATTTGACATCAGCCCAGAAACCGGGATACAAATGTCTGAAATCGCCGAATTAGGCCCTCGCGAGAGAAGCAACAAGCCCATTGTTTTTGCCGAGGATTCCACGCTGCTTAAGAGGATGGTACTGGATGCTATAGGTCAAGCGGGGTATGTCAATATTACCGCGTTGCCCAACGGTCAGGAGGCATGGAATCACCTCATTAAGCTCCGCGATGAATGTACGGTGAACAATGAGCCTATTGAGTCCCGGGTGGCGGCAGTTATCACAGACATTGAGATGCCAAAGATGGATGGTCACCGCCTGCTCAAGCTGATAAGAGACGACCGTGTTATGAACACCATCCCAGTTATCATCTTCTCCAGCCTGATTGACGATGACATGAAGCTTAAGGGTGAATCGCTGGGGGCCAGTGCTCAACTCTCCAAGCCTGAAATCGGCAACCTGGTTTCAACTATAGATCAGTGGATTTAATAGACTCCCCTTGAAACTAACCCGCGGCGGCTAAGTTTTATTTTTGCCGCCGCTCTTTGTTGCCGAAACACGGCAGCGGAAAGGAAGGCTTGTATGAAACGCACACATCATTGCGGTGAATTGCGCCCGGGGCATATCGGGCAGAGGGTCACCCTCTGCGGGTGGGTACAAAAGCACAGGGATTTAGGCGGCTTGATTTTTATTGACTTGCGTGACCGTGAGGGCATATGCCAATGTGTTTTTGACGAAAACAGCCCTTTGAGGGGGCAAGCCGGGCAGGTCAGGAGCGAATGGTGCCTTTCCGTGACAGGCACGGTCCGGGAGCGTTCGGCCAAAAACAAAAATATCCCAACCGGTGAAATTGAATTGGATATAACAGAGCTCAGCGTACTTTCCCGGGCGCAAACCACACCATTTGAAATTGAAGACGAAATCAAAACATCTGAACTTTTACGCTTGGAATACCGCTATTTAGACCTTCGCAGGCCGGCTTTGCAGAAAAATTTAATTGTAAGGCATAAGGCAATGCAGTCTGTCCGCCGGTTTTTAGATGCTCAGGGCTTTTTAGAGGTAGAAACGCCCATCTTAACAGCATCGACCCCCGAGGGCAGCCGTGACTATCTCGTTCCCTCACGGCTTCACGCCGGAAGCTTTTATGCCCTTCCTCAATCCCCTCAGCAGTATAAGCAACTTTTGATGGTGTCTGGGATTGACCGTTATTTCCAATTGGCACGCTGCCTGAGGGACGAGGACCTACGTGCTGACCGTCAGCCTGAGTTTACCCAAATTGACTTAGAAATGAGCTTTGTGGAGGTTGACGATATTCTCTCTATTTGCGAGCGCATGATAGCCGCACTCTTCCTTGATGTCTCCGGCAAAGAAATACCCATGCCCATTCCCCGCATGCCCTGGAGGGAAGCAATGGAACGCTTCGGTAGCGACAAGCCTGACTTGCGCTTTGGCTTAGAGCTCAAAAACCTGACGGGGCTCACCCGGAATTGCGGGTTTGGTGTCTTTGATGGAGCGAAAAGTGTTGGCGCGATCAATGTCAGCGGCGGCGGCAAAATGTCCCGCAGGGAAATTGACAGCCTGACCGCTTTTGTCAAAGGCCTCGGTGTAAAGGGTCTTGCCTGGCACAAGCATGATAGCTCGGGCTTTTCTAAATTTCTGTCGGAGGATACCTTAAATAAAATTTGTGAGGAGACTAACTTTTCAGAGGGTGATTTGCTGCTTTGCATTGCCGATGAAAGCGATAGGTTAGTGAAAACCTCACTAGGTGCGTTAAGATTGGAATGCGCTTCCCGGTTAGATCTGATCGACTATGATCGCCTGGAGTTTGTGTGGATTACAGAATTCCCCCTGTTTGAATACAGCGAAGAGGAAGGCCGGTTTGTGGCACAGCATCATCCCTTCTGTTCGCCCATGCAAGAGGATATTGCCCTTCTTGAGCCGGACGAAAACGGAGTCCTTGACATCTCCCTTGCCAGGGCGCGTGCTTATGATATGGTTTGTAACGGTTATGAGCTTTCCTCCGGGTCAATACGCATCCATCAAAGCGATGTTCAGGAGAAGATGTTTTCCCTGCTAGGGCTTTCGGAGGAGGAAATGGAGGCGCGGTTCGGTCATCTTTTAAAGGCCTTTTCCTACGGCGTACCCCCTCATGGCGGCATTGGGTTTGGCTTTGACCGCCTGGTCATGCTGCTATGTAAAACGTCCAATATCCGTGATGTAGTGGCGTTCCCCAAAACCCAGTCCGCTGTTTGCCCCATGACCGGCTGTCCTAGTCCGGCAAATGCGGCACAGCTGGAGGAATTGGGGCTTTCGCTTTCAAAGAAAGATGGCTGAACACATCAAAGGAATAATTTTGTTTATTTTGGGCAAGATGTAGGGGAAAACATTTTGACAAGGGAGGTTTCAGCGCATGACGACCAAAGAATTGATGGTGCTAGAGGAGTTGCTCGGAAGCGAACAAATCGCAGTCAAAAAGTACAGGACTATGGCATCACAGTGCAGTGACCCATCAATACGGCAAAAGCTAGAGAGCTTTAGCCAGGAACACCAAAAGCATTTTGACACCCTGAAGAGTTTTCTGAAATAATTGAAAGGAGGTATAATCAATGGCAGCAGTTACCCAGGGGACAATGGGCGACCGTGAAATGGTCACCGATCTTTTAAGTACGCAAAAGTTTATGGCGGCGAGCTACAACACCTATGCAGGGGAGTGCAAATGTCCGGAAATGCGTAATTCCCTTTTAGACATTCTGCGCCAGCAGCATCAGATGCAGAGCGAGCTGTTTACAACAATGGAGAGCAGGGGCTGGTACCCGGTAAAGGAAGCACCTATAAACGAGATTTCAACTGTACGGCAAAAATTTTGCTGATTTGCTACGCACTCCGTCCCCCGCCCTCTGCAATTGAGGGCGGGGGCGTTTTGAGGTGCAGCATATAATTCCGGACTGTGTACAATTCCTAGCACCTTAGCCCTCTCTCCGCCCCTTGCTGGCCCCATTGAATGCTCCGGCTGTCCCAAAGCACTACCAACGGTCCGCTGACTGGGGGCAATCCAAAAGTTTCCCTTGACAATCCAATTGCTTAATGCTACAATTTTCTTTGCGGGGAGTGCTGCTCCATGCAGGGGCTGGCCCCTAAAAAAACTAAAAATCAAGGAGGATTTTTTCAATGAAAAATATAAAAAAGCTAGCCGCCTTAGTCCTGTCGGTATTGATGGTATTGCCTGCTTTGCCGGCGGTGTTGGCGGCGTGGTCGGATCTTTTAACGATTATTCCACCCTTTGCCGGGGCAGACATGGGGATAGGCGAATTCTCTTTTGATGATGACTATGAGGTGGAATTCGGCGGCATAGAGGCGTGGCAGTTCCCCAACACCCCGGATGGGGATACTGTTAGCATAGGCGGCAAACATTATAAAAACGCGGTTGTATTTCGTGCGGGTCAATGCAATCCCCGTTGCATCATACCTGCTCCTGCCCCCGCTACCGCACCCCCCAGGTCAACCCCTGCCCCTACTCCTGAACCCTGTGAATGCGGGAGATCGCCCGTTACCCATAAGGACGTTGTATTTTACTTAAACAGGAGCTATACAAAGCTCCAGGGTAGGATAAGTATACCAGATGCAGTGCATTGGTTTAAAACCGGAAAATCGGGGAGAGTTGAGTTTTTTGCCGATGGGGCGAGAAAGTCACAAATGGAGGTTAATGTTGATGCGTTGCTTCTTCCTTTTGAAATAGACGTTAACGGTGTGAATTTGCTTAGAATACGGTATTATCCGTTATTTGACAGGGATGTGACTGCCGATGGGTTTGGAAGCGGAAACGCGCTTGTGCTGTCCCATTTGAGGGTTGACAACACCCATACCGTAACCTTTAACGGCATGGGTGGCACAGTAAGCGGAGGGGCAAGGAGAACCGTTGGCATGGGCAGACAGACAGAAATCCCGGCTGTAACCCGAAGGAAATATATATTCGATGGGTGGTGGACTGCCCGGGAATCAGGCGGGAGGAGGCTTGACGGAAGGAATACCTCCAGCATCAGCAGAGACCAGACATATTATGCCCGCTGGATTGTGGCGAAGCCGCCCCGCCCACGTAAGCTTAAACTGACAAATCCCTCCCGCGCAAGGATGAGGATAAGCCTTGACGGAGGGCGTGTTGCCGGGCTGAAATATGAAATTGAAATCGCAACAAACAAAAAGTTTACAAAGGGCTACAGGCTCAGGGAAAAATTCGGCACTGTCAAGCTGAAAAGAAACACCACCTATTATGTCCGTGTTCGTTCCTGGCGCAGGGACTCTGCCGGGAGGTATGCGAACAGCCGTTGGAGGAATGGGAAAATAAGGCTGTCAAAATAATACATTTAAGGGGTCGATTCCACCCTAATCATGGTGCAAAATGCATATATATATATGCATTTTGCACATTTTGCTGAAAATATTCAAAAAAGCAAAAATTAAGTTGACAAAGAAGGAAAGCAAGGTACAATATAGTAAAGGCCGGTGTTTAACTGTCTGAAAAAAAGGGGGGATTTAAATGAAGGGTGCAAGGAGGATTACCGCCGTAATACTGACGATGGTCATGCTGATGTCAGTATTGCCAGGCGCACTGGCAGGATGGTCGGATCTTTTAACTACTATACCTCCGTCGGGGGCAGGTATAGGCCTGACTGATTATGACGCGGGATACAATACTGTATATGCTGTTGGCGATACCGATATAGGAGCTTGGTATTTTCCCAATGTCGTGGGTGGAGGCAGGGTTAAAATAGCAGGCGAGCATGTGAAAAATGCCCTTGTCTTCCGTGCCGGGCAGTGCAATCCTGTTTGCATACATACTCCCCACACCCCAAGCACTACTCGTTATGTTGGGTTCAGCTTAAATGGGGGTTATACAAAGCTCCAGGGAAGGCTGAGCATACCTGACATAGTGAAGGATACTAACGCGGGAAAGATGGGCAGAGTCGAATTTTTTACCGATGGTGCGGGAAGCTCATCAAAATGGTTTAATGTTGATACCCAGAATGAGCCTTTTGAAATAGACCTTACCGGCGCAAAGAATCTGAGAATACGCTATACTACCGAATACGAGTCCGATACAAGTGGTAATGGAAGCGGAAACTCGCTCGCGATTACTCACTTGAGGATTGACGATACTATACCCGAGCCGGAAACAGCAAAATACACCGTAGCCTTTAACGGCAGCGGAGGCAATATAGAAGGGGGGAAAAGCTCCCTTCTTGAGAGAACTGTTGCCAGAGGCAGGAAAACAGATCTGCCTAAGGTCACCCGCAAGGGGTATCTGTTTGACGGCTGGTGGACCGCACCTGCGACAGGCGGGAGAAGGCTTGACGGAAAGAAAACCCCGGTTATCAACGGTACCTCTACCTACTATGCCCGCTGGATTTCGGCAAAGCCGCCCCGCCCTCGTTCCCTTAAACTGACAAATCCCTCGCGCGCCAGAATGAGGATTCGCATTGCCGGAGGACGAGTTGATGGCTTGCGCTATCAAATCGAAATTGCCACAAATCAGAGATTTACTAAAAACTATAGAAGCAGGACCAGCTTCGGCACTGTCAAGCTGAAAAGGAATACCACTTACTATGTCCGTATCCGTGCCAGGCGCAGGGATTCGGCCGGGAAGTTTGCAAACAGCGGCTGGAGAAACAGCAGGATCAGGCTGACAAGATGATGACGGAGAGTGGCCGGAAATGAGAGGAGTGGTTGTTTTATGAAGGGTGCAAGGAGGATTACCGCCGTAATACTGACGATGGTCATGCTGATGTCAGTATTGCCAGGCGCACTGGCAGGATGGTCGGATCTTTTAACGATTATACCTCCGTATGAGGGGGCAGATATAGGCCTGATTGATTATGACGCGGGATACAGCAACGTGTATGCTGTTGGCCACACCAATATAGGAGCTTGGTATTTTCCCAATGCCGTGGGTGGAGGCAGAGTTAGAATAGGAGGCGAGAGTCTGCAAAATGCCCTTGTCTTCCGTGCCGGGGTGTGCAATCCTGTGCATTTATGCCGAGTATGCCCAGTATGCCCAGACTGCCCCCCAAAAGACACTCACAAAGATGTTTGGTTCAGCCTAAATGGGGGTTATACAAAGCTCCAGGGAAGGCTGAGCATACCCGATATAGTGAAGTATGTGGACGATGGGAAGATGGGCAGGGTCGGATTTTTTACCGATGGTGCGGGAAGCTCACCGAAATGGGTTAATGTTGATTCCCGGGGTGTGCCTTTTGAAATAGACCTTACCGGCGCAAGAGAGCTGAGAATACGCTATGTTCCCGTATACGATGACGATACCGTCTATAGTGGTAATGGAAGCGGAAATTCGCTCGCGATTACCCATTTGAGGATTGACGATACTATACCCGAGTTGGAAACAGCAAAATACACCGTAACCTTTAACGGCACCAGAGGCAATATAGAAGGAGGCAAGAATTCCCTCCTTGAGAGGACTGTTGCCAGAGGCAAGAGAACAAATCTGCCTAAGGTCACCCGCAGGGGGTATCTGCTTGACGGCTGGTGGACCGCACCGGCGACAGGCGGGAGAAGGCTTGACGGAAAGAAAACTCCGGCTATCAACGGCACCCCCACCTACTATGCCCGCTGGATTTCAGCAAAGCCGCCCCGCCCTCGCCCTCTTAGACTAACAAACCCATCCCTAGCTAAAATGAAAATCGGTATTGCAGGCGGGCGTGTTACTGGGGTGCGTTATCAAATTCAAATCGCAACAAATAAAAAATTTACTAAAAATTTTGTAAGCAGGACCAGCTTCGGAACCGTCAAGCTGAAAAGGAATACCACCTACTATGTCCGTGTCCGTGCCAGGCGCAGGGATTCAGCCGGGAAATTTGCAAACAGCGGCTGGAGAAACAGCAGGATCAGGCTGACAAAAAGATAATGACGGAGAGCAGCCGAAAATAAAATCAGGAGGGGTTTTCATTGAAAATTACAAATAAAATCGTCCATTTAGTCATGGTTATGGCGGTGAGCCTGTTGCTTACCTCTGTTTATCCCTATGCATTGGCAGAAAACTGGCTGGAGCTTTTGGGGATTATTGAGCCCCATGCTGGTGCGAGCATGGCAACCAGCAGTGTTGGGGGGAATGTGCCTGACAATGAGATACACGCATTTTACTATCTGCCTTCCACAAGCGACAGCGATCCCTTTGTTGAAGTAGGAGGTGTAGCTCACCGCAATGCCCTTGTATTCAAGGCCGGAACATGGAACCTGCCTGCTGTTCAGCCGAATGGTGGTGCCGGCCCTGTGGCTCCTGCCGTTAATGGCACAAGAGAGCTGAGTGTTTTTTTTAATCTGCAAAAGAATTATACCGAGCTTACCGGAACAGCAAGCCTGACAGATTTTGTACTTAGATCAAATGGGGGCAGAGCGGCTCAGATTGATTTCTATGCAGACGGTGCCAATGCTCCGATACTGACAGTTACTGTGGACTCTCTTGCCGTTCCCTTTCAATTAAATGTTACCAATGTACGGCTCCTTAGAATAAAGTATAGCTATGATCCTGATACCTCCCCAAGGAATGAGGTTGCCCTAACAGAGCTGATGATTGACGATTCCCTCCCTGCGCAGCAAGCGGTGGCAGCGGCCCCCCGCGAGGGCGGCGGGAGCCTGCCCGCATCCACAAGGAATGAGACTATAAGGACAGGTCTGCCCTTTTGGCCCGCCTCTGTATTAGGGGGGCTTGGCATGATGATGCTTGCCGCCTGCCTCTTTATCGGCAGGAGGGAAACAAAACAGTAAATAACTATGGATCGCCCCGCCGTCCCCTTAGGACGGCGGGGCGGCGTATAGGGGGATGTCAGAATGAAAAAGGTTATGCTCGGAGCCGGGGTTTTGGCAGTTCTGCTTTCAGCCGGGCTGATGTTTTCAAATATGCTTGAAGACATCAGGGCGGGCAGCAGTGCCGGGCAAACGGCGCATGAGCTGTCTGATCTGATGGAGTCCGAACGGATTGAAAAAATCAGCATAACCTACGCCAAGCCTCCTGAACCCAGAAAAAAGAAATCTGCCCCGGCGGCTAAGCCTTCCCCAACTCCGCATCCTGTTCTTGAGCTCAATGGAAGGAAGTATCTTGGCTTGCTTGACATTTCCCCGCTGCCTGTAGGGCTGCTGCCGGTAAACGTTGAGGTAACGGAAGAAAGCTTAAAGAAAACGCCTTGCCGCTGGAGTGGCGATCTTTCAGGCTCTCTGGTAATCGGCGGGCATAACTACAGCAGGCATTTTGGCGGACTGCCAAGGCTTAAATCCGGTGATTCGGTAAGCATCACCGACACAAACGAGGTCCGGCACGACTATAAGGTTGACAAGATTAGCAAAATACATGAAAATGAATTCGAGAATATTATTAACACACGGTATGATCTGACCTTGTTTACATGCACCAAAACCCGGGTGGAGAGGGTTGTGGTCAGACTAAGCAAGTCAGGTACTGTAACCCCGCCCCCTCCGCCTTCCCCTACGCCATCGCCCACGCCTACGCCAAAGGTAAAGGTAATTGAACCTCCCAGAGCACCTAATTACAAAATTAACTATAAAAAAGAAACAATAAAATTCAACCAGGGTACATTATATTCTGCGGGAAATGGCGTCGAGTATACCGAGGTAAAGGAAGAGAGCGTTACCCTTGACATATCAGACTGCATTACCTCAGGTGTGCCTATATATGCTAAAAAAATTTCCCGAGACAAAAAGCCTGATTCAAAGGTGCAGACTATCAAGCCTGCCGCCCGAGCAAAGCTGAAGAGCAGGACCCTTGCGCCTGTTAAGGGCAGGATTAATTTAGACGAAAAATACGAGGTATATAACCCAAGCACCCAACGGTGGGGAGGCTTGCCGAGGGTATGGGAGAGCGGCGAATTTGAAATCAGAATCAAAAACACCGCAAAAAGGGAAGGCGGCAAAATAACCGGGAAGGCAGCCAGTCTGACCGGCAGCCTGGTTGTTGCGTACGGTGAATACTCGCCCGGGAAAAAGGGCATTGTGTCTGCCGAAATTATAGCACCGTAATGGGATTATGCCGGCCCGCTTGCTCCCGTGTGCAGACGGCAGGTTCTGCTGTTCATCAGGTGCTTCAGGCTTTCCCCTGCGGCATCAAAGAGAATCACTGCTGTGGCAAGCATAATCCCCGGGAATAGTGCCAGCCACCATTTCCCGGCGGCAATATGGCGCATAGATTCGGAAAGAATAACCCCGATAGCCGGCGTTTCCGCAGGTAGCCCAAACCCCAAAAAGGTTATGGCGGACTCGTGCAAAATAGCATGGGGGAATAGCAGCACAAGCCCTGTAATATACACAGGAATTACATGGGGCAGCATATGCCTGGAAATCACATAAAGCCGACTCTTGCCCATTTTGTAGGCGGCATTGACATAATGCGCCCGGCGCAATGACAAAACCTCGGCGCGTATCAGCCGTGTGAGTTCGGGCCAATGCGTAAATGCCACACCGAGAGTGACACCGATTGCCCCGCGCCCAAGCATAAAGGATATAAGAATTAAAAGTACAAGATGCGGCAGACCCATACAGCAGTCAACACACAGCATTACAAATTTGTCAAATTTTCCACCGATAGCTGCAGATGATATGCCAAAAACAATAGCGATAAGCGAGCTAATCGCCGAAGCGGCAAGCCCGATGACAATACTGTTGGACAGTCCCTTCATCGAGCGGAAAAACATATCTCTTCCCAAAAAGTCCGTACCAAACAAAAACTCAGGGCAGGGTGAGATGAATTTGTTGTTGAAATTTACCGAATAATCCGCCGGGCTGAGAGCCATCCCCCAAATAAAAACGCCAACAATATACACGGAGGCTATGTTTATAAGAATAATACTTTTAGTTTTGTGATTGAATAACAATGCAACAAGCAAGCTTTTATACACATTCACTGCCCCCTCTAAGACTAGGATCGGCGGCTTTGTACAGGAGATTGGCTACGAGATTTCCGCAAAATACAAATATCGCACTGAAAAGGGTAATCCCGAGCAACAGAGGCACATCGCTTCCCAAAGCAGCTGCCACTGCCGCAGATCCTATTCCGGGATAGGAAAACACCGTCTCAGCAAGAACTAATCCTCCAAACAGCTCTGAAAAGGAGGAGAACTGAAGTGTTATAGCGGGAAAAGCTGCGTTTCTGAGAATGTGGCGGCGCATTAGCCCACCTCCCTCAAATCCTCGTGCCAACCCGAACAAAACAAACTCACTGCCTGCTATGTCGGCGGCTTTTTGCCTGGTGAACAGAGCTATTTTCCCCATACTGGCGATGGTAAGGGTCGCCATCGGAAGTATTAGGTGGTGTATCCTGTCTGCAAACGTCACTTCAGATGCAAGCTTTCCCATAGGTACGGCTAAACCAATAGGAAACCAGCCTAAATTTACGGCGAAAATGCTTAACACTAGCAACCCCACCCAAAATGGGGGCGATGACTGCAAAACTAAACAGAAAAGCCTTACTGTTTTGTCGAAAAAGCTACCCTGGCGGGTTCCCGCCGCCAGACCCAGGAGGAACCCCAGAACACCGGAAAATACCCATGCAGTAGCCATAAGAGCTACTGAACAGGCAAAGCGTTCCCCTATAACGCCGATTACCGGGCGTTTATATGTAATCGAAACGCCAAAATCCCCGCTAAGGATATTTTTAACCCACTGCAAATACCTTTCGGTACCTGATTTGTCAAGACTCCAATATTCTGTAATTTCCTGCCTTGCTTCCTGTGAAAGGGTCGATTCGGGGCCTATGTATGACACAAGGGGATCAATGGGAGAGTTTATCACAAGCACAAACGCCAATATGCTTACCATAGCCAATAGAATCAGCATACGCGCAACAATTGCCGCAACACTCTTTGCTGCTGTCATTACAATACCTCCCAGAGTACTTTTACCTCAGTACCCAGTCCGCCATATTGCAAATGACCGGTGTACCATGGCCATGTGGATGGGGGATTTGGGTTTCCGGGGATATATCAAGCCTAACGTTCACAAAATAAGCGTGCTCTATGTTTGCTATATATATATAGGGAATATCGGCATTTGCAAGAGCCTGTGCCTCCTTCCAGCTATCAATGGCGGCAATTTGTGATGTTGCCCCTAAGGCCTTATTTATAAGCCCATCAACCTCGGGATTGATATATCCGGCTACGTTGTCCCAGCCGTCCGATAGTGCGGCCTCCCCGCTGAAGAGCGAGTGGAGAACTGTCGGACTGTACTGTCCCCAGCCCCAAATAACGCCGGAGGTATACATATTTTCCGCAATCTCACCCCAATCTGAAGAGTGAGGCACTATCTCAATGCCAAAACCTGCCGCCTCCTGGGCAATTGCCGCGGCGAGAGGGTATCTTTCCGCGGTTGCATATAGCTTAAAGGAGCAGGCAATACCCTCTTTTTCACGAACGCCATCGCCGTTGTCTGCCCATCCGGCTGCCTCAAGGATATCCATAGCTTCCTTTTTTAGTCCATCTGCAACAGAAACAGCTTCTGCCCATATAAGATTATCGGTAAACCCGACCGCTGCTTTGCCTATTCCGCCATACACATGCCGAATAACCTCCCCACGGTCTATGCCAACGGAAAGGGCCTTGCGTACCGCAATATCTGAGGTTACGTTGTTGCCGATGGTCAGATTGTTTTTTTTCTGCCGGGGCAGCACCGGCATGCTAATAATCCGTATGTCCATTGTTTCAAGCGAATGCAACGTCATTCCCTCAATGCTTTCCAAGGCGTAGGCAGGGTCAACCATTACAAGGTCAAGATCTCCCGAGCGGGCGGCTGACAGTGCTGTATCATTATCCATGCAAACAAGCGATATGCGTCCAATTTTCGGTGTGTTACCATAGTAATACTCGTTAGGCTCAACTATAATCTGCTGGTTTGGGTCATATTGCATGATTTTCCACGCTCCTGACCCGATTGGATAACGATCAAATTCTTCACTGTTATAATCCGAGGCAGGCACAATGCCAAGCAGGGCGGTCGTGTCCAAAAATGGCGAGTATGGCTCAGACAAGGTGAACCTAACTGTAAATTCGTCAATTCCCTCAACGGCATCAAGTTTTGAGAGGTCTATATTTTCGTTTTCAGCCTGCTTTTTCTTTGCAGCTTGATATGTAAACACTACATCATTTGCAGTCATGGCGTTGCCATTACTGAACAAAATCCCGCTTTTCAGCACGAAGGTATAGACCAGCGCATCCTTGCTTACTTCAAAGCTTTCCGCAATGTCAGGAACATATTCTGAATTGGGTGCGACTTTAAGCAAGGCACTGTTGGTAAAGGAATAACCGTAACTCATAGCACCCTTGACCGGGTCAAGGGACTCTTCAAAAATATTTGTTCCGACATATACGGTGATGGAATTGTTTTGATAAGAGGATTTTTCATCCCCTATGCCGCACCCGGCAAGCAATAAAAAAATAAGACTAAGGCATAAAACTTTTTTCATGCTGTCCTTCGCACCCCTCCGTCTATCCCCCCATACACAAACTAATGCCACAAAGCATCTGTGTAACACAAGCCGTACAAACGTCTTCATGGCATTATTCCTATTGTGCAGTCAGGCTATTATTCGTTGATCTTAATAACAACGCCTGAGCCAACGGTACGACCGCCTTCACGGATAGCGAAGCGGAGGCCTTCCTCAATGGCGATAGGGGTAATCAGCTCAACATCCATCTCTACATTATCGCCGGGCATACACATTTCAACACCTTCAGGCAGTTGAATGACACCTGTAACGTCAGTTGTGCGGAAATAGAATTGGGGACGATAGTTGGGGAAGAAGGGGGTATGGCGTCCACCCTCCTCCTTAGACAGGACATAAACCTGTCCTTGGAATTTTTTGTAGGGTTTAATGGAACCCGGCTTTGCTAGAACCTGGCCGCGTTCTACTTCTTCTTTTTTGATGCCGCGCAACAAGCAGCCGGCATTGTCGCCTGCCTCGGCATAATCAAGCATTTTGTGGAACATCTCAATGCCGGTGACAACTGTTTTTGCTGTGTCTTGGATTCCGACAATTTCAATTTCCTCGCCAGTTTTCAGCTGACCGCGTTCAACACGACCTGTGACAACAGTACCGCGGCCTGAAATTGTAAATACATCCTCAACAGGCATGAGGAAGGGCAGATCTGCCTTTCGGTCAGGCGTGGGGATGAATTCGTCAACAGCCTTCATAAGTTCTATGATAGAAGCATATTCAGGTGCTGATGCATCGGTGGATTCGCTTTCCAGTGCTTTCAAGCCGGAACCGCGTATGATTGGCGTATCATCGCCGGGGAATTCGTACTTGTTAAGCAGATCGCGAATTTCCATATCCACTAAGTCTAATAGCTCCTCATCGTCTACCTGGTCGCATTTGTTCATGTAGACAACAATGCTGGGAACACCAACCTGACGAGCAAGCACGATATGCTCACGTGTCTGAGGCATGGGGCCGTCCGCCGCAGAAACTACTAGGATAGCTCCGTCCATCTGAGCCGCACCGGTAATCATATTTTTGATATAGTCGGCGTGTCCGGGACAGTCAACGTGGGCATAGTGACGGTTTTCAGTTTCGTACTCAACGTGGGCAGTGTTGATGGTGATACCGCGTTCGCGCTCCTCGGGTGCCTTGTCGATGTTGGCATAGTCGGTAAAGCTTGCCTGACCTGCAAAGCTCAAAACTTTGGTGATGGCAGCGGTCAGAGTGGTTTTACCGTGGTCAACGTGTCCAACGGTACCGATGTTTACGTGGGGTTTGTTTCTCTCGAATTTTTGTTTAGCCATGGTTTAGTTTCTCCTTCCTATTTATCAAAAAATCAACAGTGCATTCATTCTATACGATTGTCCGAAAAAAAGCAAGCTTTTTTTAACCTAAATTTATTTTTATTTTTTAGGAAGTTTTTGCAATGCGTTTCGGGGATTCATGGCACTCAGGGGACCCTATGTCTGCATTAACCTGTATGTGCTGCCGTTATCTTCTTTTTACACGCTAATGGGGATGGGCAACAGCTTCCGCTGCTGCCCATCCGGCTTACGTTAGCTGCTCTATTTCGGAACCTTTAGCACCACCTTGAATATCTTTCCTGATGGTTTGATTAAATTGCCATTTATAGATGCCGGTGTGCGCACCAGATAAGTAGCCTTAACAGAGGTTGGTGCTGACCAGCTTGACAACTGCTGCCAGGCTCCGGAGGGGGTTTTCTTATCGGCAGTTACTGCCCACTGGTAATCGTCTTGCGGGATGTTGTTGCCCTTTTTGGTTTTCAATTCATAGCGAGAATCGGAACTGGAAAGGACAGGTTTTAGTTTTTCATGATTTTTCTTATTGCGTGCCTGGATTTCTGGGAACTTAATAGTCTTACTGGTGTCAACATTTTTTGTTTCAGGTTTACCTTTAGCATTCAGCTGGTCAGAAAGGTGCAAGACAAGTTTTTTATTGAAGAGCTTGGGGATAAGCTTGTCAATCTTTTTCTGCTTGGCATCATTAGTTTTGCCGGTCGGCCACTTCTTCCATTTAAGCCCGCCGTTTACACTGTAGGCCGCAATATCAAAATTAGACGGTTTAGAGATTATTTCGTTTTCCAAATCAATGAATGCGCTGTTTCCATGCGTTGTGCTATAGACAAGCAATCCTCCCCAGTGTGCAATAGGTTCGAGGTGAGGCACGCCGCGCAACACCGGATAGCCGTTATTTGTGCCAGGCTTCATCTCCCAAACATTAGTGAAATTGAAGCCTGTAAACCTGGATTGGGTTTTCATATATTCCGAGGTCATCATGCCTGCAATTGCTTCTCCGAATCCTGCACCTTTTTTTTCTGAGGATGAAAGCGTTTTACCGTTCACAGATTGCTCTGTGTCTCCGTTCCAGTAACAGTTAACTGCACCTGCACCAGTGAAGCCAGGATTGTTCCAGCCAGCAACACCGCCTATGCGCGTTCCATTTTCGCCAAACCCATAAAGCTTGCCTGAGTTGTAGGAAGTTGCTATTGCCTCGCCTACACTATCTCCTGCATTGTGACCTACAATGCCTCCGATATTGCATATGGCATAAGCAGAAAGATCCACCATTCCCATGTTGTAGCAATTGATGATTTTAGCAGCTCTTCCGCTGATACCGCCGCCGAAAACATAGTAGCCGCTGCCATAGATCTCACCGCCGTTGTTGTAGCAATTTTCAATTTGCCCTCCTCGTCCGGCAATACCGCCAATATAGGAGGATTCTTCAGACTCAATATACACAGACCCTATATTATAACACCTGATTATTTTTACTCCTACGGAGTACCCGGCGATTCCGCCGGCGTAGGCATCGTCCATACTCTCGTGGATAAAGACTTCGCTTTTGCTGTAACAGTTGGTGATGTCGGCATTTGCCAACCCGGTAATCCCTCCGATATATGCACTGCCGTACTCTGCACTGGCAGAGGACTCGCCATCACTCCAGCTATCGGAGATAGTGCCGCCAAACCCGGTAATTCCTCCGGTATAAGCATTGGCCTCAATGCTGTATGCACTTGCACCGACCATTCCGAAGCAATAGCTTATTTGAACATCCAATGCCCTTCCCACAATTCCTCCGGCATAAGCATGACCGGTTGTACCCTCGTAGTTCGCAACTAATACATCCGACTCTTCGATATAGCAATTGGTGATAGTTGTGTCTTGTGCAAAGCCTATCAGCCCGCCTCCGTTGATCTCGCCTGTCTCCTTTTCCGAATATATCGAAACATCCTCTAAGCCAACGTTTTTAATGTTCGCACTTACAGTAACGCCAAACAGCCCATTGTATTGGTTTTCTTCTCGGATAGAAAGACCGCGGATAACATATCCCTGCCCATCAAAGGTGCCTCTGAAGGTGGCGACTGAGCTGGATGTTACCATGCCTAGCGGATTCCAGTTATCTATTCCAGATAAATCAATATTGCCTGTCAGATGATACGATTTGTTCAGGTCGTACCTGATGTTAGCCAGTTGAGATGCCGTTGATATGGGTTCCGATCCTGCCGCAGGTGCAGATATTGCTGCCAGGAATTTGCCGGTTGAACCGAAACCCTCTGCTTTTGGTGCAGACATTGGCAGCAAGGCCAGCAGCATCAACAGCGACAGGGTCAGAGTTCCTAGTTTCTTCATGGTTTTCCTTTTCATTTTGGGTGCCTCCTTGTTTTTTTTGTTCAGCCACCGCGGGGTACCTCCTCGGCAGCCTCTTTGTTAACAAGGGTAGCTTGTTCAAAATAAATCTGTCAATAGCTTTTGCAAAAGTGGTAGCTCAAACAGCAGAAACGGTCGTTTTACCTATTTAAACCTCCTCAGATTTCTTCTTGACACCTCCTGTTTTTTTGTGTATATTCTTTATCACGGCATTGCTTATGGGCTGCCGGGTTATCTTATCAAGGGGTGACTTGCCGTGACAGAAAAAATGACTCTTTTTGGATTCAACAATCTGACAAAATCATTAAGCTTTAATATTTATGATGTTTGTTACGCCGAAAGCGAACGAGAGCAAAAGGATTATATCGCCTATATAGACGAACAGTACAATTCCGAGCGTCTTACAAAAATTCTGTTTGACGTTGCGGGAATGATTGAGTCTACAGTTTTGAACGTATCTAAACAGGATTACGACCCGCAGGGCGCGAGCGTTACCCTTTTGATTTCAGAAAAGCCTCTGCCCGCTCAGGAAAATGACACTATCCTCGCTCATTTGGACAAAAGCCACATCACTGTACACACATACCCGGAAAGCCACCCTGAAAACGCTATTGCCACATTCCGGGTGGATATTGACGTTTCCACCTGCGGGGAGATCACCCCTCTAAGCACCCTGGATTACCTTATCGGAAGCTTTGATTCGGATATTATCACTATGGATTACAGGGTCAGGGGGTTTACCCGGGCAGTTGACGGCAAAAAACTCTTTTTAGACCACGATATTACCTCAATACAAAATTATATTGCCGATTCGACCCTGAAAAAATACGATGCGGTGGATCTTAACGTGTATCAGCAGAATATGTTTCATACCCGGATGCTCTTGAAGGAAATAGATTTACAAAATTATCTGTTTAACGTTGATGCCTATGAATTGCTACCTAAAATCAGGTTGCAAATCAATGAACGGCTCCGCCGTGAAATGATTGAGATTTTCAGTGGAACGAATGTCTACGCGAGGTAAAAATTAGAAATCCGAAGCAAATTATTTATGCTCATGGTTAAACAAATGCTCCGAGCAATAACAGCGGTAGCCGCAACGGCTACAATATCTGAATTCCATATGTGGTGCGTCTGCGTCAGTCAGGCCGCAGACGGCGCATTTGTAGAGATAGCCCTTTTCCTGCTCCTTGTCTTTTGCCGCCCTGCTAAAGGATGTTGGCCGGACACGAGCTTTTTTCCAAATTTTGAAGTCGAACTCTCTGAAGAGGGAAGCTCCAAAGAAGAGAAAATAATTTAACAGTGCCATAAGCGGCAAAATGACCTGAGGCAGGTTAAGCAAAAATGGTTCAATACCCCTGAATAAATCGAATGGAAGCAATACGATATTGCCAAACATCATAATTAGGCTGATAACTGCAATCCATTTCATCTTAATAGGCAAAATAAGCCATAGCCGAATCTCCTGATTTGGGTGCAGCGTGGCAAACGCCAGCAAAACCGACAGATTGACGTAGTGCGGCGCAACAATGCGAGAGGATGCGGCTCCCCATTCGGCGACAGGCGTTCCTGATGCAAGGCTGAGCACGGAGGGAAGCAAGAGACCGTACAGAATTGTAAGCATCATTCCCCCGGTATAATACAGAGTAAATTTCATGCGTCCCCACTGCTCTTCAAGCTGTCTGCCAAACCAGGTATATAGTAGTGCGAAGAAGATAAACCAAAGCAAACCGCTTTGAGGGAGGAAGGCAAAGGTGACAAGCCTCCAGAACTCTCCCTTTAGGATCAGTGCGGGATTAAAATAAATTAGGTTGTATATGGTAGTATCGGTTATGCTTATTTGACTAACGCTGGCTTGGAAATTACTCATCAGCAGGACAAGCCCCTGCCCAAGGACAACAATAAGCATGAGATTTTTGATGCCGTAACGCTCATATTTATAGCAAAACCGTTCAAGCTTTTTAGAAAGCATATTTAGGTTTCCCGCCCTTCTATAGTCGAAATCCGCCCAAGATGGCGTTCATCACCCGAAAATGGCGTTTCCAAAAACGCCGTTATAATATCCTTTGCCAATTCAATTCCCACAATACGTGCCCCTAGTGCGATCATGTTGGCATCGTTGTGTTCCCGGGTTAGGCGGGCTGTTGACGGCTCGCTTGCGCAGGCGCAACGTATGCCCTTAAGCTTGTTTGCTGCCATCGAAATACCCGCCCCCGTGCCGCAAACTAAAACCCCGAAAGCCCCGGGGTTTTCGGCAACAGCGGCAGCTGCCCTGCGTCCGTATTCGGCATAATTGCAGGACTCTGTCCCGCTGTGTGTGCCAATGTCGGAACAGGCCTTTCCCAGCAGGCTAAAGAAAGCTATAAGCTCCTGCTTTAAGCCGTATCCAGCGTGGTCGCTGGCAAAGTATATCAAAAAAAACCACCTCTTAGAATGACAGATTCCCACTGGGGTAATTTTATCACAGCTGTGTATGGTAAGTCAACTGCAAGACAACAAGCATCCACGTCAATCTAATTTGCCCCCCATGACGTCCAAGAACAACGCGAAATTGCTGAGGTCAAAAGTATTATGTTCTAAAGCTTTTGAAATCGGGATTTTGCTGCACCCATCGCTTAACCTGCGGGATGCATCGATCAAGCTTTGCATCACTCCACCTCGCTCAACATTGCTTCCAGTGCCATACCCGCCACTTTTCCGTAGGCACGGATCAGTCCCCCTTTGCCCAACAAAACTCCGCCGAAATATCGCACAACAACGACAACTGTGTTCTCCATGTTGCGCCGTTGTATAGAGTTAAGAAGCGGCGGACCCGCCGTGCCGTGAGGCTCACCATCATCGCTGTAACGAGTGGCGGTTGGTGTCACATAAGCAAACACAATGTGCCGCGCTCTCTTGTGCTGACGAGAGATTTCAGCGATGTAGGCTTTGGCGGTATCCTCGTTGTCAATCCCGGCGGCGTACGCGATGAAGCGGGATTTTTTGACGATTAGTTGGTGCATTGCTTCAATCCCTCATTTGCTTCGCATTTAGGCATAATATTCAGTCTTCCCACGGCTTTTTGCCGTCCAGCCAACCGTTTTCTTTCCAATGCAGATAATCCTTCGTTCGTCCACGCCCTGCCTTGCGCTCGGATTTGTCAATCATTGTCTGCGCTATTTTCATGATATGAAACAGAATCTTGATTTTGGGATGCGGCACGACACGCTTTTTCGACTTTATCTTCACCGCGATATGGCCGCACTTTGTTTTCACGGCTGCTTTTGTTTTGTCACTGACAAGCTCCCATTTCGCTTGAAAGAGAGCCTGTTTGACGACATATATCCGGGCAACGCCCCAAAAATCAAGGCTGTCCTTGATGTCCTTGGCGGTCTTTCCCATGCCCTGACCGATTGCGTTCGTGATGATAACCGCTTGTTTACGGAACATCGGTTTTTCAGGCGAGTGTGCCATCCATTTCGTGCCGTAGTGGTCGAGTAGGGTCTTCATTTGTCCAGTGGTGTGGAACACATACGTTGGGGAGGTGAAAACAAGTAAATCTGAGGCTACAATGCTTTCCCAAATGGGTACTGTGTACTTTGAATGAGGGCAACCGCTGATGTCGCGGAGGAAACACTCCTTACAGCCGGTACAAAACGCCGGGCAGTCACGCGGGAGATAATACTCGGTGATGTTGTGACCAACGCCCATTGCCGAAAGCAACATCTCTTTCATGGTGAAAGTACAGCCCATTTGTTCCGTGCCGTTGATGACGGTTATGTTCATGCTCAATCCTTCCAATTTTCCCAATTTTGCTTGTCCAGCGGCAACTGCCCATTATTGTCGGCATAATGCACCGCCAAACGATAGCAGTATAAAACACATTTACACGACATATTCCCCGGACCTTGAAGCAGACGGTGCTTCGTGTAAATCTCTTCCGGGTCTTGCCCTTTGAGGGATTCAATGCTCGGATACCCGGTGTTGATAAGGTGCTGCGCCATTTTTGCTCCGATACCGGGTATTTGGGTTAATTCTGATTTCATAATTTCCTCCAATTTTTTATCCCCTTCTGCCGTGTATTTTCTGCGCCAAGCGTACAGACGTTTCTCGTTAATGCCTAAGTCTGACGCAACCTCTCTTACGCTTTTAGGGATGGCATAGCTCAACTTGACTGCATTCTTCTTGAACTCTTCATCGTACTGTACTCTGAGTGTGGACATGAACTTGACCTCCTGTTTTTTTGATGGTTGTATCTTAACATCATGTCCGTTATTTTAACAGGCTCCCTTTCTTTCCAGTCCATCATACCACGCTCGTCACGGATTCACAAGCCCGGCACGGACGCATAACTAAGGCCTAATTAAAACAGCCCAATTGAGACACTACTTTTTACTTGACAAAAACACGCAAGAGGTATTATGATATCTATCCAAAGGGACAAAATCCCCAGTTATTCATTCACACTTTAATCCCCAAGGGGGCCTATTTAGACGAAAGGACGGAAAGACAAATGAGAAGGGAGCCAAATATGTTTTTCAAAAACCTTAAAAAAAGCAGGCTGTTCAAATTTATCGGTCGCCACAAAAAGGGTTTTGTAATCGGGCTTAGCCTGGTTTTGCCCGCCGCCGTGATTGCGGGCATCGTTGTTTTTTCCGCGGCGGAGCCGATTGCAGAGGAACCTGCCCCTTCGCCTTCCCCGGTTCCCGCCCCTACCCCTACTCTTGCCCCTCAGCCTACCCCCGATATTATAAATTTCCCCAATCCCCTTACGGGAGAAGAAATGACCGATCCGGAATGGATTGACAAGCGTCCGGTCAGCGTTATGCACAACAACCTAAAGGCAGCCATGCCTCTTGTGGGTGTCAGCCGTGCGGATATGTTATATGAAATACCGGTTGAAGGGGGCATAACGCGTATTATGGGAATATATCAGGAAATTAGCGATGTTCCCCTGATCGGGGCAATACGTTCTGCGCGAACCTGCTACCTGGAGGTCTCCTTGGCTCATGATGCGGTACTGGCTCATTGCGGTGCCAGTAGCCTGGCGCGGCAAGAGTTTAAACAGTGGGGAATGGATCACATTGATGCAATTACCGCCAGCACAGCTTATTTCTGGCGTGACCAGGGCCGGCGTGCCGCCGGATACTCATTGGAGCACTGCATGATGTCCGACGGAGGCAAAATTTTAGAATTATATAAAAAATTATCTCGTACGGAGCGCAAGGAGGAGCTGCGCCAGGTCAAACAAAAATTTACCCCGGAACCCGATATTAAGGGTGAAAAGGCTGAAAATTTTGCACTTAACGTCACTCCCATCAAGCAAACGAGCTTTGCCTTCGACAGTAAAACCAGAAAATACACACCTTCCCAGCATGGAGCTGTTATGCGCGATGGCGGCACAAAAAATACCAATGTTGAAGTTTCAGGCATTATTATTATCCAGACGCCCATGTCGGTCCTTCCCGGAAAATCTGGTCATATGAAAATTGATATGCAGTCAGGTGGTTCCGGGTATTATATCACCGATGGCAAAATAATTTCTATAAAATGGAGCAGGGGCGGGCTGTACAAGCCCTTCGCCTTCGCATTAGAGGACGGAACACCTCTGACTATGACTCGTGGCAAGCACTATATTTGCGTAACCAGACCAGGCTCTCAGCCTATTATGGGCGGGTAGGGTATTAGAAAAGAGAAAACAAAAACGAATTTATATGGAGGGTATAATTTTGAACGCTCAAGAGGTTTTTGATATTATCAGAAGGGATGCCATTGAAATCTATTCTGAGGATGATTTTTATAAAAAACTCAAGTCAGGCAAGAAGCTTACTGTTAAGCTGGGTGCGGACCCGAGCCGCCCTGATTTGCATTTAGGGCATTCGGTTGTTCTGCGTAAGCTGAGATTTTTACAGGAGGCCGGACATGATATTGTTTTCATAATAGGAGATTTTACCGGAATGATAGGCGATCCATCCGGCAAAAGCAAGACTCGTGTTCCCCTTACATTTGAGCAGGTGCGCCAAAATGGAAAATCTTACTTCGATCAGGTGACAAAGATTTTAGAGCCTGAAAAAACAAAAATAGTGTATAACTCTGAATGGCTCGGCAAAATGAGCTTTGACGATGTTCTCTCCCTTTGTGGAAAAACTACTGTGGCGCGTATTTTGGAGCGTGACGATTTTGCCGGGCGTTACGCTAAAAACCAGTCAATCGGCCTGCATGAGATGCTTTATCCTCTTATGCAGGCGTATGATTCTGTCGCTGTTAGCTCTGACATTGAGGTGGGTGGCTCCGACCAGACTTTTAACCTCTTAATGGGGCGCAATATCCAAAAGGATTATGGCCAGGAGCCTCAGGCAGTACTCACATTCCCCCTCCTGCCAGGATTAGACGGAGTTGAAAAAATGAGCAAGTCTCTTGACAATTATATAGGGATAGATGAGCCGCCTGAGGTAATGTTTGAAAAATGCATGCGTGTACCCGATACCCTTTTAGGTGATTATTTCCGTTTAACTTCCGACATACCTCCTCAAAAGTTTGAGCAGATTATGCAGGAGGATATACGCCGGGCGCATTTTGTTTACGCCAAGGCTATTGTAACGCTTTATCATGGTGCGGAGGCCGCCGCACAGGGGGAGGCACGCTACAATGCCGTTGCCGCCGGAGGCACACCGCAAAAGCCCAGTGAGGCGGTCTTGCCTAAGGGAGACTATCCGCTCTGGAAGCTAGTGTCTGACAGCGGGCTAGCGGTATCGGGTTCAGAGGCGCGGCGATTGATAAAAGAGGGAGGGCTACTTATGGATAACGTGAGGCAAAATGATCCCAATCTTACAGTCTGTGCTTCTGAACCGATTTTGCTCCGGCGCGGCAAGGCAAAATTTCTGAAATTGATGTTTGAGTAGTCAGAAGGGGATGCTGTCAGATGACAAGAAATATGCCCAGGTCCGAAAAATCTCCGTCAACGCCATGAGGAGGGGACAATCTAAATATGAATCACTTTTATGCTCTGCTGTCGCGTATGCGGCATATCCGGCGATGGAGCCTGATGGTCAGCCATTATCCTGAAAATTTAGCTGAGCATTCGCTGATGACAGCGATATTGGCTCATGGGCTTGCCATTATTGGGCGGGACATTTTCGGTAAGAGTCATGCCGACCCTAACGCATGTGCCGCTGCCGCATTGTTCCATGATGCACCTGAAATTTTGACTGGGGATTTGCCTACGCCGGTGAAATATTTCACACCATATCTTCGGAAGGCATACGGTGAAGTAGAGCAGGCAGGAACAGAAAAGCTTTTGTCTATGCTTCCGGATGGGCTCCGGGAGGCGTATAGGCCTTTTTTATCCCCCGGGGAGTGTTGTACCCTTGTTTGCGAATACGTTAAGGCTGCTGATAAGCTTTCTGCGTATATCAAGTGTAAGGAAGAGCTGCGGGCAGGCAACCGGGAGTTTAAGGAAGCCCAAGAATCCGCGATAAAAAAGCTGTCAAATATGAATATGCCCGAAATTGAGTATTTTCTTGAGCATTTTCTTCCTAGTTTTGAATTGACTCTGGACGAATTGAAATGAGAAGGGATTGTACTTATCCCATCAAGAGCATCCCCTTGAAATCCCATGAACGCCATGTATTACAGCTATACAAAGGGGCATGAGGGTTGTATAATAGGCAAGGATGATGGCGTTGAACAACTTTTTTTTGAGGCCTAACAGTACGCCTTCAACGTCTTCATAAATAAACTCCATAATGCAGGGATGGTGCTTTATGATATTTTCCACTGAAAATTACCTAAATCTCGCCGTCTTCATCGCTCGGGAGGAATTAGATGCCCGGGAGGATAGGACGCTTGGCAAGGAGGACGCAAAAACCATTGCCATGCGGGAATTGCAGGGCGCGGGTGCATTCAGGAAGGATACGCTGAAAATTGAAGCCTATGAGAATCAGGACGGCTGGATGGTTTTTGCCACTGCCGAGCAGAAAGAGGAGACAAGATCCGTTTGGTTTCTCTTTGAGGGCTGCAATGATTTTTTGGATGCTCTCCCAGTGGTATCTCCAGATGAAATTTCTGTCTCAGGATGGCCGCTGGCCAATGGCAGCTTTGCCGCCGTGTTCACCGGGCCTGAGAGCATTATCCGGCAGTATCATACATATCTGCATGAGTTTGCGATACCCTTTGAAGCTGGTGAGTTTTTGTCTTTTCATCTAACTGAGCAAAATTTTTGAACTTAGACTTTACACTGGTATTTAAATGCGCTATAATGTCCGTAGAACAGAATTGTTCGGGTGTTTAAACGCTCGTTAAAAAGAGGTGTATTTCTATGGATCATACAAGGAATTTCCCAATACCAGTTGAGGGCAGCCAGGAAATGAAGGATGTATTGGCAAGTGTTTTCCGTGCTTTGGAGGAAAAAGGCTATAACCCTATAAGCCAGATAGTTGGGTATATCCTTTCCGAAGACCCGACCTACATTACCAACTATCAAAACGCTCGTGGCATGATACGCAGGATTGACAGGGACGAGCTTTTGCAAGAGCTTGTCCGGCATTACCTTGATAATTAGGCTGAATTCTAACGACGCCCATGCCCGGAAGGGGGCATGGGCGTTTCGGGTTGGAGATAAAGCCGCGCAATCGTACCCTGCGGTACCTACCGCGTTGCAAATCCTTTAAATTTCGGTCATTACCACAATGAAGCTTACTTAATTTATTCGAATTCGCGCATTGTCTTACACGTTTTTTCTCCAGTCTGTCAGTCTTTGAGAGCGTTTGACTGACGCATACTTAAGTAAAAAATTCGGTTGACAACAGACCTCCAGGGGTGTATAATTCTTCTGGTCATGTTTCCGGGTGTGTGTTGTGCTATACTCGTGCCTTGGGGGATGAGGATGAGCAGATCCATCTACGGTCTCAGCAAAGCGGTGCCAGCGGGGCAGGTTATTGGCGCAAATAAGCGGGCCGCAGCGGATATTCCAGACACTTGACGGCGCAGTCTTACACTGAGGGGGGTGCAAATAAAAGAAAACTCTTCATTAAAGAACAGGAAGGTGGTGAAAAGGAATGGGTACCAGCATATAACAGCCAATCCTCCGCATCTGAGGTAAGCTACTGCGGAACCAAATGCCGGAGATGTCTTATCTGGTTTTGTCGAGCAAGAATCCCAAAAAATTATTTTATTAGGAGTGTTATTATGAAGAAGAAAAGTTTTATTGTATGCCTAGTCGCGGCACTTATGGTATTTGCCATGCTTCCGGCGCAAGCCTCCGCCGCAAGCAAGCACGAAAAAGCACTGAATAAGCTGAAGTTCAGCGGTGTATCCAAATACGACACAAAGCTTCCATCGAACGGCAAGAAACAGTCAAATAAGCAATTCCAGAAAGCGTACAGCAAGGCCATAAAGAACACTAAGCAATCTAAAAAAGGCAACACTTGGTACGGTACCTCGCTGCATTTTAACAAGCAAAAGGATGCAGAGAGCGGCGAGTGGGTTATAAGCTCTGCCTCAAAAAGTAAATATTGGAGCAAAATTGCTAACGGAAAGGATTTTCACGCTAGCCGGGGCGAGTCCACTCAGCTGAAGGACTGGAATGGTAAATTAAATCAAAAGCCCCAGCTTTATATCAGCACGGAGGATAAAAAATATTATCACAACTATGGCTGGCAAAAAAAATCAAAAAAAGGTTCCCACACCAGAAGCAGAAAGAAAAAGGCGGCATCTGGCGATAATAATAATGCAGGTACCGGTACCGGAAAAACTAAGCGTTCTAACTACATTATATACAAGGACCAGAAGGTTTTAGGACAGAAGTGTTTTGTATACAGCTATGTCGAAACATACACCTCAAAAAGCGGAAATACTACAAACACTACTACGAATACCCATTATATCTGGCAATCAAGAAAAACCGGGAGTCAGATCAAGAGTGTTGATGTAAATGATAATGGAAATTATACCAGTACAAGCATTAGTTTCACGCAGAAGCGGGTGAACAAAAAGGCCAGCTTTTACAAGGTTCCCAAAAGTGTAAAGTTTAAGCGAACCACCTATTCTTAATTAACGGCAAGCTTCTGCCCCGCCGTGCTTTTGCGGCGGGGCAGGATTAGTGGTTGCCTAGTGTTATTGACTGGAAGCAGGCAGCCAGAAGGGGGGGGAGCAGCATGGAGCAGTGGGAAGACCTATACGGCGTTTTACAGGTGCATTCGCAGGCAGAGCTGGATATTATCCAGGGTGCCTACAGGCGGCTGTGCAGAAAATATCATCCTGATGTTAACTCCTCTTTAACGGCACAGAAAAATATGCAGAGGATCAACCGCGCATATGAGGTGCTCTCAAACCCTATAACGCGGCGGGAATATCACGCTCAGTGGACACGGCGTGCGTCCCGGTACTCTCCCCCTACTGCCGAAAGGGCTGAGGTGCGAGAACGGATAGTTTATGTCCATACCCCGCCAAGAGAGCCTTCCCACGGGGGCACGCCGGCCGCCGCGAAGGTTTTGCGTGAATACTTTGACTGCCTGTCGGTAAAAAATTATGAAAAAGCCTACTCCCTTGTAAGCCTGGCAGACAAGAAGTTTTTCGGCTACGGTGCCTTTATGGAATGGCGGGAATCCGTTTCCGCCATTTATGAGGTGAGTACAATCAAAAGCTTGCGGCTGTTCAAGAATTACAGCGCATTGGAAACCAACGCAGGAGACAAGGTTGCGGCAGAGGAATTCGCAGTCACCTTAATCGAAAAAAACAAAAACACAAACACCGTCAAGGAATGCAGCATGACAAAGTACACCGTGTTAGAAGATGGTGCCTGGAGTATATATCTAGGTTACCGCGACCTTACCCCTTTGAAAATGCAGTTTAAGGTCGCCGCATCTAACCCGATGGAAGCACAGTATATATCATTTTGGGATAAGCATAAGGAGGCTCACTGCCTTGAAATGGGTATGCCTAACCGTACGGGGCTGGATGACTGTATTGAGAGGGAAGCCTGCCGCCATAAGCTATATGGCAGACCATTTACATTGGGTGTTTTTTCAATTACCATGCCGGATAAGATAGGTGCTGACCAGGCTATGTCCGATCAAGTTTTGAAATACGCCGGCTATATTATCAGCCATGCCGTGCGTATTATTGACAGTGCGGCCTGGCTTGGAGACAATCTCTTCGCCGTGCTTTTAGCAGAAATGGAACGCCGGGAGGCAGGGGCGGCTATCCGCCGTATCTTGAAGGCAGTGCGGCATGATGTGGCTGCTTGCTTTGATTTTGAGGTTCTGATTACAGCGGGGCTTACTGAATATGGCGGAAATACAACCGATGAATTGATTGGCGGCTGTCTTAAAACTATTCAAGCCGCCGCGGCTGCCGAACAGGATCGTATTCAGGTGTTTTTGGATGAAAATGAGGGATATATCTAGTTACCTCTCACATAACACCAGGCTTTAAATTTGTAAACTCAGAAAGGGCGTATTGCTATGAAAAAGCTTGTTGCCTTGGCCTTGGTAGCTGTTATGCTTGCAACGAATACGGCTTTTAGCGCAAACCCGGTGCCTGTGATTGTCGTGGGGCATACCGGAGGGGTTGTTACATGGGATGATGTAGAAAAAGCATTGGAGGCATATGACGATGGGCTTTGGAGGGACGATTTTCCTTTCACTGCAACATTTATTTCAGGAGTAAAGGCCATTGGCGATGCCGCATTTGAGGATTGTGCGCTATTGGAAGGAGTGACCCTGCCGAATGGGGTGACATCCATTGGAAAGGAGGCATTCTCTAATTGCGCCTCCCTTAAAAGCATAACCATCCCAGGTAGCGTAACATCCCTTGGAGAGGGGGCTTTTGAGGGTTGCGGTCTCGTAAGCGTGACTATTCCGGGCAGTGTGGTGTCCATCGGGGATGGTGCGTTCGCAGATTGCGAGCTTAAAAGCGTCACCATACTCAGCGGCGTAAAAACAATTGGAGAAGGGGCTTTCAGCGGATGCTCATCACTGAAGAGTATAACTATTCCAGGCAGCGTGGCCTCTATTAGAGAGCAGGCGTTTATGTGGTGTTATGCTTTAGAGAGTGTAACCATATTGAACGGCGTAAAAAGAATTGAGAGCGGGGCATTTGAGTTTTGCACTGCGCTTAAAGGCATAACTATACCGAAAAGCGTAACATTCATTGCAAGTGATGCGTTTGATGATTCTAAATTTCTGGTTATATACTGCTATTTCAACTCGGTTGCGCATAAATATGCCAAGGAAGATTACATTTCGTTCAAGCTCCTTGATTCCATCCCTAAGTTTGCTGTGGCTGTAAAATCGGCCAATAAAAAGCACGGCAAGGTGAGCAAGGGTAAAAGGATTGCGTACGGCAAAAAAATCAGAGTGAAGGCCGCAGCCAAGAAAGGCTACAAATTCTCGGGCTGGTATGTAGGTAAAAGGAAAGTTTCTGGCAAGTCCTCTTACAGCTACAGGGTGACCAAGAAGGTTACCTTGACGGCAAGGTTTAAGAAGAAAAAGAAAAAACCAAAGTCCTCTCGTGCGGTATTTATGTGATAGGCTAGGCATCCTGTTTCATACACTAACCCCCCTCTCGCTTTCGTAGGAACCGAAGTTGGCAGGGGGGTGATTTGGATCAGCTATAGACAGGTTGGCCTAAGTTCATCCAAGTATTCCCTTCAAAAATTGCCCGGTGTATGACTCTTGACAGGAGGCCACCTCCTCGGGGGTGCCCTGGGCGACTATAAAGCCACCGGCATCGCCGCCTTCAGGACCTAAGTCAATGATATGGTCAGCTGTTTTGATAACCTCGGGATTGTGTTCAATAACAACAACTGTATTGCCGCCTTCGGTCAGCCGGGAAAGCACCTCTATCAGCCTGTGCACATCTGCTATGTGCAAGCCGGTAGTCGGCTCATCGAGGATATAAATGGTACTTCCGGTGCTACGGCGTGAAAGCTCAGCTGCAAGCTTTACCCTTTGCGCTTCTCCTCCCGATAAAGTGGTTGAGGGCTGGCCTATGCGGATATATCCTAAGCCAACCTCGCAGAGTGTTTGCAGCTTGCGGGCAATTCGCGGTATGTTTTCAAAGAACCCCAGTCCTTCCTCGCAGGTCAAGGATAAAATTTCATATATATTCTTCCCTCTATAACGCACTTCAAGGGTTTCCCGGTTATATCGTTTTCCGCCGCAGGCATCGCAGGTTACATAAATATCTGGCAGAAAGTGCATTTCAATTTTAATCAGCCCATCACCTGAGCAGGCCTCGCATCTGCCGCCTTTGACATTGAAGGAAAACCGCCCGGGAGCATAACCACGAGTTTTGGATTCTTGTGTTTGGGAAAAGATATCGCGTATATCGGTAAACAGACCTGTGTAGGTGGCAGGGTTTGAACGAGGTGAACGTCCTATCGGGGATTGGTCAATGTCAATTATCTTGTCAAGATGTTCTATGCCCTCAATACAGCGGTGTATGCCTGCGCGGGTTCGTGCACGGTTTAGCTTAGCGGCAAGCGCTTTGTAAATAATATGGTTGACTAACGAGCTTTTTCCTGAACCAGATACCCCGGTAACGCAGGTGAAGCAACCAAGAGGCACTGAAACATCGATATTTTTCAGGTTGTTTTCCTGCGCCCCTCGAATTGTTAGTAAAGCTCCGCTGCCCCTGCTCCTGGATTTAGGGATGGGGATTTTTTCACGGCCTGATAAATACTTGCCGGTAATTGAGCCGGCACAGGCTTTAATATCATCTATAGTTCCAGAGCAAACTACTTCCCCGCCATGAATTCCAGCTCCGGGGCCTATATCAACAATAAAATCAGACTCCTGCATGGTTTCCTCATCATGCTCAACGACTAAAAGAGTATTGCCTAAATCACGCAAACGCTTCAGGGTAGCTAAAAGCTTCTGGTTATCTCTTTGATGCAAGCCTATGGAAGGCTCATCAAGAATATACAAAACGCCCATCAAAGAGGATCCGATTTGAGTTGCCAGCCGGATGCGCTGGCTCTCTCCGCCTGACAAGCTTCCCGAATGACGGGAAAGAGTAAGATACTCTAAGCCAACTGAACGCAAAAAGTCTAATCTTTCACGAATTTCCTTCAAAATAGGCTGTGCTATCAGACTGTCTTTTCCGGTAAACTCAACTTCGTCCCAAAAAAACAGCGCGTTTGATACGGATTTTTCGCAGTAGTCTGAAATGCCTATGCCGCCCACCGTAACGGCAAGGCTTTCAGGCTTCAGGCGTTTGCCCTTGCATAAGGGACAATCCACGGAGGTCATAAGCTCCTCAATGCTTTGCCGCATGCCCTCGCTCTGAGTGTCTCGGTAACGCCGCTCTAAATTGCGAACAAGACCCTCAAATGCCTGCTTGTAACATCCTTTCTGTCCATTTGCCTTTGAATAATACAAATTTAACTTGACTCCTCCGGTGCCGTGCATCAAAACCTCAATGGCCTGACGAGGAAGCTCCCCAACCGGAACATCAAGTGAAAAACCGTAATTTTCGGCAAGTGCCCTGTAATACATGGCAGCAATTGTACCCTCGTCCGGACTGCTCCAGCCGATCGCCGAAATGGCACCTTCGTTTAACGTAAGGCCTGGATTGGTTATAATCAAATCGGGATCTACCTTTAGCCGGGAGCCGAGTCCCATACAAGTCGGGCAGGACCCATATGGGTTGTTGAAGGAGAACATCCTTGGGGTAAGTTCCTCCATAGAAATACCGCAATCCTCACAGGCATAGTTTTGCGAAAATAAAATATCTCGCTCCCCCGGACCTATGTCAATCATAACAAGTCCGCCCGAAAGTCCTGCGGCTGTTTCAGTCGAATCAGCCAAACGCTGCCTGATGTCAGGCTTAATTACAAGACGATCAATTACTATTTCAATGCTGTGCTTTTTATTTTTGTCAAGCTTTATAGTTTCAGTTAATTCATACATGATGCCGTCTACCCGGACTCTTACATAGCCGGATTTGCTTGCATCGGCAAAAACTTTGGAATATTCGCCCTTGCGCGATCTTACCACCGGAGCCAAAACCTGCACACGGCTATTTTGGGGCAGCTCTAAGATATGGTCAACCATTTGGTCAATGGTCTGCTGGCGGACAACCTTGCCGCATTTAACACAGTGGGGTACACCGACACGCGCCCATAGCAACCGGAGATAGTCATAAATTTCTGTAACTGTACCTACCGTGGAGCGAGGGTTTTTGGCGGTTGTTTTCTGGTCAATGGAAATAGCGGGGCTTAACCCCTCAATGTACTCCACATCAGGCTTTTCCATTTGACCCAGGAACTGCCGGGCATAAGAGGACAGGCTTTCGACATACCTCCGCTGCCCTTCGGCGTAAATGGTGTCGAAAGCTAAACTGCTTTTGCCCGAGCCGGAAAGTCCGGTCATCACGACCAGCTTGTCCCGCGGGATTTCAATGTCGATATTTTTCAGGTTGTTTTCCCTGGCACCTTTGACGAGTATAGTCTGCCGCATGGAGATATGCTCCCTTTCTTGGTGGTGGTCAGGAATAAGGGAATGGTGTTACATTATTTGTAAAATTAACTGCCTACCTACCCGCCCCTCCAGGTTGCAATGTACCATTTTTCTGCCTTATTGTCAATGGTTTTTTTTCTGAGAATTCAACTGAGAATTTATCCCCTCATACATCGTATCCGCCAATCATTGCTCTAACATTAGACTTTATTAGAGTTTTTTTATGGTATAATGTTATTGTTCCTGAATATCGCCTATGGTGATTGCCGGGGGCACATCCTCCTGTTATAGCTAAAGACGCTGGGTTGGCGGGCCTTCCGCCGATTCAGTGTTTTTAGTATTTGCTACGTCTTACCTTAATTTCTGAGGGTGCTATTTTGGAGACTGGCTCCGGGGAGGTAAATTTTAAGATTGGAGAGGATTTATCTATGCAGACTATGATGGAAGACATTATCAGGGGGAATGCGCCGATGGACCGTAAGGAGGCTCTGGCACAGGAGATTAGTGAATGGATGTCATCCCCGAAACGGAGGGCTATGTTGGACGGAATGCGGTATTATCGCGGGGAGCATGATATTTTGAAAAGAAGGCGTACGGTTTTGGGGAAAGACGGCAAGCCTGTGGAGATCAAGAATTTACCGAATCACCGGGTTGTTGACAATCAGTACGCGAAAATGGTCGCTCAGAAGGCAAATTACCTTCTCGGGCGGCCTCTTGTTTTTGATACTGCCGATAATGAGCTTGAGCAGGCCTTGACAAGTGTGTTTGACCGGAGATTTTTGAGGCTGCTGCGCCGGATTGGGGAGGATGCCCTGAATTGCGGGGTTGGCTGGCTGTATACCTATTTGGATGACAGGGGGGGGATGTGTTTTGTCAGACTGATGCCGTGGGAGATAATTCCTTTTTGGAGCGATGAGGAGCAAATGCGCTTAGAATTAGCCATTAGGGTATATGAGACAGAAGAGTATTTTGGAAAAAACAAAAAAAAGGTGCAAAAAGCGGAGATATACACGCCTGAGGGCATAGAACGGTATGTATTAAAACAAGGGCGGCTTTTTGAGGATGAGGACAATCCGGCTAAAAGTCCATATATTATCCGTATGGAAAAGGGGCAAGGGCCGGTAAGCCTGGGTTGGGGGAGTGTTCCCCTGATTCCGTTCCGCTGCAATAGCGCATCCATACCCTTGATTTCTAAGGTGAAGGGCCTGCAGGATGGGCTGAATGAAATACTTAGTGATTTTGAAAATAATATGCAGGAGGATGCGCGGAATACGATTCTTGTGCTGAAAAATTATGATGGAGTTGATTTGGCTGAATTCAGGCATAATTTGGCGGCATTCGGGGCGGTAAAGGTCAAGTCGGTGGATGGAAACCCGGGCGGGGTTGAAAGCCTGCGGGTGAATATTGACAGTGAAAATTATCGTGTGATCCTGGATTTACTTAAAAAAGCTATAACAGAAAACTCTATGGGATATGATGCCAAAGACCAGAGGCTGATGGGTACGCCCAATCAGATGAATATTCAGAGCATGTACAGCGACATTGACCTGGATGCCAACGGAATGGAAACGGAGTTTCAGGCAGCGTTTGAGGAGCTGCTGGGACTTGCCTGCCGGTATTTCTCATCAACCGGGATGGGTGATTTTATGCCGGGGGATGTGAAGCTTGTATTTAACCGGGATATGCTTATGAATGAGAGCGAGGTTATGGACAGCCTGTACAAGGGCGGGCTGAGGCTTTCCAATGAAACATTGGTGCGCCAGGTGCCATGGGTAAACGACCCGGCACAGGAAATTGAAAGATTAAGAACGGATAATACTTAATAAGAAGGAGTAAAATTATGAGTAGATTACAAGCATTATTAGCGCAGGATATAAAGCCTGAGGGTGAATTCAGGGTGGTTGCGAGTGAGCGGATTTTGGGAGATGGGAATAAGCCTGCTGAATGGCGTGTTAGCGGGATTACAAAGGAACAAAACGCCAGATTGTATAAAAAAAGCTTAAGATGCTATTCAAAGGAACCCGGGCAGGCGAGACCCATGCCGGGGCTGGATGCGGAGGAATACAGTCTGCTTCTTGCTGTTGAATGCACTGTTTACCCCGACCTGGAGGACAGAGAATTACAGGCAAGCTACGGCGCTTCAGACCCGGCCGAGCTGCTCAGGGCAATGCTGCTGCCGGGCGAGCTGGAAGAATATAAGAGACGCATTCAGGAATATTACGGCTTTGGCCCGGGCTATCCCGAAGAGATAGACGAAACGGTAAAAGCCCTGTTCGACTCCGGCGACCGCGATACACACTTAGCATACCACTGTTTGACAACTTATCATTGGACACCCTCATATTTAATGAGCTTGTCTGCTGAAGATAGGGGGGTTATTGATGTGATTGCCGGACGGGCGAAAAAAGAAGCTGAAAATATGGAAAAGCGTAATATTAAAAACCAAAAATACATGATGAAGGAATGGAGGAAATTAAAATGATGGGAAATTTACAATATCTTGAGCAAAACAATGGGTTTTCGATTATTGATATAATCGAACGTGAAAATTCAGGGGAAAGGACTGGGGTGGCACGGTATATTGTGAATGTGAACACCCAAAACATACTTGATGAGGACCGCTTATTTGACCGGATGTATATTTATACCGGCGACAGGCTGCTGGAAGAGGTTAATGCCTGCACTGACGGATATTCAAAATATTGAAATCAGCAGTTGATTTTTTTTAAAAATATATTATAATTAGGAGGGAAGTTATGTTAGGAGAGCGAACAGTATATCAGATACATGAGCAAATCAGGGCTGATATAGTAAACTTTTTAATGGTATACAGACAGTATTTGAAGCTTGAAAAACACATGAAAATCACAGACAATTCGATGTATCAAACACACGAATTAACCGGGCGTGAGCAGAAGGCGGCAATGGAAGAGGTTGGGCATTGCGTTGGTCAGGCAATCCAGGATTGCTACAAGCAGAAGGATTTGACTGCCCTGGCGTATAAGAAAAACATACGCAACCACCTTAGCCGTGCAAGCCACAAGCTTACGGTGCGTGATGTTGACGTAAAAGTGGAGCTGGTTGACCAGTACGGCGACCCATGGATTGAACGCAAACCACCGGACTTTAACGCACTTCGAGCGACATTGCGTCAGCTTGACGAGCGGGAAAAAGAGATGGAAAATGTGGCATTGTCTATCTGCACTAAAAACAAGCACAAAATGCCGCATAACACCAGATTGATGATGATACAGTCAAAAGCTGTAGGCTACCAATCACTGCTGCCAACGCCGGAGGAACTGGAGGAAAAGCCCGACTTTTGGCAATTCGAGCCGGAAAAAGAACCGCCTCCGGTTGTGAGACCGAAGATGAGTGAGGGGGAGAGGAATATCTTTTCGCCCCAAAATATTTGGGGCGAAGGGTGGAAAGTACCGGAGCCGGGTGACCCGGAGTTTATTGGACCGCTACTGCCGAAGGATCAAGAAAAGCTCGACAAAGAATTTTTGAGGCAAAAAATTGACAAGCTCAAAAAGTTTATAGCTAAAGAGTTTGACATAAGCTTAAAATCTGCAAGGATAATCGCTGAGGCTATGCAAAAATCTGAAGAACATTATAAAAATTACGGACGTCTTGAGGATCTCAGTAGGCAGGCAAATACTCCAGGGTTAGAGGAATATGTTCAAAACACCTCACCGGAATTAGATATACAAACCAATGTAACGGCAAAGAACTTTGCCGCATTATGCGTTGAATATGGCGGTGATTTTCAGTGGGGGCTGACTGCTGGAGTACCTGAAGCAGTAGATGCTATTAAGTATTTTCAGAAAATTGGTATGACAACTGAGGAAATTAAGGATATGCTGCTGGTAATCAATATGCAGAGGCGTGCAGTTGGTACAAAAGAATTTGAAGAGGATTTGGCGAAACTGCAAGAAATAGCCAAGAAATGCGGATTTACAATAACGCGAAAGGAAGCTGAAAAATATGCCAACCCAAATCCTGACGGAAAAAATGACCTTGCCCACATGATGGTGGCAAGTGCCTCGTTGGCAAATCAGAGAAGTGATTCCCATAGGGGATTGAATGTTGGTCTTGGCTGGCTAGGTAAAGCAGGGGGGCATTCTGAATTATCATCATTGTCCCATATCAAAGGCGATATTTACTCTGCCGCTGAGGTAGGTTTTGAAAAAGCCTTGCCTTATGCAGATTATACATCAGATCTTGATGCAGTGAATATTTACAACCGCGTGATGAACGATAGAATAAGCTACCACGAGGCGATGATTGACTATTACGCAGACTTAGAAAAGAGAGTTAAAAATAGAGAAAGGGAGTTTATTGAAAATTACGAAAAAGGGACATTGGAGGAAAATTTTGAACGATTTAAGAAGGATGTGAACAAATGGAGTCCAGGTGTTGAATACATCCGGACACGAGGAGAATCAAAAAATGAAGGGAAGTCTTCTGATGTAGAAGTTGAAAAAGCAAAGAAATGGGTGTTTGATAGAATAAAAAAGAATATGTATAAATAAATTATACATATCGTCAGTGGTAGCAAGGTTGCTACCACTGAGGGGGGGTGGGGTCGTGAGTGATAACAAAAAAGCACTTCATTTTTTTTGCGGGGGAGTTTGTTATGTTGTATGTGTATATGTAATATATAAAATTCTCCATATTTCTTTCTTATATTATGCTGGCTTCTTGTTGTTTGTGGCAATTCCAACTGTTAGTCCATTTATCGGGTATTTCGCATTAAAAAAATATCCGAAGATGAAGTATTTCAGAAATGGGTTCATAACTCTTTCGATTTTACATCTGGCATTTTGTATGGTTGGTTTTTTTCTAGCATGGTTTATAGGCTTCGGAAAAGGTTCTTTTCCTGGTTGACCAGTACGGCGACCCATGGGTGGATATGCCTAGACCGGATTTTGGTGCTTTGCGTGAAATGGTGGATGGGGTTTACGAAAGACGGCGTAAATTAGAACAAATAGCCCTTACATCATGCACTAAAAACAAGCACAATGTGCCGCATAACACCAGGTTGATGATGATACAGTCAAAAGCTGTAGGCTGGCAGGGGCTGATGCCCGATGAGGAAGAGTTAGCCGAAAGACCCGACTTCTGGGAAATGGAACCCGAGAGGGAACCGCCTCCGGTTGTGAGGCCTAAGATGACCGAAGGGGAGCGGGGGATCTTTTCGCCCCAAAATATTTGGGGCGAAGGGTGGAAAGTGCCGGAGAGACAGTATCCAGATTTGGGCAGTGCGGCTGAACAAGCACAATTTATGCTGGAAAAAATAAAAGAAAACGCACAAAGTCCACAAAAATCAGAGCCAATAGGACCAAAAATAAAAGAAAAGGCTATTGAAATAGTAGAGTATTCTCCGCTGGTAAACTTTATTCAGGCATCAATTGGTAAAGATTTTGAAGGGGATTTGGATGCAGAGGAGAGAATTGGCAAGCTAAATACAGGGCTGGAACTCATAGTAGAAGGCATTGAAGGTATGGGAATGGGTGGAAGCCTAAAGGTAAAGGGATTCGGAGGCAAGGCTGGAGGCTTGAGCGTTAAAGAACTGCTGAATAATCCTAAAGTAAAGCCCAAGGGTAATGTGAAGTTTAAGAGGGGAAGCCTTAAAAATAAGGTGAAATCTAAGAGTGTGGGGAGAAAATACGCTGGAAAACCCTACAGCGGTAAGCGTAACCCGGAGGTAGATTTTGCGAAAGGCAAGAGGTTGACGGAACACTTCAACGACCATAAGGGGGATTTTGGATACAAAACCGAACAGGAATACTTAGCCGGAGCGAGAAACTTTCTTGAAAAACCGATCACAGAAACAACACAGTCCTTTGTATCTGACGGAGGAACATACTTTAGGTACGATACTGCTACCAATGAATTCGGGATAATCAATAAATACGGTGGCGTATCTACTTATTTCAAACCAAAACCTGAAAATTATTGGTATGCTCAAATTGTAAAATATGCACCAAAATAAAAGAAAGAGGAAGATTAATATGAAAAAAAATCAATGTCCCTGTTGCGAATTTTATACTTTTGACCCGGACTATACTTTATTTGAAATTTGCGAGGTATGCCTGTGGCAATATGATGAAGTTGCACATGATGAACCAGATACAATGCTGGGGGCAAATAAAGTAACACTAAACCAAGCCAAGGAAAATTACAAAAAAATTGGAGTTAAAGAGGAAAGATTGCTAGGGGGCGGAAGAAAGCCGGAGCCTGACGAGTTTCCGGAGAATAACGAGTAGCTGGAGTGGGCGGGCGTTCCGCCCGCCCACCTACCGCCTGAGCCGGGCAAGTCACAAGCTTACGGTGCGTGATGTTGACGTAAAAGTGGAGCTGGTTGACCAGTACGGCGACCCATGGATTGAACGCAAACCACCGGACTTTAACGCACTCAGGGCAACGCTGCGTCAGCTTGACGAGCGGGAAAAAGAGATGGAAAATGTGGCATTGTCTATCTGCACTAAAAACAAGCACAAAATGTCGCATAACACCAGGTTGATGATGATACAGTCAAAAGCTGTAGGCTGGCAGGGGCTGATGCCCGATGAGGAAGAGTTAGCCGAAAGACCCGACTTTTGGGAAATGGAACCCGAGAAGGAGCCGCCTCCGGTTGTGAGACCGAAGATGACAGGCGCGGAGAGGAATATTTTCCTGAGGGGGAATGTGAAAGAGCCGCCAGAGCCTGTGCCGAGCAGAGGGGATTTGCCAGATAGGGGAGAGATGGAACGGCTGGCAAATGATAAGGAGCTCAGGCGGAGGCTCATGGGTGAAATGCTGGACGATGCACAGCTTATGCTGGATGCCGCAGGAATGGTTCCGGTAATCGGGGAACCCGCCGATGGGGCGAATGCCCTGATATACGCGGCGAGAGGCGATGGGGAAAACGCGCTGATGTCGGCACTGGGTATGGTGCCGATTGCCGGATGGTTTGCCACAGGCAGCAAGGTTCTTGGGAAGGTTACCGGGAAGGCGAGCAGGAAGGTGCCAAAGGCGATTTTTAAAAAAAGCAAGAAGATTGTTAGCAGAATAGACACTAAAATTAGCAGACAGATCTCTAAGCGTGGCTGGTCTACAAGGATGATTGATGATGTTGTGAATAATCCCCACACAACAAGAAGTGCAGTAAATAAGAGTACAGGGGGATCTGCAACAGCTTATTATAATCAGGCAGGAGATTACGTTGTTAGGGATAATGCAACCGGAAACATTATCCAAATAAGTGAGTTTGGTAATAAGGGATGGAAACCTGACTCAAGCATAATAGATCCATTCACACCATAAAGGAGGAATATATATATGGGTATTTGTAAATTTAATGATGTTGCAATTAAGCATAATAACATGGTTTTATACAAAAGCACAGATGCGATAAAAGTGGTGAAAGAATGTTTTAGGATGAATAAAAGTGTATATGGGATTGATGCTTTTATTCTGAAAGAACAATATATTCAACCATTTATGGAACACAGCATCAATGCAGATGAAATGCTTAATGGTGAAGAGCAACAGGAGATTTTTATTAAACACTTGAAAAAATATCTTAATAGCGAATTTGTCTTTGAGATAGTTTACGAGGGCTATTAACAAGTGGAGGCTTTGCAATTGATTGAGTTGTGCAGGGCATAAGATTACTGCACATCGAGGGGGCGGGCGTTCCGCCCGCCCCCTTCTGTTGAAAGAACCGTCGCCTTGGGTGAAAAAGCCGGAGCTAGAGAAACAGACGAGTAAAATCCTGCCGATTACTGCCGAGATGAGAGCGGCATATGAAAAGCATGACAAAGAATGGCAGGAGAGCAAATACGCTAAAAATATGCCTCTTGCCAATGCGCGGATTTTCAGCAGGATGAGCGATGAGGAAAAAGCCGAACTGCCAGAAAGCATACATAATTACCTATTTATGTATTACGAGCAGAACAAGGAACGGATAAAGCAAGACGAAGAGGAACAAAACACGCGGGATATACTGGGATATATTCCTGGAATAGGCAGTGTTGCCGAGGGCATTAGTGCCTACCATGCGTTTGAAAAAGGCAGCATCGGCGAGGGATTTTTGTATGCTGTGGGCAGTGTCCCGGTGGGGAAGTATGCCGTAAAAGGCGGCAAGGTTGCACTGAAATCGTTTAGAAAGGTGCCGCGGAGGATTTTTAAGGCGGGGAAGGTTGCTCGGAATGCGAAGATGGGTGATAAATTAGGCAAGATAGGCGAATATGTAGAACATCCAGGGACAAAAGTTAACTGGTCAAAATATGCGAAGCACGGCTCGGATAAAATAGCTGAAAGAGGTATGACGAAAGAACTTTGTCTCAAAATAGTGGTGCAAAACATGTGTTTGTAACTAAAGAGGGAGTAGCTGTTGTTGCGAAGGATGGAAAATTAGTTACGGCTTGGTCAAAGGAATATTTTGATTCTGAAATGATAGAGATTGTCAAAAAATTATTTGGGGAGTAGAGGTGAAAAAATGATGTTTGAAAAAGTAACGGAAATAATAAATGAATGGGATCCTTTAGAGTTGTTACCATTTGCACCTAAAGATGAGTACAGCTTTGAAGTGAATGAACTGCTATCTTTTTTAGAAAGTAAAAATAGTCATTCAACTAATTTTTTGGGAAAGAAAATTTACGAGGTATTTTTAGAGGCGTTAGGAGAAAATGTTTTTACTTGTACGATTGAGGACTGCAATAAAATTGCAACTAAAATCATAGGGGTTTTGTGAACGCAATCGCCGGAGCCGGACAAACGGTCAAGTATGGTAATTTTCGTTGCTTTTCGCCCACCTTTTAACCTCTAGTTTAGATTGGCTTTTTCAAGTTCCGCGAGCATCGCATCAAATGTTAATTTTGATACACCGAAAATTTCTTTGTACTGCACATCATCAAGATATGCGAGTCTTTTTTCATTGTCAATTCTCATTATCAATTTGCCCTCGTCTTAATCGTTATGCCGCTATAATCATACCCGACAACATCAAGAACGCGAGTCAAAACCGTTCGCAGCAATGACTCCGTATCGTAATGTGCTTCAAGATATAGATTTTCATCAATTTTAATCGGACCACGCATGCCGTTGTCGTTTTTGGCCAAAATTGCTCTCTTTTTACCTGAAATTTTCCCACGCAAATTCATAAGCTCGACGTGTTTTTCGACATCAGCGTTGCAATGCTTCATAATTTCAGAAACAACTGCTTTCCACGTGCTAACCTCTATTTGTTCGCCTTTTATTGTCATGTGTATTGGTTTTTTTCCTTTGAATATCGAAGGATTGCTTGTCAGGCGATATTCCCTTTCAAAACCCTTTGACCCTCTAATTTCGTTGGTTTTAACACCGCAAACCACTTGTTCTATGAGTTTTTCAAAAACGACATCCATCTGATTCAAGAGCTCATCTCGTGCGTCTTGAATCTCCCTTTTTATGTCCATTGTATTATCCCCTTTCATATAATATATGCCACATTATAATCTTCATTATACGACAATCTTCCCTGCTTGTCAACCCCCTTTTGTGAATTTTTTCGGGGGGTATAGTAGGTAGGTTGCTTTTGTGGGAGTCACTTATCGGCGTTTTGATGAGTGTTTTTTGAAAAACTTTTAAAAACAACGGAACTCCCATCTTAGGTGCTCCGTTGTTTTAATGCAATAATTGCCCTGCTACCCCACCGTCTGCTTCGCACTCGCCGCTTTCTTAGCCGTTGCCCCATGCCAAACCTGATCACCTGCAACTAGCGTAAACTCTGCTTTTTTGGCATACTGCACGCCGTTGACGTAGGTATTATCCGCTTTGGCTTTATTTGAACCAAGCTTATACTTAGGCGGTTTTTGCTGACTCGTTGCGTTGATTTTCTTGGGGAGGCTTCCCGGTGTAAATCCACCGTCATTACTCGGCTCTTGCCTGAAAAAGTAAGTGGTTTTCACAACGGCAGGTTTGCCGTTTTTTTCACCGATTGGCTTGACACAAATGCCGCCGTCTGTGTAGAATTTGCCCCAGCCGTTGGTATCCACCGTTTTGCCTTTATTTTCAACGCCCTTGGCATTTGGTCCGGCAATGCCGATTTGTATGTTGTTTTTCACTGCCGTTGTACCATTTTTCTCAGTCAAAACCCACTGCCCAAAATCCCCTCCTGATGCTGCAAGTTCATAGTTGACGGAAAACTTAGGCTTAGGCCGTGGGTTGATTGCCGGGAAGGTTACTTCTGTCCCGCCTGCATCCTTGAGCTTTAACGTCAAGCCTTTACTGAGCAGTTTGGGGAATTTTTTGTCGCCGAATGTGTCAGCCTTTACAGCCTTGTAACCCTTGCCGTTGCCAATGTCAAACTCAGCAGGGACAAATCCGTCCAAGTCGAGGGTCTCTTTGCTGAGGTTGATGGACTGTTCCGCTCCGTCGTTGGCGGAGACAATGATGTCAGCGGATGGGTTGCCGTAGTCAATGCAGCAGTCATCGGTTGTTGCGGGAGACGGCGTTGGAGTAGGCGTTGACGTGCCGGGGGAGGGCGTGGGTGTGGGGGTTGTTGTGTCAGGTGAGGGGGAGGGCGTACCGGGGGACGGCGTGGGGGAAGTGATTATAGGCGTTGTGCTGGTGGGCCAAATTTGTATGGGTTCAAGTTTATCAACGCTTGTGCCATCCCCAAGGCGACCGTTACCGTTACGACCCCAAGTCCAAAGACTTCCATCGGCTTTAATCGCCATTGTATGACTGTCTGCTGCAAGACTGACCCAGGTTGTATCTGTTCCGATTGGTGTTGGGTTGTTTCGGTTGGTTGATGTGCCGTCTCCAAGTGTTCCGTAGCTATTATACCCCCAAGCCCATAGAGTACCGTCAAGCTTAATGGCTGCTGAATGAATACTGCCGGCGGTTATACTTCTCCAATCTGTTTCAGTGGTTATTTGTGTTGGCTCGTGCTTATCTACTGTCGAGCCATCTCCAAGCTGACCTTGAGAATTTCTGCCCCACGCCCACAAAGTACCGTTAGCTTTAAGTGCCAACGAGTGGCTTCCTGCTGTTGAAGAAATAGCAGTCCAGTCGGTGTCTGTTCCAATTTGCAGAGGGATGTAGCTGGATGTTCCGGTTGTCGCTCCGCCGAGCTGTCCGTAGCTATTAAATCCCCATGCCCACAAAGTGCCATCAGTTTTAAGAGCTGTTGTATGTTGAGATCCTGCTGATACCATACCCCAGTTGGTGTCGTCTCCGATTTGTGTCGGGGTGCTTCGGTGGGCTGATGTGCTATCTCCAAGGCGGCCTTGGTCGTTATCCCCCCAAGCCCACAGACTACTGTCAGCTTTAATTGCCATTGTATGCGAGGAACCCACGGATATACTAACCCAATCGGTGTCTGTTCCGATTTGGTGGGGTTCTGTCATGCGGCCTGTTGTTGAGCCATCGCCAAGCTGACCTCGAGCCCGGTTACCCCAAGCCCATAGAGTACCGTCTGTTTTAATCGCCATAGAGTAATCTCCACCTGCTGATACCATACTCCAATTGGATTCTGTTCCTATCTGTACCGGTTCGAACTTGGAAATGGTTGTTCCATCGCCAAGCTGCCCATTGGCGTTATTCCCCCAAGCCCACAAGCTTCCGTCCGTTTTAATTGCCAGCGAGTGACTACCTCCTGCCGCAATTTGCAGAATCCCAGGGTGATCATTCCAATCTTTGACACCATCCGGCGGAGGAGCAACCTCCGCTCCAACCTGCATCGTATGCCCGCTCTCGCTGTTTACGGTGATTTGAATACCGCTTACTCGTGTTTGCGGATGACAATCCGTCCCGGGAGCGGGTGCCAAGCCGCCATGCCCGCTTGTGTGGAAATTGGAATTCGGGACTGTGTCAGCCCCAAAATGGGTTCTGTCGGATGCGGATGTATCGTAAAACGGATTTACACCGCTTTGCCAGCGATTGATTCGTTCTATGGCAACAAATTTGTGGTTGTAGTTGTTATTTCCTGAGTTATAAAGGGATTCGTCTACATGGTAAATAAGTATTCCGCTATTACTGCTCCAAGCCGATAAACCCCTGTCGAAGCCCGTTTGCTGCCTGTTTTCTGCTAAGAAATATTGTGTTTGGGCAGCAAAATTGTTGACAACCCTCAAATTGTTATAGCCATTTTCAATACTGTTAAGGTTTTCTGTGTAAGACTGTCCGGGAAAAACAGTGGTTGTGTCACAGAACCCTAGGTGTGTTTTTGTCCAAGCATCAAGATGAACTGGGGTTGTACCATCTATTTCACCCGATATTTTACCCCAAGAGCCTGCAGACATTAGGCTGTATCCCCCTGTCCCATCTGAGAGGCTATTATAATCGTATAAATCTCCCGCACCTAAAACGTGAGCCAATTCATGGGTGATTACCCCCAACGGATGAGCCTCTTGTGAAGTGCCGAAGCTTCGCAGTGTCCGCAAAGAGTCAAAATATTCAATCGAAATCGTTTTTTCTTTTCCTTCATGTGTAGTATTTGATTTAGATGCGTATCCCGGGCTTGTATTGCCCGCCAGCACGGCGTAGACATTAAGCTCTTCGCTGAATACGCGGTTTGATGGCGTTACGGACACAGAAGAAAAATCAACGTATTGTTTAGCCGCATCAAAGGCACGCCTAATATCCTGCGAAAAATCGTGATATGGAGCTGAAAAAGGATCTAAAGGGTCGCCTGACATATCTGTTGGTATATTTTTAGGCAACCTAACCCTAACAATCCCATTTTGTATTGTGAGGTGAGAAACGTTAGCGGTTGGATTTTCAATCGTAAAACCATCGGCTTGGGTGAAGTTTGGCTTGGTAAATTGAAGGTTAAAGTCGCCGGAATTTTCTGCATAGTATGTGTTTACGGTTTTGCCTGTTGTCCCGAAGAACGTATTTGACCACTCTTCCATTGTGGTGCTAAACTGCACATCGTTGTACTCAAGCTGCATTACCAACAATGGTTGGCGGTTTTTTGTGTGGGCAGCAGGTCTTATGGTACTCTCCCATTCAAGCTCAAAGTCATCTGAATCTAAGCCTGTGTCCGACTCATCATTATCGTATTGTTCATCGGATTTCATTTCAGGCTCTACCCATGACATATTTGCCGAACGGTCTACTTTTTCAAAAAGAGGTTCTAAGTCTTTCCGCTGTGTTTTCCTCTTTCCGAAAATCTTCCACCATTTTTCTTTGCCTACTGTTTCATCTGAGGGAACGATTTCATCTTTGGTAATCTCTGCATAAGCCCAGTTTTCACTTCCCTCATCATAAGCAATCACATTGCCGTTTTCGTCCTCTGCCCAACTGAAAAATTCATCACCATGCTCAGTGATGGTAATTTCTGTACCGTCCGCTTGGGTAACGGTTTGGGGAAATGGGTTTTTTGGGGCGGCTAGGGCGTTCGTTGCGAACGTGAACGCTGCGGCGATTAGCAAACAGAGTAAAGTTAGTTTTTTCATGGGAATGCACTTCCTTTTTTTTGAATCACCCTGAGCTCTGTACCCGGGGTCTTCGTATTTATTCAGGCAATTTTCTTGCCTTACAACTACTATCGTATCACGGTGGGGAATACTTTAGCGGTTTTGGTGAAATTTTTTTATGCCCTCCTATTTTTTCAGGCATACCAGCAAGAGGGACCCTATTAACTGGGGGCGGTTCAATGCCGAAGAATGTATCCTCTCCTTTGCATAAGGTCAAGAAAATTCCTCCCGGCAACTTTTTCGCGTATGCCCTGGTCAACATCCAAGGCGTACAAAAGCCCGGGAACATCCTGCACCCCCTCCAATCCAATGGGGAGAACCTCACAGCCATCAAAGTCACTGCCTAAGCCTACGCTGTCCGTACCCATAATCTCAATGGCGTATTCAATGTGCCGGGCTACATGAGAAATATCTGTTGGTTTATTTGGATGATTTTGGTTGAGAAAAGCCGGGTAGAAGGTAATCCCCAATACCCCATTGCAATCACGCAGTGCCCGCATTTGGCTGTCATCAAGATTTCGGGGATGGGGGCATAGGGCATGACAGCAAGCATGAGTTACGGCCACCGGCTTTTTTGCAAGCTCTAAAACATCCCAAAAAGTCTGCTTGGAGGCGTGTGCTAGATCAATTATTACGCCGGACCTCTCCAAAAAAGATACCGCCTCTTTTCCCAGAGGGGTTAAACCGCCACCCGAACCAAAGCAGCCTCCGGCTAGAAGATTGTCATGGTTCCAGGTTAATCCGAAAAAAACAATGTCCCGTTTGATAAAGGGCTCTAAATCCTTTACCGAGGCAATTTCATCACCGCCCTCTATTGCACCCAGAAGATAAAGCTCATTTGGTGCGGTGCCGGCTGATGCCGGATACTGCCGCAATCGGTCCAGCTGGCCTAGCTGGTTTCTGCCAAAAGCGGCAAGTATCTGAGCTCCAGGACCTCGCTTAATTGCCCGCTCAATATCAAAATGCCCTTTGTTGCGTGATAAATCCAAATTTGCAGACAGTGTATCGCAATGGGCATCAAAAATAAACATAGAACTCCCCCTTGACAAAAGCTTTTTGCTGTAGTATACTGCCACTATATTCTTCGGGGCGGGGTGAAATTCCCCACCGGCGGTGATGGCGTTTGAGACGCACAAGCCCGCGAGCCAAAAGCTGAGTCCGGTGAGATTCCGGTGCCGACGGTTACAGTCCGGACGAGAGAAGACAAATACTTTATCATGTCACCCTCTCTTTGCGTCCCGAAATTTAGGGGTGCATTTTTTGTGTACTCCCGAAAAAGAAAGGGACGATTTTTAATGAAAAACAGCATATTCCCTGTCCGCGCACTGTCTGTACAGGCAATGCTTGCCGCTATCGGGATATTACTTACCATGTTTAATTTCCCCATAATTGCCGCCGCACCCTTTCTCAGAATGGAGTTTTCAGATATCCCTGTCTTATTGGCAACGGCCATGTTCGGAATACCCTCTGGGCTATCTGTGCTGTTTGTGGTTTCTGTGCTGCAGTCTATTATGCCGGAGGGAAGCGGATTCTACGGATTTGTTATGCACATGATTTCCACAGGCACGCTGCTGGTGTCATGGCGTTGCATATACCGGATCCGTAAAAATCATTCTGCTGCCGCTCTGTCTGGGTTAGTTGCCACGCTTTTCAGCGCAGGAGCTATGATTCCTGCAAATCTGATAATAACACCTATTTTTATGGGGCTGCCACGAAAGGCAGTTGCAGATCTCTTGCTCCCTGGGATTATCCCCTTCAATCTTATTAAGGCGGGGGTAAACACCGGGCTGGCGGCACTGCTAATTGTATCCTTGCACAAAGTGATACAGAGATTTTTCACTCCCCCGGTGCGTTAGCTTCCTACTACCGCAATTTTACCGTCTTTACCAACAGCCTTGAGGTGAGTAGGCGGATTTTTGTAGCTTTCTATGACTAATCCGGCAATAGCATCCTCTATCTCCCTTTGAATAAGTCGGCGCAGATTGCGTGCACCGTATTTTATTGTAAAGGATTTTTCAGCTAACAGTGCTATTAAATCCTCATCCCAGGTAAAGTGAAGCTCCTGGGAGAGCAATGAGCCGGTAAGCTCTTTGAGCATAATATCCGCGATTTTCTTAAAGTCATCATGTGAAAGCTGATTGAATGAGATTACCTCGTCAACCCGGTTGATGAATTCAGGACGAAGGAAATCTGACAGTGCCTTCATTGCCTTCTCCTTTGAAAGCTCTGTCAGTGAGTGGTTGAAGCCTACTGGAGCTGATGTTTTATCGCTCCCGGCATTGGAGGTCATTATTATAACGGTGTTTTCAAAGTTGACCTTGCGGCCGTGAGCATCCGTGATGTACCCATCGTCAAGGATTTGCAAAAGCACGTTCATCACATCGGGGTGTGCCTTTTCAATCTCATCAAACAAAATTACGCAATAAGGCTTGCGGCGCACCTTCTCAGTCAGCTGCCCCGCCTCATCATAGCCCACATATCCGGGTGGGGTGCCGATAATACGCGAAACAGAGTGCTTTTCCATAAACTCAGACATATCCAGACGAACCAACGATTCAGGGCAGTCAAATAGATCTGATGCCAGACATTTAACTAACTCGGTTTTGCCCACTCCGGTAGGTCCGGTGAATATAAACGAGACGGGCCTGCGTTTACCGGAAACACCCACGCGCGCCCGCTTGATAGCTCGTGACACAGCACTCACAGCTTCATTTTGACCCACAACTCGTTCCTTCAACCGGTTTTCTAAGAGTGCCAGCCGTTCAAATTCCCGCTCACTGATACGGGTGGCAGGGATTTTTGTCCACTGCTCTATAGTGCTTGCTAAATTTTCCACAGAAAGTTCGGGCAGATCCTTCTCGCCAAGGCTCGAAATCTGCGCTTCTATCTGCGCTTCACGGCTTTTCAGGCGAGCTGATTTTTCGTAATCCTCCTGCGTGGTCGCCGCAGAAAGAGCCTCACGATCCTTTTTAATGCCCTCCAGCTCTGTCTGTAAAATCTCTTTTTGGTGTATTGATGGATTTTTGAGGTTGACATCGGAGCATGCCTCATCAATTAAATCAATGGCTTTGTCGGGCAGAAAACGATCAGTCACATATCTTTCCGAAAGAATTACTGCCTGACGAGCTATCTCGGGGGGAATACGAACCCCATGGAACATCTCGTAGTATTTTGAAATTCCTGTCAGTATAGTTACTGTCTCATCTATAGATGGCTCCTCAACGGTAACCGGCTGAAACCGGCGCTCTAGGGCAGCATCTTTTTCTATATGTTTACGGTATTCGGCAAATGTGGTGGCTCCTATAACCTGAATTTCCCCACGGCTCAACGCCGGTTTTAGAATGTTAGCAGCATTCATGGAGCCTTCGGCATCCCCCGCCCCAACCAAATTGTGCACCTCATCTATTACAAGGATTATGTTGCCTAATTTGCGGATTTCCTCAATAAGCCCCTTCATCCGGCTTTCAAACTGCCCTCTGAACTGAGTTCCGGCAACTATGGCTGTCAGGTCGAGCAAATGAACCTCCTTGCTTTGTAGCTTGTAGGGTACGTCTTTATCGGCGATACGCTGTGCCAGCCCTTCGGCAATAGCGGTTTTTCCTACCCCCGGCTCGCCTATCAGGCAAGGGTTATTTTTTTGACGGCGGTTTAAAATCTGAATGACTCGCTGTATTTCACTTGATCTGCCTACAATTTCGTCGATCTTACTCTCTTGGGCTTTTTTAGTCATGGAGATGCAGAATTTTTCTAAGTTACGCTTGGATATACCATTCCTTCCGTTCTGCCGGGCCTGACGCTGCTCTTCCCTCGGTTTTCTGCCGGGCGTAAAGGCAGGCGGCGAAGCAGGAGGTTCGTTGTTGTCACCGGTTATACTGCCGAAAATGCGCGAGAGAAAGGGAAATGTGGCGGTTTTACCCTCATCATCAAGGGGATCGTCACCCTCCGGAGGGTCTAAAATTAGGTCCTGCAGCTCCTCACCCGATCCTAACGATGAGAGCATTTCTTCAGCCATGGCATCAATATCCTCTTCATTGATACCCATTCGCTTTATAATATCCCCCATGGGCTGTATCCCCATTTCGCGGGCGCATTTAAGGCAAAGCCCTTCGTTGGAGCTTTTTCCGTTTTCAATCTTTGCAATAAAAACTATCGCTATATTCTTTTTACAGCGGGAGCATATCGGTGGATTCAATTACAATCAGTCCTTTCGGGTTTTACAGGCTTTTTTTGTGCTTGCTGAAAATAGCGTCAGATATCGGCAGAAGGCTATTAAATTCAAAGCGATTGCGGCAGATAGTGCCGTAATTACTGCCGGACGCGGTAACCCTGGAACAAATTCGGGTATAATCAGAAGCAAAAATGACACCGCAAAGAAGAAAATAGTAGAAATTTTGCCTATTAGATTTGAGGGGGGGACATCATCGAATTTCTTGTACTGCACCAATGCACCCACTCCCATCAAGGACTCTTTGCAGAAAAACACCACTGCTGCCCACCAAAGCACAGGCTCATCAATCCCAATGATGATGCAAATCAGAACGCAAAATGACATGCATTTATCTGCCAGCGGATCAAGCACCCGTCCCAGACGAGTAATCATGTTGCATTTCCGGGCAATGATACCATCCAGCACATCGGTAAGGGAAGCGGCCCCATACACCCCGGCGGCCCACAGATGACGATAGGGTAAATCCGAAAAGTAGAACACCGGAACTAACGGTACCATACTCAATCGCATAAGTGACAATAAATTCGGCAAATTCAAACTAATCAACCTTCTTTAACAACCAGACGTTATCTTTTGCTCCCCTTAGGTGCTTAAAATCCCAAAACCCACGACAGGGGATTGACATTTACAAAAGCCTTTAGAAGGAATGTTTTATCAAGAACGACGGAAATCCCAGCGATGCCTAAAAAACGAGCTGCCCAGCCAATGGCAGAAACGATAAGTATTCCGTAAATCGCTCCGGCTATAAGCCCGCCTGCCTTATCTAGGGATCTTACTACAGGCAACTTAAATATCGTTGAAATCAAGTGCATGAGCAGGGTCAGTCCGACCATGGAAAATAAAAAGGCAAAAACGCATAAAATCATATATGAAAAGGAATACAATACCGGCTGGGCAATAGCATCCTGTATCTTTGTTTCGGCGCGCTGTCTTGCGTTTTCAGCCTTCTCTACAAGTTTATCCGCTTCCTTAGGATGTATTCCAAGCTTGCTGTAGGTTTCCCGGGCAATCTCTTCCAAAATATCTCCATCGGTGATTTCGCCCAAGTGGCCCTTGCCTTTCGTGGCATCGTCAATGGCATCTTCGGCTACAAAACGCATAATAGGGTATATGCTCTGGGATACCTGCTCAGCGCAAGCCCCCGCTATTCGCCCGGCGATAACCGAAGACAGCAGGACTATAACTATTCCGGCTACAGATAGAAACAGTCCCTTGCGGCTGCCATTCCAAATACAGAAACCTAAAATTAACAGAATCAACAGATCAAGTAGTATTGCCATTTTAATTCCTCCTTACTGGGGACTATCCCCATTTAGCCCAGCGTGCGTAATCCTCATACAGCAAAAGTGCCGAACCGTCATCCTGTTGGATAACTCCCTTTGCAGAAAGATCCTCATGCTGCTTATCATTAGTAAAAGTACTCGGCAAAACATAGCGGTCAAGGCGACCTTCCCTTAACACTGAAAAGAATTTACCGCCCGCAGATAGTGCCGCCGGAGCTTCCTCAAAGGACAAAACACCACGCTCATTTCCATCGTACCCCAAGGCGATAACTTTGCTGTAGTATCCGGTCTCATGGCGTCCGGTTTGGAGCAACAGCACCTCCGAGGTTGGGAAAAACCTCAATAAGGGCAGTTGGTCAAGACTGTATTCGCCTATCGGAATGCCAGTGTCCGTATAGAAGTATACACAATTTTCAGAAATAATGCAAACACGAGAATTGTCAGGAAAATAAACAGCCAAAACCAACGTATCTGTCAGGATTATTTCTTCTATCGGATCCTCTTTTCCGGTGTCTAAAAATGTCAGTTTAGTGTTCATTGTCTCTTCATATCTTATTCCGGCTGTCACCAGGCGCGTTGATGATGGAGACAGCCCTGCGGCTGTTATGTAGCTAGAGGAACGCCAGGTATAAGTCGGGTTGTTTTTTTTGTTGTAGACAGTAGCCGTAGCTCGGTATCCAGGCTCTTTTGTTACCAGAACATACTGACCTCTGCTATTCCCTGTTGCAGTAAACACCGGAGAGTCAAATTCCCTTTCTATACCGCCGCCTCCTGCTATAATTGCCCCCTCTCCTGTACGGTCATAGGCGATTATCCGATTGCCGGAGGAGGTAAGCGCGGGGGTTTCATAGGAAACTGCCCGCGAATACTTTTCATAGCCGTTATTGCCGTAAAACGCTAGTCTTTCAGGAGAGAGCACGGCAAGTCCTCCAGCGCAGAGTTCATACCGATTTTTTTGACCCGGATCAAAGTGAAAAACCTCAGACTCAGTTGTAGTTGTTCTGAAGTTAAATGTACTCAAGAGAGAGTCCAGGCTTGATGAATCTATCTCATCGCGAAAAGCAAAGAACACTAAGCAGGCGAACAAAAACAGAGCCGCCATAACAACAGATAAAATTGTCTGAAGCTTTCCGGGTTTGGTTTTTTTCTTTTTTTTGTGCCTGCTTTGCCGTGAATCTCTTTCCATAAAACAAAAACTCCTTATACTCCAAGCTCATTATAGTCAGCAGCTGTCATATACAATCCATAGGCAGGGACAACAGGTCCGGCGCGTGAGCGTTCGCCTGAGGCAATCAAAGCGGCAATATCGTTAATTTTACCTTCATTGACATACAGCATCGTACCCATAAGAGTGCGCGCCATATTGTACAAAAAGCCGTCTGCCCTCATACGGAACGCTGTCATGGAGTTTTCTGTACGGCTGATTTCAAACTCAAACAGGGTGCGTACCGTGCTTTTCACCGGGGAGCCTTGGGTACGAACACAGGAAAAATCATGTTTACCGGTGAAGATTTTGGCAGCCTCTTGCATTTTTGGCACATTCAGGGGATAAGGGTACCTCAATGCCCTTTGGTATAAAAAGGGGTCGTCGTGTGCCGATTGGTAGAGATAATAGGTGTACTCCTTCCCGGTGCAGCAGCTTATTGCGTTAAATTCATCCGAAACCAAAGCCGCGCTAGTTATCGCTATGTCCGGGGGAAGCCGACTGTTGACGGCATAGGGTAAGCGGTCAACCGGTATGCGGGTATCACTCTTGAAGTTGGAGAGATATGTCTTTGCGTGTACACCGGCATCCGTCCTTCCGCAGCCATGCAAAATAACCGGATGACCCAAGGTTTTTTCCAGCGCAACCGTAACAGTACCGCACACAGTATGGGTATTCTTTTGAATTTGCCAGCCATGATACCTTGTGCCGTTAAAAGAGAGCCGCAAGGCAATGTTTTGCATAACTACACCCCAAATATACCTAATACAGCCGCACCGGAAAATACAACTAGGCAAAACACCCCGGCTAAGCCGTCTAATGGTGTCAAATGAAGCTGCTTCATCCGTGTACGTCCCTCGCCGCCATGATAACAGCGGCACTCCATGGCACCCGCCAATTCATCGGCTCTCCTGAATGCGCTGAAAAAGAGCGGCACAAGCAATGGAATGAGGGATTTTGCACGGCTTAGCAGACTTCCCGAGTTAAAATCTGCCCCGCGAGCCTTTTGGGCCGACATGATTTTTTCGGTTTCCTCAATGATGGTAGGAATAAACCGCAGGGCTATAGTCATCATCATGGATAACTCGTGTACCGGGACTTTAAGCTTGGCAAGGGGCGACATAATACGTGAGAGCGCATCTGTCAGCATGATAGGGCTAGTTGTATAGGTAAGCAAAAATGTACCGGAAATCAACATAATCAGGCGCAAAACCATAAACAAAGCCCGCCAAAGCCCCTCTTGGGTGATTTTAAGAATCCAAAATGAGGCCACCTCCTGTCCTGCTGTGTAGAAAATACTCAGCACAGCAGTCAGTATGATGATGAAAATCATGGGGCGCAATCCCCGCATCATAGTTATTACCGAAATCCGGGAAAGGGCAGTCGCAAAGCTCAAAAAACCGAGCATAATCCCATAAGACAGCAGGCTAGAGCATAAAAGCATAACTGTAATGTATGCAAGCAGGAAAATCAGCTTGAAGCGGGGATCAAGCCGGTGGATGACAGATTTTCCAGGAAAAAACTGCCCGAGAGTAATATCAGAAAGCAACCGGAATGCCTCCCTTGGAATAGTTTTTTAAAATTTTCACTGCTTGCTCAACGGTATGCCCCGAGGTATCAATATCCAATCCCATATCGCGTAAATACAAAAGAACCCGGGTAACGGCAGGAACATCCAAACCGATCTCCTGCAAGGCCTTGCGATTGCCGAATATTTCACTTGGAGCTCCGGAGAGGGCGGTTTTAGCACGTGAAAGAACTAATATAGAGTCAACTGTGCGGGCAATATCTTCCATGGAGTGTGTGACCAAAACAACAGCTCCGCCTGTTTTTTTGCGGTATTGAGAAATTCGGTTAAGAATGTCCGTTCTGCCGGCAGGGTCAAGGCCGGCGGTAGGCTCGTCTAAAACCAGAAACTCAGGGTGCATGGCGATTACTCCCGCAATCGCGACCCTGCGCTTCTGCCCTCCGGAGAGATCAAATGGTGAAGAATCCGCTAAATCAGGCGTAAGCCCTACAAACTCCAACGCCTGGCTAACACGCTCGGCAATCTCTTGCTCGCTAAGACCCATTGACTTAGGCCCGAATGCAATGTCCTTTCTCACTGTTTCTTCAAAAAGCTGATATTCGGGGTATTGGAACACAAGCCCGACCCGGAATCTTACCCGGTTCATTTTAACATCCTTGCTCCAAATATCCTTGCCATCTAAAAAAACATTGCCGGTCTGGGGCTTAATAATGCCGTTAAGGTGCTTGATAAGGGTTGACTTGCCTGAACCTGTAGGCCCGATAATGCCTAAATATTGCCCCGGCTCAATGGTAAGGGATATATCATCAAGAGCTGTTTTGGCAAAAGGGGTGCCGATGCCGTATGTGAATGTTAAGTGCTTGACCTTCAGCAAATGGTAATCACTCCTCTTATTCTGCCTTCGGCAGACTCCAGAGTGCATTGTACACCGACAGGGCAGCTTTGTCAATACCGTTTTCATTCCACCCCACGTCGGCAGTCGGTGGCCGCATTTTCGCAGAGGATGCAGGTGTAGCTATCCCGCTCAAAGATGATGTGTCTTAGGTTCCTGTAGGTATCCATGTTGGCACCTCCTTTCCGTGCGTTCTGCACAGGCAGGGATGTGACCGCCGCTATGAGCCGGGCTTGTCAAAGGCTACTTCGAAGGCGCAGACCCACTTTGACAAGTTTGGCGGCGGCGGTATGATGAGAGGTGCAGGCGGAGGCTTGTTCTAGTGGTTCCCCGCCCCTCGCCGGGAGCCGCCCCCGCTGGCGAGCCTGCGGTAGCAGGGAGCGCGGGGGCAAGCCCGGGTTAGTGGGGCGGTCGTAGATTGTTCGCGAGTAGGCAGTAGAAGGTAGTAGGAGGTATAGCGCGTATGGATTGGATGTTAGATGTGGTGTTCCGAGAGGATGACGCAAGAGCAAGGAAAGATAACTTGAGGCTCAATTTCAATGTCCTGCGAAAAATCGCCCTTGCCGTCTTGAAAAAAATTGCAACCAAGGGTTTCAGTGTCCGCAGAAAAATGATGAAAGCCGCTCGTGACCAAAACTTCCTTGCGCTACTGTTGTTTGAAAAGTAAATGCTCTTGCCCTGCACAGCCCGGTGAAATTTATAATTGCTTTTCTAGTTCCCATATGCTACAATGCTTCCGTATTATATATTACTAGCGTGTTAAAAAGCACGGTTGTTTTCTCAGGGAGGTTCATTGACTATGATTTTTGCTTCTCGCAGCCCCGCACACAAGACGCCCTTCGGCGCAGTAAAAGCCGGACAGCAGGTAGCCTTCACTCTAACCCCGCCGCGCCGGCTATCCTGGCTGGATGTTTTTTTGTGTGTTTCAGATGAGTTTGCCTCCCATGACTTTGAGCAAAAGCTCCATTGGGACGGTTTAGAGCTAGATGCCGACCGTTACAGCGGGGTGTTGGACACCTCGGGGATGTTAGGTCCTATTTGGTACTGGTTCCGATATACTACAACCTCAGGGGCAAGCGGTATCTTCCACAACCCCGAACACCTTCCCTTCGGAGAGGGCAGACAGGGCAGCGGGGAGCCGGCTCCTTTTCAACTGACAGTTACTGACCCCGGAGGCACACCAATACCAGATTGGTATGGTAAAGGGATAACCTATCACATTTTCCCAGACCGTTTCAGACGTACCAAGATTCCGTCACCTGATGGTATGGTGGGGGTCCGAAGGGTTCACCGTGATTGGGGGAGTTGCCCTGAGTTTCGTCCTGACGAAAACGGCGAGGTTAAAAATTGTGATTTTTTCGGTGGAAGCATCGCCGGTGTGCTGGAGAAGCTCTCGTATATACATAGCCTTGGAGTGAGAACTATTTATTTTTCTCCCATCTTTGAGGCAGCGTCCAACCATCGTTACGACACGGCCTGTTATACTCGCATAGATCCGATGTTCGGAACACAAGAGGAGTTTGAAGAGCTTTGCGCCAGTGCTGCCGAGCTAGGAATGAAAATTATGCTAGACGGTGTTTTCAATCACACCGGTTTTGACAGCGTATATTTTAACGGCAGAGGTACATATGAATTACCAGGAGCTTATCAGTCCAAGGACTCGCCCTATTATGAATGGTATAATTTCATCAGCTGGCCGGAGGAATACAGCTCATGGTGGGGTATTTATACCCTGCCCGATGTCAACGAGGGCAGTGAAAGTTACCGGGATTTCATTTATCGTTCACCCAGCTCGGTTGTCCGGCGTTGGCTTAAAGCGGGAGCATCGGCCTGGCGGCTCGATGTTGCCGATGAGATGCCTGACGATTTTATCGAAGAACTGCGGGAGGCCGCACGCCAGGAAAAAGATGATGCCGTGATTATTGGTGAGGTTTGGGAGGATGCTTCAAACAAAATTGCATACAGCACCCGCCGCCGCTATTTGCTGGGACATGAGTTAGACGGTGTAATGAACTATCCATTCAGAAACAGCTTACTTGCATATATATTAGGCGGTAGGGCAGAAGGATTCCGTGATGATATGGAACGTTTGCGCGAAAACTACCCTCGGGATGCTTATTTCAGCCTGATGAACACCTTAGGCACCCACGATACCCCTCGTATCCTGACTGTTTTAGGTGCGGACAGTGACAGCTGGGAACTTTCCAAGGAGGAACGGAGTATCTGTACCCTCAGCCCGAGGCAGTATGACATTGCTATTAAGCGGCTGAAAATGGCAAGTGCGGTTTTGTACGCCTTCCCCGGATCACCCTGTATTTTATATGGGGACGAGGTAGGCCTGGAAGGGTTTGAGGACCCATTCAACCGCCGGACATACCCCTGGGGGTCAGAGAACAAAGAGCTTTTAGACTGGTACCTACGTCTAGGCAAGGCACGCAATATTTCACAGGCATTGCAATCGGGCGATATCCAGTATTTACACGCAGATAACGAGCTTTTGTGCTTTTTCAGGACATTCGGAAATTCACGCGCTCTGCTTTGTGTCAACCGAGGTAACGTCAGGCGTACCATACGTGCTGATTGGCATGGAGGGCGTGCGCCTGTGGATATTTTATCAGACCATATGTGCCGCCGGCGCAATCAGGTAGTTGAAGTAACATTAGAGCCTATGAGTGCCAGGCTGCTGCTGACTCTTCCCGAAAAAAGAGGGGGTTAAAATTGAGCAACATTGTTATTTGCGATGGAATAAAGCCTGAAAGCTTTGCCTCCCTGCGTTCCGAGTGCGGAATGGAGGCACTTAACAGGAACGCCGTTGAGCTTGCCCTGAAAAACTCCCTGTTTGGGCTGTCGGCAATAGAAGAAGCCCGGACTGTGGGGATGGCACGTGTTGTTGGCGATGGGGTTTTCGCTTTTATTTTATACGATTTGCTGGTAGACCCTGCATATAGGCAAAGGGGAATCGGGACTATGCTGGTAAACGAAATTATGGAGAAAACCCTCCGCTATGTCGCGGAGGGCGAATGGGTAACTCTGGGTCTGTTTTGCACCCAAGGCAGGGAAACCTTCTATTCCCGGTTTGGCTTCAAGGAAATGACGGGAAATCGATTCGGCATAGGTATGCAAAAAATATACAAATAACCTATATTGTAAAATTGTAAAAAAATCCGCGCAAAAGCATTGGCTTTATTGCTACGTTTTTGCGCGTTATTTATGTTGTGTATATATCATTATTGGCAAAGCAGCAAGAGAGAAATGCGACAACAACGAAAGCCCCCTGTTAAATTTTGCATTTTCGGGAACACTATTAATCATTATGGGTAACTACTCAGTATCCCTTTGTTTCCCCCTCCTTCAGCAGGTGAATTTTAGCCTTGCTTTATGCCAAGGGAGAGAAATAAGGAGGAGGGTTGAGTAGATGCAATTACACTTTGAAAGAGGTTGATCTGAATGTCTGACAAGATACGGATTGGCGGCATCGCGCTGATGTTTTCTATGCTGTGGGAGGCTGCGGCATGAATCATAAATCTGTATGGCAACAAGAAGCTATGCCCGAATCCACCCTAATGCCGGGTGATTCACAAGCGGAGGCTGTTGTTGTCGGCGCAGGGCTTTGCGGCCTGTTATGCGCGTATATGCTGCATCAAAAAGGCTTGCGGGATATTGTCGTCATTGATGCAAACGAGATTTGTAGCGGCGTGACCGCAACCACGACTGCGAAAATCACATCCCAGCATGGGTTGATCTACGCAAAGCTGCTCAAAGAGCTGGGGCAAGAACGAGCAAAACAATATCTTTTGGCCAATGAAAACGCCATCCGGCAGTATAAGGAAATCATTGAACGCGAAAAAATTGACTGTGCGTTTACGCCTTGCAATGCTTGGGTTTATTCAACAGATGAAACACAGCTGATTGAGGAGGAGGTCCGTGCTGTGCAAAAGCTGGGGATGCCGGTGCTCTTTGCACATCCAACAGAGCTTCCCATAAAGACAGATGGGGCAATACAATTTTCCAATCAAGCGCATTTTCATCCATTGCAGTTCACTCGCCGTATTTGCGAAATCCTGACGGCGGAAGGCTGCAGAATCTATACCTACACCAAGGCGACCGGGATTGAGGACGGCGTTATGATTACAGATAGAGGTAAAATCCGGGCGCGTCATATTATTTCCTGCTCCCATTATCCATTCATCGACAAAGCATCGCTCCTGTTCGCTAAAATCTTTCAAAAGCGTTCTTATGTTCTGGCTCTCCAAAACGCCGGGGCATTGAGGGACATCTATCTCGATGGAAGCAGCGGAGGATTTTCCTTCCGCCCATATGGCGGGTTAGTTCTGCTCGGCGCATACGATCACAAAACCGGCCATGAGAGTGACGTCCGGCATTTTGACAGCTTGCTGGGCGAGGCTCAAGGGCTATATCCCCAAGCCCAAGCAGCATTCATGTGGTCGGCGCAGGATTGCATGACACACGATGGCATTCCGTATATCGGGAGGCTTAAAAATAATATCTATATTGCCACCGGCTTCAACAAATGGGGAATGACCTCCGGCATGGCTGCGGCTGATATACTCAGTGATTTGATCATCCAGAAGGAAAACGAATTTGCAGATGTTTTCTCTTTGGAACACAGGGAGTTGGGTCTGCAAGCGAAAAGCTTCTGCAAGGAATCAGCTGATATTGCCGGCAATCTGCTGGCCGGGTTGACCCATGCTGTCGAACCGGTCTGTACCCACATGGGCTGTGCTGTCAAGTGGAGCCTAGACGAGGAAACATGGGACTGCACCTGTCACGGCTCCCGGTTTGACCCGGAAGGAAATGTAATCAGTGGCCCGGCTCTAAAGCCGCTTAAGAAGAGTGAGGTTGGAAAAGGGTGATGGGTGGATATTTTGAGGGCTGGTATTATAAGCATCAGGCAAACGGCAAATCGTTGGCACTCATCCCCGGTCGTGCCTGGGACAGTGCATTTGTGCAGATTGTTGCAGATAATCAAGCGTACAATGTCTCTTATCCATTATCTGAATACTGCAATGGCAATATTTTGCGTGTCGGTAGCAGCGCGTTTTCCGCGTCCGGCATAAGGCTCGATATACAAAGCCCGGGGATGACTCTAAGCGGTGAGATTAAATATGAAAACCTGACACCCATCCGAAGCGACATTATGGGGCCGTTTCGGTTTTTTCCTATGGAATGCCGCCACGGCGTTATCAGCATGAAGCATGAGCTTTCCGGCAAAGTGGCATTAAACGACGAAACGCTGGATTTTTCAGGTGGTATCGGTTATATCGAATCGGACAGCGGACGCTCCTTCCCGGAGAAGTACACCTGGGTGCATTGCAACAATTTTGAGCAAAGCTGCGCCATCATGGCATCGGTAGCGTATATTCCATTTTACGGGCTGAGGTTTTGGGGCTGTATTTGCGTTGTCTGGCTGGAGGGGCGCGAATACCGGCTTGCCACTTATAAGGGTGTGAAAATATTGCGTTGTGAACGCGGAGCAATAGAATTGCGCCAAGGAAAATACAGGTTATTTGTAACAATTGAGAAAGGCATTGATACTCCATTGGCAGCACCGCAATCCGGTGTAATGAACCGCGTTATACGCGAAAGCTTATCTTGCCCGGCGCGCTTTCAGTTTCTGGAGGGGCATCGTGTTTTATTTGACGGAAGGAGTGATTGTGCCAGTTATGAGTGGGTGATGCCCAATGTGTGAACGCCATCCGCACACTTCATCGTGTTTTACCCCTCAGCCGCCGGCTCTACAGCCTTCCTTTTTTTGATGACTCTATGTTTGAAACACGCATTTTCATACCGCTATAAAGTTTCGTGCCTAAAATCGCTGTTTCGTGCCTAAGGGGTTGCCAAAGACTTTGTTCTTACGATACTATAATTATACGAATC